>JAAYFD010000042.1 GCA_012728415.1 Gammaproteobacteria bacterium
CCAGCTCGACCGCCCTGCCCTTGTAGATGGCTTCGCTCAGGCAGGCCACGGTCAACAGGTCGGGCTGGTTAAGTCGAAACGGCACTTCGCAGGGGATAGCGGACGGAACGCTGCTGGTCAGGCCGTCACCAAAGCCCTGGCCGAGGCTGGTCAGGGTGCGGATGACGTCGTAATCAAACAGCGGCGTGAAGCCTGCCGGACGAATATGCAGCTTGCTGCGCTTGTCGTAGCAGATATTGTCCGGGGCCAGGCTGCGATACAGCGCCAGATCCTTGGTGGCCTGCACTGCGGCGATATCAAAGCGCCCGGTCAGATCGGCGCGGGTGATTTCACCCTTGAACAGCAGGGTGGAATCAATATGCGCCAGCCGTTCACGCTGGTTGCGGGTCAGGTGTTCCATTAGCTCAGTAGCCTGTGCTGCTCGGGAACACTGAAGATTTTTGAATACTTCACAACCATCCGCCGTTGTTCATGATGCAGTTGTTCTTGTTTAATTGCGCCCGTTTTACAGGCAACGTAACAATCAGCGTACGGGTTGCCCATCAACAACCCCGCCTCGTAAACCGCTGTTTCTGGGCTGGTTCCTATGTTGTAAAGCTTGAACAGCAGATCGCCAATCAGGCCGGAGCTGTGCCAGAGGTGTGGATAGAAATAGTCGCAGTCACCGCTAAACACTTCGTGCAACCATGTGGCACGCTGCTGAACTGCTTGTGACAGCTCAAGGTTTTCCGCAACACAGTCATCCAGTGCCCAGCGCAGGCCGTCAAAAAATTCGTTCAGGGCTGACTCTATAGTCACCGTTAGTGACAGGTCGGATGGAAAGCCTGGATTTGGATCGTACTCTTCGTCCTCATCTTCATCCTCTTCATCGCCCCACTCCTCAAACAGGTTTTCATACAAAACATCCATTTCTTCAGAGCCATCTTCATCAGGCAGACATATTTGCTCCGCATCAAAGCCATCCTTGACCTGGCTGCCTGTTTCCTGCATCGGCGGGGGCACAAAATCAGTCATCGTTTTGTCGGGAAAGCTTAACGTGTGCGTGCCCAAAAACAGCTGGCGGACATAATCCTGTAACTGGTGCAGTGTCTGCACCAGTTCGGCAAGGGCGGACTGGTCGTCAAGCAGACTCAAATACGGCTTGCGAAACAGGTCAAACTGAAGCTTGATCGCGGCCAGGGATTCGCTGACGATGCAGTAAAGGTTTTCACCCTCGTAGTAATCGGCATCCAGACCGCAGCCCTTGACCAGCGCCTGCCCCAGCTGTTCGGCACTGTGCCAGGGCATGGTGGTATAAGCAGGGTTCTGGCCGCTGAAAATCAAGCTCAGGCGATCCATTTGCTGATAGGCATCATTACTGGTGCCGGACTGCCTCCAGATGTCGGCCAACGTGGTGAAATAGGCATGAAACAGCTCCTGCACGGTGTCCGGGCTGCCCAGATAATTTGGCTGGGTCAACGGCAGCAGCGCGGCCAGGCTGCCTTGTTGATGTTCGAACGTCTTCAGGCGGCTGCTAATGTCGGCCAGTTCGATCATCTGCCCCCGGATCAGCAGGATATCGTGTTCATCTTCAGTTTCGCCGTACTGCTCCGGTTCCCGATTGACCTCGGCATGGGTGGCCAGCAGACCATCTTCATGGGGTTCAAAGTAAATCTTGAAAATACAGATTCCGGTCCAGCTGCGGTGAAGATACAGGACATTGTCGGCAAAATAGCTGAACCATTTTTCATCCTGGGAAGCAGGGACAAAACCCATGCGCAGCAACGCCGACTGCTGGGCAGTAAATACCAGCCCTAGCGGCACAGTGGTGATTTTTCTGGCAGTGGCTGGTTATCCCAGTCGTGCTGTTGTGCCGGCTGCCAGCGATATTCAAAGGCTTCTGGCAAATCGGCGTCCGGATGGTTTTCAAACCAGGCCTGAGCATCGGCGAGGATTTGCAAATCACGCTCACGGCCGGCCTTGTTGGTGGATGTGCCAATCAGTGTTTTGGCTTCAGCAACACTGACCCAGCGGGTACTCTTCCGTTTCCCAGCTATAGGGGTGCTGCTCGTTGAGCGGATACATCACGAACATGGCCGTACCGCTCAGGCTGCTTTTGTAGACCCCGGGCAACACGCCCACAATCTGGCAGACGTAGCCGGTTTCTTCGTACACCTAGCGCAACGCCGTGTGTTCGGGGTTTTCCTCCGGGTCGGCCTTGCCTTTGGCAAAGGTCCAGTGGTAACCGTCAAAGTGGTTGGCCGGTTCGCGTAACAACACTTGGCCGCACGCGGTCAGCAACACACCGCCGTAGGCGTTGGCTGTTGGGATCTGCTGGATCATGGGACCCTCCTGCTGTCAGTATCTAGAAGCAGTTATAGCATGA
>JAAYFD010000043.1 GCA_012728415.1 Gammaproteobacteria bacterium
GCTGATTAGTCAGCTCGAAGCCGGTAAGGGCGTTATGGACACGCCCGTAGCAGTCAAGCACATCGACCTGCTACTAGAAGCGGGGCTGCGGCCCCGCGAAACCATGTCTAACCGCGAAGCGGCTTAGGCGTGGTAGTTCATGGCTTGTGTATCCTGTACGGGACAGGCAAAGCATTCCGCCGCACAGAGTTGCAGACCAGCTCGCCGGGCTTTCCGGCATGACGGCCGCCGAAAAACAGGGGCCTGCCGCGCCAATTGCAGACGCAGCGCATCGAGCTCCATTTGCACAAGTGGGCCGGCATTGTAATGCCTGGCCAACAGAAAGGCCGTTACAATGCCGGCAACATGAATCCGGACTTTTCGCTATACTGCCAAGCCTGTTCACCTGCAGCCCCAAGGAACACCATGCCCACCCAGCTCAACACAGACATTGCCATCATCGGCGGCGGCATTGCCGGCCTGTGGCTCAACGCCCGCCTGCGCCGGGCAGGCTTCAATACATTGCTGCTGGAACGGACACAGCTGGGCGGAGTGCAGAGCCTATGCTCGCAGGGCATCATCCATGGCGGCACCAAGTATGCGTTACAGGGCGCCCTGACCGGCTCGTCCGAGGCCATTGCCGACATGCCGGCACGCTGGCGGGCAGCACTGGACGGTAATGGCGAGCTGGACTTGCGCAATACACGGCTGCTGTCCGAAGCCCACTATCTGTGGTCGCCGGGCACCGTAACCGGCAATCTGACCAGTTTCTTTGCCAGCAAGGCAATGCGCGGCCGGGTTGATGGTGTCACCGGCAGCGATCTGCCTCCCGCCCTGCAGCATCCCAAGTTTCGCGGCAAGGTCTACCGGCTGGCCGAGCTGGTCTTCGATGTGCCAAGCCTGGTACATACCCTGGCGGAGCAGGCTGGTAACAGCCTGCTGCATGCAGCGGACATCCAGCCTGTTTTTGTCGACGGCCAGCTGCAGGCGCTGCAAGCAGGCGACTGCCAGATCAAAGCCCAAAAAATTGTGCTCTGCGCCGGCGAAGGCACCGCACAGCTGCTGGAGCGTTTTGGCCAGCAGCAGCCAAGGCAGCAGCTGCGCCCGCTGCACATGGTGGTGGCCAAGGGCGAAGCGCTCAAACCCATTTACGCCCACTGTCTGGGCGGCGGCAGCAAGCCACGCATCACCATCACCACCCACCCGGCAGCGGATGGCCAGTGGGCCTGGTATCTGGGCGGCAATCTGGCCGAAGCCGACGGGGTGGCCCGTGACGAAGCCGCGCAAATTGCATTTGCCCAAAGCGAACTGCGCACTCTGATGCCCTGGCTGGACCAGTCCGCACTGGAGTGGCGCACCCTGCGCATCAACCGCGCCGAGCCGGCGCAAAACGGGCTGGTGCGGCCTGACAATGCCTTTCTCGCCGCCCACAATGACAGTCTCTGGACCGCCTGGCCAACCAAGCTGGCCCTGGCGCCGGACCTGGCCGACCGCGTGCTGACCGAGCTCAGCAAGCAGGCCATCCGCCCCGGCCAGCATTCCGAACACGATTCATTGCCACGCCCGCCGATGGGTCTGGCCCCCTGGGAGTATCTGTTCACATGACATCTTTGCACGCTTTTCACCGCCACTTCGGCAGCAACGGTCCGCTGGTTTCCCCGCTCGGGCTGGGTACGGTCAAGCTGGGTCGTAATCAGGGCGTAAAATATCCGTCCGGCTTCGAGCTGCCGGACGACAAGACTGCTCTTGAGCTGCTGGCGCTGGCCCGTGATCTGGGCATCAATTTGCTGGACACTGCACCGGCCTACGGCATCAGTGAAGAACGGCTGGGCAAGTTGCTCAAGGGCCAGCGCCAGCACTGGGTGATTGTCAGCAAGGTAGGCGAGGAGTTCACTGAAGGCCGCTCTGCATTCGATTTCAGTGCACGGCACACCCGCTTTTCCGTCGAGCGCAGCCTCAAACGGTTGCACACCGACCATATCGAGGCCGTACTGGTACATTCCGACGGCAATGATATGCATGTCCTGCAGCAAGAGGCCGTCTATGACGAGCTGGCCAAGCTCAAGCAAGAAGGCAAAATCGGCCTGTTTGGTTTTTCCGGCAAGACGGTTGAGGGCGGGCTACTGGCCCTGGAGCAGGGCGATTGCGCCATGGTTACCTACAACCTCAACGAGCAGGAAGAAAAGCCGGTACTGGATCATGCCGCCAGCCATGGCAAAGGGATACTGATCAAGAAGGCACTGGCCAGCGGACACATCTGCCTGGAAGGAGACCGCGATCCGGTCCGCGCCAGCTTCGAGCTGGTGCTCGGTCACCCGGGTGTGACCAGCGCGGTAGTGGGCACCATCAACCCGGCCCACCTGCGCCAGAATGTGGCGCAAGTGGCGGCTGTTCTTAAAGAAAAAGCTGGCTAAGACCCAGTCTGCACTGTGCTGCCCGGTCCAGCCAGCGCGCAGCTGTGCTCTGGGCGCTGCTGAAACCCTGGCAGTTCTGGGCAACCCTCTACAGAACAGGCAAAAGCCATGCTTAGTCGGTACTACGAATTTTCTCGACAATGGCGGTAGTGGAGCTGTTTTCGACCAGCCCCAGCACCCTTACTTCGCCGCCGTAGGCGCGCACAATGTCGCCACCGACCACTGCATCGACGCCATAGTCACCTCCCTTGACCAGCACATCTGGCTGCAGCAGCTCCAACAGCGGAATTGGCGTATCTTCGGAAAAACTGGTCACCCAGTCCACCGCACCCAGTCCGGCCAGAACCGCCATGCGCCGCTCTACCGAATTGATCGGGCGGCCCGGGCCTTTTAGCGCGGTGACCGAAGCATCATCGTTGGTTGCCACGATCAGGCGGTCCCCCAGCTCGCGCGCCTGCTCCAGATAGTGCACATGGCCAGCATGCAGAATATCGAAACAGCCATTGGTAAATACCACCCGTTCGCCACGCGCCTTGGCATCAGCGACTGCAGCCTGTAGCTGCTGCAGTCCGAGCATGCCACGGCCATGACGCAATTCGCCCTGCACTGCCCTGCGCAGCTCGGGTGCACTCACAGTAGCGGTACCCAGCTTGCCCACCACAATACCGGCCGCCACATTGGCCAGATGCATGGCTTCAGGCAGCTCCTGTCCGGCCGCCAGCGCAGTGGCCAGGGTAGAAATAACGGTATCACCAGCACCTGTCACATCAAACACTTCACGGGCGCGGGCAGGCAAATGCACTGCCGGCTGATCACTGCGAATCAGAGTCATGCCCTGCTCGCCACGGGTGACCAGCAAAGCTTTCAGGTCGAGCTCCTGCAGCATGGCCAGTCCTCGCTCGAGCAACTGCTGCTCATCGGCACAGGGTCCGGCTACCGCCTCAAACTCGGCCTGGTTGGGGGTCAGCAGGGTGGCCCCGCGATAGATGGAAAAATCGGTGCCCTTGGGGTCGGCCAGCACCGCCACACCACGGGCCCGTGCGGCCTTGATCAACTGCTGATGATTGACCAGGCTACCCTTGCCGTAATCGGAAAGAACCATCACCCGGACGCCATCCAGCCGGCGCTCCACCTGGCGCTGCAGTGCAGCCGCATCCACGGCAAAGCTTTCTTCAAAATCCATGCGCAGCAGCTGCTGCTGGCGGCTCATGGCCCGCAGCTTGACGATGGTCGGTTGCCCGTCAATCTGCTGAAAGTCGGTTTGCACACCTACCGAATGCAGCTGTTCGGCCAGGGCGGCAGCCGCCTCATCCTTGCCAGTGACACCAATCAGCAACGCCTGCGCACCCAGCGCAGCAATATTCAGGGCCACGTTGGCCGCTCCCCCGGGGCGATCTTCGGTGCGGGTAACCTTTACCACCGGCACCGGTGCCTCAGGTGAAATCCGCGATGTACCGCCATACCAGTAACGGTCCAGCATGACATCTCCCACAACCAGTACAGCAGCAGCGTCAAACGGCGGAAAACTTTGCATGTTGGCTCCAAAATTTGGTGTTGTGTCTAAATTTGAATACTACTGCCGGCACGCTCAAAACAGCCTTGGTGCCGGCCCGGCATAGCGGTCCCGGGCTCCGTCACCACCGCCTCGCACAGGCAGGGTGGCCCTTTGTTTTTACTCGGCACGAAGACGCAGGGCGGGGGCTCAACCGTCCCTGGGCCTGCTGTTGTTGTCAGCTTCGCTGGCAACAGCAGCTAAAACCTGAAGTTCACTTCGCAAGCAGCCTGGGGCTGCCGATACAAAGGGCTAACTGATGGCTGCCACGGCAAGGGGCAAAGCCACAGCTGTCAGCACACCCATGATACTCATGCCAAGGGCAGAAAAAGCACCAGCCTCTTCACTCTCCTGCAGTGCCCGCGCAGTGCCGATAGCATGCGCCACCATACCCAGCGCCAGTCCCTTGGCCGCTGGATTGGTAATGCGGCACACACGTAGCAGTTCCACGCCAAACATGGCACCCAGCATGCCTGTAAGCATCACAAATACCGCAGCCAGCGAGGCAGAGCCGCCAATCTCGTCAGCCACCAGCATGGCAATGGGCGTCGTCACCGACTTGGGCGCCAGTGCCATCATGATCATGTGCTCGGCACCAAATGCCCAAGCCAGGCCAACCCCCAGTACGGTTGCCAAGGTGCCGCCAACGAGCAATGTAACCAGCACCGGCATCAACACTGCACGCACCCGACGCACGTTTTGATACAGAGGTACCGCCAGCGCAACAGTTGCCGGCCCAAGCAGAATAGTCAGCAGCGAGCTGCCTTCGCGGTAGTCCTGATAATCAATACCCAGCACAAGCAAAATGCCGACCAGCGCCAGCGTGGACAGCAACAGCGGCTGAAACAGCATCAGCCTGGTCTGTTCATACAACAGCTGAGCCAGCTGAAATACCCCTAGGGTAATGCCGACCGAAAACAGCGGATGGCTGATGACGGCTGTCAGCGCTGCGTTCCAGTCAGGGGCCATCAGGCTTTCTCCTTGCGTTTCTGCTGCCGGTTAATCAGCATCTGCATCAGCCAGCCTGCAAAAACCAGTGAAATAATCAATGAGATGACCAGTGAGCCAGCAATCGCCCAAAGATCTGCACGAATATCAGCAAAGTGCACCATCACACCCACAGCGGGCGGCAACAACAGCACAGGCAGATAACGCAGCAGGCCGCCGGCTGCCAGATCAAGCGGTTCACTCACCTTTCGGGTAAGCAGCAAGCAAGCAAACAGCAACACCAGCCCGATGATCGGACCGGGCAGCTTGGGCAACAGCAGGGCATTTAGCCCGGTACCTAGCAGCTGAAAGGAAACCAGTACGGTAAAACCGCGTAATAACATGTAGTGAGTCTCCAGGTTCGGACTGTAAACTGATGGCCTGACTGATCAATCCATTAGCCAATTTGCAGCACAGGCTACTCAAGTGGCTAAACTGTCCTGCTGCACCGCCTCCGGCGGCCGCGTCAGCATCCAGTCCGGCGTCAATGGCTGTCTGCGCCAGCACAGAGCAACCGGCCACAGCGAATATCCGGTGCAGCTTGTCCGCCACAATTCTGCGTAGCTGGACGGACTGCCGGGATGCCGGAGTTCTGGTGCCAGTAAAGCCAGCGGCCATAATACATGAGCACACTCAAGTATGCGCGGACGCGGCAGGACAATGCCGTCAAATTCTCCAACCAGCCGGCCATACAGCAGCACGTCGATATCCAGTGGCAGCTCATGCGGCCCGGCCAGCAGTCGCCCCTCCTGCGCTTCGATAGCCTTTAATCGCCGGACCAGTTCAGGCAGTGTCAGGTTCGTACGCAGGTGCACCACCATATTGTAGAAACAGTCGCTGCGGATGCCCACCGGCTCACTCTCGAATACCGGCGAACAGTTCAGCTCGCCAAATTCTGTGGCCAGTGCATCCAGCGCAGCCAGAAGATGGCACTGACGTTCAATATTGCTGCCTAGCCCAAGGTATACATCGCTCAAAGGCATCCGCGCTCGATCTCCACACCTACACCCCGCGCCTGGGGAACTGCCCCGGGCTTGGTAACTTTCAGGCGCAACCAGGGAATGGCAAACACTTGCATAAGCTCTGCTGCCAGACGCTCGGCAAAGGTTTCCACCAGCTCGAAACTGTGTGCACCAGCAAACGCCTGCACATGCCCGCTAATGGCGGCATAGTCCAGCGTATACTGCAGGTTGTCACCCTCCGCAGCCTGGCTGACGTCCCACGCCATGCTCAAGTCAAGCAGCAAGCGCTGAGTGATGGTACGCTCCCATTCGTAGACGCCAATGACCGTGTCTACTGTCAGCTGTTCGATAAAAACCCTATCCACCTGTATCTTCTCCCGCTAGAATCCACCCTATGCAACCGGGCCTTTCTGACCTCCGGCATACCGGTTGCTTCCGGAAATTCCGCGGTCTTTTGTCTATGTTCATTGCGCTTTGCATTTGCGCCTATCTGGCCGGCTCAATTTCATTTGCCATTTTGCTCAGCCGGCACCATGGCAGTACCGATCCACGCCTGCATGGCTCCGGAAACCCCGGCGCCTCCAACATGCTGCGCCTGCACGGCAAACGCCTGGCGGTGCTGACCCTGCTGGGGGACCTGGCCAAAGGCTTGTTCCCGGTCACTGCTGCTGCCTGGCTGGGCTTATCCGTCCAGCTACAAGCCTGGGTCGGCTTTTTTGCCGTACTGGGCCACCTGTTCCCTGTTTTTTATCGGTTTAAAGGCGGCAAAGGTGTTTCAACCACAGCCGGAGTGTTGCTGGCACTGTACCCGCCTGCCGCACTCCTGGCGCTCTCAACCTGGATACTCTCCTTTTATTTGACCCGCACCAGCTCACTGGCTTCGCTCAGCGCTGTACCGGTGGCCCTGCCGCTGCTGGCCTGGCAACAGCCGGCCGGCCTGGTTCCGGTCAGCCTGCTGACCCTGTTTTTGGTATGGGCACACCGCAGCAACCTGAAAGACCTGCTGGCCGGCACCGAAAGACAATTCTGAACCTGCTCCCGCCTGTGCTTGCCAGCCCTCATCACACCGCTTCAAGCTCGGTCATCGGCCAGCGCGCCCGCGCCTGAATGGCCAGGTCTTGCTGCTGGCCGGCCAACAGGCGCCGGCAGCCTGCATAAGCAATCATGGCACCGTTATCCGTACAAAATCGTGGCCGGGCATAAAATACTTCCCCGCCCAGCTCTGTCAACATGTGTTCCAGTGACTGACGCAAAGCGGTATTGGCGCTAACACCGCCGGCAATCACCAACCGCTGCAACCCTTCCTGCTCCAGCGCCCGCCGGCATTTGATAACCAGGGTGTCCACCACCGCCTCCTGGAACGCATGGGCCAGGTCCGCCCTGGCCTGCTCGTCCGCAGCGCCGGCAGCCACCGTCTTGTTCCAGTGATTCAGCACCGAGGTTTTCAGTCCGCTAAAGCTGAACTCAAGCCCAGGGCGGTCAGTCATGGGTCTTGGCAACCGAAAGCGGCCCGCCACACCCTGCCCGGCCAGCCTCGCGATTTCCGGGCCTCCGGGGTACCGCAAGCCAAGCATTTTGGCTGTCTTGTCAAACGCCTCACCCGCTGCATCATCAATCGACTCCCCCAGCAACCGGTAACGGCCAATGCCGTCTACCCGTACCAGCTGAGTGTGACCACCCGATACCAGCAAGGCAATAAAAGGAAACTCTGGTGGCTGCTCTTCCAGCATGGGTGCCAGCAGATGGCCTTCCATGTGGTGCACACCGATGGCCGGGATATCCAGCGCAAAAGCCATGGCACGGGCACAAGACGCACCAACCAGCAGCGCCCCCACCAGCCCCGGGCCTGCAGTATAAGCAATGCCGCCCACATCCTGCATAGTCCGGTCTGCCTCATCCAGCACCTGGCGGATCAGCGGCAGCATGCGCTTGACGTGATCGCGTGAAGCCAGCTCCGGAACCACACCGCCATAAACCCGATGCAGGTCGATCTGGCTAAACAGCGCATCAGCCAGCAACCCCCGCTCGCTGTCGTAGAGCGCAACGCCGGTTTCATCGCAAGACGTTTCCAGCCCCAATACCAACATTTGTATAGCCCTGTCTGTGCAAAAGGGGTTAATGATAAGCTGCCCCGCCTCATAGCTCCACCGCTTTCTGAGGTATAACCAGAGCAGCCGGGCCAGCAACCAGGTATGGTTTTCGCCAGCCTGTCTGTTCTGCAACAACAAATGTGGTCTGCCACAGGATGGCCCGCCACCACAGGGGTAGTCATCCGCCTTGCACTGTTGCCACCCGGGGTATGCCTGACTGATATCCGACCTGACCGGACAATGTTAATCTGCGGATGCCGGGCTCCAGACCTGCCAGTTGTCAACATCCAGGCATGGCGGTATGGTGCAACTCACTCACAACCGCCAGCCTCCCAGCGGGCGGACAGTACACCAGGAGCTGTACGGAATCACAGGGTCCTGATACGCCAACCATCTGCACAAGGGCACAGTCGATGAGTGAACAATTCAGGCTTCTGAAGAAAAAACGCTTTGCCCCCCTGTTTATTACTCAGTTTCTGGGCGCTTTTAACGATAACCTGTTCAAGAACGCGCTGGTGGTGCTGCTGACCTTTCACACTGCCCAGTGGAGCACCCTGTCAGCTGGCGTGCTGGCCAACTTGGCCGCCGGCATTTTCATCCTGCCGTTTTTCCTGTTTTCCGCTTTTGCCGGCCAGCTGGCTGACAAGTACGACAAGGCCAAGCTGGCCCGCCTGACCAAGCTGCTGGAGCTGGTGATTACACTGGTCGCCCTATGGGGCTTTATTGAGCACAGTCTCTACATTTTACTGAGTGCACTCTTCCTGTTAGGCCTGCAGTCAACCCTGTTTGGACCGGTCAAGTACTCACTACTGCCACAGCACCTGAAACAAAGCGAGCTGCTCGGCGGCAACGCACTCATTGAAGCCGGCACTTTCGTTTCCATCCTGCTTGGCACCCTGGCCGGCGGTGTGCTGGCCGGCTACCTGCCCGAGCCAGCCTGGATTGCCGGTGCCGGAGCGCTGGTCGCCGTTACCGGGCTGATCGCCAGTTTGCGTATTCCTCCGGCACCCGCCCCTGAGCCCCGCTTGCAATTACGCTTCAACCTGGTCACTGCCACACTGAAAAGCATTGAGTTTGCCCGGCAAGACCGTTCGGTATTTCTGTCCATCCTTGGCATTTCCTGGTTCTGGCTATATGGCGCGCTATTCCTGGCGCAGTTGCCAGCCTTTACCCAGCAAGTCCTGGGCGGCAGCGAAAGCATGGTCACCCTGCTACTGGCGGTATTCACCATCGGCATCGGTGCGGGTTCGCTACTGTGTGAGCGCCTGACCAGCCGGCAAGTAGAAATAGGCCTGGTGCCTCTGGGTTCAATCGGTCTGACGGTATTCGGACTGGACCTGTTCTTTGCCTCACCAGAGCTGGCCAGTGACCAGCTTCATTCATTATTGTTCCTGCTGAGCCAGTGGGCAGTCTGGCGTGTCATGCTCGACCTATTGTTGCTGGGGCTGTTTGGCGGGTTCTTCATTGTGCCGCTGTATGCGCTGGTGCAGTTTCGCAGTGCCGAAGCGCAGCGTGCCCGTATCATCGCCGCCAACAACATCCTCAACGCGCTGTTCATGGTTGTCGGCGCCCTGCTGGCAATTGCCGGACTGTCCGCCGGGCTGTCCATTCCGGCACTCTTTGCCGTGGCTGCCCTGTGCAATGCCGCCGTGGCCATCTATATCTATAGCCTGGTACCGGAGTTTTTCATCCGTTTTCTGGCCTGGCTGCTGGTCAAGACGCTATACCGGTTGCGCCTGGAAGGTGCCGACCACATACCCCATGACGGCCCCGCGCTGATCGTTGCCAATCACGTCAGCTTTGCTGATGCCGTCATTCTAATGGGGGCGACACCACGACCAATACGCTTTGTCATGGATCACCGCATTTTTGCAACACCACTGCTGGGTTTCATTTTCCGCCACAGCGGTGCCATTCCGATTGCCCCTGCCAAAGAAGACCCCGAACTGCTGGAGCAGGCTTTCACCCGCATCGACAGCGCACTGGCCAAAGGCGAACTGGTTGGCATCTTCCCCGAAGGCGCGATTACCCGTGACGGCGAAATGCAGCCCTTTCGTCCCGGCATAACCCGCATCTTGCACAACCGGCCGGTGCCGGTAATCCCGATGGGCTTATCCGGTTTGTGGGGCAGCTTTTTCTCACGCATCGATGGCAAAGCCATGCGCAAGCCATTCCGCCGCGGCCTTTTCTCCCGCGTCACGCTTAGGGTCGGCGCTCCAGTTGCTCCAGAAAAGGCCAGTCCGGAGCTGCTGTTCGAGCAAGTGCGCACACTGCGCGGAGAGGTTCGATAGCTTTTCTTTTTAGTGCGCCCCTGATCAAGCGTGAACGCGTGGAAAAACCGCAGGCGTATGGGCGGCATGGGTTACGCCAAGGTACCGCATGCCCGATCCAGGCTGTCACGCCATTGCCGGCTGGACCGAGCAGCCCTCCTGTTTTTGACGCCACCCTACAGAGAGCCCGCCCTGGCAGGATGGCGACGGATCTGTTCAGGCAGCCCTTGCATCTGCCAGCACCTGGAAAGCAATTGCTGCCGCAGAAACCGGGCCGCCCAAAGGGAGCAGCAGCTGGCAGGGGTATCCTTGCCGTAACTTTTTTTGCCGGAACTTGTCACGGCAACTGCACTATTTGTCCAGCTATTCATTCCCTTCTTTGCATTCTGCAAACAAAGTGTCTATAATCCGCAACCCTTAATACGCGATGTGCATTGCCTGCTGTTAGCTACAGACAAGCAAACACATCAAACACCGGTCCCCGATGAAGGTACGAATTGAATGCCAGCTGTCAAACTAAAAGACAACGAACCATTTGACGTTGCCCTGCGTCGCTTCAAACGCGCCTGCGAAAAAGCCGGTGTACTTTCTGAAGTGCGCAGTCGCGAATTTTACGAAAAGCCTACTGCAGAGCGTAAGCGCAAAGCGGCTGCCGCCGTCAAGCGTCACGCCAAGAAAGTACAGCGCGAACAACGTCGCCGCGAGCGTCTGTATTAATTGACAGACTTTCGCCGCCAAAAGACCCGGACATGCTCCGGGTTTTTGCGCTTCTGGGCTTAATCCCAGACTTGCCCAGCCATGCCTCAACAACCATGGCTGCCACCCCAGAACATGACGGACAAGGATAATGGCTGGACTGATTCCCCAGGGATTCATCGATGACCTGCTCAACCGTGTCGACCTGGTCGAAGTGGTCGGCGAGCGCATCCAGCTGAAAAAGTCCGGCCGCAACTATTCCGCCTGCTGCCCCTTCCACCAGGAAAAAACCCCATCGTTCAGTGTCAGCCCGGACAAACAGTTTTACTACTGCTTCGGTTGCGGCGCTGGTGGTAACGCCATCGGCTTTATCATGGATCACGACCACCTGGGCTTTCCCGAAGCCGTGGAAACCCTCGCCCGCCGGGCCGGCGTCGAAGTACCAAGAGAAGCAAGCAACCGCCCGGCACAGCCACGCCAGCCTGCCCAGTCACCGCTATTCAGCATCCTGCAAAATGCCAGCGACTTTTACAGCCAGGCCCTGCAGAGCCATCCGGCCCGGCAGCCTGCCATCAGCTACCTGAACAAGCGCGGTATCAGCAAAGATATTGCTACAGATTTCCTGCTGGGCTATGCACCACCGGGCTGGGACAACCTGTTACGCACACTGGGCGGCGACAGCCTGCAGGAAAAGTACTTGCTGGAGGCCGGCCTGCT
Organism: Gammaproteobacteria bacterium; assembly: GCA_012728415.1. GTDB lineage: Bacteria > Pseudomonadota > Gammaproteobacteria > Pseudomonadales > Pseudomonadaceae > Thiopseudomonas. The sequence continues at coordinate 11,668 of JAAYFD010000043.1, forward strand.
GGCAGAAAACCCCGACAGCGGGCGCCGTTACGACCGTTTCCGTGACCGCATCATCTTCCCGATCCGTGACAGCCGTGGCCGGGTCATCGGCTTCGGCGGACGGGTGCTTGGTGACGACAAACCCAAATATCTCAACTCACCGGAAACCCCGGTGTTCCACAAAGGCCAGGAACTTTACGGCCTGTACGAAGCTCGCCAGCACAATCGCCAGCTACAGGACATCCTCATCGTCGAAGGCTATATGGACGTCATCGCCCTGGCCCAGCAAGGCTTGCGCAACGCCGTCGCCACGCTTGGCACTGCGACCACGCCGGAGCATATCAAACGCTTGCTGCGCATCGTCCCCGCCATTACCTTCTGCTTTGACGGAGACAATGCCGGACGCAAAGCCGCCTGGCGCGCCCTGGAGGCAACCCTTGAGCACATGAAGGATGGCATCAGCGCCCGCTTCCTGTTTTTGCCCGACGGCAGCGACCCGGACGACCTGGTGCGCAGCGAAGGACCCGATTCTTTCAAGGCCCGCATCAGCGGCCAGAGCCAGTCCCTGTCGGATTATTTTTTCCGGCACCTGGGTGAAGACCTCGACCTGGATAGCCTGGAGGGCAAGGCCCATCTGGCCACCCTGGCCGGCCCGCTGATCGAAAAAATTCCAGGCCGCAACTTGCAGCAATTGATGGAGCGCCAACTGCTACAGCTGACCGGGCTTGGCATAAACCGCTCTCCGAAGCCTGCCCCGCCGTTCCAGGCCGGCAGCTCACAACCCGAGACCGATATTGACCAAGGGCAACAGAACCACTACGCTTTGCGTCAACCGTCAGTAGCCCCCACCCGCTTACACGGGGAACGGAGCCAGCACGATCCGCGTCAAGTTGAGCCCCCCCACCTGGTCGCCATGCGCAGCCTTTTGCATCATCCGCAACTCGCGTTTAAAGTCGAGTCTGCCAAAAACTTGGCCGCAGAAGATGACCCGCACGCACAATTGCTCGTCTCATTGCTTGAGGCGCTGCAAAAGAAGCCACAGCCGGCACCGTTACAGCTGATTGTGCGCTGGCACGGCACCAGCCAGGGGCGCCTCTTACGCTCCCTGGCCGAGAAAGAGTGGCTCATTGAGTACAGCAACCTTGAACAGCAATTCATTGACACCATCGCTTGTCTATCCAGGCAGCAAAATGAAAAAAAACTCAAACGACTACTGGAGCTGTCCAATAGCCGCCCACTGGATGACAACGAAAAGCAGCAGCTCACACAGTTGCTTGCACAGAAAAACAGCAAGCCTCCGGTAACTGGTCAACAGTAACCGGCATCGCCTATAATACCCAGCTTGTCTTTCCGCCAGGCCGGGTCACGTTTGGATAGGGTAATATGTCCGCTACAGCACAACAGCAATCCCGTTTAAAAGAACTTATCGCCCTTGGGCGTGAGCAGGGTTACCTGACCTACGCCGAAGTCAACGATCACCTCCCGGAAGACATTTCCGACCCCGAGCAGGTTGAAGACATCATTGGCATGATCAACGACATGGGCATCAACGTATTTGAAACAGCGCCCGATGCCGATGCACTTCTGCTTTCCGAGGATGCCGATACTGACGAGGCTGCTGCCGAAGAAGCTGCCGCCGCACTGGCCGCTGTCGAAACCGACATTGGCCGCACCACTGACCCGGTACGCATGTACATGCGCGAGATGGGCACTGTCGACTTGCTGACCCGCGAGGGCGAAATCGAGATTGCCAAACGTATCGAAGAAGGCATCCGTGATGTCATGCACGCCATTGCCCACTTTCCTGGCGCTGTGGACAGCGTGCTGGCCGAGTTCAACCGCCTGATCGAAGAAGGCGGCCGGCTGACCGATATTTTCAACGGTTACATTGATGCTGACGACAGCATTCCTGAGCCGGCCACCAATCCGGTTGACGCCAAGACCACAGAATCTGCCAGCAAAAAGGACGAAGACGCTGACGATGACGAGGAAGATGAGGACGACGAAGAAGAAGAGGAAACCACCGACGGCGGCCCCGATCCGGAGCTGGCCAAGCAGCGCTTTGGCGCTATCGAAGAGCAGTTAATCGCCACCCAAAAGCTGCTGGGTCGCTACAAGCGCAACACCAAGAGTGTAACCAACGCCCTGAATACACTGGGCGATCTGTTTATGCCAATCAAGCTGCACCCAAAAGTCTACGAAGGCCTGATCGACCAGATCCGCGGCACCCTGATGCAAGTGCGCACCCAGGAGCGTGCCATCATGCAGCTCTGTGTCCGTGATGCACGCATGCCGCGCGCCGACTTCCTGAAGCTTTTTCCCGGCAACGAAACCCAGCTGGACTGGGCCGAAAAACTCAGCCAGGGCAAAAGCAAATACGCAGCGGCACTGGGTGAGCTGCTGGAAGACATCCAGCGCCACCAAAGCGCCCTACTGGCGATTGAAGAAGAAACCAGTCTGAGCATTGCCGACATCAAAGACATCAACCGCCGCATGTCGATTGGCGAAGCCAAAGCCGGCCGCGCCAAGAAGGAAATGGTCGAAGCCAACCTGCGCCTGGTCATCTCTATCGCCAAAAAGTACACCAACCGCGGCTTGCAGTTCCTCGACCTGATCCAGGAAGGCAATATCGGTCTGATGAAGGCAGTCGACAAGTTCGAATACCGTCGTGGCTACAAATTTTCCACCTATGCTACTTGGTGGATCCGCCAGGCGATTACCCGTTCGATTGCCGACCAGGCCCGCACCATCCGCATTCCGGTGCACATGATCGAAACCATAAACAAACTGAACCGCATCTCGCGCCAGATGCTGCAGGAAATGGGCCGCGAGCCCACACCTGAAGAGCTGGGCATTCGCATGGAGATGACCGAAGACCGCGTACGCAAGGTACTGAAAATCGCCAAAGAGCCGATTTCCATGGAGACCCCTATTGGTGATGACGAAGACTCCCACCTCGGCGACTTCATCGAAGATACCAACATGCAGTCCCCGGTTGACGTGGCAACCGGGGAAAACCTAAAGGAAGCCACCCGTGACGTCCTCAGTGGCCTGACCGAGCGTGAAGCCAAGGTCCTGCGCATGCGCTTTGGTATCGACATGAACACCGACCATACACTGGAAGAGGTCGGCAAACAGTTTGATGTAACCCGTGAGCGTATCCGCCAGATCGAAGCCAAGGCCCTGCGCAAGCTGCGCCATCCGTCACGCAGTGAGCACCTGCGCTCGTTCCTTGACGAATAAACCAAACACTTCACTTTGTAACAGCCCCGCCCAGAGCGGGGCTTTTTGTTACCAAAATACACAACTCAACAAAAAAACATACCACTTAAGTCGCCCCGCAAAGCATGGACTTGCATGGCCATAGTCTTCAGAATGGCCCGCACTTTTGTGCTGCCCACAGCACTGGCAAGCCTCAATGACCAGCATGCGTACAGCCCGCCTGTCGGCTCACGCTCTGCCCTTCGAGTCTTCCCGCCTTTGCGACCCCGGTCGCGCCCATAACAAAAACAATAAGCGTTAACCCAATGACTCCTCACCGGCCTGCTGGCGCGGAGAGCGAGTGTGTGTTTATTAATAACTACAAGCTAACGCCTATGACTGACTCCACTGAAACCAGCTACAAAGCGCTCCACCGTCCCAGCAGTGAATTTGCACGCCGCCAGGACTATCTGGACTACGAACTGTCCATCATGAACCCGAAACGCTGGGGCATTAACCTGCCCTACCGTGACTATCGTTTTGAGTTTGAGGACTGGGTGCCGGCGGTTGCCGCCACCATCGGCAAGATCGTCATGGTGGCCGCTGTGGTCGGTGCCTTTGCCGCACCGCTCGGCCTGCCTGACAGCTTTGTCATCGAAAACGCCCGTTTTGAAATGATCATCGCTGCGGTGCTGTTCGTTATTTTGTTCTCCGGCTTTTTTAACCCGAAAGCCAACCTTGCCGGCACTCACGGCCCGTTGATCCCACTGGTCCCTCTTATCGTTGCCTCTGGCGGCCACCCCATGGCACTGGGGCTCATGATCGGCGTACTCGGGCTGATGCTTGGCCTGTTCCGTGGCGGTAGCCTGCTGGCCAGGTTAACCAGCGATGGCGTCGCCGGAGGGTTACTGCTCTATCTGGGCTTTATCGGCGTCACCTCGCAAATCAAGTCGCTGTACAGCTGGGCCGAAAGCTTTGACATGGCCTATATTGCGTTTGTCGTCGTACTAGCCAACGTCATCATGTACGCCTATCTAGAACATCTGGGCAAAAAATGGCTGGCCATTCCCCTTGGCTGCCTGCTGGCCGGACTTATCGCTTTTGCCATGGGTGCTCCGTTCGAGTTCAGCACCGAGCCAGGCCTGCCCAACATGAACCCGGCCTACTGGTGGGGTGCCGATTCCGGCTGGCAGCTGGGCCTGCCCGGCCCGTCCGAATTCATTGCAGTGCTGCCATTTGCCGTTCTGGCAGTCGCCATGTGGTCACCAGACTTTCTGGGCCACCGCATCTTCCAGAAAATCAACTATCCGCAAACTGCAAAAAGAGTCCTGATGGAAATTGACGACACCATGATAGTTGCCTCTGGCCGCCAGGTGGTCGGCACCCTACTGGGCGGCGGTAACCTGACCTCGTCCTGGGGCACCTACATGGTGCCTGCTGCCATTGCCCGTCGCCCGATTCCTGCGGGTGCCGTGCTGACCGGGGTACTCTGTATTGCCGCTGCCGTGATTGGTTACCCGATGGATCTGGCCGTCTGGCCGCCGGTGCTCAGCATTGCACTGATCGTCGGCGTCTATATTCCACTGCTGGAAGCCGGCATGCAGATGACCCGTGAAGGTAAGACCTCCCAGTCTGCCGCCATCGTGGTGTTTGGCTCGGCACTGGTGAACCCGGTGTTCGGCTGGTCCCTGACCATGCTGCTGGACAACATGGGCATCATCGGTGACAAGAAGCGCAGCCAGGAGCTGAGCCGCACCGACCGCTGGGGCATCCCTGCCATCACCTTCGGCATTCTGGTAACTGTCATGGCATTAATCGGCATGCTGCCGGGCGTGCCGGCCCTGCTAGAATCCTTCCGTACCCTGCACTGAGTCTGGCCAGCAGACTGCACAACGCACTGCCGGCTCATCCGGCAGTTGCGTCTTTGTTCGCCGCAGGTATAATTAAGCACCTTTCTTCAGGGCCTATAGCTCAGTTGGTTAGAGCAGGGGACTCATAATAGAATGCGCTAACGGCTGGCCGGAGAGAGAGAAAAGAGTAAATACAGCCGCTTACCACATGTAAGCGCTAAAGCCGAAAAGCCAATGTAATAGTTACGTAAGCGGCAAAAACAGTTTCGGGCCTTTAGCTCAGTTGGTTAGAGCACTCGACTCATAATCGATTGGTCGCTGGTTCAAGTCCAGCAAGGCCCACCATACAAAGCCCCGAACCATAAGGTTTTCGGGGCTTTTTATCACAGCTATAGCGCTCCTATACTATGCTTACTTGCGCTTACATTTGAGGCTGTAGACCTGGTCACAGGGAGTGCAAAATGTCCGACTACAAAGATCTGAACCTTAATCGTGAAACCCTCGATGCGAACATTCAGAACTTCCTGACGTCGAATGGCTATCAGCTAGACGGAGAGATCCAAAACCAGGCCAGCAAGAAGAGGGTCGTGTTTGGCCCAGCCGGTGTGGAGTTTGCGATGGTAGACCTACACCTCAACAACACCGGCACCACGACCATCCAGTGGAAGCTTGGAAGGAACCAACCTTTGGGTGAGACGCTAGCAGCTCACCTGAAAGGAACGATAGATCCAGCCGAGTTCGAAACTGTGAACTACTCCCTTCAGGGGATAACCAAAGATGCTTTCGATCCGATTCTAGACTGTGTTGCCGAATCAGAAGACGTTGAAATCAGAGTCTTACGAGACGAAGATCGATGCAAACAAGTGGTACTGAAAAGTATCACACACCAAGACCAACTTACCCTTACTCATCATCGGGGAACACGAGTCTTGCAGATACAGGGCAAGCCTTTGTCCTGCTATCGCCGAGTAATTTATTTGCTGACAGACCTATTGGACCTCAAAGGTCTGGAACAGGTGCTATACAGAAAAGACGACAGTAGTGCAGAAATTGTTCGAACGGAGATGGCCGAGGATTATCTTAAAAACCTATTTCCCACTACGTACTCCGCACTGCCAGAAAAGATTAAACGACTGCTGGTATCAGGGTGCTGCATAAAATTAGCATCTCCAAAGCTCCCCGACTACTGCTTACTGCTTTACCCAGACTTGCGGGCACTGGAAGGTGCACTCAAGGCGCTGCTAGGCGATTACGGAATGTCGGTGGCCCAAGAAGATCACAAAATTGGCGCGTTCTTTGACAACAACAAGGGAATATGCACGTTGAAGCCGGCGTACAGCGGTCAAGTTACAAATCCCAACATGGTACAATCACTGAATAAGGGCTATAGTTTTTACATTAAGCACCGCCATACGCTATTCCATATGGAGGAGTTTACGGGCGCAAGCTCAATGATTGATTCTTTAGGGAGAGCAGTTGACCTCTCCAAAGACGCATACGCATTAATTAATGACCTGTATGCAGCCAAACTGGAAAACTCATGATTCAGAAAATCCGCGTGGTCGGTGGGATTGCTGTCGTTACAGCCACAGCTGAGTTTCACCCCCTACGCCAGTTAAAACAGCTCGCTACTGAACTTGAAGCTATTGGCTTCAAGGGAAGTGTGTTGTTCGATTTGCTAGCCGTGAATGGCTTGGCAGAGAACCGCTTTGCATCTATTAACTTCACAGGTAAGCAGTTTGATCGGAACTCGTTCGCGGTAGAATCAGATGTCAATCAAAACATCAAAAGCGAACAAGATTCATTCGCGAGAAATGATGAGACTTTCCTCCTCGGAAGCGTTCTTTCATCTAGTGAAGTCGAAAAGTTCACACACTGATCAAAACGCCACTCACTAGCGCAGTCGCTTACACTACGCTTGCAAGATTCCTCCAGTACCCAAGACTCCCAAGCACTACAGTCATATAGCCTGCCTGAACCACTTATTCAGACATATTCGTTCTGTGAGGGCTCTTTGCACATCTTGCCGCCCTCCCCGCCGTAGCGTAGCCGATCTCCGCCTGCGCCAGCCCACAGCGAGCGCAAACGACAGCCCCAAGGGTATCGCTGCCAGCGGGCGAAAAACCCTGATCACCACGCCCCAGTCAGATTCACCCCTCATCGACTAAAATCAAGAGCATCAATTTTTTAATTGACGCAGTTGACGCCGTTAACTCGCTTAGATATCATTCCCTCATGGTTCGATACCGGAGACAGATGCCATGAGCGAAAAAGACTACTCCTTAGACGCGTTAAATAGATTTTTCGATTTTGCGATGAACAAGGGCCTACTGAAGAGAAATACGGCTCAGAGCAGGAAGATAGCTGCCAACAAGATTTTATCTGTACTTGATGAGAACGAGCAGGCCGACCTCCGTGAAGTGGATATCGACCACGCCTTTGAACTATTCCAGAACAAGCAAGGCACCGAGTACAAACCTAATAGCCTCCAAGTCTATTTAAGCCGTGTTCGATCCGCAGTCTCGGACTTTATCAGCTACGTAGACAACCCATCAGGATATAGGCCATCAACAGCTCAACGGAATAGCAGTACGAAGAGCAAGCGTGAAAACAACGGAAACGACAAAACGAAGGAAAGCAGTAAAGAAGAGTATCGTGAAGCTAAACCCAGGCAGGAAGAACAGCCATCCCATGGGATTGTTGTTCCCGTCCCGCTTAGAGAGGGGCTAACTGTAAAAATCAGCAACTTGCCGGCCGACTTAACAGCTTCAGAAGCTGGACGTCTGGCAGCCATCATCAAGGCGTATGCCGTGATAGAGGAGGAATGAAAAAGGGGCACTTGGTGCCCCCTCTCCAAATTCGTAAGGGAATGGGAAGTCCACTCCGCCTACTAGTTCGCACCTACAAGTGTAGTGGATTCTCTTTCATCAATCAATAGGCGGGGTATTGCTTCCCTACCCAGCCGAGGTTGATGTTATGACTGCACCTAAAGCAGCACCGCCCGGATTTAGATGGGTGTATTGCCGCTATAGACGCGTCAAGAACAGCGACCGCGTACTTGATGCCCATGACTATGGGTATGAGGCGTGGCGCTTCCTTGTCCGTTGCTAACGTGGCTTGATGGGGGCTGAAATATGCCCCCGTTTACCTACCCACTACCAACTCCAGCTTCGGCAACCCGCCATAATCCGGCGCAGTTTCCTTCTTGATATTTTCCTTGAGGATAGTTTGCATCTGAAAAGCCAGCTCCCCCCACTCGTCAACGGGCATCAACTCGGGGAACAGGGCCACGATGTCAATGGCCATTATTTTTGACCCTCTTTTGGCCAATAAAATTGACCCACCATTGCGACGATTTACCCCTGGGCTGTTGGCGGCCTCACCCTCTTTCTTGTTCTCTACGGCTACATGCTGATGATGGGAAGAATACAGGATGCAGGTTCAAGCGGGTTTATCATGACCGGAAAGGTCCTCATCATCAGCCTTCTGGCGCTTAATGCGGATATTTATCTGAACTGGGTGGTGAGTGGCCTACAGGGCGTTGAGGACGGGCTTACCTCGGCGTTTGGCGGTGGTGGCGGCAGTACCGTTTATGAAACATTAGATAGCAGCCTGAGCAAAGGATTGGAACTCATTCTCCAGGCTCGCGAAAAAGCCAGTGAAGCCAGTTGGCGGCAGATAGGGACAATCTTCGGATGGTGGCTGATCGCAGCACTGATCGCCGTAGGGTTTGGTCTGGTCGTGGTCTTCGGTGGCATTGCCATATTATTGTCGACCGTCTACCTCAAAATCCTTTTCGCGATCGGCCCCTTGTTCATCTTGATGCTTATGTGGCCTGTCACGGCACGGTTCTTTGACCAATGGTTCGGCTTCGTCATTAACCACACAATCATTGTTGCGCTGACAGCCGTGGTGTTGATCTTGGGCGTCAGCATCTACGACCATCAGATATCAAAAGTGGTAATGGATAGCGACCAGAACATGCTGGCCGTCGCTCTTGAGCTTCTGATTGTGGCCGCCATTCTGTACGCTCTGGTTAAAGGCGTGATGCCGATGGCAGCGGCGCTTGCGGGTGGTCTCACAATGGGCGTCATGACAGCACGAAGCCTGAGCGGTGGCGTAAAACAAACCGCCGATATTGCTAAAGGTGCCGGGAAAGGCTCCCTGGCGGCAGGGAAAGGCATGTACGGCGCAGGGCAATGGGCCACCAACAAGCTCCGGCGGGGCAACAAGGTCGAGAATGGCGGATCAGCGGGTAGCGGTAGTGGTTCCGGTGATGGTGGCTGGCAACCTGCCTACCGTGATGCTGTCTTGGCTAATCTGAGAAGAGCACAAGGCAAACGATAGATCTTCAAACTCACCGCCACGGCCCCGCAAATGCGGGGTTTCTTTTTGGTGACGGCGAACCTTCCAGGTACAGCTGAACTTGTCGTCATCTTCCCAAAGGCTCGCACCGATCCATAAGAATAATAATAATCTTATTATTCTTCTTATTATTATTGTAACTCCGGGCCGCCTATCAGCGCGGAACGCGCCTTTCCCCCACGGCCTACAGGCCAGGGGCGGCGTGCACCCAGTCAGTTCAGCCAAATCTATGGCCTTGCTGCTGGCGATCCCAAAAGGATAGTGGGGAATACGGGCCAGCGCAGGATAGCGCAAGCCGCCGGTTCTATGTGCTACCCAATACTGCGGGCATCACGGCCAAGACAGTTTCAGCGCTGACCGCAAGACAATTTCAGCGCACCATCAAACATGACCGATACCATACGCTTCCCTGCTCAACTGCAAATCAAAACCCTGGTACCAAGGAAATTTCGTCATGACGAAAAACTGTAGGCGGGTGTGGACTAATGCAGGATAGACTTTCGCCGGTAAAATGTATTACACAATGCTCTAGAATGCGCCCTACCGGGAACAAAAAAGCAATTCCTTGCTGATTGGCGGCGCACGACAGACCGGCAAGACCGACGCCACTCTGATTGAAGCGGTGTTTAACCAGCCCTGTAATTGGACATGCCCATGGGGCACTATAAGGGTCTGGCGTCGGGACAGGTAAAGGCAGGTGGCAAGCAATGAATGGATTGAACTACGGTACGGAATTGCTGGGCTTGCTGATTGCCCTGGCGGTCGGACTGATCATCGGATTCGAGCGGGGTTGGCAGTCGCAGAACCTGGATGCCGAGCGGCACCAGGAGATCGACGATCAGACAGTAACCGGCATCCGCACATTTGGTCTGCTGGGTCTGGCCGGCGGAGTGGTCGCGCAGCTGGGCATGCTGTCGTCGGATTGGATATCAGCGGCGGCGCTGCTGGGCGTCACCGCCCTGCTTATCGTCGGTTACATCCACAGCAGCAAAGTCACCGGTGATCTGGGGGCCACCACCGAAGTGGCCGCGCTGCTGGCTTTCCTGCTTGGCGCGCTCGCTGTGCACGGTCTGTATCTGGAAGCGGCGACGGCGGCAGTAATAACTGCAGTACTGCTAGGCGCCAAGGAACGGCTGCATGCACTGCTGCGCAGTCTGTCCCGCCTGGAGCTTAATGCATCGTTGCAATTGCTGGTGATCGTGCTGGTGATACTGCCGCTGCTACCCAACGAGGCCATGGGCCCGTGGGGCAGCATCAACCCGCAGGTGATTGGCTGGCTGGTGATCCTGATTGCCGGCATCAGTTTCGCTGGTTATTTCGCCGTCAGACTGTTGGGAGATCGTGTTGGGCTGGTGCTGACCGCCCTGCTCGGCGGACTCGCGTCCAGTACCGCGCTGACCCTCGCTTTCTCGCGCATGGCACGCTCGGATGGCAGCCGCAACGCCCTGCTTGGAGCGGGCATTGCCCTGGCCTGCGGCACCATGGCGTTACGTTTGATACTGGAAGTCGCAGTGGTCAATCGCACATTGCTGCCGTCCCTGCTGCCAGGCTTGCTCGGGCTGGCACTGGTACCCCTGATGGCATTGTTATGGATCCTGTTACGCCGCCGGGATGAACAGCCGGTAGGCCATACACCACCGATGCATAACCCGCTGGATCTTCAACAGGCATTGATCATGGCCGGGTTCCTGGCGCTGATATTCATATTATCCAAGGGTGCAGAGCATTGGTTTGGCAGTGAAGGCGTCTATATCCTCGCAGTCATTGCCGGGATTGCCGACGTGGATGCCGTAACCATCGCCCTGGCCCAACAAGCCAAGGGCGAACTGGCCAACGACGTGGCCGTGCGCGGCATTCTCCTTGCGGCGCTGACCAATACCGCCGTCAAGGCCGGGATAGTATTGGTAATCGGAGGCCTGCCGCTGGCACGCTGGGCCAGCTCAATTCTGCTGGCGGCATTGGGGGCAGGCGTTCTCGGTTTGCTTTTCGTCTGATCATATCCCGTCATATTCCCGAAACATTTCCGCAATATAATCCGGCCCGCCTACCCTTCTACATTTATCAGGTAAACGGAAATGTCAAAACGCTCGTCGCTGTTATTCCCTCGTATTCGTACATTCTTGTTTGCCGGCCTGGTCGGTTTCGGTATTCCGGCTCAAGCGGCATCGCTGCAGCTACAGATCAACGGTTCCAATACCATAGGTGCCAAACTGGCACCGCAACTGGTCGAGGGCATGCTCCGCGAGGCGGGAGCCAGCGATATTCAGGCGCATCTCAATCCTGACACCCGCGAACACCTGATCACTGCCATCAGCAGTGAGGGCGATAGCATTGAAGTGTCCCTGCATGCCCATGGCTCTGGTACAGCATTCAAAGGACTGGCAGCGGGTACAGCCCAGATCGGCGCAGCCTCCCGCCCCATTCATGACGACGAGGCCCTGGCCCTGGCCACGGCCGGCGACATGCTCAGCGCAGAAGCCGAGCAGGTGATCGGCCTGGATGGTCTCGCAGTCATCGCCCATCCTGACAACCCGCTGACCGCGCTGGATCTCGAACAGCTGGCCGAGGTATTTGCCGGAAGGATAACCGACTGGCGCGAGCTGGGCGGCCAGCCCGGCCCCATCAAACTGTATGCCCGGGATAGCAACTCCGGTACCTGGGAAACCTTCCGCGATCTGGTGCTGACCCCACGCCAGCTTGAGCTGGCCGCTGATGCCAAACGCTTCGCTTCGACCAGTGCCCTGTCCCGCTCGGTTGCCGGCGACATCCACGGCATCGGCTTTGTCGGCCTGTCGGGTATTGCCCCTTCCAAAGCCATTGCCCTGTCCTCGGGCAACTCCCGCCCCATGCTGCCTACCGCGGAACTGGTGACCACCGAAGACTATCCCCTGTCCCGCCGGCTGTTTATGTACATCCGCCCGGATGAGACCAATCCACTGGCCAGAGCACTGATCGAGTTTGCCCGGAGCCACGCGGGCCAAGAGATTGTCGACCAGGTGGGTTTTGTCGGGCAGAACATCCGCACCATCAAACTGGAACCACACGCCGACATGCCCCGAACCTACCAGCAACTGGCTGCGGAAGCCCTGCGCCTGTCAGTCAACTTTCGCACCAAGGAGCACACAGCTCAGCTGGATAACAAAGCCTGGCAGGACATTGACCGCCTGGTGGAATATCTGAATGCGCACGACAAGATGGATAACCATGTAGTGCTCGTGGGCCTTGGCGACACGCGTCAGGGAGGCGCAGAGGAACTGCTGGCCAGGCTGCGCAGCGCCACCGTCAAGCGCGTCCTGAACGAAAGGGGCGTCACCGTCAGGGAGATTCTTGCCATTGGTAACGAACTGCCGGTGGCCACCAACAGCAACGGCAGTGGCCGCGTGAGAAACCGGCGGGTGGAGATGTGGGTTTATTGACGCTCGGGAGAATCGGCGGTAAATCCGAGAGAGCCAACACCACACGCCAGGGCATCCCCGTATATCTCTACGCGCAACTGGATTTCACGGGCGTTGGCATAGGTACAAACGTCCATCATCAGTTGGATCCAGTCCGCCAGATCAGCCTCATCCACCTCGGATGCGTCCTCAATCGAGAAGCGCCAGAGTGCAGGTTCTGACAGCTGTGTCAATGGCCATCTAAACTGACCCGCCTCTGGCTATTAATTTTGCCCCAGCCTACTGGCCAAAAAACAGATAGGGTTCCCGGCATTTTGACTGGCCAGGAACCACCTGCGATTCACGGAACGGCACCCCAAGATGATGGGAGTAGGCAAACTGCTTACCCTTGAACTCAAGCGTGGGCATTAAAAACTCCTGATCCAATAAAGGCACGCTGTGAGAACGGGCATGCTCTGTTCTTTTTGGTGTTCAACCTTCCAGCAGCGGCCACTGCTGTGCGGTATGCACGACATTCAATATTCGCACCTGCGTTTCCACAAGGTCATACACGACCATGTAGCTGCTATGAACGACCAACTCAAAGGTGCCGGGCACCCTCCCGCCCCGACCCATTCTTGGGAAACCCAGGAGCACTGCTGTTCTTTCTGCTATCAGGTCATCGAGTGCCAGGGCAGCAAGGGGATTGTTTTCCTCGATGTAGTCGTAAATGTCTTCACGATCCCTGACGGCTTCTGGCGTCCATAGCAGCTCCATCATTCAGGTGCAGCCATACGGGCACGGGTCGCTGTGCGGCGAGCGGCAAAGCGGGCTTCAACATCAGACGCGGGAATCAGGTTGCCCGCCTCCGCAGACGCCCGCGACTGCTCGACCTTCTTCGCCAGCCAGGCATCGTATTGCTGTGCTTCTTCTTGTTGGGCCACGTAACTGCGCATGAAGTCGCGCAGAAGCTGGGCTCCGGTACGGTCATTGGCTTTGGCGGCATTGGCAAACTCAGCCTTCAGGCCGTCATCGACTCGAAAAGTAAAAGTGGCATCACTCATGGCACCATTCTCATGTGTTACATGCAATGTGCAGTGTAGCACGACGCCCTGTAGGCCTCTACGAGACTGATGCCCATACCAGCGGGTGATCTGCACTGCAATTGCCATGGCCAGCGGTACAGTAGCGGTACATACATCAGTTTTGGCCATCTGCGCATAAGTACGCTAAACTACTGACGCACAAGTACTTTCTACTTATTTTGATTACGGTTGTATACGCTTTATTTTCCTAGGTTTAGCGTTTCAGCCGCAAACTCATAATCCTTTGGTCGCTGGTTCGAGTCCAGCTGGGCCCACCATATAAGTCAAACAGTCAAGCCGCCCTTAGTCAGGGCTGTTTGTCTGTTTCAACCTGAATCGGTCAGCGCAACTCGGCGGCGTGCTGCTTGCAAAACGGACGGCCCCACATCGGCAGAAATCAAATTGCCCGCTTCGGCAAACACAACCGATCATTTGATCTTGTGTCCAGCTAAACTGTACCCCCGCCTTATTCATGAAACTTGTCCATAAACAAAGAAGGCGAGCGGTTTATCCTTTATAATCAATATGTTCCGACAAGAACTTGATTAAAGGGGACCGCTCGCCATGGGTGAAACAATACCAACCTGGAAACCTACCTGCAACCCGTCTGTTTCTGTACGCCTCAGTGGTCGCAAAACCAGCAGTGATGGTGGAGCCTTTTTGCTGCGGGAAGTCATGGATCGTAGCGGTATCTGTGAAAAAATGTAAAAATTTTCCGTTACTTCAGCCAACCCTGACGGGCAGGTAGACGCTAAAACGGAAAGTCATCATCACTCGGTGGTGGTGCCTGGTTGAAGTTGTCCCAGTCAGCAGGCGGCTCTTGGCTGGCCACTCCAGACAGCTTTTCGATGCGCCAGGCCTGCAGACTGACAAAGCAACGTTCCGGCTTGCCCGGTGGAGTCCAGAGGCGTCCGCCAAGATTGAAAGCCACCTTGACCTCGTCACCCTTCTGATAGCTGTCCAGCAGTGAACATTTGTCTTTGACAAACTCCAGGGCCACGTAATTCGGGTAGCTGGGGTTCTCGCCTTCGCCAGTCAGCTTGATCACAAACTCACGCTTGGTAAAACCATTTTGCCCATAGGTACGGGGCTCGTCGATGCTGTGTATCTCACCCTGAATATCAAAACTTGCCATAGCTTTCTCTAGTTCCTGCCCTTGATGTGGCTGCAAATAAAAAACCCGTGCATCTTTCTAGGTCGGCAGCACGGGTAGTAGTGGGTAAAACACTACCAAGCCAGGTGCACTGTTGCAAGACGGCAAACCTTCCATGTTCAGCACACAAGGCACCTCTAACCCAGGAAATAACCGAAGGATACGCTGCACCAGCCGCAGCACGGGCAAACCTCTGCACTGTGCGGAACCCTTCCGACTACCTGTCCAGCTTATTTTTTGTTTCTGCACGCCGGCTCCCTTGCGGTTCATTCAGACAAATCATGCGTGAGCCTTCGCCCAGCACGGCAGGGGTATAAGCGGAAACAAGTGCTCATATGCAGCACATTGCGTCGCGGCACTCCTGTAGCGAGCACCAGGCACTGAAATGTTAAAGACCAGCAAGAAGGGCAGACCACCCTGCTACAAGAGCAAGCCGGGCAAGCTGCCCAACTGTCACGGCACAGGCATCAAGACCGGTAACGACCGGATCTCTCTGCCGATTAAAGCGCAAGTCCATCGAGCGGTAGAAGGCATGCTAAAAAACATCGCCCTGCTGCATACGACAAGGGCAAGTACTGCGTCTCGCTGCTATACGTGAGTCCTGAGGGCAATCACCGCCCCAGACGCCATCACCCAATAAATGCCAAAAGTGCAAGTTTTGTATGCAGACATGCTGTATCTCCTTGACTCTTTATGTATGCACCGCTCGCAAGGTGGTTTGCCCCCTTTACCAATGCGCTAATCAAACAAACTACTATGCGCCCTTGCCCTTCCAGCGCTCAGCCAGAACAATACCCAAAACGATGATGCCGGTACCGATCCAGTGATAAAACTCAATGGCCTCCCCCAGCGTTAATCCGGCAATAAACAAACTGAGGATCGGCATCAGGTTGAAAAAAATGGCGATGCGGCTGGGCCCCATCAGGCGCACACCGTGCAGCCAGGCCAAGGGGGCAATCATGGATGCAGCCAAACAGGCATAGAGCACCAAGGGCAAGTTATCCACATTCAGCCCAGTTTTCGGCTGTAGCAAAAACAGCGGCAACTGCACGATGATTGCAGCCAGCATTTGCAGGTAGAGCATTTGCAGGGCGGAAATTTCCAGCTGCCAGTGTTTTAGCAGGGTGCTGTACAGTGCATAGGCGGCTACCGCCAGCACCATCAGCCCATCACCCCGGTTCACGCCCTGCTGCACCAACTGCAGCAGCTCGCCATTGGACACCACCAGCAACACACCGATGAAAGCCGTCACTGCGCCCACCACTGCCGCCAGGGTCAGCCGTTGCTTGAGTACCATGATGGCCAGCAGCAGCGACATTGCAGGGATCAGCGCCTGAATGATGCCTATATTGGCTGCTGTAGTGTATTGTGCGGCAAAGTACATAAGGCTCTGGAACATGGCCATGCCCAGGGTGCCCATAATGAAGATTTTCAACAGGTGTGGGCGAATCCGCCACCAGTTGCGCAAGGTGGGGCGGAGCACAAAAGGTGTCAGCAGCAACCAGGCAAACAACCAGCGATAAAAGCCGATTTCGGTCGGCTCGATGCTGGCAGCGGACATTTTGGTAATAACGGTATTGCCGGCCCAGGCCAGTACGGCCAACAACGGGAAGATGTAGTGCACGTGTTGCTCCCAAACAGCTTGTGCCAAAAAAGATATCAGGCTAACGAACAACCCATGGCATTGCTAACCCCTTGGACAAAATCAAGCAAGCTGGCGTTAGCCCGCATATTTCATCATAAACAAGAAAGGCGGAGCCTTTATCCTTTATAATACAGTTGCTTAGCAAATTATAGAGGAGGCCCCGCCGATGCCACATTGTACCGCAAATTTCCTTCAATTTGGACGTATTAATCGCCAGCACATCCAAGCCAATTTCAAGGGCGGTAGCATCAGCTCTGACGGTGGAGTTTTGTTGCTGCGAAAGCTGGATAAATTCCTAGGGTTGTCAGACGCAGTGGCGAGTGCTTTGCATGATCCGAGAAACCCGAAGCAGACCACTCATAGCATGCGTAACCTTGTGGCCCAAAGGCTTTACGGGCTGTGTAGCGGGTACGAAGATCTCAACGATCACAACCAGTTGCGTCATGACCCACTGTTCCAAACTGCCGTTGACAGCAACCGGGAGCTGGCCAGCTCTCCGACTTTTCCAGAATGGAAACCCGCACCACCCAGGAAGAACTTTGGGCCTTGAATGCTGTGTTGGTGGACCAGTTTGTTGCGTCTCATAAAACACCACCCAAAGAGTTGGTTCTGGACGTTGACGAATCCGACATCCCGCTGCATGACAACCAGGAACTCAAGCAGTTTCATGGCTATTACGACGCCTACTGTTATTTGCCTCTGTGTGTGTTTTGTGGCCAGGCGATGCTGGCCTGTGCTCTACAGCCTTCACGAATAGATGGCGCCAAACACACTGCAGCCATCATCAAGCTACTGGTCAAAAAATTGCGCCAACACTGGCCGCAAACCCGTTTCATCTTGCGGGGTGATTCGGCGTTTTGTCGCCAGCTGTTGATCAATTGGTGTGAACGTAACCAAGTGGATTACATCATTGGTGTGGTGCGCAATAAAAAACTGCAACGCATCGTAAAACCATGGGAAAGCGTCTTGCAGGAACACTATGAAGCCACAGGTGAAAAACAGCGTTCCATTTACGAGTTTAGCTACGGAGCCAGCTCATCCCGCCTTATTCATGAAGCTTGCCCATAAACAAAGAAGGCGAGCGGTTTATCCTTTATAATCAATATGTTCCTGCAAGAACTTGATTAGAGAGGGCCGCTCGCCATGGGTGAAACAATACCGACCTAGAAACCAACCTGCAACCCATCTGTTTCCATCCTGTTGAGCGGGCGAAAAACCAGCAGTGATGGTGGAGTCTTTTTGCTTCGTGAAATCATGGATCGTAGCGGTGTGTGTGAGCAGCTTGGGCCGCAACTGCAGGACCATCGTGACCCGTCCAAAGTGCGGCACAGCCTGACCAGCCAACTGCGCACGCTGAGGATCCAGCATGCCCAGGGCTGGGATGATTTGAGTGATACCCAGCTGCTTGACGCAGATCCGGTGTTTCAGCTGGCCTGCAGCGATCAGCGCAGTACCACGCCGTTGACGCAACAGCGGCCTTCTCAGCCGACGCTGTCCCGACATCACAGAATCCAGTCAAACCGCCACCCAGGTACAAAATGACCTTGGTAAGCTGGATGGCGCTATACCCAAGTGTCACCCTGATCTTTTTGTTGTTCGGGAGTGTTCTTGAGCAGATCCCGTTGCTACTGCGAACCTTGA
>JAAYFD010000044.1 GCA_012728415.1 Gammaproteobacteria bacterium
GGCGGCGGTACTGGCCCAGGTGATGGCGGCGGTACTGGCCCAGGTGATGGCGGCGGTACTGGCCCAGGTAATGGGGGCGGTACTGGTCCAGGGGATGGTGACGGCGACGGTGAAGGCGGCTCGGGCGAGGGCGTTGAGGGTTGCGGCGATAAGTGCACCTTTGAGGATCGTGATTTTTTTGGCGAGCCTGTACCAACGTTCGGCGACTCTTTCAAGGCTGTACATGACGGAATAAAAAACTCCCCCATTGGCCAATCGCTTACTAGCATTACCTTCCCCACTGGCGGGGCGTGCCCGACAGGCTCCATAAGTATTAGTGTCATGGGCAAAGCTATGCCTTTAACCTTTGATTCACACTGTGATCTGTGGGTCAAGATTGCGCCTGTTATATCTGCTGCCTTTCTGGCGCTTTGGGCTTTAGTGGCGGTCCGTGTTTTCTTGTCTGCGTAGGTGTGTTTATGGAAGGTTTGCTTAATTCAATCCTTAATTTTTTTCGGGCTATTTGGGATGCCTTTAAGGCCATTTTTGACTGGCTTAACGCGGCTCTAGATGCCTTTGTCGATTTCCTTATGAATCTGCCCGCCTGGGCTTTTTCAAAGATAACTGAGGGCATTGTTTCTTTTTTTAACGCAATACCTGTGCCTGATTTTTTCGCATCTGCGGCGTCTGCATTCGGTAGCGTGCCTTCTGAGGTCGTGTTTTTTGCTGAGGCGTTCCAGATAGGGCCAGGCGTCGCAATGGTGCTAGGCGCGTACCTTCTCCGTTTCATTCTTCGCCGCATTCCGTTTATTGGTTGATCTTTCTCACTAGGGTTTAATTCATGGCAATCGATGCTTACGTCGGCTTACCTGGTCATGGCAAAAGTTACGGTGTGACTGAGCATGTCATTATCCCAAGTCTAAAGCAGGGGCGAAAAATCGTTACAAATATACCGCTTAACGAAGAGCTGCTTTTAGCTGACTTCGGCGAGCATGGCGGCGAAATTGTCCAGTTGCCGCTAGACTGGCACGAAATGGACAACTTGGGAGACATAGCGCCACCGGGCGCTGTCCTGGTATTGGATGAGGTGTGGCGGCGCTGGCCGGCGGGGGAATACTCAAAACAGGCCAATTTCCACGACCAGCAGCTACTCGCTGAACATCGGCACAGAGTGGACGACCAAGGGCGAGCTATGCGCGTTGTCCTTGTTACCCAGGATCTCGCGCAGATCTCCGCATGGGTTCGGCTCCTTGTTGAGTCTACATACCGGATCAGCAAGAAAAGCAAAAAGTTTTACGTCGTGTCCATCTACATGGGTGCGGTAACCGGTGCCCGGCCACCGAAAACGGCGCTTTTACGGCAAGCCAGCGGCACATTTAAGAAACAGGTTTACCAGTACTATAGCAGCGCAACGCAAAGCAACACCGGCGAGGTGGGCGATGAGTCAACCGCCGATACGCGGGCCAGCATCTTGAAAAGCCTGGGGCTTTGGTCATCCCTGGGCGGTGCCTTCGTGCTTTTAATTTTGGGGGTGATTGGCGTCAAAGCTTTTTTTTCACCGCCAGCATCACCGCTTGAGCAAATCCATCAGCCTGTTGTTTCTGCACCTGTTCAGCCGGTGCATTCAGCCGAACCCTTGGAAAAACCTTCCCCTGCACCTGCTAAACCTGACCCAAAAGAACCACCGCTCTCCAGCTTGTGGCGCGTCGCGGGCTTTATCGCCGGTGAGGGCCAGGGTACGCCACGTGTCGCTTTACAGAGTCACACCAGCGGGATGCGGTTTGTTCCGCTGTCTGATTGCCAGTTTTACCCTTCGGGTATTGATGTTTTCTGCGACATCGAGGGCGAGCGGATCACGCCCTGGTCAGGTCAAGGTGCTGTTTCTAAAGTCTATCAAAGCAATTCCGTGGGCATCTGACTGCAGTACTCACCGGCCCCGCTTTTTTTCGTGGGAGCGTGCGACGTAGGAAAAAAGCGGGGCCGGTGACGTCCCTGTAGCACGTCAATAATTACCGTATCAATACGGCCAATAACGGCCATAAGGGTGACAATATGAGTATTCAAAACCATGTTCGTGTTTACTTCGGCCAAGATGGTGAAGTTTCTGAGGATCTGCGCGGGCGTTTTTTCCTTGATAACGGCTCTGGCCGCATTTCGGACCTTTCAAGCGTGCGTCTTCTGCGGTGTGGCGTCGATACTGTCCGCCAGCTTTACACGGGCAGCGTCAAGCCGGAAGTTTTGGCGCTGTTCGGTGATACCGCGGAAGTCATTACGTTTGCCGGTGAGCGCTTTCACGCCTCCCGCGTTGGTCGTGATAGCGGTTACCAGTTCAAGTTGCAAAATGCTGATCTGGGCTTTGTGCTGCTGCTGAAAAACTTCAATGTGAAGGCGTATTGCCCTGGGCCGCATCTGAAAATCGAAGTGTCCCCGCATGCAATTGACTCATGTGAACCGCAGAAGCTGCAAAGTATGATGGACGCTTTCGCTGATCTGATCCTTGTTGATGCTGTCCCCCGCCAGTGTGCCGTCCACCTCGCGCTTGATTTTCAGGGCTGGACCCCGCCAGTTGACTTTGTAGACCGCATGCACTGCAAGGCCCGCGCACAGCGTCGCTTTGATGGCGTGCTTTCGTTTGAATTTGACGAAAAAACGGCAACTTATGGCCGCGGTCAATCGTTTCTTTTTGGGTCTGCCGGTGCCCTGCAGCTGGGTTTTTACAACAAATCTTTGCAGGCAAAGTCTATCGACAAGCTGGACTACTGGGAACACGTGTGGAGCCGGTACGACAACCCTTTCGATGCTGAAGACCCGGCCAATTATGATCCCGCTCAACCGGTGTGGCGGTGCGAGTTCCGGTATCACCATAGCGTTGTAGAACAGTTCTCACAGGGCAGTTGTTGCGCGCGGACTGGGCAACAGATTGGAACCCAGACTTACGCCGAGCTGGCTTCTCACCTGGATGGGCTTTGGCAGTACGGTCTAAAGACTTTCCGTTTCCTTGAGCGTCCGACTCTGTGGGATCCGTTGTGGCAACTGTTCATGCAGGATGTGCGCGTCGAGACCGGCGTCACTTCTCTGCTTGATGAGACGGAGTACCGGCGCTACTACAAGACCTCTTCCGGCTTTTCAGGTAAAAATATCGACTTGATGGTCGGTAATGCCATCAGCCTTGCCGCTCGCCAGCGTCTTGATGCCCGTCAGACTTTCAAGGCCATCCGGAGTTTGCCCTTTTGGCCTTTGATCCGTGATTACTACATGGATAAGGGTATCAGTCCCCAGCTGCTAAGAATCATCGTCCGTGACCGTCTTGAGGAGCGATTGATAAGGTGGGGGGTCGCTGTCTGATGTCGATCAGCAAAACGAAGCAAGGGACGTGGCAAGTTGATTTGCGGTGTAGTGACGGCTCCCGGATTCGTAAACGGTTTAAAAGTCGCATTGAGGCGGCACGTTTCGAGCATCACACAATTGGGCTGCAGCAGCAGGGTAAAGCGTGGCTGGTACCGCACCAGGATCTGCGCAAGCTGTCCGACATTGTGCAGCTCTGGTATGACCTGCACGGTGTCAATTTGCGTGACGGGGCGCGGCGTTTTGCAAAACTGGTTTATCTGGTTTCAGCCCTTCGTGATCCGGTGGCAACGCGGCTCACGGCTGCGAGCTTTGCGGCTTATCGAGTTAGGCGGCAAGCTGAGGGGACTTCGGGAAAAACGCTAAACAATGAGCTTGGGTATCTTCGGGCGGTTTTCAATGAGCTGTATGCCCTGGGCGAACTGGACTACAAGAATCCATTGGAGAAGGTGAAGCCCTTGCGATTGCAGGACCGCAGTCTGTCGTTCCTCACACCCGTCCAGGTGCAGGAGCTGTTGACAGCAATTCAGACTGGCTGTGATAACCCGCATGTTTACCCGATAACGCTGATCTGTCTTGCCACGGGCTGCCGGTGGTCTGAAGCTGAAAGCCTGAAGCCAAAAAACCTGCATGCCGGCCAGGTGGTATTTGAGGGCACGAAAAGCGGCAAAGTGCGGGCGGTACCGGTATCGGGTGACCTGGTAAAGCTAATCCGGGCACACTGGAAAAAGCTTGGCACTTTCACAGGGTCGTTATCCAGTTTCAGGCGTGCGCTTCATCGCTGCAGTTTTAAGCTGCCGGCTGGGCAGGCGAGTCACGTTCTCCGGCACACATTCGCAAGTCACTTTGTCCAGGGCGGCGGCAACATGCTTGTGCTTCAAAAAATACTCGGTCATTCGTCCCTGGCTATGACAATGCGCTATGCACATCTGGCCCCGAACCATCTGCAGGAAGCGCTAGCGTTAAATCCTGTTGGGCAAATTCTGGGCAAACTTGAAAAATCAGCAGGTACAAAAAAGCCGCAACCCCTGAATAATCAAACGGTTACGGCTTCTGTTGTTGGTGGAGCCGGGGGGATTTGAACCCCCGTCCGCCAGCACTCTGCTATCGGTTCTACATGCGTAGCCATCTCTATTGAGTTAACTCCTCACGGCCCGAGTGGCAGGGCGTTTGGAGCGAGCTGTGTAAGTTTTAGCCGTTACGCCCACAGCGTGCTTGGCGGCGATCCTGTTCTATCTGACTGTCCTGAATTCGGGTTTACAGGCATCCCCTAAGGACAGCTGGCGGGCTTAAGCCGCCAGAGCGTAGTTGTCGTCGTTGGCAACTATCAGTGTGCAACAGTGGATTTACGAGTTCTGTTACCAACTCGGCACGCTCCTCAAGTTTCGCAACCGGCGTCGAATCCTAATCGGCCCCGACAGGTTGTTACCTGTGAAAGTGGCGGCAGTATAGAGGCTTTCATCGCTGTTGTCGATGTCTGCCTTGTGCCGTTGAGCAGTTAATGGGGTTGTTGTTAGGGGTTTCAAGGGCAGCCCGCTTTTAAAGGGAGCAGTCTGCGCCTGCTGGTTACTGCTTGCGTTGCAGCAGTGCGGAGCCCCAGGACAGGCCCACGCCAAAGCCGCTGATCAGTACGTTGTTCCATTCCGGGTTGCTTGCGTAATGTTCCAGCAGCATGGGGATGGATGAAGATACCGTATTGCCGGCACCGAACATGTTTTTAATGACTTTGTGACCGTGTTCGTCGCCCAGCCGCTTGGCAATGGCATCGACAATGGCGCCGCTGCCCTGGTGCAGACAGATGGCCTGTACATCGTCAAAACTCAGGCCGGCCTGATCAAGTACTTCCTGCATGTGCGGGATGATTTTCAGGCTGGCAAAGTTGAACACCTGACGACCGTTCATGTGGAAGTGGCCGTCGCGAACCACCAGATAGTCGGCGCCGCCGCCGTCACCACCGAAGGCGCTGGCACCCAGCAGCCACTGTGGCTGGTCGTCTGTCAGCCAGGTGGCGGTGGCTGCATCACCAAATAGCAGGGTGGTCATGCGGTCTTCGCGGTCCATGATTTTGGAATAGGGATCGGCAGTGACCAGTACCGCGTTTTTCAGGCCGGTGGCCTGCATAAAGCCCTTGGCGACAAACAGGCCGTAGACATAGCCGGAGCAGCCGAGGCCCACGTCGAAGCAGGCGGTGGTGGTGGGCAGGCCCAGTTTGTGCTGCACAATAGCCGAGGTGTGGGGCAACTGTTCGGCATCGCCGTTTTGCGTGACCACAATCAGCGCCTGGATAGCAGAGCGCTCAAGGGCGGGGTTGGCCTGCAGCAGCTTTTCTACCGCCTGTACAGCCAGATCGGAGGTTTCCTGGCCGTCGGCCTTGACCGACAGGGTGCGGGTGCCGAGCTTGGCATCCACAAAGTCTTCATCACGCCCGAATTTTTGCGCCTGGGCAATGTTGTCGATCCGCCCTTCGGGGATATAGCTTGCAATGCTGCGAATACCAATCATCGTTTTTTTCCGAATTTTGCTCGCCCGGGCTGACCGTTAGCCCTGTATTTGACCAGTAGGTCACCTGTGGGCAAAAAACACAGGCCATGGCGGCCTGTTTGCCCGTGTCGTACCTGCGTGCTGCAGGTTCAGAAGTAGACGCGGGAGAATAACGGCAAGACACAATTAATGCCATAGGCCAAAGGCAGCAGGACAGGCGGTAGAGGCGTTGCGAAACATGCGGGACGGGGGCTGTTGTGCGATAATGCGCCGTTTTATCCGTACTGGTGCAGGCGTTTAATGAATCCGTCACGCGATACCCTTTTTGGCCAGCCGCTTGAGCAGGTGCCCGATTTTATCTTCAACGAAGATGTGGTGCGTGTGTTTCCCGACATGATCAAGCGTTCGGTGCCGGGCTACCCGGCGATTGTTGAAAACAGTGGCGTGCTGGCGGCCCGGTTTGCACAGGCCAACAGCCTGATCTATGACCTGGGCTGCTCGCTGGGAGCAGTAACGCAGGCCATGCGCCGCCATGTGCGCGTGGAGGGCTGTCGCATTGTGGCGGTGGACAACTCCAGTGCCATGGTTAAGCGGTGCCGTGAATACCTGGCCGCACAGGACGCCATGCATCAGGAGTTGCTGCCTGCCGAGGTGGTGGATGCCGATATTGTGCAGCTGGAATTGCAGCCCTGTTCGGTGGTGGCGCTCAACTTTACTCTGCAGTTCATTCCGCCCGCACAGCGTCTTGAGCTGCTGGCGCGCATCCGCCAGTCGCTGTTGCCTGGCGGTGCGCTGATCCTGTCGGAGAAACTGCGCTTTGCCGATGAACAGGAGCACGAACTGCTTAACGACCTGCATCTGGCCTTCAAACGTGCCAATGGCTACAGCGAACTGGAAATTGCCCAGAAGCGCCGCGCCATTGAAAAAGTCATGCTGCCCGACAGCCTGGACGAACACCGCCAGCGCCTGCAGGACGCCGGCTTCAGTCGTGTACGCCTGTGGTTCCAGTGCATCAACTTTGCCTCCCTGATTGCTTTGCCATGATCAACTTTACTTCCTTTGCCCGCCATCTGGACCGCACACCGCTTAAAGACTGGGCGCGCACGGTACAGGACCAGTTCAATCAGCGCTTTGATACCGGCCATGGTGACCTGCCGCGCTGGATGAACGCGGTACAGGCCATGCCGCCGCTGCCGCTGGAACAACACGACTTGCAGAATGCGGTACAACTGGACGGTACCTGTAGCGACGGGCAGCGCCAGCAACTGACCGATGCCCTGCGCGGCCTGCATCCCTGGCGCAAGGGGCCGTTTCACCTGTTTGGCGTGCATGTGGATACCGAATGGCGTTCCGACTGGAAGTGGGAGAGGGTGGTGCCACATCTGGATTTACAGGGCAAACGCATCCTTGATGTTGGCTGCGGCAACGGCTACTACATGTGGCGCATGCTGGGTGCCGGGGCTAAAACCGTGGTCGGCGTGGACCCCAACTGGCTGTTTTTTTGCCAGTTTCATGTAATCAAAAAGTTCTTGCCGCATGCGCCGGTCTGGCATCTGCCCTTCGCACTGGAAGACCTGCCGCCCGCGCTGGAAGGCTTTGATACAGTGTTCTCCATGGGCGTGCTCTATCACCGCAAATCGCCGATTGACCACCTGCTGGCCCTGAAAGACTGCCTGCTGCCCGGCGGCGAGCTGGTGCTGGAAACCCTGGTGGTAGAGGGCGATGTGCAGCAGGTGCTGGTGCCGGAAGACCGCTATGCCCAGATGCGCAACGTGTGGTTTTTGCCCTCGGTGCCGGCGCTGATGCTGTGGCTGCGCCGTGCCGGCTTCCGTGATGTGCGCTGTGTGGACGAAAGCACCACCAGCGTGGACGAGCAGCGCACCACTGACTGGATGCAGTGGCAGTCGCTGCCGGACTTTCTTGACCCGCAAGACAGCAGCCGCACCGTGGAAGGCTTGCCGGCCCCGCGTCGTGCGGTGATTCTGGCTCGCAAACCGGGCTAGTGTTGCCGTATGCCGGTCAGGCAGCATATCTGGCTGGCGAGGCGGATGATCTATTGACTGACGCCAATGAAATGTCATCTATCGACTAATGGCGACTTACAAGGTTTTGCCAAAGGCTGCACATTTGGCAAGAATAACAACAAAAAAACGGACACGTATTCGGGGGTACTGGTCGAACCAGCCCGGTTGCCCGGAGTGCGTTGCCGGCGTAAAAAATTACTGTGGTTGCACACCGGATATGGCTATTGTGTTATCCGTCAATGCCCAGCAGAATGCCGTACAAACACGCAACCGGGGACCGGGCCCACACTTTCTGCAGCGTTCAGAAAGCCAGGCCGGCAAAGGAAATCCGGGCGCACAATAACAATGTTGATAAGGAGATTCCCTTGACTCGCTTACTGATTGCCCTGGCATTCTGGACCTTCTCCGTCCTGCCGCCCGCACATGCAGCAGACCCTGCAGAGCCCATCACGATTGGATTGAGTTACCCGCGTTCCGGCCATTACCGGGAAGAAGGCCTTGCCCAGATGCGTGCATCCCTGCAAGCCGTCAAGGAAATCAACTCCAGGGGCGGCGTACTGGGCCGTCCGCTGAAGCTGATTGACCGCGACAGCGCGGCACGTCCTGAAAAGGCCCGCCGCAACGTTGACAGCATGGTGGCCGAAGGTGCCGTTATGCTGTTTGGCAGCGTATCCAGCGCCGAGGCGGTGGCTGCCGGCGAGCAGGCCAAACAGCACGACCGTCTGTACTTTGCCACCATTGGCTACTCCAATGATGTCACGACCGAAAAGGGCCATCGCCACATCTTCCGCGAAAGTACCAGTGCGACCATGACCGGCCGTGCCCTGGGCCAGTATCTGACCCAGCATTTTGCCGGCAAGAAATACTTTTACATCACGGCCGACTACAGCTGGGGGCATACCTCCGAAGCCTCTCTGCGCCTCAACACCAGCACACAAAACACCGGACAGCATCCCGGCGTAACCATTCCGTTCCCGACTGCCAAGCAGTCTGACTACAGCGGTGCGCTTAAGCAGGCCCAGGCCAGCGATGCCGATATTCTGGTGCTGGTACTGTACGGCCACGATCTGGTACGCGCCATGCAGATTGCCGACAGCATGGGGCTGAGCCGCAAGATGCAGGTGGTGGCTCCCAACCTGACCCAGTCCGTCATCGAGCAGACCGGCCCCGGCATCATGGTGGGCGTGATCGGTGCCGAACACTGGTTCTGGCGTGTGCCCGAGCTGGAAAACTCCAAGATCGGCATGGACTTTGTGGAAAACTTCAACAAGGAATACGGCCTGTTTCCGCCCAGTGCTGCGGCTTCTGCCTATACCGTCATTCACCAGTGGGCCGATGCGGTCAACCGCAGTGGCAGCCTGGCAACCCAGCCATTGATTGCCGCGCTGGAAAACCACCGCTACAGCCTGCTCAAGGGGCCGGCACAGTGGCGCGGGTTTGATCACCAGAACGTGCAGAAAGTCTATGTTGTACGGGTCAATGACCGCGCTACGGTGATCAAGCATCCGTCCAAGCAGGACTACTTTGAAATCCTGCACTCGCTGGACGGCGATCAGGCGGCTATCGGCCATGACGACTGGGTCAAACTGCGCAAGGCTGCAGGCCAGCCAGAAACCCTGCGCTGACCGTGCTACAGGCAACAAAAAGGGCATTACCTCGGTAATGCCCTTTTCTTTTGGTGATTCAGAGGCTCAGGCCGCTTTCGCGCTCCCAGGTGCAGCGCATGCGCAGCTGTTCTTCCAGGGTGAGTAGCTCGAAGGATTCGGACTGCCAGCTGAAACGATGCGAGCCGTGGCTTTCAGCCTCCAGGTGCACTACGGCAGTAGACCAGTACAGACGCTTGAGCAGGGCTTCAAACTGGCGCACCCAGGTATCCCATTCATACTCGATGGAGCGGTAACTGGCGGCAAAGTGGATCACCTGGCTGGTGGGCGTAAGCTGGTCGTGCGGCTGGCGGCAGGAGAACATGTCGCGCGCCAGTACCGACCAGGTTTCAGCCGCAGGCAGGCATTCCAGCATCTGACGGTTGTGCAGGGCACGCGCCTGTTGCTGGTCGTAGTCCTGTATGGGCCAGTCACGAATGCAGCCATAAACCACCGATTCGCTGTACATGTCCGCTCCTTACCAAAGTGTACCGGTTTGCCCGGGCCTGCCGGCCCGCAAAGTGTGCAAGAGTACCTGCATTGATGGTTTTTTTGTAGACCCTGCTGGCAGGCGGGTAAGATGAAGGCGAAGCGGGCAGGCTGTACAGGGGGGGCACACATGGGCAGAAATACGAACACGCAAGGATACGGCCGGGCAGGCCGCCTGCTGCGGCTGGCTCTGCTGTTGCTTTTTTTGCCGGTGCTGGTGCTGCTCTGGTTGCCGCTCTGGTTGCCAGCCTTTTTGCAGCAGCAGGGTGTGATGCTGCAATGGCAGCCGCTCCGCTGGAGCTGGCATACCGTGGAACTGCCCGGGCTACAGCTGGATTACGAGTCAGGTTACCTGGAGCTGGAAGGCGTACGGCTGGACTGGAGATGGCAGCACCAGCCCCTGCAACAGCTGCATATTGACCGGCTACTGGTGCGGGCACAGCTGCCAGAGGCAGGTACCGGCGGGCAGGATGACGCCCTTGACTGGACCCGGCTTGCCCCCTGGTTGCCACAGGCCATAGAAATTGATCGTCTTGAAGTACAGGTCAAAGGAATTGCCAGTGCCGCCGGCAGCCTGGTGATCAGGGCTGCAGGTGATCGTCCGTTATGGCAACCCGGGCATGTGCAGCTGGATCTGGACATCACGCAACTGGCGTCGGGCCTGCTGGACGGCATACCGGTCGAGCTTCAGCCCGACAGCCTGCGGGTGCGCACGCTGACGCATGCGGATGCCAGTCTGGCACCGGACGCGCTGCAGGTGCTTACGCTGGATGTGCATAGTCTGGGGCAGTCGCAGCTGCAGTTATCGGGTATTTTGGCGCTGTATAACCAGCCGGACTGGCATGCCAGCCTGCAACAGGCGCGTTTGTATCTGGAGCTGCCGCGTCTGCAACTGGACGGGCTGGATCTTGAGCAGCTGCAGGCCCGCCTACAGTTTTCCGCCCGGGCGGATGCGCAGCGCATCGGGCTGCAGCTGGAGCAACCGGGCAGCCTGCAGGCAGCCCGTGCACAGCTGGCAGAGGATATCCGTGCACAACAACTGGCGCTGCAGTTGCCCGAATTGACGCTGAACCTGCTGCTGGATCAGCCGGATGCGGTACAGGTGCAGGGCCGTTACAGCGCCAGTGTTGGCCAGTTGCAGCAGCCCCTGCTGCATCCGCAAGGCTGGACGCTGGCCGGTACGCTGGAGGGCGGGTTACAGCAGATGCAGGCTACCGCTGCCGTGGCCGGCCAGGAAGGCGTACGGGCCAACAGCCAGTGGCAGTGGCAGACCGGCAGCCTGAGCGGCGATATTCAGTTGCAGGATGTGTTTTTCCGTGCCAGTAACCCGCTGCAGAAAACCCTGGTTGACTGGCCGGAACTGATCGAATTCAGCAATGGCCGGCTGGGCGGCAAGGCGAGGGTGGTGGTGCCGGCCAGCGGCCCCATGCAACTTGGCGGGCAGATCAATGCCAGTGGGCTGGGTGGTATCGTCAACCGCAGCGAGCTGGCCAAACTCGACTTTACCGCGCTGTTCCGGCTGGATAATGCCGTGCAGTTGCGTGTCGATATTCCGAAACTGGTGGTTGGCGAGCTGAACCCCGGCGTGCCGCTCAGCCAGTTGACCCTGCAGCAAGCGAGCTATAGCGGCCATCTGGAGCGGCTGGAACAGGGTACGCTGAACTGGAACAGTCTGGAAGGACAGGTGCTGGGCGGGCGCTTTAGCCTTCCGGCCAGCCGTCTGAAACTGGGTGGAGAAAGCCGGCTGCAGGTGCAACTGGAGGCCATCCAGCTGCAGGAAGCCCTGATTCTCTATCCGGCAGAAGGCCTGCAAGGCCATGCGGTGATTGATGGCAGCATTCCCTT
Source organism: Gammaproteobacteria bacterium (assembly GCA_012728415.1). Lineage (GTDB taxonomy): Bacteria > Pseudomonadota > Gammaproteobacteria > Pseudomonadales > Pseudomonadaceae > Thiopseudomonas. The sequence goes on from JAAYFD010000044.1 coordinate 11,807, forward strand.
GCTGGTGACGCCGCAGGGCGTATTTGTTGAGGCAGGCCGCCTGGAGGCACGCGAACCGGGGCAGCTCAGGTTTCAGTCCGAGCAGATTCGGGCGCTGGGCAAGGCCAATCCCGGCATGCAGCTGGTGGCTGATGCGCTGGACGATTTCCACTTTAAAGTGCTCAACAGCGGGCTGGATTACGAACCATCCGGTAAACTGCTGTTCAATATCCAGCTGGAAGGCGAAAATCCGGCGGTTGAAAAAGGCCGGCCCATTCACCTGAATCTGAACCTGGAAGAAGACCTGCCTGCCTTGCTGGCCAGCATCCAGCTGGGCAATCATGTCAGCGAAACCATTCAGGAGCGGATACGCAAGCGACTGCAAAACCGATAAGGAACCCGTCATGACCGTTTACAAACTTGTGGCCGGCGCGCTGGCCGGCCTGCTGCTGGCAGCCTGTACGCCCACCGTGCAGGTGGCCATGCCCAGCGAACCCATCAATATCAACCTTAACGTCAAGATCGAGCACGAGATCTATATCAAGGTCGACAAGGCCCTGGATAACCTGTTCGACGAATCCAGCGGCCTGTTTTAAGGAGTATCTGCCATGTTTTTGCGTACTGTATGTGCCACCGCTGCCCTGGCGGCGACCCTGGTTGCCACGCCGGCCTGGGCGCTGGACCTCAACGGAGCCATGAACAGCCTGCCGCAGGCCAAGTCTGCCGGTCTGCTGGGCGAGCAGCCCAACGGTTATCTGGGTGTGGTGAGCGGCCAGGGCAATGCGGCAGAAATTGCCAGCCTGATCAACGCTGCCCGCAAGGCGGAATACCAGCGGCTGTCCCGCGACAACAACCTGCAACTGTCGGATGTGGAAACCATGGCCGGTAAAAAAGCCATCGAAAAAACACCCTCCGGCCACTATATTCTGGTCAATGGCCGCTGGATGAAGAAGTAAAATGCAAAGGCTTCCCTTTTCAGCAAGACTTGCCTATAATGCGCCCCGTTCCTGATTCCACCAACGGGAACCGCCTGTCGGGGCGTAGCGCAGCTTGGTAGCGCACTTGCATGGGGTGCAAGGGGTCGAGTGTTCAAATCACTCCGTCCCGACCATTTTTTAAAAATAAACCGCTGATTTATCGGCGGTTTTTTTATGCGCCCTGTTTTGGAGTCGAGGATGTGTCGAAACCGGAAAGCGGGTTAAACGCTAAAGCATCTTGCAAGTGATCCGGTGCCAGGTGGCTGTAGCGCATGGTTACCGTAATGCTGGAATGGCCGAGAATCCGCTGCAGCACAAGCAAATTGCCGCCACGCTGGACAAACACGCTTGCAAATGTGTGCCGCAGAATGTGCGAGGCTTGACCGCGGGGCAGGGTAAACGAGCATTTAGCCAGGCACCGCCGGAAGCTTGTCAGGGAACCCGTGAAAGGCCCGAAAGTGGCCCAATGCTCGCGCAGCGACTGAATAAGGCTATCGGAGACAGGAACCGACCGTACACGCCTGTTTTTTGTACCCTCAAAGACCAGGGCACCCGCCTGCACATGGCGAGGTTTCAAGTTTTCCGCTTCTGACCACCGGCAGCCAGTAGAAAGACAGACCCGGATCAAAATTGGTAGGTGAACATTACCGGACAGGCCAGCCAGGTGCAGCAATTCTAAAATCTGGTCGGCTTCCAGGTATGCAAAAGCCTTTTCTTGAAACTTGACAGGCTCAAGCGTTTTAAGCGGGTTTTCGTACTCGACAACTCCAGAAGCTTTAAGCTGGTTGTACATCGAACGGATGAAAGTCAAATCATTGTTACAGGTGCGGGCCGTTATACCAGCCTGCAAACGATCCGACCGCCAGCGTGCAAATGCAGAAGGCTTAAGCGTTTCCGCCACTGGGTCACCCAGCCCTTTGACCATGGCCGAAAGCCGGGACAACCGCCGGGCTGAATCTGCCAAGGTGACGCCGTGCAGTTCATGCCATAGCTGCACAAGTTCCGACAATTTCCGTTTATCTGATTTGCGCGGTTGCCAATCCGGCTGATAAACCTCAGCTTTAATGCTTGCCTCATACCGGAGAGCTTCGCCCTTGGTGGAGAAAATTTTCCGGAAGCGCCGACCCTTGACTGGTTCAACATCCACCCGCCAACGTCCGTCCGGTAGCTTGTTGACAGCCATCAGACCGCTACCCCATACCTGATATGTCGTTCCTGCAGCTTATCGCGCAACCAGCGGTAAATATCGCGCTCGCTTTTACCCTTGGACTCGAAATGGTCAGCGATCACCTGGAAACCCGAGAATTTTTTTAGTTCCTCAAAGGCTTTACCGGCCCCGAGCCGTTCACGCGCAACAATTGAGACGAAGTTTCCCAAAAACAACTCAATATTTTTACCGCTGAATCCGCTAGCGGTTTTGTAGTGCCGCCGGTAGTGGTGTTCCTGGCTCAAGCACTCAGCACCCGACTGCACAGCCGGATCAAAGCAAAAAAGCGTCCACGCGGGCGAGTACGTGGCCGGAGTCTCCAGCAGCTTGAACGCCTCGAAACCATACCGCCACAGGCCGCGCAGGTGCGGAGCCAGTTCAGCAAATGTGCGGGTGTCAATCAGTTCGCCGGTTTCCTTGTTGGCTGATCCGCTGGCGAATTGCTGGACAACGCTATGATGAAAACGCAGCTCGACCCGCCAGACGGTTTCCCCGTTATACGCGGGTGAGTCCAGATCCTTGTATGTCTTGCGCCAGATAGTTTCCCAGTAATCTAGCCGGTCGGTGGCCCTGGCCTGCTTAGTCTTGTTGTAAATCGACAGCTGCAGACCCGCAGCACTGCCGAACATGAACGTTTCGCAGTTGCCGTAGACGCTCGCATTAGCGGCCCAGTCAATTGTATCGACGCCGGAAATGTCCCGAACCTTCCGGCTACGGCACTGCATCCGGTGGACAGTATCAGCAGGCGGTTGCCAGCCGATCACGTCCAGGGCCAGATGCACAGCGCACTGATTGGGCGTACAGTCATCCAGTACCAGCGCCGCCAGCGCGTCAATTTTGGCCTGTAGGTTTGCCGGTGTGTGGTACTCGATAAAATGCGGCGACACCTCAATTTTCAGATGTGGCCCAGGCACGTCGTCACGGCAGTTAAAGTTTTTGATCAGCAGGATCAGACCGAGATCAGAGTTTTGCAGCTTGTACTGATAGCCCGAGTCACGACCAACCCGCGACGCCGCCCAGGTATACCCGCCAAAATCAACAAAACCGCCCTGCTCGACCAAATCCAGCACACCCGCCGCAAGCGTGCCCCTGTACATTTGCCGAACCGTATCCACGCCCAGGCGCAGCAGCTCAATCTGTGACAGGTCGGTAACGGCTGCAGTTTTCGGGCAGACGAACAGCCGCCCGTGCTTGTCGAATTCGCCGTGTTGGTTCAAGCGGGTTTGATGGATCACTTTAGACATAAAAAGCACCTTATGAACGATTATTGACCCTTTGCAGGGTTTGTTTAATGACGTGTTACAGGGACGTCAGCGCCGCGCCTTCCTCATTCCGAGACGAGCCATTCGTCAGGCGCGGCGCTGCCGTTCATTGACCGTGAAGCGGGTAACCCCGCCTGCTTTCAAGATAATCATCAAGCGGGGACTTTTTCGGTGGCTCCTGATAGGCGATAGCTTCAGGCTTAGGTTGAGTGCCAGGGATAGCGCCACGGCACGTAACCGGAATCTGTGCATTGCCGTAGGTGAGCAGGACAAAACAATCACTGCCACGGCTCAGAGTGTAGCCAGTGCCAAGCAACTGGGTGCTGGACTGCAAAAAAGTACGCCCTTCTGCATCCTTGAACTCAAAAGCATAGGTTTGCTTGGTCGGGCTGTAGAGGCGGGCGACAATCTTAATGTCATGGCCTGCAAACGGGTGATTTACAGGATCAGCCGAATCCCTTGACTTACCAGGTAAATCAGAAACGCGAAAACCAGAAGCCGCAGCAGTACCAGACCCAGCAGGCGAAGCAACCACTTCAACGGGGGTTTGATCAGCAACAGGAACCGGCTTAGAAGACGCACTAAAGAACGTAGTGTCGCCTGAAGTAGCAAAAACGGAATAAATAGCATAGGCAATAACTGCCACGAATATAAGAAGCTTAGGCGACCTAAAAAGACTTTTACCGGCGAAGGTGTCCCGGACTTGTCCGGTTGCCGTTGAGCTGTACAGATCAAAGGTTTGCTGTTTGATTCGCTTGTATTCGATAATGCTTCCATCTGCAGGGGGTCGGTTAAGTTGTGCATCGTGTTGAGCCTCTTTATAACGTCCAGAAATGCCAATCACGGCAAGGTTTGCATGGCGGTAAGCTGTCTCGCATGTGCTGCGAATATCGTCACGAATATAAGAGATGTTCGGCGTTGTCAGAACAATGTCAAAGCCGAAATGGCGGTGTCGAGTCCAGGCATCCAGCCAGTTAAAAGGCCGGTTAGCTTCCTTGGCCGCTTCCATGCCGCCCGGATAATCGAACCTCTCTAAATCCTTGTCGCGCCATGACTTCGGAAAAAGCAACTGCGCTTCATCGAAAATAATGAAAGCACCCAAAGGCGCCCAAATGAACCAGGTGCGCATTTTTTCAAGGTCTTCCAAATTTTCCAGATCAAGATTTATGATCATGGCAGTTTCAGGCAGATCAGGGAAAACTTGATAAGCACGATCCAGGGTAAAACCCCTGATATTAGTCACGATAACACGACCGGAAAGCAAAGCGGGCACTGCATCATCTTGCAATGCCCCCGAAGTTTTATAACTACCGTTCGGGCCGTAGTGGATTTTAATAGCCATTAGTTGAACCTCGCAAAAGGTACAAACCGCATAACAATTTTAGTTCCGATTGCATTAAAAATTAGCGTTAGACCTTCTGGAACACGGAAAAAAGATAGAACTTTGAGCGAAGCACTGTCCAAAGAGTTGTATTTTTCTTGCAAATATTGCGACAGGTTAAGGCTGTCAATAAATTCCGTAAAAACCGTATAAGCCACATCTACAGAAAACAGTGTGAACTTGTACCAGCCCACAATCATCATTTTCGTTAAAAGCACAAAAGCAGCTTTAACAAAATCATAAATGCCACTTGCGAGCCAGTCCCAAACCCATTGCACAAAATCCACTAACCAATCAAACATAAATCACCCCCGCACGAAGATAATCAAAACGGCTAAAAGGCCGCACATAAAAACGAATATCCCGCCCAGATTTGAGAGAGGCTCAGCGTACTGGCCAAAGTCCAGGGTATGCGTGCCGAAAATGCCAAAGCTGACCGTTACCGAAGGCAAAGAACCGCCACCGCCAGAAAGCGTTAAGCCTTCAATCTGATACTCTTTAAATTGGTTAAATTTTGTTTTCAGTTCTTCTTTGAATCCTTCTATGGCTTCGTCCTGCTCAGCTATGGCCTCATCGAATGAACCGCTCTCCGGCTTAGTCGGGCCGCCTTCCCCGTCGCCGTCACCAGCACCGGAGCCGTTGCCATTTCCACTACCGCCGCCACCGCCTGGGATCTTGCCGATTGCATCCTTGATGCCCTGCAAAAGGCTATGTGTCGTGCTGTTGCCGCTTTTGATTGATCCGTCAATGTCCTTCAGTGTCTTGTCAATTGACTTGAGCGTTGTCTCTTGTGCTACGCCCTTTAAATCACCGTCACCACTGCCGGAACCAGTGTCGTCGTCCGGATCATCATCACCGCCTGGCTTTTGTGGGTCTTTGTCGGGGTCATAATCCGGGTGATCTGGTGGAATGCGAAAGCAGGTATTGCCCTGCATCTGATAGCCAGGGGGACATTCGTTATTTTCGTCTGGGTCTGGCTTTGGATTGCAGTCATAGCCCCAGGAGCCGTCTGCATTAGTGAAGCGCTTACAGTCTGGGTTAGGTGGCCCGTCCGGCGGATTCTCAGAATCAGGTGGCACATCCGGCGGGCTGTCTGGATCATCACCACCGCTACACTCTTCACCCGTGCCGGTGTATGTGATTTTACACTCAGAACCCAAAACGCCATCCTTCTCAAGAGGGTACCAGCAGGGCATACTGCTTGTGTGCGCGAACGTACAACCAGCCAGGCAAGCAGTGGCTGGATAAGAAACCACTGTATCATTAGGAATAAACTTAAAAATTGAAGTTTCTTTGCCAGCTTCGCACTGGTCAGGCTCGGGGACACATTCGCCTGTTTCTTCGTTATATGTGGAACCAGCCGGACAATCTGGTTTTATAGGCTCGTGATAACACGTAACACTAAGGGGAATCTCAGAGTGTTTAACGAAGCTAACAACTTTATAACCTTCTATAGGTCGGCAGTAGTAAGTTCGGCTAGAGGTACAATGCACAACAAGAAAAGAAGGAGTGCTACCACCACAAGAGGAATCATTATTCCAAGAATATGATGAAGATTCTATGATTCCAGAGGCGAATACGTTTGATGATACGAACAAAAAACTAAAACAAAAACTAAAATAAATAACTAAACGCTTGACAAACACTTTTAACATAATCGAACCCCTAAAAGTCCAAACCTGATTTTTATTGTGCTATGCCCTGCCGGAAGCGGAACAAGGCACAGAACAATAAAAAGGGCGACCATTGGCCGCCCTATGTTTAGACATACTGGCCAGTACGCAGGCCCGTGATAAAAACAAGCGCCGTGACGACGCCAACCAGAAAGCTAAACACGATCAAGCCTTGCGGATAATCGACATCACCAGAGAGAACACAACCACAATTGCAACTACGCCGATGATAGCCTTGCCGACCAGCTCCAGATCACCAGATGCATCGGAAATGGTGGAGACCACATCAGCATCGACCAGGGCGGCATGGGCATTATGGGCAACCAGTGCACCGGCAGTTGCAACACTGGCTGCGCCAGCTTTCAGCATGGTTTTAAACTTGCTCATTTGTAACTCCTCAGCCCTAACGGGCTTTTTTCATAACGGAAATGACAACACCAATCGCAAAGCCAAGGGCAAAGACGCCAAGTGTTGCCGATAAACCAGCCCCGAAGTCTTCAGGGGTTAGAGTAAAGAATTCCTCAAGGCTGGACTGTGTGACCGGCATCAGTTGCCAGTCACTGCAGTGCAATAAGCCGCCCTCGATCAGCGTCAAGTTTTCCGGTTCGCAGGCGGCGTAAATCATGGTTTAACCTTTGTTCTCTTGGTTTTGAGGTTGCGGCTTGTGTCCTGGACGTTGAGCGCTGGCAATGCCAACAATGATTTGTTTCAGGCTGTTTTTACCGCCCCGTTCCATCTCCAGAGTGATGTTGCACAATTCACCGAGCTTGATGTCACTGGCGATGACTTCACGCATGATCTGGTCAATAAGTGTATCTGGAATTGTCAGCTGCATAACGCTTGAAACGGCCTCAGTTTCGTTATTAGCAGGCAGCGCAATAAAAGCTTTTGCGTAAACTTTTCCCTCTACGACGGTTTTTTGTACGCTCAAAAGCATGGCTTGCATTTGCATGTTGCTCTCCTTTGGCTACTGTTAGCCTTTCTAGTTGTGCTGATTTTTCAGCGGTTGTAAAAGCATGTTTTGGACGGGATGCACCCAGTTACTCAAAAAGTCCGTATCCGGCTAGTCATGAATGGAGCCAATGCGATGAAGCTGCATTGTCTCCACCCTTACGGGTGACTATCCGGCGTATGACCGGGCTTTAGTTGTCACGGTCAAAATCAAAAGCTTTCGGCCCCTCGAAAGCATCCGGATTACACATTGGGCAAAACTCAACTTGACCAACAAAAGGCTGACCTGTTGCTAGGCAATCCGGATCACCCAAATAAGCCATATCGCAGTTAGTGCACTCAGCAAAGTATAATTCCGCTAGTTCTTCCTGACGTTCTTCCCAACTTTCAAATATAGACACTTTCAAAACCTCATAATGCTGCTGTTATTACTCTGGACGGGATACACCCAGTTCCTTAAAGAGTCCGCATCCGGCTAGTCATGAATGGAGCCAATGCGATGAAGCTGCATTGTCTCCACCCTTACGGGTGACTATCCGGCGTATGACCAGGCTTTAGTTCCACGGTCAAAAGCAAAAGCAGTAATGTCGCCTTTGGCGGCATCTTTACAAGCAAAAGCCCTTATGGGGGTGATGCTCACCCCCAAACCCCCGCAGAGTGAAAAGCAAAAAGCGCTCGCTTCCTCTGGCTCCGGGCAGGGGGGCTGTTTCCCCTACCCATCACCGTCTCTGCTCGCTTGTGACCCTGGCACATCTAGTTAGCAGTGCAAGGGTTCGCTGCGCCGCTACGCGCCCTTGCACTGCAAACCAGATGCGCCGGACGGATCACGCGAGCGACGACGGTGACGGGCAGGGGAAACAGGATCAGCGGATTATCAAACATCTTTAAAGCGTCATTCTGAAACATCGGCGCGGGGGGTGATCTGGTCGGGGGCACCCGCCTGCAACCAGGTAGTTAAAACTGTTCCGCCCAGTGTCCAGAGGTCAGTTCCGCGCTTGTAGGCTTCCTGCTCAAGTTGCAGTTTTACACTTGCAGGAGCGAAAACATAAAAGCGCTTGCCCTCGTCTTTAATATTAGTTTGTCTACCTGGAATCATGGCTATAAACTCTTAGCAGGCCGATAAATAGTTAAAAATTCAGTTAATACTTTTTGTGCGTGCAAAAAATCAGCGCGTGATGGAAAGGCTTTTACTGGCTCGATTGATCCAACACACTCAGAAAGTCCCTTTGAAGGGTTTGTGTTGACCTGGACGGCATCCGGTAATTGGTCAGACTCTTGTCCAGATTCGCCGACCGCTGGCAAGTCTTTAAATATGTCTTCGTCCAGCAGATCACACAGCTGCACCGGCTCAAGTGGCCAGCCGTCCGCAGACTTTTCAGCTTTGCGGAAAGCTCGCGAGAAGAAACAAGGGGCGCGGTTGGGGTATTTTTCACGTGTTGCGACATCTAAAAGATCCTTCACTTCATCATGAAGCCTTGTAAGTGTTGCGTGATCCTGGCAGCTCAAAATATTGGTTTCGTAATAATAAAGGTCGAGCTTTTTATAAAAACTTTCTGAGATACGAAAGAAAAACTCGATATCAATTTCAGAGACTGGACGCTTTACCTGAAAATGCATCAGTTGCAGCAAAGAACGCAGGCTCATAAGTACTTCATCACGGTTTAAGAAAGTCATGGCTTATACCTCTTGCTCATCGTTTAAAAGTTGCTGCGTGAACAGTGCAACGTTCACAAGACGAAACCGGCCAATCTTCACGGTTGGCAGATAGCCCCGCCTAATCCACATTTCCACAGCGTCCTGGCTGATCTGAATCCAGTCCGCAAAGTCACGCCAAGGCATTACGGGGGGAGCTATCAGCAGGCGCTGCAGGTTTTGCGGTTCTGGTAGTGGTAGCTGTTCCATGTGAAACCCCCTAAAATGTCCGGAATTGACCTGCTTTTGACCGATATACTGCTTAGTACAATTTACTAAGTTCAGTATACTACAGCTCGCGCTTCGTACAAGCTACTAAGTAGATTTTTTTGGAATGATAAAAGAACGCCTTATATCGTTATTTGATAACGAACGGACAAGTGTCTGGTTTGAGAAACAGACCGGAATAGATCGGTATCGATGGGGAAATATCAGAAACGGCAAAGCAAGGCTTTCAGACGCTGAAATATCAGCAGTTGCCAAGCTATTCCCTGCTTATGCTTTATGGTTGATATCGGGAGAAATTGCCCCAGAAATCGGGCAGACCAGCCCCGCATACGATGAAGCTAACCAGAGATTGCAGGATCAAAACGCGGGATGACCGTTACGGCAAAAGCCGCCCAACGTTGGTTCAGGAGAGAAAAATGCTCAAAGTCATAGCAGTCATAACCGCTTTACTGGCTTGCAGCGCCATCCAGGCAGAGGAAAAAACCAACATTTTCGAAACAGCAACAGCGCCAATCCGGCCAATCACCGACCCGATTGTCAAAAGAGCTAGTGAAGATTTTTCCGCATACATACTGAAAGGCACACGCTACGAAAAAGCCATGCAAGAACATGAGCTAAGACGCGATAAGCAAACGTTACGGGTTACCCGATCACTACAGGAATGTATCAAGCCTGGCGGTTTAATCGATGACGAGGTGCAGATGTGCGTAAACGGAACCAGGGAAAAAAACTGGCCAAGCCAGAACGAGACCAAAGCTAGAACAGTAGCGACTAGAACGGCACAACCGAGAAGCAGACAGCAGACGATGCAGGTGATCAGACCTCTTAAAGAGTGCATCAAACCGAACGGCCTGATTGACGATGATGTCAAAATGTGCGTGAACGGAACGCTACAAAAAAACTGGTAATTTAGCCGAATTCGAATCAGGCCAAAAAAGAAACTTCTTACGATGAGAAGCGGACATTACCCAGCGCTGAAAAAGCGGGAATACAGTAGCTTGCACCGCTCAAAGCATGGCCCTTGAGTGTCGAAAAAGTGTCGAAAACGCAGCCCGTTAAAGCCTGTTATTGACGCGACCACATGACGCGAAGCCAGCAAAGCCGGTCAATGCCGCACAGTGACGCACTATAATGAGTATTCAAATCACTCCGTCCCGACCATATAAACCTAAAAAATCCAATCACTTAACGGTGGTTGGATTTTTTATGCCTGATCGTTTTTGAGTGTTTACAAAAAAAGGCACACAGATTTTTTGTAGACAGCTTAACGCTCTGCCAGATGCTCCATAGGCACCATGCGCTGATGCAGCACGGCAAACACCACCAATTGCTCCTTTTCTATCCGGTAGAACAGCCAGTGGCTGCCATAGGGAAAGCTTAGCACCCCCTCTCCAACATCTTGCCTGACGGTGCCTTGTCCCGGAAACTCGGCCAGCAGCGCTATGGTTTCACGCATCCCCAGCAAGTATTTTTTAGCCTGTTCCCGCCCCCACGCCTGTTCGCTGTACTCCCGCCTTATTCATTAGCATTGACTAACAACAAAGAAGGCGAGCGGTTTATTCTTTAAAATCAAAACGTTCCTGCATGAACTTGATTAGAGAGGCCGCTCGCCATGGGTGAAACCATATCAACCTGGAAACCAACCTGCAA
>JAAYFD010000045.1 GCA_012728415.1 Gammaproteobacteria bacterium
GCGCACACTGATGGCAACGGAAGACGGAACGCCGCAGGGTGGGATTATCTCCCCCTGTCTGGCCAACGCCACTCTAAATGGACTGGAAACCGGACTAAAAGCACATTTGTGTGAACAGTTCGGAAAAACGAAAGGAAGCAAACTCAAGGTCAGCGTGGTGCGTTATGCCGATGATTTCGTGGTACTGGCCAGCTCGAAAGAACTGGGTGAAGTAAAACACAGGCAGCTTTATCAGCTTGCCAGTACGGACCTCGTGCGACATAAACGGTTGCCGGAGGCCTACAGTCCCTTTGACCCGGAGCACGAGCTGAAATGGGAAAAGCTCAGAGTTGAACGAATGCGGCACACGCTGCGTTACAGCAAGGAAATACTGAAACTACTCATCAGGCAAGAAGGGAAATGTGCACTGTGCGGGCATGAAATCAGCAAGGAAACTGGCTGGCACGACCACCACATCGTCAGACGAGTGGATGGCGGGCCGGATACGCTGAAAAACCGTGCAGTACTTCATCCGAACTGTCATCCACAGCTTCACAGCCGAGGCATGACACAACCCTTAAAATACAGCGGTATAAGGAACAGCCGCTAGTCACTGTAATCGGGGCAGTGTAAACTCGCCCTATTCATAAACTTGAGCCGTATGCGGGGAAACTCGCACGTACGGTTCTTAGGGGGGGATGGGCCAGTAATGGTCTGTCCCTACCCGACGATCCCGTGTTCGAGCTGCACGGGAAACTCAGCACCTGAATTGCAGGCAGTACGGATTCTGACACAATGACTCACCCTTATAAGGTTTTACGGCCCAGTGCACTGGCATTGGGTATTTTTACTGCGCTTCACCCACTCGGCATGACACAGGCGCTGGCCGATGAATTTAACTGTACCGTCGGCCCCGACGGCCAGTGGCTGTGTGTGACCGAAGAAAAAACCCGGGTGGCCCCGCGCCCAGTCCAGCCATCAGCGCCCGTTGTCAGTCAGCCTGGCAAACAGCACACCATAAGTGCCACTGCGCCAGAACCGGCAACTGCCTCCACCTCTTCAGAGTCAGCACAGATTCGCCGCAGTACGGCTGCCAACCCCTACGCCCACCTGGACTGGATCCCGCGTGAACAGCTCAGTGACGCCCAGCGAGCCGAAATCGCTCCTTACTGCGCGGGCACCTACTCCGAACCGGCACGCCTGGGCAAAGATGACGACACACCGCTTAATCAGGCTCCGATTTTCGCCAGCGCCGACAGCTCCAGCTACAACCAGCCACGACAGATCACCACCCTGGACGGCAATGTGATATTGCGACAGGCCAGCTTGCAGTTCACCGGTGACCGTGCCGAGCTGGACCAGCAAGCCAGCCTTGGCCGGCTCGAAGGCAATGTCAGCCTGCGTGACCAGGATGTCCTGATCGTGGGGGATCACGCACAAATCCAGCTCGACTCAGGTGAAGCCCAGGTCGACAATGCCGAGTACGTACTGCACTCAATGCAAACCCGCGGCAACGCCAGTTATATCAAACGCCAGGAAGAAGGCATTATCCGGCTGAAAAGTGGCAGCTACACCAGCTGTACTCCGGGCAACAATGACTGGCACCTGCAAAGCAACAACATCACCCTGAACCCGGAAACCGGCTTTGGTACCGCCACCAACGTCACATTACGGGTGAAAAATATTCCGGTGTTCTATACACCCTATATACATTTCCCGATTGATGACCGCCGTCAGTCAGGTTTTTTGCCGCCCAGCATCAGTTATAGCAACAACAAGGGACTGGACCTGACCACCCCTTACTACATCAACCTGGCGCCACATATGGATGCCACCCTTTACCCCAACTACATGAGTGAGCGCGGCTTGCTGACCGAGGGTGAATTCCGTTACCTGAGCAAAAACAGCAAGGGCCAGATCGGCGGCGCCTGGCTGGGCAACGACCGGGAAAAAGAACGCAAACGCCAGTCCGAATACAAACAGGACCGCTGGATGTACAGCTGGCAACACCAGCATGGTTTCAACAACCGCCTGCTGGCCGAGGTCGATTACACCGACATCAGCGACCCTTACTATTTCCAGGACCTGTCGTCCAATATCCGCGAGTCGTCCGACACCACGGTTGACCAGCGTGCCGGCCTGCGCTGGCGTGGTGACAGCTATACCGCCGGGCTCAACCTGCATGCCTATGAGCGGGCCAACGTCACCGATATCACGCCCTATAACAAGCTGCCACAGCTAACCCTAAACGGCCGGGTACCCGGTGAATGGGGCGGCCTGCAGCTGGCGTACCAGAGTGAGCTGGTACGTTTTGAGCGTACCCTGGAAAAAGGCAACTTCACCAATCGTGACGGCGATAGCGAACGGTGGCGTGATGACCGCCTCAGTGGCATCAACCGTGCCGAAGGCAGCCGCCTGCACCTGGAACCGACCCTCAGCCTGCCCATGAGCTGGGACTGGGGCTTTATCAAGCCTGCCCTGAAATATGCTTACACCAGGTACGACCTGACTCTAGATCGCAAAGGCAAAAATGACTTCATCAAACAAGGCCGACGTTTCAAGAGTAGCACCAGCCGCAGCGTGCCCGTTGCCAGTATCGACAGCGGCCTGTACTTCGACCGCCCAACGCAGATGCTCGGCAAAAACTACACGCAAACACTGGAACCACGCCTGTTCTATCTCTATGCGCCCTACAAAGAGCAGCATGACATTCCACTGTTTGATACCAGTGAAAGCTCGTTCAGCTACTCCAGCCTGTGGCGTGATAACCGCTTTAGTGGCCGCGACCGCATCGGTGATGCCAATCAGGTTTCCCTTGGCCTGACCTGGCGCTGGCTGGAAGAAAATGGCTTTGAGCGTCAGCGCGCAGCCATTGGTCAGGCGTATTATCTGTCCGACCGCAAAGTGCTGCTGTCTGCCGACCACAAAAACGAATACAAAGACTATTCGCGCAACACCACCAGCCGCTCCCCGTATGCCATGCAGTATATGCTACGCCTCAACCAGGACTGGCGTTTCAACGCTGACTGGGCCTGGGACCAGGACGAGCGTGCAACCCGGGCCGGCAGTCTGATGTTCAACTACCAGCCGGAAGACAACCTGAACAAAATCATCAACTTCGGCTACCGTTATAAAAACGATGGCGTCTACTTCAATGAGGACCTGGGTCGTTACGTAACCGGTAGCGGTGACTACGTACAAACACTGCCCGACGGCACCAAAAAAGTTTACAAAGACTTTTACAAGGTTGAACAAACTGACGCCTCCATCATGTGGCCGGTGTTCCAGCGCTGGAACGCCATCGCCCGCTGGCAGTTTGACTACAACCGCAGCCGCACCCTGGACGCATTTGGCGGCTTCGAGTACAGCAACTGCTGCTGGAAAGTTCGTCTGGTCCAGCGTTACTGGATCGATTATGACGAGCGCAGCATGTCACCCGACGACAACCGCCGTCCGGATCGCGGCATCTTCCTGCAGGTCATCCTGAAAGGACTGGGCGGTGTAACCGGCAACAAGGTAGGCACCTTCCTCGATGAAGGCATCCCTGGCTATCAACGACGTGAGCAACATGGCTATTAAACCGATGAAAGCCCTGTGTCTGGCACTAGCGCTGGCCACAGGCAGCAGCTTTGCTGCCGAACAACCCCTGGACCGCATTGCCGCCATTGTCGATGACGGCATCATCATGCACAGCCAGTACACCAAGCGGCTAAACGAGGTGCGCAACACCATTGCCCAGCGCGGCGGCGAACAACCACCCGAGGACGAACTGCGCCAGCAAGTGCTGGACCGGCTCATCCTTGACGAACTACAACTTCAAATCGCCGAACGTTCCGGCATTCGCATCGGTGATGAAGAGCTCAACGCAACCATCCAGAGCCTGGCCGAACGCAACAACACCAGCCCACAACAGTTTCTGCAGTCTCTGGCCGAGGCCGGCAATATGTCGGTACACAATGTACGCGAACAAATCCGCCAGGAAGTCACCATCAACCGGGTGCGCCAATACCGGGTATCCGAGCAGATCCAGGTCACCGAGCAGGAAGTGAAAAACTTCCTCAACTCGGCCCTTGGCCAGATGCAACTGGCTGACGACTACCACCTGGCCAATATCCTGATCCCGCTGCCCGACAACCCGACCGCTGACGAGATCGAGCAAGCCCAGGCACGTGTCAACGAAGTGTTGCAGCGCCTGGACAAAGGCGAAGACTTTCAGCAACTGGCGGTACGCTTTTCCGCCAGCGAAAACGCCTTTGACGGCGGCGATATGGGCTGGCGCAAGGCCGCACAGCTGCCTCCGCCTTTTGACAGCGCAGTGGCGCAGATGCAGCCGGGAGACGTCAGTGAGCCCATGCGTACCGCCGGCGGCATCATTCTGATCAAGCTGCTGGACAAAGAAGGGGCTGACGATGCCAGCTATCGCGAAGAAGTGCGCGTCCGCCACATCCTGCTAAAACCCAGCGAAATTCGCTCGCCCGAGGCGACCGAGCAGCTGGCGCAGCGCATTTATGAGCGCCTGAAAAATGGCGAAGATTTTGCCGGACTGGCCCGCCAATTCTCTGAAGATCCTGGCTCAGCCCGCAATGGCGGTGAGCTGGACTGGGTCAGCCCTGAAAGCCTGGTGCCGGCATTCCGTGAAACCATGGCCCAAACTGCCATTGGCGAGCTGTCACACCCTTTTGCCAGCCAGTTTGGCTGGCACGTACTGCAGGTGCTGGACCGGCGCTTTAGCGACAGCACCCTGGAGCAACGCGAACAGCAGGCACTTAACCTGCTGCACAGCCAGAAATACGAAGAAGAGCTGCAACTCTGGCTCAGGGAGATTCGTGACGAAGCCTACGTGGAGATCAAAGAACCATGACCCTGCGTTTTGCCCTTACCCCGGGCGAACCGGCCGGAATCGGCCCCGACCTGTGCCTCATGATGGCACAGGCAATACAACCCTACCCCGTCATTGTAATAAGCAATGCCGACATGTTGCGTCAACGCGCCATACAACTGGCGCTTGAAGTACAGGTTATCGAGGTCGAACCACAGCAGCTGCCCGACCAGCCGGCACCTGCCGGCAGCCTGTATGTCCTGGACACACCCCTGTACCAGCCTGTTGTAGCAGGCCAGCTCAATGAAGCCAACGCGCAACACGTGCTGGAAACCCTGACCCGGGCCGGCCAGGGCTGCCTCAACGGCCAGTTTGACGCCATGATTACAGCCCCGGTGCACAAGGGCATCATCAATCAGGCCGGTGTACCCTTTTCCGGTCATACCGAGTTTTTGCAGCAACTGACCGGAGCGCCGCGCGTGGTCATGATGCTGGCTACGCACGGCCTGCGTGTCGCACTGGTCACCACCCATCTGCCACTGCGTGATGTGGCCGATGCTGTCACCGCCGACCGCATTGAAAGCGTCACCCGGATTCTGCACCAGGATCTGCAAGACAAGTTTGGCATTCAAAACCCGCACATTCTGGTCTGCGGACTCAATCCCCACGCGGGTGAAGATGGCCACCTCGGTCGCGAAGAGCTGGATATCATCACTCCAGCACTGGACAACTTGCGTGCCGAAGGCCTTAACCTGACGGGGCCACTACCGGCCGATACGCTGTTTACCCCGATGAACCTGAAGCATTGCGATGCTGTTCTGGCGATGTATCACGATCAGGGGCTGCCCGTACTAAAACACAAGGGCTTTGGCGCCGCAGTCAATATAACCCTGGGCATGCCGATTATCCGCACCTCGGTTGATCACGGCACCGCACTGGACCTGGCAGGCACCGGCAACATCGACACCGGCAGCCTTGAGATTGCCCTGGTTACAGCCTTCCAGATGGCCTCCAGCCGGTAACCCCCAGACCACCCCTGTAGGAGCGGCTACAGCCGCGACCTGTGCCACCCCGTTCAGGCATTGTTCGCCACTGAAGTGGCTCCTGCAGTGGCCAGGCGGTTCCTCCTGCACCAGCGGCTACAGCCGCGATCAACAACGCCAAGGCGAGCAGATACAAAAAAGCCTCTTGCACGGCATGTGCAAGAGGCTTTTTGCTGTTTGACTGGTCAGCAATCAGTGCTGATGCCCACCTTCGCCATGGGCATGTCCGTGCTCCAGCTCTTCTTTGGTGGCAGCTCGCACATCAATGACCTTTACCTTGAAGTTCAGGCGCTGGCCAGCCAGCGGATGGTTGCCATCAACGGTCACCTGGTCACCTTCAATATCCCGGATGGTCACAACCTGCATGCCGCCATCAGGCGCGGAAGCATGAAACTGCATGCCCACCTGCAACTCATCTACACCCTCAAACATGTTGCGGCTTAATGTCGCAACCATCTCCAGGCTGTACTCACCATAGGCGTCTTCCGGCTCGACACTGACCTCAAGTTCATCACCGGCACGTTTGCCGGCAAGGGCCTGCTCCAGCCCCGGAATGATATTGGCCGCCCCGTGCAGGTAAGCCAGCGGCTGCGAACCCTCGGAGCTGTCCAGCACGTCTCCTTCCTCGTTGCGCAAAGTGTAGTCAATGGCCACGACTGCGTTATCGGCGATTTGCATAATATAAACCTGTTTTTATGAATGACCGGACAGTTTAACCGGTGACAAAAACGAATGCGACTTTAGATTAACTAGACCGATAGCAGTATTGACCTTGTTTGATGCCCACCTGAATATTAAGCCTATTTTTCGGGGACCCGAGCCGCCCGACAACAACAATACGCCGGCAGGTCAACATATAAACATTAAACAACTCCAAACCAACCTAACGAGAAAGATATGTCCGGACGCAATATTTTAGTGATCAACAGCGGTAGCTCATCCATCAAGTTCGCCTTGGTCAATGAGAATCAGGATGATTTCATCATCGAAGGGCTGGCCGAGCGGATCGGCACCCCGGATGCCGAGGTGACCTGGAAGGAAAACGGCGAGAAAAAACACCTGCAACTGGGTGACGCCGACCATGCCGAGGCCCTTGCCCAAATCCTGCCTCACATACAGAAAGCCGCCGGCACCCTGACAGGTATCGGGCACCGTGTTGTGCATGGCGGTTCCCAGGTTCACGAAGCCTGCTTGCTGACACCCGACGTAATCAGCGTCATTGAAGCCAACGCTGCGCTGGCGCCACTGCACAACCCGCCGGGCCTGATGGGCATCAACGCGGCCATCAGCATCTACCCTGAGCTTCCGCACGTTGGCGTATTCGACACCGCCTTCCACCAAACCATGCCTGAGCATGCCTACCGCTACGCCATCCCGGAAGAACTCTACACCGAGCACAAAATCCGCCGTTACGGCTTCCACGGCACCAGCCACATGTATGTCAGCCGCAAGGGAGCAGAAATGGCCGGGCTGCCGGTGGAGGACAGCTGCTGGCTGGTGGCTCACCTGGGTAATGGCTGCTCCGCCACGGCCGTGGTCAATGGCGAAAGCCGTGATACCACCATGGGCCTGACCCCGCTGGAAGGCCTGGTCATGGGTACCCGCTCAGGCGACGTTGACCCAAGCCTGCAAGTACACCTGCACCGTACTTTTGGCTGGAGCGCCCAGGAAATAGAAACCCTGCTCACCAAAAAGAGCGGTCTGCTGGGTGTGTCCGGCCTGTCCAACGACATGCGCACGCTGATTGAAGCCAGTGAAAAGGGTGACGAAAAGGCTGCCTTGGCCATTGAAATTTTTTGTTACCGCCTGGCCAAGTCACTGGCCGCCTTGTCCTGCGCACTGCCCCGTCTGGATGGCCTGCTGTTCACCGGTGGCATTGGCGAAAACGCCACCCTGATCCGCAAGAAAACCCTCGATCACATGCGCGTATTCAACTTCAAGCTGGACGACCAGGCCAACCAGAGCTGCGTACGCGGCCAGGGCGGCAAGATCAGCGCCGACGGACATCCGCTGGTGCTGGTCGTACCGACCAACGAAGAGCGCCAGATCGCCATTGAAACGCTGGAAGTCATCGATGCGCAATAACAGGTAACATGGTGAAGCCGGTGCCCAGCACCGGCTTTCTTCTGTAACAGTTTTTACACAGGATTTCAGAATGCATACTTTTTTGCTTGCTCCGACCGGTTTTGGCGTGGGCCTGACCTCTGTCAGCCTTGGCATGGTACAAGTTCTGCAAAACGCCGGCATGCGGGTTGGTTTCCTCAAGCCCATTGCCCAACCCCACCCCAGCGAAAGCGGCGCCGAACGCGTCAGCCAGCTCATGGCCAGCCTGTACAACACTGCACAGCCAGCCAGCCTGGACCTGGCCAAGGTCGAGCGCATGGTCGGCACCGGCCAGATTGACGAGCTGATGGAAGAAATTGTCAGCATGCATCAGGACATGGCTGACAACTACGATGTCATTATCGTCGAAGGCATGACACCCTCACGCCAGGCTCAATACGTCGAGCGTATCAATGCCAGCCTGGCCCGTACCCTGGACGCCGAAGTGATCCTGGTCAGTGCCCAGCAAAGCGAAGACCTGGATCAAATATCCGACCGCATCGAAGCACAAGCACAGCTGTTTGGTGGCACCAGTGATCCCAAAGTGCTCGGAGTCGTCATCAACAAGGTGACCAGCCCAACCCTGAACGGTTTCGCCGAGAAGCTCAAAGGACACCTGCCAGCACTGCGCAAGGGCGACCTGCACCTGATCGGCTGCATCAACGCCCGCGAAGAGTTGAATGCACCGCGCAGCTCCGATTACGCAGCTTTTCTCAAGGCTGACCTGATCAACAAGGGCGAGCTGGAAGAGCGCCGTGTGCAAAAGGTCATTCTTTGCTCACGCACTGTTGCCAACATAGTACCGCTGCTGCAAGACGGTGTACTGGTCGTGGTACCGGGTGATCGTGACGATGTCATCCTGGCCGCCAGCCTCGCCGAGATGAGTGGCGTACGCTTGGCCGGCCTGCTGCTGACTGGTGGCTATGTGCCCAATGCCAGCATCATGGAAATGGGCAAAGGAGCCCTGCAAGGCGGCTTGCCGGTCATGAGTGTAGCCACCGGCTCGTACGATACCGCCTATCAGGTGACCCGCCTGCCACGCGCCATCCCGGTAACCGACCTTGAGCGTGCCCGTAACACCAGCGCGCACATTGCTTCCTATCTTGACCAGACCTGGCTAACTGCCCGCTGCGCCACCGATCGCGTACCGCTGCTGTCACCGCCGGCGTTCCGCTATCAGCTGGTCAAGCGCGCACAGGCGGCCAACAAACGCATTGTCCTGCCAGAAGGCAACGAGCCGCGCACCATTCGCGCCGCCGCCATCTGCCAAGAGCGCGGCATTGCCAACTGCGTACTCATCGGTAATCCGGACGAAATTCATGCCGTTGCCAAACAGCAGGGCGTCACCCTGCCTGCCGGCATCGAAATCATCGACCCAGAAAGCATCAAGCAAAAGTACGTCGCACCCATGGTCGAGCTACGCAAAAGCCGTGGCCTGACCCCAGAGCAAGCCGCCGAGCAGCTCAGCGACACCGTGGTGCTGGCCACCATGATGCTGGCCGAAGACGACGTCGACGGCTTGGTATCGGGCGCGGTACACACCACCGCCGACACCATCCGCCCGGCCCTGCAACTGATCAAGACCGCACCCGGCTACAGCCTGGTGTCCTCGGTGTTCTTCATGCTGCTGCCCGATCAGGTACTGGTTTACGGTGACTGCGCCGTCAACCCCAACCCTGATGCCGATCAGCTGGCAGAAATCGCCCTGCAAAGCGCCGAGTCGGCCACTGCCTTTGGCATCGATCCCAAGGTTGCCATGATCAGCTTCTCTACTGGCAGCTCCGGCGGCTCCGGTGCCGAAGTGGAAAAAGTCATGGAAGCCACCCGCATTGCCCAAGAAAAAGCACCGCACCTGGCCATCGATGGTCCGCTGCAGTACGACGCGGCCAGCGTAGAAAGTATCGGCCGCTCCAAGGCTCCCGACAGCGCGGTAGCCGGTCGTGCTACTGTGTTCGTATTCCCCGATCTGAATACCGGTAACACCACCTACAAAGCGGTACAGCGTAGCGCCAACGTGGTCAGTGTCGGCCCGATGCTGCAAGGTTTGCGCAAACCCGTCAACGACCTGTCCCGTGGTGCCCTGGTAGAAGATATTGTCTTCACCGTGGCCTTGACTGCCATACAGGCGGCGGCACAGGACTAAATCTTCCCTGCAAAACCAAACCGGCTGCTGGAGCAATACCAACAGCCGGTTTTTGTTACCTGAAGGTTCACCCAGCCAGCCATTGCAAACGAAGCAACATCAGCCTGTCCAAAGGCTTCAGCGTATAAAGCACACATACAATTGAGCCAAAAGCCAAATAGCGTTCACAACAGTTGCAAACCCAGTGTCTCGCTACCAGCATCGCGAAGCGAAGCCAGCGCAACCACCGGCACCAGATCTCCGCAAAACAGGCTGCTCAGATAGAAAGATCCAGCCCCTGTTGCCAAAACGCGATTTCCAGCCGGATGGCATCACGGAAAATCGTCACCAACTCCTCGAAGCGGCGTGACGTCACCTCCGCCAGACGCTCATCAAGCCAGGCTTCTTCGGCACGGCGGGCGGCCTGAAAACCTTCACTCTCATACATCCTGATCCAGGCTTCATAGGGGTTGTCGTCGCCACGCAATGTTTCGGCACGGGAGTTGATCCAGTCCGCTACCACCGCGTAACCGACCAGGCAAGGCGCCAGTGCCACATGCATGTCGAGCAGGTCACCACGATTGCCTGTATCCAGCACATAGCGGGTATAGGCCATGGTGGCACGGGCTTCGGGCAACGCAGCCAGCTCTTCTTCGCTGATACCCCACTGGCGACAGTAGTCAACGTGCAGGCCCAGCTCAAGGTCAATGATGGTTTTCAGCCCGTCCAAACTATGGCGTAGCTCAGCAATATTGCGACTCTTATAGGTCGCCAGCGCATAGGCACGGCCAAAGTGGATCAGGAACAGATAGTCCTGCTTCAGGTAATGGCGAAAAACATCCTGCTCAAGCGTGCCTTCACTCAGCTGACGCACAAACTCGTGCTCGATATAGGCACGCCATTCGTCATGGCAGGCAGCCGTCAGATCAGTAAAAGAATAACTCATGGTACCTCCGGTCATAACAGCGATCCGGAGAACAGGCGGGTATCGGCAGAGAAGCCCGGAAGCATGGCTACGAGTCTGTAGATGAACGTCCGGGCCACCGCTTGATTCCTACGCCGGTACGAACCGGATCAGGTTCAACAGGACCAGCGCTTGGAATCACTCCCTGCGCCATCTCAGCCAGAATCACCGGCACCCTGTCAAGCAAGTAAGAGCGAGTGTAGCAAATTGGCCGCGACTGTGCCCGGCAAGGCCAGGTCACGCCTCCCAACAAGAGTACGGCGCACCAGCAGGCAGGGCGAAGCCAGAGCCACGCATCAGCACCTGTGACGAAGCTTGCTTCGGAGCGGATGCGGAGTGTTGCGCAGCGCCTCGCCCTGCCTGCAAAACCAGAGCCAAAAACTACACCTGTTTATAAATCAGCGACCCCTCCTCACGAAAGCGCTCGGACTGCTCCCTGAACCCCTGCTCAATTGCTTTCTGCTCATCGGTCAGGCCATGCTCTGCCGCATAATTGCGTACGTCCTGGGTGATTTTCATCGAGCAGAACTTGGGTCCGCACATGGAGCAGAAGTGCGCCACCTTGCCGGATTCTTTCGGCATGGTTTCATCGTGAAATGAACGCGCAGTATCCGGGTCCAGTGCCAGATTGAACTGGTCTTCCCAGCGGAACTCAAAGCGTGCCTTGGACAACGCATCGTCACGGATCTGGGCACCCGGATGCCCCTTGGCCAGATCGGCAGCGTGAGCAGCGATTTTATAGGTAATGATGCCGGTTTTTACGTCGTCCTTGTTGGGCAAGCCCAGATGCTCCTTGGGCGTGACATAGCAGAGCATGGCGCAGCCATACCAACCAATCATCGCCGCCCCCATGCCAGAAGTAATGTGGTCATAGCCCGGCGCAATGTCGGTCACCAGCGGACCAAGGGTGTAGAACGGCGCTTCATCACAGCACTCCAGCTGCTTGTCCATGTTCTCCTTGATCATGTGCATCGGCACATGACCCGGCCCTTCAATGATGGTTTGCACGTCATGCTGCCAGGCGATTTTGGTCAGCTCGCCCAGGGTTTCCAGCTCGGCAAACTGCGCAGCATCGTTGGCATCAGCGACTGAGCCGGGGCGCAAGCCATCACCCAGCGAAAAAGACACATCATAGGCCTTCATGATTTCGCAGATTTCTTCAAAGTGGGTATAGATAAAACTTTCCTTGTGGTGCGCCAGACACCACTTGGCCATGATCGAGCCACCACGGGACACAATGCCCGTAACCCGCTTCGCGGTCAGCGGCACATAACGCAGCAGCACGCCGGCGTGAATGGTGAAGTAGTCCACGCCCTGCTCGGCCTGCTCGATCAAGGTGTCGCGGAACAGCTCCCAGGTCAGGTCTTCGGCAATGCCGCCCACCTTTTCCAGCGCCTGATAAATGGGTACCGTACCCACCGGCACCGGCGAATTGCGGATGATCCATTCGCGGGTTTCGTGAATGTTCTTGCCGGTGGACAGGTCCATGATGGTATCCGCGCCCCAGCGAATGCCCCAGGTCAGCTTGGCGACTTCTTCTTCAATCGAGGAGCCCAGCGCCGAGTTGCCGATATTGCCGTTAATCTTGACCAGAAAGTTGCGACCAATAATCATTGGCTCCAGCTCGCGGTGGTTGATGTTGGCCGGAATGATGGCACGGCCACGGGCAATTTCGCTGCGCACAAACTCTGGGGTGATTTCCCTGGGGATGCTGGCACCAAAGCTCTGGCCCGGGTGCTGGCTGTCTAGTAGTCCAGCTTCACGCGCTTCCTGCAACTTCAGGTTCTCACGAATGGCGACAAATTCCATTTCCGGGGTAATGATGCCCTTGCGCGCATAGTGCATCTGGGTCACGTTGTGGCCGGCCTTGGCGCGGCGCGGGGTTTTCAGCGCGGCAAAGCGCATGGCGTCCAGTTGCTCATCGTTCAAGCGCTGGCGGCCAAACTCAGAGCTTAAACCGCTCAGCACTTCGGTGTCGTTACGCTCTTCGATCCAGCGGCTGCGCACATCGGCCAAGCCTTTGCGCACATCAATCTGCACCTCAGGATCGGTATAAGGGCCAGAGGTGTCGTACACCAACACCGGGGCGTTATGCTCGGTGCCTTGTTCGGTGATGGTTGGGGTCAGGCTGATTTCACGCATGGGTACACGGATGTCCGGGCGCGACCCCTCAACATAAACCTTGCGCGAATTGGGAAAAGGCAGGACAGATTGCTCATCTACTTGAGCAGTTTCACTTAAAACAGGTGACAGCATTTGATTCATGGATATCGTTCTCATGGCAACGACGCTGATGAGAAGCTGTGTGCATAGTGCGGGTGCAGTGCAGGTTGCGCAAAGACGCCGTAAATACATCCCTGTAGGCTCGAAGGCAGCATCCATGCTGCCTACGCTTTGCTCCACCTGCACTGCACCCGCATGCCAAGCCTCGCGCCAGCATCGAGATCAAACAACCGTCAGGGGAACCTAAAAATATAAGGAATACACCACAAAAAAGGGACGCAACCGAAAAGCTGCACCTTCTCTTGTTTCCTACGCGGGTACTAACCCGATCAGGTTCAACGGGATCCGGCTTGCGCCAATCTCAGCTCCAAAGAGCACCCCGACAAGATGAGCAACCATCTAAGCAGAGTTCCTGCCGGGCTGCAAGCAGGCGACCTCATGCCACTCCAGGGTCACAACATGAATGCTTGACCGCAACAGGTGCAGACCTTAGCCTTGGCCCATTGTCAAACTCGGTTGGAAAGGATACACAGATGCGCCCTCTTTACAGTCTGCTGCTTGCTGGCTTGCTGGTTGCCCCGGTTCAGGCCGCACCCGCTGACCATCATCCTTCCGGGTTGCTTGATGTTTACCGTCTGGCAGTGACCAATAATGCCGAACTGGCCGCAGCCCACGCCGCCTATCAGGCACGCAGCGAAAATGTACCCCAGGCCCGCGCCGGGCTGCTACCGCAACTGGGACTGGAGGCCAGCAACAACAGTAGCCGCACCACAGTAGATACCCGCGAACTGGGCGAGCAAACCAGCAAACGCCACACTTACAGTTATCAGGCCAGCCTGAGCCAGCCGCTGTTCCGGCTGGACCGCTGGTATCAATTGAAAACCGCACAAGCCGACAGCGAACAAGCCGCACTGGAACTGTCCGCCACCGAACAGGCGCTGATCCTGCAAAGCGCAGAGGTGTATTTCGCCATCCTGCGCAGCCAGGATAACCTGGCCGCCAGTCAAGCAGAAGAACAGGCGTTCCAGCGCCAGTACGAGCTGGCCAGAGAGCGTTTCAATGTGGGCCTGTCGGACAAGACCGATGTGCTCCAGGCCCAGGCCGCCTACGACACGGCCCGCGCCAACCGGATGCAGGCCGAGCAACAGGTTGCCGACGCCTTTCAGGCACTGGAAACCCTGACCGATCACCAACTGCACGCCGTGCAGGGGATACGCCACGAGTTGCCTGTGCAGCCACCCCGGCCCAATGACGCCGGCGCATGGGTAGATCGTGCATTGGCCGACAATCTGCAGCTGCGTGCCATGGACCTTGCACTGGAAGCCGCACAACAGGACTTGCGCACCCGCAAGGCGGGCCACGCACCCACCCTCGATGCCATCGCCCAGTATCAGAAAGGCGACAACGACAGCCTGGGGTTTGCCAACCGCGGCATGCAGGGCAGCCCAACCTATAACCATCATGCCGAGCAAGCGGTTATCGGCTTGCAGTTGAATATTCCGCTGTACACTGGTGGCGCTACTTCATCGCGGGTGCGTCAGGGTGTACATCAGCTACATAATGCCGAATACAGCAAAGAAGGCCTGCGTCGCCAAACAGTGCAAAACGCCCGCAACCTGCATCGTGCCGTAAATACCGATGTTGAGCAGGTACAGGCGCGTAAACAAAGCATCATCTCCAGCCAGAGCGCCGTAGAGGCGACACAAATCGGCTATGAAGTAGGCACCCGCACCATTGTTGACGTGCTGGATGCTCAGCGCCAGCTGTATGCAGCGGTGCGCAACTATAACAACGCCCGCTACGACTATATTTTGAATCACCTGCGCTTGCAGCAAACAGCCGGCAGCCTCAGCCCCGACAGCCTGAAGGCGCTGAATGAATACCTGTATCCCGATTACGATCCCAAGCGCGACTTCCTGCCGCCCGACCTGGAACAGGCTGCTGCCGAGAATCTGCGCAGATGACAAAAAGCAGGTATGGCAGTGAGTCAATATGAAACGGCCCACACTCAACCTTCTATAAGAGCCGCTTTGTCTCGCAGTGCTCTGGCCTGGTCAGGGCGCTCCGTCAGGCTGACGCTGGCTCGTGTCACTGTCGTGCCACAAACCGCTAATGCCTGACTTCTGCCCTGACCAGGCCCGAACCTGCCTTGTGCAGATGGCAGGCGCAGAAAACTGAATCATTGTGCCCCGTTCTCAGTATCTGTTTGCGCTCAAGCCTCTGCACGAGCCGCTTTGGCGGCGAAAGGAGTTCATACAGCCACAGAGTTTTTAGTGCATGGTGGCTTGCCTCTGAAAAAAGCATTCAGCAGGGAGGTTGCGAGTCTGCGCCTTTATTACCGAGCAGGGCTGGCAAGACCGGAGTAAAGCCTTGTCGGCATGGACGCCGCAAGCGGCCGTGACGACACCAGCTTTACGCAGCGTCTTGCCAGCACTGCCCACACCATTCAGACAAAACTATTGTGCCCACCTGTCCAGCCTGCACCAAAAGACAGAATCCCCGTACAGAAGACAGTCAAAACCAACAAACCAAAAATGAAGCGGCTTACTCCATCTCGGCAACCGCCTGCTCCATGATCTCCATCAGGGCACGGATTTTCGCGTGCTTGGTTTTCATCGAGGCCGGATTTACCACCAGCCTTGAACTGATATGGGCAATCAGCTCCTGCGGTTCCAGCC
Organism: Gammaproteobacteria bacterium; assembly: GCA_012728415.1. Lineage (GTDB taxonomy): Bacteria > Pseudomonadota > Gammaproteobacteria > Pseudomonadales > Pseudomonadaceae > Thiopseudomonas. The sequence goes on from JAAYFD010000045.1 coordinate 15,932, forward strand.
CGTTAGCTCGCAGCGTATTGCCGGTATCCACCACGTCGATGATCTTGTCGGCCAGACCAACCAGAGGTGCCAGCTCCATTGAGCCATACAGCTTGATCACCTCGACCTGGCGGCCCTGCTCGGCGTAATAACGCTTGGCCACATTGACGAACTTGGTCGCCACACGCAGGCGTCCTGCCGGTTCGGGCACGCCGGCGGGACCGGCGGTCATCAGCTTGCACCTGGCAATCTTCAGGTCCAGCGGTTCGTACAGGCTCTGGCTGCCGTACTCCATCAGTACGTCCTTGCCCGCCACACCAATATCGGCAGCTCCCTGTTCAACATAGGTCGGTACATCGGTCGCACGTACGATCAGCAACCGCACGTCTTCACGGGTCGTTGGTATGATCAGCTTGCGGCTCTTGTCCGGATTTTCTGCCGGTACGATACCGGCCCGCTCCAGTAATGGCAGGGTGTCATCCAGGATGCGGCCCTTGGATAATGCGATGGTCAGCATGATTTCTAGCCCGGTATGCGGCGAATCTTGGCACCCAGAAGCTGTAGCTTCTCTTCAATGCACTCATAGCCGCGGTCAATGTGGTAAATACGATCAATCAGGGTGTCGCCACGTGCCATCAGGGCAGCCAGCACCAGACTGGCCGATGCGCGCAGGTCGGTCGCCATCACTGGCGCTGCTTTCAGCTCCTCAATCCCGGTGACGATGGCCGTATTGCCTTCAATCTGGATCTGCGCGCCCATGCGCTGCATTTCCTGCACGTGCATGAAACGGTTTTCAAAGATGGTTTCAACGATGGTGCCCGTACCTTCGGCCACGGCATTCATGGCGATGAACTGTGCTTGCATGTCGGTGGGGAAAGCGGGGTAAGGTGCAGTCTTCAGATTGACCGCCTTCGGGCGCTTGCCATGTATGTCAAGGCTGATCCAGTCCCGGCCGCACTCAATTTCGGCACCTGCCTCTTGCAGCTTGGCCAGCACCGCTTCCAGCACGGTCGGATCAGTGTCCTTGACCTTGATCTGACCACCGGTCATTGCTGCCGCCACCAAATAAGTACCCGTTTCAATCCGGTCCGGCATCACATGGTAGCGGGTACCACTCAGGCGCTCGACACCCTCAACGGTAATGGTATCAGTGCCTGCACCACTGATCTTGGCCCCCATGGCGTTCAGGCAGTTGGCCAGATCCACCACTTCCGGCTCGCGGGCAGCATTTTCCAGTACGCTGGTACCCTTGGCCAGCACAGCGGCCATCAGGATATTTTCGGTACCGGTCACGCTCACCGTATCAAAAAAGAAGCGCCCGCCGCGCAGGCCATCTTCTGGCGCACGGGCCTTGATGTAACCATTTTCCACAGTGATATTGGCGCCCAGCGCTTCCAGCCCCCGGATGTGCAAGTCTACCGGCCGTGAACCAATGGCACAGCCACCCGGCAACGCCACTTCAGCCTTGCCAAAGCGGGCGACAAGCGGCCCCAGCACCAGAATGGAGGCACGCATGGTTTTAACCAGCTCATAGGGTGCCACCAGGCTCTGGATGGTAGTCGGGTCGATTTCCACATTGAGTTTTTCATCGACAATCGGCTGCACGCCCATGCGGCCAAACAGCTCCAGCATGGTGGTGATGTCATGCAAGTGTGGCAGGTTACACACCGTAACCGGCTCACTGGCCAGCAAAGTCGCAGCAAGAATCGGCAAAGCAGAGTTCTTGGCACCGGAAATGCGTATTTCGCCCTTAAGGCGGTTGCCGCCAGTAATTATCAGTTTATCCATCGTCTTCTCTTGGGTCAGCCGCGCTCGGCCTGCCATTGTTCCTGGCTATAAAATTTCATGGTAACGGCATGGATGCTGCCATCGGCAATCAGCGGATTAAGCACCGCATAAATGGCTTGCTGGCGTTTGACCGGACCCAATGCTGCCAACTCATCGCTGACGACATTCAGCTGAAAATTGCAGCCTTCGCCCAGCGCTTCCACGCTGACACCGGCAATGGCCTCTTCAATCATGGTTTTAACGTCACTTGCCTGCATGAATTTCTTACCTCTTGTCTTGAGTGTGTTGTGCCGGCTGAAGCACTTCAGCCAGCTCGCATACATGAGCCATCTGCCGCATATCTTTGGGTAGCGGTGCCACCGAGTATTGTTTGCCCAGTGCCTGTGCATCACGCATGATCGCCAGTATCAGCGCCAGACCAGCACTATTGGAGCGCGTAACCGCTGAGCAGTCGATCAGGATTTGCCCCGCGGCAGCACCCTGCAGCAGCTGACCGGCCCGCACACGCAGCTGTGGCGTGCTGTCGTGGTCCAGTACACCGCCCAGTCGCAAAACGCCTGCCTGCAGCTCAACCTCCCCCACTAGACGCTCCCTGCCTTGCGGGCACGTGCAACGCTATCAACCCAGTTGTCAATCACTGCATCCAGGTTGTTGCGGTTGCGCTGCATGGCTTCGGCAAACTGGTCACGAAACAGCTTGCCCAGGTTGATACCTTCGATAATCACATTGCGCAACAGCCAGCGGCCCTCTATTTTGACCATGGTGTAGGACACCGGATGCACTGCACCGTCCTTGCCGGCCACCTCCATGCGCACTTCGGTACGCTGTTCACCTTCCGGTGCAGCAGGCGGCAAGATACGCACACCTTTGTTGTCAAACTCCAGCAAGGCATTGCCGTAGAACTGCATCAGGCTTTGTTTGAAGTTATCCTGAAAGCGCTGCATTTGTTCGGGCGTAGCCCGACGCGAATAGCGTACAGTCATCACACTGCGTGCTACACCCTCGACATCCACTGCCTCGCCAATCAGACGGTCCATGGCGTCATAAAATGTCTGCGGCTCCTGGCGATAAAGCTCGCGGTTGGCGTTCAGGTCGGCAAACAGCTCGCCGGTCACCCGTTCAACAGTTTCGTGGGCGGTTTGCGCCTGCAGCAAGCCGGAAAACACGGTCAATACGGCCAGCAATACAAGGCGCAGCGGCATGACCAGAAATTTTGGTTTAGTCATTGGTGTTCACCGAGTTCATCAAGAATTTGCCAATCAGTTCTTCCAGTACCAGCGAAGACTGGGTGTCGTAAATCTCGTCATTGTGGGCCAGCACATCATCTTCGCCCCCCACACTCAGGCTTATGTATTTTTCGCCCAGCAAACCGGCAGTCACAATGGAGGCGGTGGTGTCGGTGGGCAGGTTATCAACCTGCTTGTCGATGGCCAGCTCGACCCGGCCCATGAAGCTGTCATGGTCCAGGGTGATTTTTTGTACCTTGCCCACTGTGACACCGGCCATGGTGACCTTGCCACGCGTAGTCAGGCCTGCCACATTATCGAAATTGGCGTACAGGGTGTAGGTGTTATCCTGGCCACCCAGGGTCAGGCCGCTGACCCGCAGCGCCAGCAGCAGCAATGCGGCAATGCCAGCCAGGATGAACAGGCCTACAGACAGTTCCAGGGCACGAGTGCGCATCAGAAATCTCCAAACATGAGTGCTGTCAAAACAAAGTCCAGGCCCAGCACGGCCAGCGAAGCATAAACCACAGTGCGCGTTGTGGCACGGCTGATACCCTCAGAGTTGGGCACACAGTCATACCCCTGGAAGACTGCAATCCAGGTCACCACAAAAGCAAAGACCACACTCTTGATCATGCCGTTGATCACATCTTTGTGAAAATCCACCGAGGCAATCATGTTGCCCCAGTAAGAACCTTCGTAAACACCCAGCCAGTCCACCGCCACCATGGCCCCCCCCCAAATACCCACCACGGTAAAAATGGCCGACAGCAACGGCATGGAAATGAAACCGGCCCACAGCCGCGGGGCAATAATGTACTTGAGCGGGTCCACACCGATCATTTCCAGGCTGGACAGCTGCTCGGTAGACTTCATGTTGCCAATTTCGGCAGTCAGTGCCGAGCCGGCGCGTCCGGCAAACAGCAGCGCGGTAACCACCGGACCAAGCTCGCGCAGCAAGGTGAGCGCCACCATTTGGCCAACTGCCTGCTCGGAGCCGAAATCCACCAGAATGGTATACCCCTGCAGCGCCAGCACCATACCAATAAACAGCCCGGATACCACGATAATGGCCAGCGACAGCACACCTACAAAGTACAGCTGGCGCACCAGCAGATGCCAGCCAGTTCCGGCACCACGGCGGCCAAACAGCACATGCATCAGGGTGATGCCAGAGCGCCCCATGGCGCCAATCACATCAATGCCGGCCCGCCCCAACAGCTGCAGCCGCTCCAGCGCGGAATGCTTAGCCATGGTTACCTCCCAGCAAGTCAGTGCGGTAATCCGGTGCATTAAAATGAAAAGGCACCGGACCATCCGGACTGCCCTGCATGAATTGCAGAATGCGCGGGTCACCCGAGTTCATCAGCTCTTCGGGCGAACCCTGCCCCAGCACCTGGCGGTCGCCCACCACATAAAGATAGTCGGCGATGCTGGCGGTCTCAGCCAGGTCATGCGACACCACAATACTGGTAATTCCCAGTGCATCATTGAGCAGGCGGATCAGCCGTACCAGCACACCCTTGGCGATTGGATCCTGACCGACAAAGGGCTCGTCATACAGCAAAATGTCAGGATCCAGCGCAATCGCACGGGCCAGGGCCACACGGCGCTTCATGCCTCCGGACAGCTCATCCGGCATCAGGTCGATGGCACCGCGCAAACCCACAGCCTGTAGTTTCATCAGCACGATATCGCGGATCAGCTCGTCAGTGAGCTGTGTATGCACGCGCAGCGGGAAGGCGACATTCTCGAAAACATTCATGTCAGTGAACAGTGCACCGCTCTGGAACAGCACACCAAACTGCTTGCGGGCCTCAAACAGCCGCCCGCGTGACAGCGCATGCAAATTTTGCCCATTAACCAGCAGCTCGCCCTTGTGGGGTTTGAGCTGAGCGGCAATCAAGCGCAGCAGGGTAGTCTTGCCACACCCGGACGGCCCCATGATACCTGTTACCTGTCCGCGCGGAATACGCAGGTCGATTCCTTCGAAGATGGCACGTGTACCCCGCCTGAAAGTGACGCCCCTCAGTTCAACGGCGCTATCGGTATCTGTAGTCATGTGCTGCCTGGTTCCCCCAGCACACCGGCACCTGCCGATGTGCATAAAAGGGTGAATGGTACCACTGTGCCCAATACAGCTAAAGTCTTGCCGGCAAATAGCGTTCTGCCCGCCTTCATCGCACCCCGTCCCGGCACGGAACCAAACGACACTATAAGCGGACAGAGGTTTTAGCATATAATCCTGTTTTTGTTCTCTAAACCTGCATGAGCACGATGAGCCAAATTCCTGCCAGCCGCCTTATCGAATCGGCACAGCGCACCATCAAGCTGGAACAGGCCGCCATTGCCGACCTGTCTGCGCGTATTGACGACGGCTTTGTTCACGCCTGCCAGCTGATACTGGACTGCCCCGGCCGTGTTGTCGTGGTTGGCATGGGCAAGTCCGGCCATGTTGCCCGCAAGATTGCTGCAACCCTGGCCAGCACGGGCACGCCGGCCTTCTTCGTTCACCCCGCCGAGGCCAGCCATGGCGACATGGGCATGATCACTGCCAGCGATGTCGTTCTGGCCCTGTCCAACTCGGGCACCACCAGCGAAATCGTTACCCTGCTGCCGCTGATCAAGCGCCTGGGCATCCCTTTGGTGAGCATGACCGGCAACCCGCAATCGATACTGGCCCAAAGTGCCAGCGTCAACCTGGATGCCGGCGTAGAAAAAGAAGCCTGCCCGCTCAACCTGGCTCCCACATCCTCCACCACCGTCAGCCTGGTGCTGGGCGATGCACTGGCCCTGGCCCTGCTGGAAGCCCGCGGCTTCACCCCGGAGGACTTCGCCTTTTCTCACCCTGGCGGTGCGCTGGGCCGCCGTTTACTGCTTAAGGTTGAGCACGTGATGCACAGCGACAACGAACTGCCGGCCGTCAGCCGAGGTGCACCGCTGCGCGAAGCACTGCTGGAAATGACCCGTAAAAGCCTGGGCATGACCCTGATCCTTGACGACTGTGGCAGCCTGGCAGGCATTTTTACCGACGGTGACCTGCGCCGCGCACTGGATCGCGGCCTGGACGCCCGCAACGCCATCATCGACGATGTCATGACCGTGGGTGGCAAAACCGCACGTCCCGACATGCTGGCCGCCGAAGCACTGAAAATCATGCAGGACTTCAAGATCAACTCACTGCCAGTAGTCAACGACCAACAACAGGCAATTGGTGCCCTCAACATGCACGACCTGCTGCGTGCCGGAGTAATGTGATGCTGGACGTCAACAATATCAACCTGCTGGAACGGGCACGCAAGGTACGCCTGGTGGTCTTTGACGTCGACGGCGTACTGACTGACGGCCGCCTCAACTTCCTGCCCGACGGCACCGAATTCAAGAGCTTCAGCACCCTGGACGGCCAGGGCATCAAAATGCTGATGAACCATGGCATCCAGACTGCCATCATTACCGGGCGCACCTCCGAGGTGGTAAAAAACCGCGCCGCCAATTTAAGCATCCCCACCCTGATCCAGGGCCGCGAAGACAAGCGCACCGCACTGGACGAAGTGCTGGCAGCGTTACAGCTGGGGTATGACGATGTCGCCTACCTCGGAGACGACCTGCCCGATTTGCCAGCCATCCGCTGTGTCGGTCTGGGTGTCGCTGTGGCCAACGCCAACAGTTTTGTACGCCTGCATGCCGATGCTGTCACCAGCTTGCGCGGCGGTGAAGGCGCAGCCCGTGAATTATGCGAGTTCATCCTGCATGCCCAGGGCATGCTGGATGCGGCCCGTCAGGCCTATCTGTAGGTTGCACCCATGATCAAACCAGTCCGCAACTGGCTCATCCTGCTCCCGGCGGCCGCACTGGTTGCAGCGCTGGGTTACTGGAACCTCGACTCCGACAGTGCGGCCCGGGCAACCCGCGGCGGCAGCGGCCCGGTCACCATTGATTTTTACATGACCAACAGCCATACCACACAGCTGAACGATGCGGGCCAGCTGCACTACGAGTTTTCCGCCAGCCGGGTTGACCACATACAGGAAACCGATATCAGCCTGATGACGCTGCCCGACCTGCACTTGCATCGCGGAACTGAACACCCCTGGCTTATCAGTGGCCTGCGCGGCGAAGCCGGGCCCGATGGCAACGAGATCCAGCTGTTCGAACAAGTTCGCGTCAATCGCACTGACGCCCGTGGCCGGCCATTTTTACTTGCAACCGAACATCTGACCTACCTGCCTGATACCGATCACGCTTTTACCGACCTACCCGTACAAATCGACAGCGCCCAGGGCGTAACCACTGCCAATGGCATGGATGCCTACCTGAAACAGGGAACCGTACACCTGCGCTCTACCGTCAGAGGACGTTATGAAACCGAATAACCTATCCGCCCTTCTGCTTGCCGGCTGCTGCCTGTTGCCGGCCATGGCCAGCGCCCTGCCCTCGGACAGCGAGCAGCCCATCCACATTCAGGCCGATACTGCCGACCTGGACGATAAAAAAGGCACCGCCATCTACCGTGGCGATGTGGTGATTACCCAGGGCACCCTGAAGATTACCGGCCACACCGTCACCCTGGTCCAGGGCAAGAATGGCGATGTGGAATACTTCAAGTCTGTCGGCAACCAGGCTTACTATGAGCAAATCCCCAACGAGGGTGATGACCTGCTCAAGGCCTGGGGTAATACCATCGAATACTTCATGCCCAAAGATACCATCGTCATCACTGACCAGGCCAAGGTCAGTCAAAGCGGCAACACAACACGCGGCGAGAAAATCACGTACAACATCAAGCAGGAACAGGTCAATGTCGGCCGCGCCCAGCCCGGCAGCGTCACTCAGCCCGAGCCCCGGGTACACATGGTGATCCAGCCCAAGAAAAAAAGCGGAACTGAACACGAATGAGCACCCTGATCGCAGAAAACCTGGCCAAATCCTACAAAGGACGCCAGGTGGTCAAAGATGTCTGCCTAAGCATTGGGAGTGGCCAGGTGGTGGGTCTGCTCGGCCCCAACGGAGCTGGCAAGACCACCTGTTTCTACATGATTGTCGGCCTGGTACGTGCCGATCATGGCCGCATCAGTATCGACGGCCAAGACATCAGCCATATTGCCATGCATGGCCGCGCCGCTGCCGGACTCGGTTACCTGCCACAGGAAGCCTCGATTTTTCGCAAGCTGAGTGTGCGCGACAACATCATGGCCATCCTCCAGCTGCGCAAGGATCTCGACAAGGCTCAACGCGATGATCAGCTGGAAAGCCTGCTGCAGGAATTTCACATCACCCATATCCGCAACAGCACGGGCATGAGCCTGTCCGGCGGTGAGCGTCGCCGTGTAGAAATCGCCCGCGCGCTGGCCACCAACCCGAAGTTCATCCTGCTTGACGAGCCCTTTGCCGGTGTTGACCCCATCTCCGTTGGCGACATCAAGCAAATCATCCAGCACCTGAGCAGCAAAGGAATTGGCGTACTCATCACCGACCACAACGTACGCGAAACCCTCGACATCTGCCAGACCGCCTACATCGTCAACGAAGGCACCATCATCGCCTCCGGTACACCACAGGAAGTCATGGATAACCGCACCGTACGCAAAGTCTACCTGGGACAGGACTTCAGGCTTTAAGGCATTCCCTCGCACCGTCCTCCTTGCAGCTGCCCTGGCAGGTGACCACTGCACCATACAGCCAACCGCATCACCTCACCAAAACCTGCCAGGCCGCACATCAAATTTGTCAAGACTGGTCAAACAGGATAATTTCAGGCATATATCTTGCTTGGGTCGCCGGTTTTTCCGGTGACATACCCTGACCTGGAGATTGCCTGTATCCATGAAAGCCTCGCTCGTCCTCAAAATGGGCCAGCAGCTGACGATGACCCCGCAGCTGCAACAAGCCATCCGTCTGCTGCAAATGTCCACCCTCGACTTGCAGGACGAAATCCGCGAAGCCCTGGAGTCCAACCCGATGCTGGAACGCCAGGAAGATGCCGAAGCGGACGGTCATGCCAGCGAGGCAGACCCGCTGGCCGAAGCAGCAGAAAACCACGAAACCAGCGAAAAAAAACCCGAACCTCAAGAACCGCCGACGCCTGAGCATGCTGACAGCAGCGAAAACACCACCGACCTGGAGCGCATCCCCGACGAGCTGGCTGTAGATACTTCGTGGGAAGATATTTACCAGACCAGCGCCAGCAACCTGCCAGTCGCCGACAGCGAAGACTGGGACTTCACAGCCACGACAGCCAGCGGCACCAGCCTGCAGGACCATCTGTTCTGGCAGCTCAACCTGTCCAGCCTCGACGAACGCCAGGAATACCTGGCCACCGCACTGATAGACAGCATAAACAACGATGGCTACCTGGAAAGCAGCCTGGAAGAGCTGCTGGCTGGACTGGACCCCGCCTTCAGCTTCAGACTCACCGAGCTGGAAGACATGCTCGCGCACATCCAGCAGTTCGACCCGACCGGCGTCGGGGCCCGCGACCTGCGCGAATGCCTGCTGTTGCAGCTGGCCCATCTGGACAAGCATACCGACTGGCTGGCCGAGGCACGCCTGCTGTGTGACAAGCACCTGGAGCTGCTCGGCAACCGTGAATACAACCTCCTGATGCGCCTGATGCGCCTCAGCGAAGATGAGTTGCGTGCAGTGGTACAGCTGATCCAGAGCCTGGATCCGCGCCCCGGCTCACATATTGAAGAAACCGCCGCCGAGTACATAGTTCCTGACGTAATCGTACGCAAAGACAAAGACCGCTGGGTAGTCGAGCTCAACCCCGAAGTCGCGCCCCGTTTGCGTGTCAATTCGCTCTATGCCAGTTACGTCCGGCGTGCCGACAACAGCACAGACAACACGTTCATGCGCAACCAGCTGCAAGAAGCACGCTGGTTCATTCGCAGCCTGCACAGCCGCAACGAAACCTTGCTCAAGGTATCCACGGAAATCCTGACCCGCCAGCTGGCGTTTTTCGAACACGGCCCGGTAGCCATGAAGCCCATGGTACTGGCCGACATTGCCGAAGCCATCGAAATGCACGAATCAACCATCTCGCGTGCCACCACACAAAAGTACATGCACACTCCCCGTGGCATTTTCGAGCTGAAGTACTTTTTTTCCAGCCATGTCGGCACCGACCAGGGCGGCGAATGCTCCTCCACCGCCATCCGCGCCATGATCGAACAGCTGGTAGCAGCAGAAAACCCGCAAAAGCCGCTCAGTGACAGCAAAATCGCCGCACTGCTGGCCGACCAGGGCATCAAGGTCGCACGACGCACCATTGCAAAATATCGCGAGGCGCTTAACATCCCCTCATCCACCGAGCGCAAACAGCTTTTTTGACTTCTGGCAGGCTACACCTAGCAGATAACAGCGCAAGCATGGCAAGGCCGTGGCACCACATAATAAGCACCAACCGCACAATGCATTTTTTACATCCAGCAACACTGTACTTCCACCAGCCCCAAAGACCTGCCGGACATGAAGTATCCCGGGCCGGCCATACACCGAATAACACCACTGCAAAACCGATGCGCTTTAAAACACTCCCCCATTTAAAATTATTTGCAGTACACTAACCGCAGATATACCCACCACCGAAGGAGAGCATTATGCAAATCACCATTACCGGTCATCAGCTGGAAATTACAGAAGCGCTACGCGACTACGTAAACAACAAGTTCAGCCGCCTGGAGCGTCACTTTGACAAGATCACCAGCATCCGCGTAACCATGGGTGTAGAAAAAATCAAACAAATTGTGGATGCCACCATTCTGATTGCCGGTGGCGATGTGGTCGCCCAGGCCGAGCACGAAGACATGTATGCCGCCATCGACCTGTTGGTGGACAAGCTCGACCGCCAGCTGCTGAAACACAAGGAAAAGCAGCTGGGTCGCCAAAAAGGTGCAATTGAGCGTTAATCAATGATGCGCCTCGAAAACATCCTGTCCCCGGCACGTTCCCGCATGAACGTGCCAGGCGGCAGCAAGAAAAGGGTGCTGGAGTTCATCGCCGCGCTGTTTGCCGCAGACCAGCCCGACATCAACTCCGATCTACTGTTTGACAGCCTGATCGCCCGCGAAAAGCTGGGCTCCACCGGTTTTGGCAACGGTATCGCCATACCCCACTGTCGCCTGGCTGGCTGCACCACCCCGATGGGGGCTATTTTGCATCTGGACAGCCCGGTGGACTTCAATGCCATTGACGGGGCCCCGGTCGACTTGCTGTTTGTATTGCTGGTGCCAGAAACTGCCACCGAGCAACACCTGGCCCTGCTGCGACAGATCGCCGCCCTGTTTGACAACGACACCTTACGCGAACGTCTGCGCAACGCTCCGGACAACCAGGCCCTGTACCAGACAGCGCTGGCAGCCGCACCCACAGTGGAGATTGCCTGAGCATGCGCCTGGTCATCGTTAGCGGCCGTTCCGGCTCTGGGAAAAGCACCGCCCTGGCCGTGCTGGAAGACAACAACTTTTACTGCATCGACAACCTGCCGGCATCACTGCTGCCAGAGCTTGTCAACCGCACTTTGCTGACCGCCGAGCAGGCCCCGGCCCGGCTGGCCGTATCCATCGACGCCCGCAACCAGCCACAACACCTGGAGCAGGTGCCCGGCCTGCTGGCCAGTCTCAAAGAAAAAAACATCCCGTTCGAAATCCTTTATCTGGATGCCGATGATGCAACCCTGCTCAAGCGTTTCTCGGAAACGCGCCGTCGCCACCCCTTGACCGATCATGAGCGCTCGCTGTCCGAGGCCCTTGCTTACGAGCGCGAGCTGCTGCAGCAACTGGCTGACGCAGCTGACATTACCATCGACACGACCCAGCTAAACCTCTACCAGCTGGGCGACCTGATCAAACTGCGGTTGCTGAACAAGCCCGCCTCGGGCACTGCTTTTCTTCTTAAGTCTTTCGGTTTCAAACGGGGCCTGCCCATTGAGGCAGACTTCGTTCTTGACGTGCGCAACCTGCCCAACCCTTACTGGCAACCCGAGTTGCGCGCATACAGCGGATTCCAGCAACCGGTCATCGATTACCTGGACCAGCAAGAAGAAGTTCAGGAAATGTTCGCCGATATTCTGCACTATCTGCAAAAATGGCTGCCGCGAGTCGGCGCCAGCAACCGTGCCTATGTCACCATTGCCATTGGCTGCACCGGCGGACAACACCGATCAGTCTATATGGTGGAACGTCTGGCAGCGAACTTGCGCCAGAGCATGGACAATATCCAGGTACGCCACCGCGATGCCAAAGCTTTCCAGCCCGGCCATGAATCGTCATAGCTGCACACTGCTGATTACCAACAAGCGCGGCCTGCATGCCCGCGCCTCGGCCAACTTTGCCAGTCTGGCCGCCAGCTTTCCCTGCGATATCCGCCTTGGACACTCACCCGGCAAGCTGTGCAATGCCAAAAACATTCTCGAAGTCATGATGCTTGCCGCCAGCCCTGGTACCGAGCTGCACTTGCAAGCTGAGGGCGAACGGGCGGCCGAAGCCATTACCGCCTTGCAGCGACTGGTCAACGCCCGCTTCCATGAGGACCAGAGCTTCCCGGCAACGCCCTGATGCATTCGGGACCATCAACTTGCGGATCATTCACCAGAGTCGACACCTTGCGCTCCTGTAGCGGCTGTGCCGGCAATGCCAGCAGATTCAGCACTTCCTCATAGGTGGTGGCCGGGTCAAGCCAGGCATCCAGATCTGCTGCGGCAATCAGCACCGGCCGCCGCAAATAGGCAGCGGCACGTGTGAGCATGGCCAACCCCTGATATTCACGCCCGAATACCGGATACGGCTCCCACAGTGCGGCCATGTAAAAAAGCTTTTCCGGCCGACTCAACCAATAGGGCTGTTTGCGCGTCCCTGCCGTGCCACGCCACTCAAAAAAACCGTTGGCCGGCAGCACAGCTCGACGACAGCCCAGTGCTTCGGAAAAAAACTCCTGCCCACCCACGGTCTCGCTACGCGCATGCTCCACCACATGGCTCAGGTTCTTCGACCAGCGCGGCGTAAAACCCCATAACGCTTGCTGCCACTGCCTCACCCCATCCGCTTTGCGCAGCATCCACACCGGCTGGCGCGGTGCAATATTCCAGCGCGCTACGAAACCTGCCGGCAACTGCGGCAACTGCGGCTGCAGTGGCGCCGGCACATGGTAAAAACTGTAACGGCCACTCATAAACACACTTCCTTCCGGACCCCGGCAGACCGGAGCTGGCCAGTCCGCCCACATACAGCCTGTGCAGCACAAACACAGCCATGCTTCACACCGGCAAGCACACTGCCCCGCAGACAACAATCGGCGTATAATAGCGCATTAATTCTTGCAGGCTGTCCGACACAGCCATGAAACAGAGAGACCCATGGGTTCATTTGACAATATCCGTCCCTATAACGATGACGAAGTGGTGGCAGTGCTGCAGCGGCTAAGCACAGATCCTGACTTTCTCAATGTCATTCTACGCTATCGTTACCCGGCCCTGGCCAACAGCCTGGGCTGGCTGCTGCGCCCACTGGTTGCCTGGCGCCTGCGCAAAGAAATTGCCGGCATCAGCAATATTGCCGACCTGCAGGCCCGGGTTGCCCCCTACGTCGAGCACTCGGTGAGAAAAGCTACCGACGGCATCAGCTTTACCGGCATCGACAATCTCGATCCGGATGGCGTACACCTGTACCTGGCCAACCACCGCGATATAGTAATGGACCCGGCCTATGTGAACTACGCCCTGTACCAGGCCGGCTTTGCCACACCGCGCCTGGCCATCGGTGACAACTTGCTGCAAAAACCCTTCATCAGTGACCTGATGCGTCTGAACAAAAGCTTCATCGTGCCCCGCTCGGTTACCGGACGACGGGAAAAGCTTGAAGCCTTTCAGCAGCTGTCCAGCTACATCAACCACTCCATGTTAAATGAGCACAGCTCTGTCTGGATAGCCCAGGCCGAAGGCCGGGCCAAGGACGGTGACGACCGTACCGATAGCGCCATCCTGAAAATGCTACACATGTCGCAACGCCAGCTCGACTTCGTTCCCGCCATTGCCCGGCTCAACCTGACGCCAGTTGCCATCAGTTACGAATATGACCCTTGTGATCTGGACAAGGCACGAGAGCTCTACATTCTCGCCACAACCGGCAGCTACGAAAAGCAGCCGGGCGAAGATGACGCCAGCATTGCCAAAGGCATCACGGGTTACAAAGGACGGGTTCACGTGCACTTTGACGCACCACTGACCAGCGGCTTTGCCGACGCCCGCGAACTGGCCAATCGCGTCGACCACCTGATCTGGCAGGATTACCGCCTGTTTCCCGTCAACTATCTGGCCTGGCATCAATGGAACAAACGCGATACCAGCCTGTCAGTACCCGCAGTTGAAGATGTCTTCAGCGCGGCCGAGGTGGAAAGTGCCCGCACTTTCTGGCTGCAGCGCTTGCAGCAATGCCCGGCGGAACACCAGCCCTACCTGGTCATGCAATACGCCAACCCGCTGCAAAATCAATACCGCAGCCTGGCAGCCCTTTAAAAACTATTCGCAGGTTTATCATGTCCTGGTTACAAATCCGCCTTGCCGTTACCCCTGAAAACGCCGCCCGCCACGAGGACCTGCTGCTGGCCATGGGTGCCGTTTCCGTCACCTTCATGGATGCCGAAGACCAGCCCATCTATGAGCCGGAACTAGGAACCACCCCCCTGTGGAGCAAAACCCATCTGCTCGGGCTGTTTGACAGCGGCCTGGATGCATCCGCACTGGAACAGGCCCTAAAGCAGGCCTTTGCCGACGAGCTGCCGCAATACAGTGTCGAAGAGCTGCCCGAGCAGGACTGGGAGCGCAGCTGGATGGACGACTTCAAGCCGATGCGTTTTGGCCGCCGTTTGTGGATCGTGCCCAGCTGGCACAGCACGCCCGAACCTGACGCCGTCAACATGCTGCTCGATCCCGGACTGGCCTTTGGCACCGGCACCCACCCAACCACGGCCCTATGCCTGGAGTGGCTGGACGGACACCAGCTGGACGGCCTTGATGTGCTGGATTTTGGCTGTGGCTCCGGCATTCTGGCCATCGCGGCCCTTCTGCTGGGAGCCCGTCATGCCACCTGTACCGATATCGACCCACAGGCACTGGAAGCTACCGCAGCCAATGCCGGCCGCAACGCCATCGAGCCCGGCCGCTACAGCCTGTACCTGCCAGAAGCCATGCCAGGGCAACATCACGACCTGGTGTTGGCCAACATTCTTGCCGGACCCCTGGTCGAGCTGGCTCCCCAACTGGCCGCACAGTGCCGCCCGGGTGGACACCTGGTGCTGTCCGGCATTCTTGCCGAGCAGGCCGACCAAGTACGCGAGGCCTATGCTGATCACTTCAAACTGGACCCTGTCCGCACGCTGGACGGCTGGGTCCTTATGAGCGGTATCCGTCAATAGCCTGCCATGAGCAAGACATTTCTGACCCGGTGTCCACACTGCAGCACCCGCTTTCGCGTTAACAGCCAGCAACTGTTTGCCGCCCAGGGCGCCGTGCGCTGCGGCTCGTGCATGCAGGTATTTAATGCGCGCCTGTTTCTGGAGCAGGACAGCAGTCAGCAAGCCGAACCTGACACACTTGACTCGCTTAAAATTCATGATGACATGGATATCGACCTGGACAGCCCCGACTTCGAACAGGAGCTGGCCCGGCTTGCCCGCCAGGAAGCTGAAGAACACAGCGAACCGGTCTGGAGCTCTCCATCCGCCTGCGATGAGGGCCAGGAAAAAGCCCACAGCCACAAAGAGGCTGACGCACCACCCATACAGCCACCAGGCTACGCAGCTATAGCTGACCTTCCGCCCAATCCGGACGAGTCCGATTCAAACGAACATGAAGACAATGAAAGCGAACTGCCAGTTTTTCCGCACGAAACGCAAAGCCCGGCACTCACAGCCATAGACGATGCAGACGACGACCACTCTGTGCCGCCGGCCTCTGGCCGGCGTTACGAGCCTGTGATCAGCGCTGACGATTTTGACGCCATTGATGACGGCCCCCTGATGCTGGAATGGCAACCCGCCAAACACAACCGTCTTGCCTGGGTCTGGGCTTTGCTCTGCCTGCTGGCAGCATCCGGCCTTGTCCTGCAATACAGCCTCTACAACCTGGAGCAACTGGCTCGCCAGCCAGCAGTCCGGCCCTGGCTGCACGGGGTCTGCAACCTGCTCGGCTGCAAGGTGCCTGAGCAGGTGGATGTCAGCCTGATCACCAGCAGCAATCTTGTGGTACGTCCGCACGCGGAGTTTGCCCAGGCCCTGAGCGTGGACGCCATCATTTACAACCGCGCCAGCTTTGCCCAGCCGTTTCCTTTGTTGCAGCTAAACTTCATGGATGACAACCAGCAAGTACTGGCCAGCCGCAACTTCAGGCCGGACGAATACCTCGGGGGTGAACTGGCCGGACGCAGCAGCATGCCAGCCCAAACACCGATCCGTATCGCACTGGATGTTCTGGTGCCCGATGTCCAGGCCTCCCGCTATAACCTCAGGTTCCTGCCACCCGGATAAGGCGCCTGTCACGCTGCAGGCAACCTGCATCCCTGCTACTACCTCACCAGCAACACGTCACAGGGCGGATTTTCCAGAAAATACTGCGCCAGACTGCCCAGCAATGCATCAGCCAGCACACCACGGCCATGCTTACCCAGTGCCAGCAGCTGCGGGCGGTACGCCTCAATTGCTGCCGACAGGCAATCATGCAACTCGCCATGCAGCAGCGCCTGGCTGATTGCCGCACCCCCGGCAGGCATTTTTGCCTGCTCGTCAGCCACCAGCTGGGCAAACAGCCCGGCCTGCCACTCATGCTCATCCGTACTGCAGCCATGCACCTGCGCCTGCTCCAGTACATGCACGGCATGGATGCTGGCGTCCGCTGCCAACAAAGCGCGGGTTTTATGCAAGGCATTGCAGGCGCAGCGGGAAAAGTCCATTGGCACCAGTGCCTGCCGGTACGGCGCAAGCTGCGCGTCCACCACCAGCAAAACAGCGGCGGTACTACGCTGCAGCACCCGTTCCAGCGTGGTGCCGGAAAAATACAGGGGTGACTCCTGATGGTGGTCCCCCATCACCAGCAAGTCGACACTGCGTGCCTTTTGCTGGGCCACCATTTTTTGCACAGGCCGTCCGGTCACAATCACCAGCTCGGCGCCGGCCAGCCCAAGCTGCTCCAGCTGGCCGCCAATCAGTTCACGTGCCGCCTCACGGTTATGCTCCAGCACCTGCTTTGGCAGGTGTTCTTCCTGCACATGCAACACAGTCAGCCGTGCTCCATGCTGCGCCGCCAGCAGCGCTGCCCGCTGCAAGGCCAGCCAGGCATGATCGCTCAGGTCATGCGCCACCATAATGTGCTGCATATTATTTGGCAGCCTCCAGCGCCTGACTGAGATCGGCCAGAATGTCATCAATGTGTTCGATGCCTATGGACAGACGGATCAGGTCCTGGCTGACGCCCGCCTTGATGCCTTCCTCAGGCGACAACTGCCGGTGGGTGGTACTGGCCGGGTGGCAAGCCAGCGTCTTGGCATCACCTATGTTGACCAGGCGGTAAATCATTTTCAGTGCATCAATGAAGCGCGCACCGGCTTCCTGGCCACCCTTGATGCCAAAGCTGAGAATGGCGGACGGCTTGCCACCATAGTATTTTTGCGCCAGCGCATGCTCGGGATGATCCTCCAGACCAGCATAGTTGACCCATTCCACCATGGGGTGCGCCTTGAGATACTCGGCCACTTTTTGCGCATTTTCACAATGACGCTCCATGCGCAGTGACAGGGTTTCCATGCCCTGCATGATCAGGAAGGAGTTGAACGGCGACAACGCAGCGCCCATATTGCGCAGCGGCACCACCCGGCAGCGGCCAATAAAGGCAGCCGGGCCAAAGGCCTCGGTATACACCACGCCATGGTAGGACACATCCGGCGTGTTGAGCAGCGGGAAGCGCTCTTTGTGCTCGGCCCAGGGGAACTTGCCCGAATCAACAATGGCCCCGGCAATGGTGGTGCCATGGCCGCCGATGTACTTGGTCAGGGCATGCACCACAATGTCAGCGCCATATTCGATCGGGCGACACAGTGCCGGCGAGGCTACGGTGTTGTCCACAATCAACGGCACGCCATGACGATGGGCCGCTTCGGCCAACGCCTCAATATCCACCAGCGCACTGGACGGATTGCCAATGCTTTCGCAAAACACCGCCTTGGTTTTATCATCGATCAAGGCTTCCAGGCCGGCAATATCATCGTGATCGGCAAAGCGGACTTCAATCCCCTGGCGCGGCAGGGTATGGGCAAACAGATTGTAGGTGCCGCCATACAGCTTGGAAACCGAAACAATATTGTCACCCACCTCGGCAATTGCCTGGATGCTCATGGTAATCGCCGCCATACCGGAGGCTACA
The DNA here is from genome assembly GCA_012728415.1 of Gammaproteobacteria bacterium. Classification (GTDB taxonomy): domain Bacteria; phylum Pseudomonadota; class Gammaproteobacteria; order Pseudomonadales; family Pseudomonadaceae; genus Thiopseudomonas. Next base: position 34,331 of record JAAYFD010000045.1, read on the forward strand.
GCCAGTGCCGCCACCCCCCCTTCCAGCGCAGCGATGCGCTGCTCAAGCACATCGGTGGTCGGGTTCATGATGCGGGTATAAATGTTGCCGGGCACCTTGAGGTCAAACAGGTCGGCACCGTGCTGGGTATCATCAAAGGTGTAGGATGTGGTCTGGTAGATCGGCACCGCGGCAGAGCGGGTGGTCGGATCAGACGTGTAGCCAGCGTGAATGGCAAGGGTTTCCAGCTTCATGACAAACCTCTATTTATATCGGGGGCAAGAAATGCTGTTCAGCATGCCGCTGCCCGCCCATGCGGTCAAGCATGCTTGCTGCCAGACTCGCACTCTGGCGTCAGGGGCCTTACAATGGCTGCTTAATTTTATACCATCAGGCCAACTAAGGGTTCCATATGCAAGACCAGGGTTTGTTGCTGGTAAATCTGGGCTCGCCCCGCTCCACCGCTGTCAGTGACGTGCGTCAGTATCTTAACCAGTTCCTGATGGACCCCCACGTTATCGATCTGCCCTGGCCCTTGCGTCGTCTGCTGGTCAGCCTGATCCTGCTCAGGCGTCCAGCCGAATCTGCCGAAGCCTACAAACTGGTCTGGCAACCAGAAGGCTCGCCGCTGATCGTCATCAGCCAGCAATTGCGTGACGCCGTCCGTGAACTCTGGCCACACGGCCCGGTCGAGCTGGGCATGCGTTATGCCGAGCCATCCATCGAGTCTGCCTTGCTCAGTCTGGCTGAACAGGGTGCCAACAGCGTCCTGCTGGCTCCGCTATACCCACAGTATGCAGACAGCACAACTACGACCGCCGTTCAGGAAGCCTACCGCATTATCAGCAAGCACAACCTTGCACTGAAACTGCGCATCCTGCCGGCTTTTTATAACGATGACGGCTATATTCGTGCACTGGTTGCCAGCGCACAACCGGCACTTGCAAGCAGTTTCGACCACCTGCTGCTCAGCTTCCACGGACTCCCCGAACGCCACCTGACCAAGCTGGACCCAAGCAAAAGCCACTGCCTGCAAAGCACCGACTGCTGTGCGCAGCCTCCCGCCGAAGTGCTGGCCACCTGCTATCGCGCCCAATGCATGCAAACTGCAACACTGTTTGCCGAGCAAGCCGGCCTGCAGCCGGAACAATGGTCAGTCTCTTTCCAGTCCCGCATGGGCCGGGCCAAATGGATTGAGCCCTACACCGAAGAGCGACTGAACGAGCTGGCGCGGCAGGGCGTAAAAAAACTGCTCGTCATGTCGCCAGCCTTTGTTGCAGACTGTATTGAAACCCTTGAAGAGCTGGCCATCCGCGGTCGTGAGCAGTTTATTGCCGCCGGCGGCGAAGACCTGCAGCTGATTCCCTGCCTGAATAGCCACCCAGACTGGGTCAGCGCACTGGCCCGCCTCTGCATGACTCACCGCCTGGCCTAGGCAGGCTCCCGCCAGCCTGCCTGTTTTCCTGCCACACGGGCACTGGCCGGCAACGCAGCCGGCCGCAGCGCCAGACGACAGGCGTTTCAGTCACTTTGGCAGCACAGAACTCTTGCGCTTTATTGCTGCGCGGTTATCCTAGTATCCAGTACCACTGGTTGATCAGCCCAAGCCAGGGCAGCCGAGGCTTTGGGAGCAGACACTGCTCCGGCCTACAAACACCCGGATGAGGCACATCAACACGGTATCGAAGTATCACGCGCGGGTTTGGTCAATAACACTAACCAGGCCGGCGACAAGGCACACCCCTTCATCAGCAAAACGAGGCCACACTCCCTCTTGGACAGTACGACATCGATTCACCGCTTTGCCCTGGATGGCTTTGAAGCCGCCCGTTTCGCCAATATGTGCGGCCAGTACAACGAGCACTTGCGCCTGATTGAGCGCCAGCTCGGAGTCAACATCCGCAATCGCGGCGAGCAATTCGAGCTGCTTGGCGACAAAGAAACCATCCATAAAACGGAAGCCTTCTTGCGCAACCTCTATCGTGAAGCCAAAGAACGCGAGCTAGGCCCCGACGATGTGCACCTGCTACTGCAAGAATCACGCATGCACCCTCCCCCTTCTGTACCGGCACAGGAGGCTGCCACTCGCAACGGTGTCGTGTTGCGCACGCGCAAAAAGACCATCCGACCACGTGGCCGCAATCAGCAGGGCTACGTCCGCTCGATCCAGCAACACGATATCAACTTTGGTGTCGGTCCGGCTGGTACCGGCAAAACCTATCTTGCGGTAGCCTGTGCGGTGGATGCTCTGGAGCGTGGCACCATTGAGCGCATCCTGCTGGTACGTCCAGCCGTGGAAGCGGGCGAAAAGCTTGGCTTTCTGCCTGGAGACCTGAGCCAGAAAATCGACCCTTACCTGCGCCCCCTCTACGATGCCCTCTACGAAATGCTCGGGACCGACTACGTCAACCGGCTGATTGAACGTCAAGTTATTGAGGTAGCCCCGCTGGCATATATGCGTGGCCGCACCCTGAACAACAGCTTTATCATCCTGGACGAAAGCCAGAACACCACCCGCGCACAGATGAAAATGTTCCTGACGCGCATAGGTTTCGGCTCTACCGCAGTCATTACCGGCGATATTACCCAGATTGACCTGCCGCGCGGCAGCCAGTCCGGCCTCAAGCATGTCCTGCATGTGCTGCAAGATGTCAAAGGCCTGGGCTTTACCTTTTTCGACTCGACCGACGTGGTACGCCATCCACTGGTCCAGCTGATTGTCGAGGCCTACGATGCCTTCGACCTGCAACAACAGGCAGACAGTCCCGATGAACCTGCAACTTGACCTGCAGCTGGCCAGCAATGCGCCCGGCCTGCCCGCTGCCACCGATTTCGAACTCTGGTGCAGGACAGCACTGAGCCAAACCCATGACGCAGCCGAACTCACCCTTCGTATCGTCGACGAAGAAGAAGGCCGCAAACTCAACCACCAATGGCGCGGCAAAGATTACGCCACCAACGTACTGTCCTTCGCTGCTGACATACCGCCCGGCATCCTCGAAATTCCTCTGCTCGGTGACCTGGTTATTTGCGCCCCGGTCGTGGCTCGCGAAGCCAGCGAGCAAGCTAAAAGCAGCAACGCCCACTGGGCTCACCTGGTTATCCACGGGTGCCTGCATTTGCTGGGGTATGATCACATCGAAGAAGAAGAAGCCAAGACAATGGAAAACCTTGAGCGCCAGCTTTTGGCCAGCCTGAACTACCCCGACCCCTATGCTGAACATGAATAGACGGAATTGCCTACATCATGAGTGACGACAATTCGAGTAACGGACATAAAACCTGGCTGGACAAACTTGCCCAAGCCTTCAATCAAGAGCCGAAAACCCGTCAAGAGCTGTTTGCCCTGTTGCGTGAAGCCAACCGCAACAACCTGCTGGACGATGATGCCCTGGGCATTGTTGAAGGCGCCATGGAAATAGACGAACTGAAAGTGCGCGACATCATGATCCCCCGCTCACAGATGATCTGCATCCAGGCCGACCAGACCCCGGAAGAGTTTCTTCCTGCTATCATTGATGCGGCCCACTCGCGCTATCCGGTGATTGGCGAAAACACCGACGAAGTACTGGGCATTCTGCTGGCCAAAGACCTGCTCCCGCTCATTCTGCAGCGACCCGATACCTTCAATCTGCGCCAGTTACTGCGTCCCTGCACCTTTGTGCCCGAGTCGAAGCGCCTCAACGTGCTGCTCAAGGAGTTTCGCGCCAATCACAACCACATGGCCATTGTTATTGACGAGTACGGCGGCGTTGACGGGCTGGTTACCATCGAAGACGTACTGGAGCAGATCGTCGGTGACATTGAAGATGAGCATGATATTGATGATGACAACTTCATTCGCCAGCTGCCGACCGGCGACTTTGTGGTCAAGGCACTGACGCCGGTAGAAGACTTCAACGCGTTCTTCAAAAGCGGTTTTTCCGAGGACGATTACGACACCATTGGCGGTGTCGTCATGAGCGCCTTCGGCCACCTGCCCAAACGCAATGAAACCATCGAGCTGGAACAATGGCGCTTTCGGGTAGTCAACTCTGACAGTCGCCGCCTGCACCTGCTGCGGGTCAGCAAAATTCACCGGGGGTAATGTTTTTGCCACCGGCTGGCATAGCCAGCTTTCTGGCACCTGGCTATGCATGGCCATACAAGACCACGGCCGAAGGCTACACCCCTGGGTAACGGCAGGGTAACCGCTTACAACAATATTTTTTGCCATAGCTTTTCCAGGCCTGTATCCCGATAACAAAGTCAGACACACCATCAACCACTCCGGCCCAGTCACCGGCCCAAGGACTTTCATCTTTGCAATCCATACAACACTCACGCTGGATACGCCACCTGCTGGCACTGCTGGCTGGCGGTTTGCTAACCCTGTCACTGGCTCCTTTCGAGCTATGGCCACTGGCGCCGCTGTCCTGTGCCCTTTTCTACCTGTTGTTACAGAATGTCACCAGCCGTCAGGCCACCCTGACAGGCTGGCTCTACGGCTTCGGCCTTTTCGCGTCCGGTGCCAGCTGGGTCTATGTCAGCATTCATGACTATGGCTCGGCCCCCCCGTTGCTGGCCAGCTTCCTGACTTTGCTGTTTGTTGCCAGCCTGGCGCTGTTTCATGCCCTGCACGCCTGGCTCTGGGTGCGTTATTTTCGCAGCTCCAGGCACAGCCTGCCCGGCGCACTGGCATTTGCTGCCCTCTGGGTAGCGCTGGAAATCTTTCGTGGCTGGTTCCTGACCGGCTTTCCATGGCTGTACGCGGGTTACAGCCAGCTCAGTGGCCCGCTGGCGGGCCTGGCTCCACTGGGTGGAGTCTGGCTGATCAGCTTCGCGCTGGCCTTCAGTGGCGCGCTGGTGATACAGCTGTTCTGCCATCATATGCAACGCCACCAAGTGGTGCTCCGTACCCTGCTGCTGCCCACCCTGTGGCTGAGCAGCATGTTGCTGCACCAGCACGAATGGACCCGTCCCGCAGGTGCACCACTGTCTGTAGCCGTGTTTCAGGGCAACATCGAACAAAACCTCAAATGGGATCCGGACCAGCTCGGCTCCCAGCTTGATCTCTATCGCGAAATGACACTGACTGCCAGCAGCGCCGATATTTTGCTCTGGCCAGAAACGGCCGTACCGCTGTTTCAGGACAGCGCCCAGCCCTGGCTGGACTTTATGCACGAACGTGCCCTGGAGCGTGGCAGCACCCTGATTACCGGTATTCCAATACGTCATATCGACCCAGACGGACATCGCCGCTTTTACAACGGCATCACTGTTCTGGGCGAGGGCTCAGGCGAGTATCTGAAGCAAAAGCTGGTGCCCTTTGGCGAATATGTTCCACTGCAAGACTGGTTGCGCGGCCTGATCGAGTTCTTTGACTTGCCCATGTCCGACTTTGCCCGCGGCCCAACCGGTCAGCCGCCCCTGCAAGCCCGCGGACACAGCATCGCACCCTACATTTGTTACGAAGTGGTTTATCCGGAGTTCGCCACAAAACTGGCAGCGCAAAGCGATATTCTGCTGACCATCAGCAATGACACCTGGTTCGGCCGCTCAATTGGCCCGTTGCAACACCTGCAAATGGCACAGATGCGTGCACTGGAAGCCGGTCGCTGGATGATCCGTGGCACCAACAACGGTGTCAGTGTACTGGTGGACCCGTTTGGCCAGATCACCGCCGAGATTCCCCAGTTCGAACAAGCCATTCTGCATGGCCAGGTGGTACCCATGCAGGGACTAACTCCCTACCTGCGCTTTGGCTCATGGCCGCTGAGCATTCTGTGCACGCTGCTGTTGCTCTTCACCGCCCGGCAAAAACGCAAACACCGGTCCTGACACAACGCCATCGGCTGCCAGCCTGTCTTTGTACCTTTATTCGTACAGACATACACCCCATGCAGGTGCAGGCGTGCTCGCACACAGGCATCCGTCATGCAAGAATTTTGCACAGATGCCGCATTGTGCCGGGCCGTGCACGACCAGCTTCGCACCTGCAGCTGCAAGCCGGGGCATGGTCACCCTGCCAAAGCGTGCAAGCCCCCAAGACTGTCGGGGGGCTGGCAGCAATGAATCAGGCCGTTCCACCGACGGTGATGGCATCGATTTTCAACGTGGGCTGCCCAACGCCAACCGGCACCGTCTGCCCCGCCTTGCCACACATGCCAACGCCACTGTCGAGCGCCAGGTCATTGCCAACCATGGACACACCGCGCATGCATTCAGGGCCATTACCGATCAGGGTCGCACCCTTGACCGGTGCAGTAATTTTGCCATCTTCTATCAGATAGGCTTCGCTGGTAGAAAAAACAAACTTGCCGCTGGTGATATCGACCTGGCCACCCCCCAGGCTGGCGCAATAGATGCCTTTCTTCACCGAGCGCAAAATTTCTTCCGGTTCCGACTCGCCAGCCAGCATGTAAGTGTTGGTCATTCGCGGCATGGGCAGGTGGGCATAGGACTCGCGCCGGCCATTGCCGGTACTGGCAACACCCATCAGGCGGGCACTCAATTTATCCTGCATGTAACCACGCAGGATGCCCTTCTCGATCAGCACGGTATTCTGTGCCGCCACACCCTCATCATCCACCGACAGCGAACCACGACGGCCAACAAGGGTGGCATCATCTACAATGGTGCAGAGGGGCGAAGCCACCTGCTGACCAACCAGCCCGCTATAGTTGGAGCTGCCCTTGCGGTTGAAGTCACCCTCCAGACCGTGGCCAACTGCTTCATGCAACAGCACACCACTCCAGCCCGGCGCCATCACCACCGGCATGCTGCCAGCAGGCGCCGCGACCGCCTCAAGGTTGACCAGTGCCTGGCGTACCGCTTCGCGGACGTATTCATAGGCACGGTCATTTTCCAGGAAATAATGATAGTCAGTACGGCCACCGCCACCATAGCTGCCACGCTCACGGCGGCCATTGTGCTCAACAATCACACTGACGTTACAGCGCACCATGGGTCGTATATCAGTCGCCAGGGTGCCATCCAGTGCAGCCACCAGCACATGCTCCCAGGCGCCGACCAAGTTCAGGCTGACCTGACTGACCCGGGCATCAAGGCTGCGGGCATAGGCATCCAGCTGCTTTAGCAGCTCAACCTTTGCTTCTGCTGTCAGTACATGCAACGGCGTATCTTCCGGGTACAGCCTGGTCACCGGCTGCTTTAATAACGGCTGAACAGCTGCCCGCGCGCCACTGCATACAATGCTGCGTGATGCCTGTGCAGCCTGCAACAAAGCCGGCAAGTCAATGCTGTTGCTATAGGAAAAGCCGGCTTTCTCACCGGCCAGTGCACGCACGCCAACCCCTTGGTCCAGGTTGAAACTGCCTTGTTTGACGATACCTTCTTCCAGTGCCCAGGACTCAGTCATGCGACGTTGGAAGTACAGGTCACCGGCATCAACACCGGGGCCGGCCATCTGTGCCAGTACAGCATCCAGATCGGACAGCTGCAGACCATTGGCTGCCAACAAAACCTGTCCGGCATCTTGTGTCTGATATGTCATTAATTTTTTGCTCCTGATACGCTCGGCACCCTGGCCGCAGTTTCCGGCGGACGGCTCAAGCCTTGGGTGGCACGGGCATGGGAAAGCTCATGATGTTATTGCCGGCAGCCTCGGTAATGCGGGCCACACCCAATCGCTCAACCTCGTCAATACGAATGATTGTGTGCATGGGAATATAGCTGCGGATAACCCCTTCGAACTGGGCCTTGAGCTTTTCTTCACTGGGATCGATCACCATCTGGGTACGTTCACCAAACACAAACTCTTCAACTTCGAGAAAGCCCCACAGGTCACTTTGATATATGGCCTTGGCATAAATTTCAAAGACCTGGTCCTGGTTAACAAAAATGACTTTGAAGATTTGCGTATCTTCTTTGCTCATAATTTCTGGCTCTATCGCTATCGAACAAACTGGGGCCGTATTCTAGCCTGAACACGGATCTTTTGTGCAGCTGGCAGGCCTTGTAGCACTCCAGCAACGTACAAATGCAAACTTTACGGCATACAGGAGCCGCAGACTACCCGTTTGCCGCCTGATAAAACAGCAGCGGGGCAAGATCTCTCCCGTTGCGGTTTCACTTCAACACACCAGGTGCTCATTGCATCACTTCTGTGCGAGCAACTACAGCCACGCTCCGCCCATACCGCCTGCCCACAACAGCGACAAGACGCCCGGCTGGCCACCCAAAGGAGGCGCTGAACAGCATTGAAGAAGCGGCCAGGGTCAGGCAAGAATCGGTAAAAGTCGCAGTACTGGTCGCAAACGCGCATTTTGAGCCGTTTATCAGCAGTACCCTGGCACTACCCCTGCACTTCCCAGGGGTTTTCTGCAGAAATACGACGAGCCCTGATAAAAAGCTTGCACAACCAAACAAGAATGATTATCATCTGCATCACTGGCTAATCACCAGCGAGCAGTCCGCAACCCTTACAGGTTACGGTATCTCCTCATCAGGCTTAACACGGTGTTTGACCCGTCCTTGCGACGGGTCTTTTTTTGCCTGAAATCCGGGCACCAGCCGCTTGTCAGTCCCGACAATAAAAAAGCCCGGATGCGACACATCGCATCCGGGCCTGCTTTTTGCCGCAAAAGCTTAACGCACGCCCGACTGGCGCAGCGCTGCTGGTGTGAACTCACCAGAAGTGGCTACCGCATTAAACTCGTAAGACTGCTTTTCCTCATTTTTCATCCCCATGGCCAGGTAGCGACCAGACTGGATGTCGTACAGGGTCTCGAACGCATACCAAGGCACTTGCTGGGCAAAATACTGCATGGCATGGGCTTCGGCCACACGCCACAGGTTGCCACGGCCGTCATAATGGTCAATTACAGCCGCCTGCCAGGTATCTTCGTCAATATAGAAATCACGCTTGGCATAAATGTGACGCTCGCCTTCTTTCAGGGTTGCGGTTACGTGCCAGACACGGTGCAGCTCGTAGCGGGGCAGATCCTGGTTGATATGACCCGCCTTGAGAATGTCGCTGTACTTCAGCTCGGGCGAGTCCAGACGGTAGTTGTTATAGGAAATATACATTTCCTTCTTGCCATGCAGCTCCCAGTTGTAGCGGTCTGGCGCACCGTTGTACATATCCAGGTTATCGGAGGTACGCAGACCGTCCGCGGCGGTACCTGGACCGTCATAGGAGACCTGCGGCGCACGACGTACACGACGCTGACCCGCGTTGTACAGCCAGGCCAGACGCGGCTCGGCAACCTGGTTAACCGTTTCGTGTACCAACAACACGTTACCGGCCAGACGCGCCGGCGCAGTCACGTTTTGCTTGAAGTAAAACAGGATGCTGCTGGGTTTGTCCGGATCATAATCGCGCAGCTTATTGGGGAACACAAACTGCTCGTCAAAGTACACCAGCGAGTAGGAACCGTTAGTCTGTGGGGTGGCCTGAGTCACCTTGCGCTTGACACTGCCGCCACGGTAGCGGGTGATGTGGTTCCAGATCACTTCCAGACCGTTTTGCGGAATCGGGAACGCGTTGGCCACCTTGAAGTTTTCCAGGCCGTTACCGTCCTGCACCAGGTTCACAGCGGTCGCGTTATCACGGGTTGCGTCTACCACCTCTTGTGGCACGGCTGCCGAACGGTGTGTCTTGTAGACATGCATTTTATAGGTGTCGGGATAGCGCTTGAACATGGCCTGCTGCCCGGGCGTCAGCTTGTCCTTGTACTGCTCCATATTCTGCGCAGTGATGGTAAACAGCGGCTGCTCGCCAGCAAAAGGGTCGGCCATAAAGCCACGGTCATCCACCTTGGCGGCAGTGGTGGACAGGCCACCGGTCCACTCGGGGATGGTACCCTCGGCATTACCCGCCTTTTCAGCACCAATCGGGGTCAGGCTGGTACCCAGCCTGGCTGCTTCATCGGCAGACACTGCGGCCATGACACTGGCGGCAAACAGTGACAGGACAAAGGTTGCCCCGGTTTGCATCAAGGTTTTTTGTACTTTCATAATCTGTCTTCCTGCTTATGCGTGTTCTGTTTTTATCTGGCTGTGCGCTTGGCGCACGGCCTGCATATTCATGGGTGACGCTGGTGTAGGAGCGGCTTTAGCCGCGACCCAATACCCAAATATCCACACAGGATGTGTACAGTATGCGGGGTAAATCGTGGCTAGCGCCGCTCCTACAGGTTGTAGCCTTAGAAGTTCATGCCAAAGGTCAGGGATACGAAGTCACGGTCCTTCAGGGTGTTGTAGCGCCCCCCAAAGAAGTTGGTGTACGACAGGCCTGCTGTATAAGTGTGCTGGTAATCCGCATCCAGGCCTACGCTGAGGGCTTTGGCACCTTCGTTGAACAAGCCGTTCGGACCATAGCCTTTCACGTCATGTGAGAACGCCATGTTGGGCTTCAGGTTGACACCGGCAAACACGTCACTGTAATCCAGCTGGCCGCGCACGCGGTAGCCCCAGGAGTTTTTGGTGACGTAACCCTTGTCTCCATAGCGAGCCATTGAGGTCTCATTGGGGTCGACAGCGCTGCCAGTGATGCCGAAAATCGGATCACGCCCATAGCGGTTTTTGCGTTTGCTTTCCAGGCCACCCACATGAGCATATCCGACCTCACCAACCAGGGTCGCCCGCTCTGCACCAAGCACCTGATCAAAAAAGTGGGTAAAGGTGGTTTGCAACTGGGTAATTTCTTTCCGGTTATACCCCTTCTGTATCGCTCCGGGCAACGACCCGCCCGTCAGGACGCTCGCCAGCGCCAGGGTCATTTGCTGTGTGTTGATTTGTACTGGCGCATTCGGGCGATAGCTGATTTCGCCCTGCCATGCAGTCCCCGTAGGCAAGGTAGTAGAAAAGCTCAGACCATACAGCCGAATGTCCTCAGGGTAATCCATCATGTAATAACCATTACCCACCGCTACTGCTGCACCCGCCAGAGTCATGGACTGCTGAAAAAGCGGGTTGGCCATTCCACCCGGAGGCAACGGACTGCCTGCCGTCCACGCCTGGCCACTGCCCAGCCAGCCTGGAACACCTGCCTGGCTGACCCCCAGCGTGTTATAGATACCTTGTGCGGCTGCACCCACGCCCGCCAGGGCCGCAGCGTCAGCGTTTTTCATACTCAGAAACGGTGTACGGCTATGATAATTCATGAAATAGGCGCCGTATTCCGTGTTGTCTCCCATCCAGCGAAGTGCCATGCCCCACTGCTTGTCATCCTTCGCTGTTTTGTCTTTCGCGCGTTTGATCCGCAGCCCTTCATAAGGCGAATACCCCAGCCCTACATCAGCCGTGGATACAGGGGCCAGCCCTGGTGCCAGTGCATTCAGGCCATCGACCCCCATCAGCAAGTCCGTCAGTTGGCGGTCAAGAATATGATAGTTGTCATTACAGCCATTGGCAGCAACATCTGCACCAGAAAAGAATGTGCCACAGTTGTCCACCACAGTCTGCTTCCAGCTCAGCTGGTAGAAGGCTTCGGCTGACAGGCGGTCGGTGATGCTCTGGGAAACATAGAACATGTTGACCGGAATCAGGCCTTCTTTCAGCTCGGCACCCGGACGACGGAATGCAGACACGTCAATCGGGTTGATCGAGTTGATCGAGTTCATGATGAAGGTACTTTCACCCCAGCTGACCACCTGCTTACCCAAGCGAACGGTACCCGGCTGATCGCCGATCATGTAGTTGTGGAACAGGAAGGCATCGAGAATTTCCGCACCACGGGTTTTGGCACCCTCTTTGCGGCCACGGTTGCTGATATGACGCTTGTCTGGATCAGGATGGCGCAGATTCTGGTCGTGCAGTTTGAAGTCATACCAGTATTTGCCACGGACAAACATACCGCTGTCTTTGTAGCGCAGCTCCAGGTCGTGCAAACCTTTGAAAATTTTCGAGAAACTGTCGCCTTTTTTGAAGTTCAGCCGGCCATCGTCACCCGTCTGGGTATAGCCGGTACCGCCGTTGGCGTTACCAATAAATTTTTTGTCTCTGGACGCAGTGGACCAGCTGGCACCAACTGACAGTGAGCTGTCAAAAGAGCCTTCAATTTCCCCGATATTGAAGTTGATTGCCATGGCCGGCGCTGCCAGCACGGAAGCCAGGCTTACGGCCAGTGGCAACCGGGCCAACTGCCAGATCTGCTTGCGGGTCGTCATCATCATGCTACTCCGAACGTTTATTTTTTTGGTTATATCTCCCTGCCTGGTATGCAGGCCGGGGTGTTGAAGCAATGGGCAAGGCTTCTACTCATGGCAGCCCTGCTCACTTAAGCAACACTTTAGCAGTAGTTTGATGCAGCTACTGTGCCACAAAAGTATATGACCAGTAAGTCAATTCCAGTCACGTTACTTGATCGGGCTCAAGGGCAGGTTATTTCTGTGGATATGCAATACAGACAGCTGCTTGCAGGGTAAACCTTGGGCCTGAGAACACAGCAAGAGTTTCCTTTGGTAACACAAAGCGTCACCGGTAACACCCTTTGCTAGAGAGCACAGAGAGCTTTAGCAGCAAGCCGACTGCCGGGGTATGGGTAGGGTCGCAACTGAAGTCGCCCGTGCAGGGTAAGTCACTTGTACAAGCAAAGGTCCAGCGACGCTGGACCGTGTTTTTCAGTGCTCATAAATAAGGCGGGTGTATAGGGCTATGAAAACACAAATTACAGGTTAGCCGGGGCTGTCAACCATATCAGGCTGGCCATGCGTCCGGTGACAGCCTGGCGGCGGTAGGAATAAAAGCGCGAGTCGGTGAGTGTACAAAAGCCGCCGCCATATACGGCGACGACACCAGCCGCAGCCAGCCGGATACGTGCCAGCTCGTACAGGTCAGCCAACCAGTGGCCGGAGCGGCCTGAAGGCACAAAAGCCCTTGCAGCCTCTGCATGCTGTGCAGTAAACGCCTGGCGCACTTCGGGCCCTACCTCATATACCTCAGAGCCTATCGCTGGCCCCAGCCAGACCAGCAGCTGCCTTGGGTCCACCTGCATCGCAACCAGGGTGTTTTCCAGTACGCCACCCGCCAGACTGCGCCAGCCAGCATGGGCCGCAGCTACCCGGGTGCCGTCCCGGTCAGTAAACAGCACTGGCAAACAGTCTGCCGTCAGAATGCTGCAGGCCACACCCGGAGCAGCGCTCCAGCTGGCATCAGCCGTAGCCAGCGTACCGGGGCTGGCCTCAACCACTGTGGCGCCATGCACCTGTTCAAGCCAGACTGGCGAACACTCCAGCTGCTGCTCCAGCACATCTCGATTGGCCTGTACCTGCCGGTCATTATCGCCAACATGGTCACCCAAATTAAAACATTCAAAAGGTGCAAGGCTGTCACCGCGCGCACGCGTTGTTACGCAGGCGCGAACGTTCGCGGGGGCCGGCCAGTCCGGCACTATCAAGTCAAAGGGAGCAGTCATGCACCGAAATCCTCTGCATCCTGCTCAAGCAGATGCAGCAACCAATCCATGTCTTCAGGCCGGTTTGCCTGCCAGCTGCAACGCTCACCCGTGGCCGGGTGGTCCAGCTCCAGCTTCCAGGCATGCAACGCCTGACGCGGAAAGCCTTTCAACGCATCAACCAGTGTCGGGCTGGCAGCGGGCGGAATCCGAAAGCGTCCACCATATTGGGGATCCCCCACCAGCGGGAACCCCTCGTGAGCCATGTGTACGCGAATCTGGTGAGTACGGCCAGTTTCCAGTTGCACCCGCACATGGGTATAGCTGCGAAAACGCTGCACCACCCGAAAATGACTGATCGCCTGTTTGCCGCCCTCGTTGACCGCCATTTTTTGACGTTGCTGCGGGTGACGGCCAATCGGCGCATCTATGGTGCCACCAGAGGTCACTACACCACAGACAACGGCCTCGTAAGTACGCCCCACACTGCGCGCCTGCAGCTGCTCAACCAGCCGGGTATGCGCCAGCAGGCTCTTGGCCACCACCATAATGCCGGAGGTGTCCTTGTCGAGCCGGTGCACAATGCCGGCACGGGGAATATCACGCACCTGCGGCACATGGTGCAGCAGGCCATTGAGCAAAGTGCCACTGGCATGGCCGGCAGCCGGGTGCACGACCAGCCCGGCCGGTTTGTCAAGCACCAGCAGGTGCTCGTCTTCATAAATGATATTCAGCGGAATATCCTGTGCCAGCCACTCGCCCTGTGCTTCCTGCTCGGCCTTTAACTGCAACAGGGCGCCACCATAGACAATGTCCCGTGGACGCAGCTGCTGTCCGTCTGCGGTCAGGCTGCCATCACGAATCCAGCCGGTGAGCCGCGAACGGGAAAAGTCATCAAACATCTGTGCCGCCACCTGGTCCAGCCGCTGGCCACCCAGCTCATCCGGTACCCTGGCCTCCAGTTCAATCTGTTCTATAGCAATCGACATAAGCTTTCTGTTTCCTTGCCTGCGCCAGCACAGTCACTGTCGCGACTGGGCGGGTGCGAATCCTTTGGTTTCTGCAAGCAGGTTATGGTTAAATGCACTCACTCCCCGCATACCCTGCGGGGGAAACAACTATAACAGGGCAGCGGTCAAACTGCTGCTGCCCTGCCGTTTTTTTGCACAGGCACGTACGGTGGCAGCAGGCTTTTGCCCCGTCCAGCTTTCCATACTTAGGCGATACCCAATCATGCGCGTACAGCATCTGTTTTTTCTGGCTTTATTCAGTTTCCTGGCTGCCTGCTCGGGCAAGAAGGTCGTCGATGAAAATCTCAGCGAACGCGAGCTCTACGAACAGGCTCAGACCGACCTCAACAAGAACAACTACTCGGCTGCGATCCGCAAGCTGCAGGCCCTGGAGTCACGTTACCCCTTTGGCCGCTATGCCGAACAGTCGCAACTGGAGCTCATGTACGCCCACTACAAAAACCGTGACTATGAGGCAGTCAACGCCACGGCTGACCGTTTTGTGCGTCTGCACCCCCAGCATGAAAATGCTGACTATGCCTACTACATGAGGGGCCTGGCAGCATTCGAGCAGGATCGCGGTATTCTTGCCCGTTTCCTGCCACTGGACATGACCCAGCGTGATCCAGGCGCCACCCGTGACTCCTACAATGAGTTCGCACGCCTGATCCAGCGCTATCCCAACAGCCAGTACGCACCAGACGCCAAGCAGCGCATGATCTACGCACGCAACCTGCTGGCTGACTACGAGGTGCATGCTGCCCGCTATTACATCAAGCGCAAAGCCTATGTGGCCGCCCTCAACCGTGGCCGCTATATTGTAGAAAACTTCCAGGGCACGCCTGCGGTACCCGACGGTCTGGCCATCATGGTACAAAGTTACCGCATCCTGGGCATGGACGACCTGGCCGACGACAGCCTGGCAACCCTGCAAGCAAACTACCCGGAACACCCCAGCCTGACCACTCGTGCCAAGAAACGCAGCAAAAAACAGGCCCGCCGCGACAGCTTCAACCCGGACTACAAAGAAGCTGCCTCACGCTCATGGCTTAACAGGGTCAGTTTTGGTCTGCTGGGCAAAGACAACCGCCTTGAGCGGCCACCCGTGCGCACCCAGGCCGACCGCGAAATGCAGCGTCAGATCAAGGAAGCAGAAGAAAGTCTGCCCAAGGAGATCCGCAAGAAAGCCAACTGATCTGCTGCACAATGAAAGGCACCTGCGGGTGCCTTTTAAAGGCTGGAGCACTCTTGACCTATATCAACCCACACAGGTTTAACACTGTGGATTAGCCCTTGGTCGCAAGCAGGCCAGTTGGTTTTCCACTAATCATCACGTAAAGTGACTGACCACTGAGTTTGCATGGGTCGCTGTTGAATCAAGACCTGGCGCACTGGTTGTTTGAGTATTTGTAGCAAAGCCCGGCTTTATCACAGGTACCAAAACCGCTCACCGGAAGCTTGCACATCCATTGCCAGCCACTCCGGCTGCTCCAAACCGGAGCACAGAGCGAGTGCAAAGCCTTCCCTGCTCGACTGCTTCTTGGCAACCAGTAGCAAAGCGCTTTTGCGCAGGTTTTCATTGATAGATACAAAGGATGCACATTATGTCCACACGCCAGACCGGTACCGTCAAGTGGTTCAACGATGAAAAAGGCTTCGGCTTCATTACCCAGGAAAACGGCCCTGACCTGTTCGTCCACTTCCGCGCCATTGAAGGCACCGGCTTTAAAACCCTGAAAGAAGGCCAACAAGTTACTTTCGAAGCGGTGGAAGGCCAGAAAGGCATGCAGGCAGACAAGGTACAAGCCATCAGCTGATCACCTGCTGCCCCGCAAAGCCCCTCCATGTCAGGGGCTTTTTTATTTGTACTGGGCATTTTTCTGTCGGACAGCTAGAATCAGGCGGCTTTCCGTTACGAGGTTTTCATGTCCAGAACGATGCTCCAACCCCAGGGACAATTCCCCCGTGCCAGCCTGATCCGCCGCTTTGCCGCCATGTTTTACGATTTCATGCTGTGCACCGCACTGGTCATGGTGGTGACCTGGATTTATCAGCAAGGTATCTTGCGCCTGATCCATGGTGCCGACCGTCTCAAGGCGCTGGCCGAAAGTGGCGCTCTGGATCACGACCCTGTGCTGGCCAGCCTGGTACTGCTCAGCCTGTTTGCTTTCTTCGCCAAATTCTGGACCCACAGCGGCCAGACACTGGGTATGCAAGCCTGGAACCTCCGCGTACAGAACGCCGATGGCAGCCGCATCAGCCTGATGCAGGCGCTACTGCGCTTCGTCATCGCGATTTTTTCCTGGCTATGCCTGGGGCTGGGTTTCTGGTGGCAGCTGTGGAGCAAAAACAAAGCCACCTGGCACGACACCTACTCGGAAAGCATGACCGTCCAGCTGCCCAAAGGTGCACACAAAAAGTAAGCATATAAGGGGTTAAGTTCATTAATCACTTTTCAACACATGTCCTGGTCCCTTTATAGATCCGCCTTGCTTGCCGGTCCGCCCCTTTTTGGCAGCCCCTTGAGCCATACCGGACAAAGGCCGATAATAGGCGGCTATTTTCTGACCAGTCACCCCGCCAACGGAAGCATCATGAAAGACCACATTCGCCAGCTTGTACACTCCGCCCTGCAGCAGCTTGTCGCCGACGGCATATTGCCCGCCGACCTGCAGCCCACTATTCAGGTGGAGAACGCCCGCGACAAGGCCCATGGTGACTTCGCCAGCAACATCGCCATGGTGCTGGCCAAATCCGCCGGTATAAAGCCTCGCGATCTGGCAGAAAAAATCCAGGCCGCACTGCCAGCAGACACGCAGGTCAGCAAAGTAGAAATTGCCGGCCCGGGTTTTCTCAACTTCTACCAGAACCATGCCGCACTGGCACAGCGTCTGGATGCAGCCCTGGACGACAGCAAACTGGGTGTACCCGCTGCCGATCCGCTGCAAACCATAGTGGTCGACCTGTCCTCACCCAATCTGGCCAAGGAAATGCACGTCGGCCATCTGCGCTCCACCATCATCGGCGATGCCGTAGCGCGGGTATTAGAATTTCTTGGCCACAAGGTGATCCGCCAAAACCACGTTGGTGACTGGGGCACCCAGTTTGGCATGCTGCTGGCTTACCTTGAAGAGAACCCGGCAGCACAGCAACAGGGATTATCCGATCTGGAAGAGTTCTACCGTCAGGCCAAAGAGCGTTTTGACGAAAGCGAAGACTTTGCCAACCGCGCCCGCGAACTGGTGGTCCAGCTGCAGGCCGGTGAAGAAACCTGTCTGCGCCTGTGGCGCAACTTCAACGAAATTTCCCTGAGCCACTGCCAGGAAGTCTATGACCGTCTGGGTGTCAAACTGGACATGAATGATGTGCGCGGTGAAAGTGCTTACAACGAGGCACTGCCCGGCATCATTGCCACCCTGCAGAAAAAAGGCCTGCTCACAGAAGACCAGGGCGCCCAGTGCATCTTCATGGAGCAGTTCAAAAACAGCGAAAATGCCCCCCTGCCGCTGATCGTCCAAAAGGCCGATGGCGGGTACCTCTATGCCACCACCGACCTGGCTGCAGTGAACTACCGCCACACCGAACTGAAAGCTGATCGCGTGCTGTATTTTGTCGACCAGCGCCAGGCGTTACACTTTCAGATGACTTTTGCTGCAGCTCGTCTGGCCGGTTTTGCTGACGACAACATGCAGCTGGAACACATGGGCTTCGGCACCATGAACGGTGCCGATGGCCGTCCGTTCCGTACCCGTGATGGTGGTACCGTCAAGCTGATCGACCTGCTTGATGAAGCCGAGCAGCGCGCCTACACGCTGGTCAAAGAAAAGAACCCGGACCTGGACGAAACCGAACTAAAACACATTGCCCGGACAGTCGGCATTGGCGCGGTCAAGTACGCCGACCTGAGCAAGCACCGCGCCAGCGACTACAGCTTCAACTTCGATCTGATGCTCAGTTTCGAGGGCAACACTGCGCCCTACATGCTCTATGCCTACACCAGAGTGGCCAGCATTTTCCGTCGCCTGGAGCAGTCCATGGATGACAGCCTGCCCGGCAGCATTCAGCTGCAAGAGCCGGCCGAACAAGATCTGGCCGCCGCCCTGGCACGCTTTAGCGAAGTCCTGGGCAACCTCGCCGACAAGGGTACGCCACATAGCCTGTGCACATACCTGTATGAACTGGCTGGCCTGTTCTCCAGCTTTTATGAACAATGCCCAATTTTGGCTGCCGAACAGGAAGAAACCCGCAACAGCCGTCTGCGCCTGGCTGCCCTGGCCGGACGCACACTGCGCCGCGGGCTGGATTTGCTCGGCATCAAGACCCTGGAGCGCATGTAACCATGGCAGCACGCAAAAAGGCCGCACCCAGGCGCGGCGCAACCCGCTATCAAGAGCCACCCCGCAAGCCAGTCAGCCCGCTGGTCTGGATCACCTGCGGGCTGGTGCTGGGAATTCTGCTGATGTCCCTGTTGAAGCTGGAGCCTGGCAAAGACAACATCAAACGTGAAACCGCCCAGCCTGCGGCCAGCAAGCCTGCTGCCAAACCACAGCCTTCAACTGCAGACAACAAGCCAAAATACGAATTTTACACGCTGCTTCCCGAGTCTGAAGTCATAGTGCCGCCCGATGCCCTGCCGGAAAAAGCACCGCCACCGCCCAGCGCCAAGGAGGCAGAAGCTCAGCGCAAAGCTTCTGCAGCACGCGCCCAGGCCTTGCTTGACGGCAAGCAGCCACCGCCGGCTCCGCCACGCAAAGAAGTCACCCAGTTTTATCTGCAGGCTGGCTCCTTTCCCGAGCGTGAAAAGGCTGAGGCCGTACGTGCCCGCCTGCTGTTGACCGGCCAGAATGTGCATATCGAACCCGGACAGGTTGCCAACAAAACCTGGTACCGCGTATTGGTAGGCCCTTTCGCCAGCCGCGAACAGCTTAACCGGGCACAAACCCAGCTGTCACAAAACGGCTTCAACAACCTGCTGCTGCAACAGCGCAAGGCACGGATATAAACGCGCCCGTCACCGACGGGCCTTTCCGCCAACTGACGGGACTTATGCTGTTCCATTGAGTGCGCGATAAAAATACAGATATCCGCCTGCTCCCGCATCAGGTTGTTACCCCGTTTGACCCGGTAACAACACCTGCACAAGCACAGTACCTGTACCGCTCATAGCCCAGGCTCTCTTCTAGAGCTGGCAGGGCTCAACACCGCCTGCTTGCCCCTGTAAAAACTGTTCCAGGTTATCTATGCCGCTCCAGCCCGCTTGCAGCCCAGTCAAGCTGTGGCATCCAGCAGCCTACAACCTCTCTGGTCATGCTTCGCTGTGGCCAGATAACAGCTATGGCTGGAAAGCTTCACCTCAACACAGGCAGCGCTGGACGCAGAGGCATCCACAAGACCTGTCCGGCAACTGCCATGGCCAGTCCTTCCTCCCCCTTGAATTTCACAGAGTCTGCCCCCAACTCCTGCTGATACCGTCCAAACAGCCGGAGACACACTCTTGACTACAATCGTATCCATCCGTCGCAACGGCAAAGTCGTTATGGGGGGTGATGGCCAGGTATCCCTGGGCAACACCGTTATGAAAGGCAACGCCAAAAAAGTGCGTCGCCTGTATAAAGGCGAAGTACTGGCCGGCTTCGCCGGTGCCACCGCTGATGCCTTTACCCTGTTCGAACGTTTTGAAGGCCAACTGGAAAAACACCAGGGCCATCTGGTCCGCGCCGCGGTTGAACTGGCCAAAGACTGGCGCACCGATCGCAGCCTGAGCCGACTTGAAGCCATGCTGGCAGTCGCCAACAAGGACGCCTCCCTGATCATTACTGGTAATGGCGACGTGGTTGATCCCGAGCACGGCCTAATCGCCATGGGCTCTGGCGGCGCCTATGCCCAGGCCGCAGCCATGGCCCTGCTGGAAAATACCGAGCTGAGCGCTCGCGAAATAACCGAAAAGGCCCTTCACATTGCCGGCTCAATCTGCGTATTTACCAACCAGAACCTGACTATAGAAGAGCAGGACAGTGAAACCTGACCCGGAGCGGCCTGACAGCATCCATTACCAGGCCCGCCGCATAAGCTACTGTAAAAGCCGCTTCATACGCCTCTTTGAGGCTGCTGGAGGAGCCATTAGCTTCTGTGCAAGCCACTTTAGTGGCGACAAAAACAGAAACCAGGCAATACCGATCGCGGCTGCAGCCGCTCATACACACTGTGCGAGCCACTTCTGTGGCGACAAAAACAGGAACCAGACATTTGTGGCTGCCCCAGGCCAGCCACCGACGGAGATCTTCCATGTCCATGACACCCCGTGAAATTGTCCACGAACTCAACCGCCACATCATCGGCCAGGATGAGGCCAAACGCGCCGTTGCCATCGCCCTGCGCAACCGCTGGCGCCGCATGCAGCTGCCCGAAGAGCTGCGCATCGAAGTCACTCCGAAAAACATCCTGATGATTGGCCCGACTGGCGTCGGCAAGACTGAAATTGCCCGTCGCCTGGCCCGTTTGGCCAATGCGCCCTTCATCAAGGTGGAAGCAACCAAATTCACAGAGGTCGGCTACGTCGGTCGCGATGTCGAATCCATCATCCGCGACCTGGCCGATGCCTCGGTCAAGATGCTGCGCGAACAGGAAGTACAAAAGCTTCAACACCGCGCCGAAGACGCTGCCGAAGAACGTATTCTCGATGCCCTGCTACCTGCCGCACGCAGCGGCTTTGAAGAAGAATCTCGCGGTGAGGACAATGCCACCCGTCAGCTGTTTCGCAAACGCCTGCGCGAAGGACAGCTGGACGACAAAGAAATCGACATCGAAGTGGCAGAAGCCCCCATAGGGGTAGAAATCATGGCGCCACCCGGCATGGAAGAAATGACCAGCCAGCTGCAAAGCCTGTTTTCCGGCATGCACAAGGATCGCAAAAAAAGCCGTAAAATGCGCGTTGCCGATGCCTTCAAGCAAATCCGCGACGAAGAAGCCGCACGCCTGGTCAATGAGGAAGAGCTAAAAGCCCGCGCCCTGGAAGCGGTAGAGCAAAACGGCATTGTCTTTATTGACGAAATCGACAAAATCGCCAAGCGTGGCAACACGGGGGGGGCCGATGTATCCCGTGAGGGTGTTCAGCGTGACCTGCTGCCACTGATCGAAGGCTGCACCGTCAACACCAAACTGGGCATGGTCAAAACCGACCACATCCTGTTCATTGCCTCCGGCGCTTTCCATCTGAGCAAGCCCAGCGACCTGGTGCCCGAGCTGCAAGGCCGTCTACCCATTCGCGTCGAGCTGAAAGCCCTGACTCCGGATGACTTCCAGCGTATCCTCAAGGAGCCCCAGGCCTCACTGACCGAACAATATGTGGCCCTGCTGGCTACCGAGGGCCAAGACCTCGCCTTCACCGATGACGGCATCCAGCGCATCGCCGAAATCGCCTGGCAGGTCAATGAGAAAACCGAAAACATCGGTGCCCGCCGTCTGCACACCTTGCTTGAGCGCCTGCTGGAAGAGCTGTCCTTCAGCGCCGGAGACGGCACAAGCCAGCCGGTGCAAATCGATGCGGCCTATGTGGACAAGCACCTGGGCGAGCTGGCCAAGGATGAAGACCTGTCCCGCTATATCCTGTAGCAGCTTCACTGAAGGCACAGGGCTGGCACTTTGCTTTTGTACCAGCAGCGCTAGCCGCGATCAAAGCCCGGGCGCGCAGCAGACGTGGCTAAAGCCGCTGGTGCAGGAGCGTTCATGCTTCCAGCGACACGGCTTTTACCGAACACAAATGGCGACAAAGTGGCCAGGTGCGCTCAAGAAATATACCTGGCCACTTTAACACCCACCTTCTTTAACACCTTGAGCCTGCATATTTCACCACATGCAGGTACAGATGAAACATGCGGATTAGCGGCACACCACACCCATCTCCATAGTGCCCCGCTTTAATTGTGTTAGAGTTCAACAGGCTTATGACTAGAACAGACAGGTCAATCATGCGCATTCCGAGCAAAATCCGCCTGAACACCGCCGATAACCAGCTGGAGCTTGGCTATGCCAACGGCGACAAATTCACCCTGCCTGCCGAGTTTTTGCGTGTGCTTTCGCCTTCAGCCGAAGTACAGGGTCACGGCAACCCCGTGCTGCAAAGCGGCAAACAGTTTGTCCGCCTGACCAATGTACAGGCCGCCGGCAACTATGCCCTCAAGCTGACTTTTGATGACGGTCACGACACTGGCCTTTACACCTGGGATTACCTGTTCCGGCTCGGCAGCCAGCAAGAACAGCTGTGGCAGGACTACCTGAAGCAACTCAGCGCTGCCAACCAGTTTCGCGACCCCAGTCAGTCGGCGGTGAAAATCATGCTCTAAGCGCCTGCCAGTGGCAACCAAGCACAAATCTTCTCCACACCAAGCCGGTTCGGGCCGGACGCAGCATCCCGCCCGAACCGGTCAACGCCGTGCAAGAGGCTGCCCCACACATCGTGCCGCCCAGGGCAACCCCCATTTCGTGTACAGTCCCGGCCTTTAACCCTCATCCCTGACCCTGAACCAGGCCGCATACAGAGCCGGCAAAAACAGCAGGGTCAGCGCGGTGGCCACTACCAGTCCGCCCATGATGGCCACTGCCATTGGCCCGAAGAACACGCTGCGTGATAGCGGAATCATCGCCAGCACCGCGGCCATGGCTGTCAGCACTATGGGGCGGAAACGGCGCACCGTGGCATCGATAATCGCCTGCCACTGCGTATGTCCGGCTGCGATGTCCGTTTCGATCTGATCAACCAGAATCACCGAGTTACGCATGATCATGCCTGAGAGCGCGATAGTCCCCAGCATGGCAATAAAACCAAACGGCTTGCCGAACAGCAGTAAAAACAGCGTGACGCCAATCATGCCCAGCGGCGCGGTCAACAGCACCATGAACATGCGTGAAAAACTGCGCAGCTGAATCATCAGCAAAGTCATGACTGTCAGGCCGAACAATGGCATCCCGGCAGCAACCGATTTGCTGCCACGCTCGGAGTCTTCCACCGTACCACCCACTTCCAACAGATAGCCGGCCGGCAAACTCTCACGGATGCCATCAAGGAGCGGACTGATGGCCCCGGTCAGGTCCACCGCCTGCTGTCCGCCATAGACATCCGCCCGCACCGTCACAGTCGGCAGGCGGTTACGGTGCCAGATAATGCCCTCCTCAAAACCGTACTCCAGCTCGGCCACCTGCGACAATGGAATATGGGTACCCAATGCGGTCGGAATCGACAGCTGCGCCAGGTTGCCCAGTTGCTCGCGATCCTCTTCGGAGCCACGCAGCAGAATCTCGATCAGCTCGTTATCTTCACGGTAGTGACTGATCGGCGTACCAGACAGCGCCCCCTGCAAAAAGCGGGCTATCTCGGCACTGCTGGCACCCAGCGCACGGGCACGATCCTGATCCACATTCAGCCGTACCACTTTGCTGGGCTCTTCCCAGTCCAGGTGCACGTTGCTCAGATGGGGGTTTTCGCGCATCACGGCAGCCACCTCACGGGCATGTTTGCGCACGATGTCGATATGCTCGCCCGACACGCGGAACTGCACCGGATAGCCCACCGGCGGACCGTTCTCCAGCCGGATAACCCGGCCACGCAGATGCGAATAGTCGTTATGCAGCAGCTCGATCAGCCAGCTGCGTAAACGTTCCCGGTGTTCCAGGTCTTCGGTCAGCAATACAAACTGGGCAAAACTGGCTGCAGGCAGCTGCTGATCAAGCGGCAGGTAAAAGCGCGGCGAGCCGGTACCCACATAAGACACATAGTTGAGCAGCCCATCCTGTTGCGCCAGCTCGGCTTCCAGCCGCTCCACTTCAGCCCTGGTGGCCTTGAGCGAACTGCCTTCGGCCAGCTTGAGGTCAATCAGCAATTCCGGGCGATTGGAGTCAGGAAAAAACTGCTTGGGCACCAGGCTAAAACCGGCGATAGCCACGGCGAAGGCCGCCACGGTCAGGCCAATGACCACCCAGCGATGGCCCACACACCAGGTCACCACAGCACGCACCCGCAAATAAAACGGCGTGGCATAAGGATCGTGCTCGCCCTTGGTACTGCCGTATTTTTCTGCCTTGATACGACCCAGGTCCGGCAGCAGCTTGTCCCCCAGATAGGGTACAAACAACACTGCGGCAAACCAGGATACAACCAGTGATAACGCCACCACCTCAAAGATCGAGCGGGCATACTCGCCCACGCTGGACTGGGCCGTGGCAATCGGCAAGAACCCGGCTGCGGTAATCAGGGTACCGGTCAGCATCGGGAAGGCAGTGCTGGTCCAGGCAAAGCTGGCCGCACGCAAGCGGTTCCAGCCCTGCTCCATTTTGATCGCCATCATCTCCACGGCAATGATCGCATCATCCACCATCAGCGCCAGCGCCAGCACCAGTGCACCCAGCGATATGCGGTGCAGGCCGATGCCAAAATAGTGCATCAGCGTAAAGGTCAGTGCCAGCACCAGCGGAATGGAAAACGCCACCACCAGCCCGGTGCGCACACCCAGCGAAAAAAAGCTCACCAGCAATACAATTACCAGCGCCTCGACCAGGACCTGAACAAACTCGCCCACCCCACGTTTCACTGCAGTTGGCTGGTCAGAAACCTTGTGCAACTCCATGCCCAGCGGCAGCTCGTGCTGCAAGCGGGCAAAGGTTTTCTCCAGAGCCCGGCCCAACACCAGAATGTCACCACCCTGCTTCATGGACACGGCAATGCCCAGCGCATCCTCGCCCATAAAACGCATGCCCGGCGCCGCCGGATCATTAAAACCACGATGCACATCGGCCACATCTCCCAAACGGAGGGTGCGCTCGCCAATACGAATCGGAAAATCACGGATCTGACGTACCGAATCAAAACGCCCACTGATGCGCAGCTGAATGCGGTCCGTCAGCGTTTCATAAAACCCGGTGCCGCTCACCGCATTTTGTGCATCCAGCGCCTGTTGCACTTGCGGCAGGGAAACACCCAGACTGGCCAGCCGTGCATTGGCAATCTCGATCCAGATTTTTTCTTCCTGGACACCAATCAGCTCGACCTTGCCCACGTCCTTCACCCGCTGCAGTTCCAGCTGCAGACGCTCGGCATAGTCCTTGAGGATGGCATAGTCATAGCCGGTACCGGTCAACGCATAAATGTTGCCAAAGGTAATGCCGAATTCGTCATTGAAAAACGGGCCCTGAATCTCGCGCGGCAAGGTATGGCGAATATCGGCAACTTTCTTGCGAATCTGGTACCAGAGCTCGGGAATATCTTTCGAGCGCATGCTGTCGCGGGCAGCAAAAATCACCTGCGACTGGCCCGGACGGGAAAACGAGGTAATCCGCTCGTACTCGCCGGTTTCCATCAGTTTTTTTTCAATGCGCTCGGTCACCTGGCGCGACACTTCCTGAGCGGTGGCGCCCGGCCAGCGGGTGTCGATCACCATTGCCTTGAAAGTAAAGGGCGGATCTTCGCTCTGGCCCAGCTTGCTGTATGAAATGGTCCCGGACAGCATGATCACCAGCATCATGAACAGCACCAGCGGACGGTTGTTCAACGCCCAGGCAGACAGGTTAAATTTCATGCCTGCTACTCCTCGCCAACAACAACCGGACGGTTTTCCGGGTCCAGCGCCCTTACCTGCATGCCTTCACGCAACAGGTGTACACCAGCTGCCACCACCCATTCGCTGCCCTGCAAGCCCTGCTCAATCAGCACATGCTGGTCGTCATAACCACGCATGCCAACCGGCTGGCGGCGCACCAGACCCTGTCCGGCATCCAGCACCCAGACAAAAGCCTGTTGCCCTTCGCCATCCACTGCAGACAGCGGCACCAGCCAAACCTGGTCATCCCGGGCACTGACATGCACCCTGGCGCTCTGACCCAGCTCGACAGCGGCCTCCCCCGCCAGGCTGACCCTTGCGCTAAACGTACGCGAGCGCGGATCAGCCGACTGCGCCAGCTCACGAATTTCACCGGCCAGCCGCTGCTCCGGCCGGTTCAGCAGGCTCACCTGCACAGGCTGGCCCAGCGCAAAGCCGGCATAAGCCTGCTCCGGAATGCTGAACTCCACCTCACGCTGACCGTCGGCCGCCAGCACAAATACCGGCTGACCCGCTGCCACCACTTGCCCGGCCTCAACCCGGGTCTGGGCAATGATGCCGCTCTCGGGGGCCAGCAAACGGCCATACTGCAACTGGTTTTTGGCATGCTCCAGTGAAGCGCCGGCCTGTTCAAGCCGTGCCCGGGCACGCTTTTCATTGGTCTGCAGACTATCAAGCTGAGACTTGCTCAACAGATTGCTCTGATATAGCTTGCGGTAACGCTCCAGTTCGTCACGCGCCAGCGCCAGGCCGGCCCGGGCTTCTGCCTGCTGGGCCAGCATGGCCTGCACCTGCAGCTGCAAATCGGACGGATCCAGCTCGGCCAACAGCTCGCCGGCACGAACACGCTGACCGGTCTGTACCAGCCGCCGCGTCACCTTGCCGCCTACACGAAAGGCCAGCTCCGGTGCAAAGCGGGCCCGCACCTCACCCGGATACATGCCTGCCCCCTGGTGTGCCGGCTCGGGCTGTACCACCAGCACTGGCCGTGGCGGCTGCTCCTGCTCCGGCGGTTGCTCGCAACCTGCTAACAACAGGGCACCCAAAAAGCCTGCCAAACCGAAAAAAACTCTATGTTTCATGCAAGGAATCCTGCGAATTTAAACATGCGTTTTTATTATTTGAATAACGCAGAATACCCCAGACTCCAGTGGACAGATAGCTTTTGACACAGGCCTGCCAATAAAAAATACGCCAGCCCGAAGCCAGACTCCAGTGGCAGGATGCCATCCCCTGGCGTTTCGTGCCCCCGGCCGCTTTTATTCAATGTTTATCCAGTTCCCCTCCCGCATGACTTAAGTGACGATCGGCTGGTATCCTTACGCCCTGTTTTTTTGCCCAGGTTGCAGACCATGCTTGAACGTCTTTTCCAGCTTGAAGCCCACAACACAACCGTACGTACGGAAGTCATTGCCGGGATCACCACTTTCCTCACCATGGCCTACATCCTGTTCGTCAACCCGCCAATGCTGGCGGAAACGGGCATGGACCTGGGTGCGGTGTTCGTCGCCACCTGCCTGGCGGGCGTGATCGGCTCACTGATCATGGGCCTGCTGGCCAACTACCCCATTGCCCTGGCACCGGGCATGGGCCTGAATGCCTTTTTCACCTATACAGTCGTGCTGACCATGGGCTACAGCTGGCAGGTGGCACTGGGCGCGGTATTCCTGTCGGGGCTGATTTTCTTTGCCATGTCGCTGTTCAAGGTGCGCGAGTGGATCATCAATAGCATTCCCTTGCCGTTACGCTCGGCCATTAGCGCCGGTATCGGTCTGTTCCTGGCGCTGATTGCGCTGAAAAATGCCGGCATCGTAGTGGCCAATCCGGCGACACTGGTCGGCCTTGGCGACCTCAGCCAGCCTGGTCCGATCCTTGCCGTGCTTGGATTCATGGTGATTGTCGCACTGGTTTACCGTCAGGTCACCGGCGCGGTGATGATCGGCATCCTGCTGGTCACCGGCCTGTCCATACTGATGGGCCTGTCGTCACTGGACGGCATTGTCAGCCTGCCGCCGAGCCTGATGCCAACCCTGCTGCAGCTGGATATTGCCGGAGCGCTGGATGTCGGGCTGGTCAGCGTGATTTTTGCCTTTCTGTTCGTTGACCTGTTTGATACTTCAGGCACTCTAATTGGCGTGGCCCAAAGAGCCGGCCTGATGGATGAAAAAGGCCAGATGCCCAAGCTGGGCAAGGCGCTGCTGGCCGACAGCACCGCCACCATGGCCGGTGCCTGCATGGGCACCTCCACCACCACCAGCTTTGTCGAGTCGGCGGCGGGTGTCGCCGCCGGCGGCCGTACCGGACTGACCGCCTGCGTGGTGGCCGCACTATTTTTGCTCAGCCTGTTTTTTGCGCCGCTGGCCGCTGCCATTCCTGCCTACGCCACCGCGCCGGCACTCTTCTTTGTTGCCGTGCTGATGACCGAAGGTCTGGCCAAAATCGACTGGCAAGACCTGACTGTCTCCGCTCCGGTGGTGGTCGCCGCACTGACCATGCCGCTGACTTTTTCGATTGCCAATGGCATCGCCTTCGGGTTTATCAGCTGGACCGCCATCAAACTGCTGGCGGGCCGTCATCGTGACCTCAACCCGGCCTTGTGGATTCTGTCAATCCTGTTCGTCATCAAGCTCGGCTTCTTCCCTTGATCACCACGGTGCCCTGACAACCATGCCATATAACACTGATTACTCCATGACCGCCTACAACGCCCAGCTGCAGGCCAAACAGAAACGCCTGCAACAGCTGTTGGCACCCTTTGCCAGCCCGCAGCCAGAGGTTTTCGCTTCCGCCCCGCAACACTTTCGCCTGCGTGCCGAGTTTCGCATCTGGTTTGAAAGCGGCGTCGGCCATTACGCCATGTTCAGCCCGGGCGACAAGCATCACCCAATTTTGCTTGAACAGCTGCCCATTGCCAGCCAGCGCATCAACGAGCTGATGCCACAGCTGAAGGCTGCCTGGCAGGCCGAACCCGAGCTGTCACACCGCCTGTTTCAGGCCGAGTTCCTGACCACATTGTCGGGCGAAGCACTGGTTACCCTGTGCTATCACCGCCCGCTCAACGAAGACTGGATGGTCGCCGCGCAACCGGTCGCCGAAGCACTGGGCATTCAGCTTATTGGCCGTTCACGCGGCAAACGTCTGGTGCTGGACAGGGATTACGTCACCGAGCGACTCACCGTTGCCGGCCGCGAATACAGCTACCGCCAACCTGAAGGGGCCTTTACCCAGCCCAACGGCGGCGTCAACCAGCACATGCTGAACTGGGCCCACGAAGCACTGGGGCAGCGTAATGACGACCTGCTTGAGCTCTACTGCGGTAACGGCAATTTTACCCTGCCACTGTCTACCCGGGTACGCAAAGTCCTGGCGACTGAAATCAGCAAAACCTCGGTGAATGCTGCCCTGGCCAATCTGAACGACAACGGCATCGACACTATCGAGCTGGTACGGCTGTCTGCCGAGGAGCTGACCCAGGCCCTTAACGGCACCCGTGTGTTCCGCCGCCTGGCACACATCAGCCTTGCAGAGTACAATTTCGGCACTGTATTTGTGGACCCGCCCCGTGCCGGCATGGACCCGGACACCTGCGAACTGGTACGGCGTTTTGAGCGTATTCTGTATATATCCTGCAACCCGACAACCCTGGCAGAGAATGTCCGGCAATTAAGTGACACCCACCGGATCATCCGCTGTGCATTGTTTGACCAGTTTCCCTGGACCGGGCATATCGAGGCCGGAGTGGTTCTAGAGCGATATGCTGCGTGACACCTGCGCGCAAGGATTTGAAAATACCACCGGAGGAAAAGCACCCAAGAGTGACTGAACACAGTGGACGAGGCAGCCAGGGCCTGGCAAAAAGCCAGCAAAAACACAGCCTGTTCATGGCAAATAAGCATGTTGGGCCGGTTTTTTTGCTACAAGGCACTGGTAATTGTCCAGTGCTTTATTAAGCAAAGGCATTAGGGTGTTGCCCCCTGTTGCCTTTTATTGCTTTTTTGCTGCTTGACTTGAGCACCAGATACAAAAACGCCCAGTACGCTGTACTGGGCGTTTTTGTATGGTGGGTCGTGCGGGGTTCGAACCTGCGACCAATTGGTTAAAAGCCAACTGCTCTACCACTGAGCTAACGACCCATGTTGGTCGGGGTAGAGAGATTCGAACTCCCGACATCCTGCTCCCAAAGCAGGCGCGCTACCGGACTGCGCTATACCCCGTAAATTTGGCTCCGCGACCTGGGCTCGAACCAGGGACCTAACGGTTAACAGCCGTTTGCTCTGCCGACTGAGCTATCGCGGAACTGAATCATCAAACAATCAACATGTCGTTGTTGCCTGCTGATGGCGCGCTATATTACCAGAATTTCCATGGTCGTCAAGCCTTTTGGAAAAATGTTTTAATCTGTCCTGCAAATCAAGATAAATAGCACAAACCTACCCCGCATGGGCGACAAAGGGTAAACTTGCAACACCCTCAGTCGATACACCCCAGACCATGCGCCGAACCAAACAACATGCCCACAAGACTCGCTCTGCCATTCTTGAGGCTGCCGCCAACCTGTTTCTGCAACAAGGCGTTGCACACACATCACTGGAGCAGATAGCCAGGCAGGCAGGCGTTACACGCGGTGCAGTGTATTGGCACTTTAAAAACAAGGCAGACTTGTTTCACGCCATGCTTAGCCAGGTACGCCTGCCATCCGAGCAGATCGTACAGAGAGTCAAGCAGTGTGACCCCGAAAACCCCATCTTCGGCCTGCGCAACCTCTGCACCGAAGCCATGGCTACCCTCGTACGCGAGCCGCGCAAACGACAGATTTTCACCATTTTGCTACGTCGCTGCGAGTTCACTGAAGAGCTGCGCGAAGCAGAAGAGCAGCACGAAGTTTTCATCAACGAGTTCATTGATCTCTGTACTGCCCTGTTTGCCGAACCCCATGTAATCAGGCGGCTGCGGAGCGGCATCAGCCCACGCATGGCTGCCGTGGCATTGCACTCACTCTTTGTTGGGCTGCTCAGTGACTGGCTGCGCGATCCAGAGCTGCTTGATGCCAGCAACATCCAGCCATACCTCGACATTCTGCTGACAGGCATCTTCAATAGCTGGGACAGCTCTCCGGCCCGCCCCTGTCTGGCCAGCACAGATCAAGCCTGAGCAGATCAGCGCTGCAGAACACCTTCGGCCACCTGCCTGCCATCAAAAAACAGCTGGACCTGCCCGTTGTGCAGACGTATATCCATGCAGCCCTCGTTGCCCGCCAGCGGGCCGGCCAGCCATTCGCGGCAATACTGCCCCTGCTCACTGATCCACCAGCGAGCAGCTGTTTCACGGCCGTCGTCAAGCGTACCGTCTTCACGGAAGGTCAGCCTGTATGCCGAGTTCGTACGCAGATAAATACCATCCAGGGTAGCCCCAGTGAGCAAAGCTTCCACCTCTGCCTGATCACGCAAATAGCCATCGGCCAGGGCACTTGCGGCCAGCCCAAAAGACGACAACAAAAAAATCGTGCGAAACATCTCAACCCTCCTCCAACTGCAGCACAGTGCAGGAGTCCCGCCACTGAAGCCGCCTGAATGATGCTGGCCCCAAAGCCCCACTAACGCATTTCCTGCCGAATACTGGCAAAAGTGCGCGGCCAGGGTTTATTGCGGCGTATTGACTCGGGCAAGCGTTCAGCGGCACTCCGGGCTGCCGCTGCATTGTCAAAGCGGCCATGGGTGACAACGAACAATTGCTGCCCCTGGTGGATCTTGCGGAAATAATGAAACTGATTACCGTTTGCCTGTACAAATTGCCGCGCATTCTGCTCGCTGGCTGTCGCAAACAGCTGCAGTGTATAGCTTTGGGCCGGCTGGGCGGCATACCAGTTATCGCCATTGGCTGCCCGACGTTCAGCAACAGCAGCCGCCACCCTGGGCTTTGCCCGCGCAGCTGGCTGAGGCTGTGTTTTGGGGGTTGCCGCCGGCTGCGGCCCTGAAGCAGGTGCGCTGGCTGCCGGTGTTTCTTTGGCAACCGCAGGTGGCTCGGGAGCAACAGCCACTGCTTCTTCGCGAGCCGGCCCGGGTGCGGTTTCAGATATCACGGGCGCCTGTGGCTCGGCAGGTGCCGGCCTGGCAGGCTGCTGTACCTGCCTAGCCGGCGCATCCACCGGCTCACCGGGCTGAATATCCAGCATGACACGCCTCTGTGGCTGTGCTGCTGCCTGGCCCTGTGCCGGGCCGGCCGGCCCGGCGGCTGGCTGCTTACTTTCGCTATCATCCAGCTGATACCAAGCAAAGACAAACAGGAAAGCAGTGACCAGCAACGCCAGCAGGTGGCGGTATGGCAACGCCGGCATGGTTCTCCGCGGCGACGCCGAAGCAGGCTCCAGCTGCTCGCCCTGCATGCGTGCCAGCAGCAACTCTTGCGCCAACTGGTTAATCACCCCTGGCCAGCCCTGGCCACGCTCCAAAAGAATGCCCAGCTCCTGATCGGTAAACAGGTCCAGATCCTGTCCGGCCGCCTGCAATCTTTGCTGAAGGTATTCCTCTACTTCCTCGCTCTGCCATGGTTCCAGCTCAACCAGATGGTATTCAAAGCCATCTGCACTATCCACAGCCTGCAACAGGGTCTGCAGAGCTGGCTCGCCAAACAAAAACACCCGACAACGTGTCTTGCCACTGCCGGCAGCAAGCCGCTGCAGCAGCGCCAGCGCAGAACCATCAAGGACTTCTGCGTCATCCACCAGCAACTGCACTTCCTTGCCAGCCAATACCGACTGCTCTACCGCATGCAGCAAGCTCATAACATCTGCGTTGCTACACTGCAATGCGTAGGCCAGCTGCTGGGCAATACCAGCGGCATCGCTATTTTTCAGCGCAGAAACCACTACGTTTAGTGCTGTTTCCTTGCTGGCGGCAACCACGGCATGACGCAACACTGTCTTGCCACTGCCGCGCGGTCCGGTCACCGCCAACATCAGCTGACTATAACGGGCAAAGTGAATCAGCTGCTCCAGCACCTCGCGGCGACGCGCCCGAAAAAACTGGAAACTGCTGGCTGTAGAAAATGGATTGTGCTGCAAGCCATAGTGCCGAATAAAGCTGTTGTTATCCTGCCGGATATCCATGCCACCTACCTGCCTAACGTGCTGCTGTCAACGTTTGGTAATCTGCCTGCAGCACTGCATCCAGCAGCTCCTGGGGGTAATCGGCGGTAACCAGTGCTTCTCCCGTGCGCCTGAGCAATACCAGCCTGATCTGTCCGTCCAGCGCCTTCTTGTCGACTGCCATATGCCTAAGGAAATCGGCGGCACGCATCTTGGCGGGCGGCACCACCGGCAAGCCAGCCCTGGCCAGCAAGGCCACCCCCCGCTGAAACTCTTGGCTGTCAATCCAGCCCAGCAGTTGCGACATATGCAGCGCCATAACAGTTCCCGCAGCGACAGCTTCTCCATGCAGCCAGCTGCCATATCCCATTTCGGTTTCAATGGCGTGCCCAAACGTGTGACCCAGATTAAGAATTGCGCGAATTCCCGACTCCCGCTCATCTTCAGCGACCACACGCGCCTTGGCCTGACAAGAACGCTCAATTGCCTCGGTCAACGCTGCCGGCTCCAGCGAGACCAGCTGCTGCATATGCTGCTCCAGCCAGCCCAGAAATGGCTCATCGCAAATCAGGCCATACTTGATCACCTCGGCCAGCCCTGCGGACAGCTCCCGCCCTGGCAAGGTGCCAAGGGTATTGGTATCGATAATGACTGCCCTGGGCTGGTAAAACGCCCCGATCATATTCTTGCCCAACGGGTGGTTGATGCCCGTTTTCCCACCCACGGATGAATCCACCTGTGACAACAGGGTTGTCGGTACCTGGATGAAATTCACACCCCGCTGATAGCAGGCAGCCGCAAAGCCGGTCATGTCACCGGTGACGCCGCCGCCCAAAGCAATCAGCGTGGTCTTGCGGTCATGCCTGTCTTGTAAAAGGGCATCAAATATTTTTTGCAGGGTTGGCCAGTCTTTATAAGATTCGCCGTCCGGCAGAATGATCTCGGTCAGCTCGTAGTCTTGCAGAGCCTGGCGCAAAGTATCCAAATACAGGGGTGCCACACTGGCATTGCTCACAATGGCAACCTTGCGGCTGGCCAGGTGCGGATGGAACAAATCCGCACGGTGCAAAATACCGGAGCCGATATGAATGGGGTAGCTGCGTTCAGCCAGGTCAACGGTCAGGGTTCGCATGATAGGTACCGTACGGGTTAGGTCAAACTACTGATATTCACAGCTGTGACCTTACAAATCAAGCTGTTCCAGAATTTCCTGGACGAC
This sequence comes from Gammaproteobacteria bacterium, assembly GCA_012728415.1. Classification (GTDB taxonomy): domain Bacteria; phylum Pseudomonadota; class Gammaproteobacteria; order Pseudomonadales; family Pseudomonadaceae; genus Thiopseudomonas. Next base: position 68,550 of record JAAYFD010000045.1, read on the forward strand.
CAGGCGCGGCGGCCGGGTGTCCGTTTCGATGATGATATCAGCCACTTCGCGGTACAGGGGCTCGCGCACCTTGAGCAGGTCCTCAAGCACTTGCCTGGGGTTGTCTGTTTGCAGCAAGGGCCGGTTACGGTCCCGCGCCGTACGCTCCAGCTGATGCTCAACGGAGGTATGCAAGTACACAACCAGGCTACCGGACACCAGTGTACTGCGGTTTTCCGGCCGCAAAATGGCACCGCCGCCTGTAGCCAGCACCAAACCGCGACACTGCATCAGCTCTGCAATGACCTGCTGCTCACGGTCACGAAACCCCCGCTCGCCTTCCAGCTCGAAAATCAGGGGAATGCTGGCCCCGGTGCGCTCCTCTATCACCCGGTCGGAATCCTTGAAAGCCAGCCCCAGTTCTCTTGCCAGCAGCCGGCCGATGGTGCTTTTACCTGCCCCCATCGGCCCAACCAGAGTGAGGTTACGCTTGCGCATCACATCAATGGTTCAGGCTAATGGCCTGGTTGGCCAGAATGCGCGGTGTAATGAAAATCAGCAGCTCCGTTTTATTATCAACCACCATGTTGCGCTTGAACAAACGCCCAATGACGGGAACATCACCAAGAAAAGGAACCTTATCTTCGCCTTTGAGACGCTGATTAGAAAACACTCCGCCCAGTACAATGGTTTCACTATCGGCCACCAAAACCTTGGCATTCACTTCGTTCTTATTGATCGGCGGCACACCATTCAGTGCATTAGCAAAGTCAACCTCATCCTTGGTTACCTTGACGTCCATGATAATACGGTTATCGGGAGTAATCTGTGGCGTCACTTCCAGCGACAGCGATGCCTCTTTAAAGGAGGTGCTGGTCGAACCACTGGAGCTGGCCTCCTGATATGGAACTTCTTTGCCTTTCATGATTTTCGCAGTTTCCTTGTCTGAAGTGACCACCTTGGGTTGCGAAATTATCTCACCATTTCCACTTTTTTCCATCGCAGACAGCTGCAGATCCAGTATTGCCCTATTGCTAACAAAGCCAATCCCAAAACCCGACGTTGCCGCATTCGCCCCAAGGTCGACAAATGGAACAGGCGAGCCGCTGCTGTTGGTCGGCAAAGAACAACGACCAGCAAAAGGTCCACACGCAACCCCGTCCTCATCCTCAATACCAACATTGCCATCTTTACCAAACATACGCCAATCACCCGAGCCAGCTCTAAACGCACCACCCCAGCGCACACCCAGCTCTTTACCATAGTCAACGTATGCTTCGACTATACGCGCCTCAATCATCACCTGTCGCACAGGAATGTCCAGCTGGGCGACCACACGGCGCAGCTCGTCCAGCCGGTCCTGGGTCTGGTAAGCAATAATGCTGTTGGTACGGTCATCCACAGTAACCGATCCACGGTCAGCTGAATCCTGGCCGCCGGCAACCGACTGGAAAAGAGCGGCGATCTGGGCGGCCTTGGCATAGTTCACCTGGATCAGCTCACGACGCAGTGGTGCCAGCTCAGCAATCTGCTGCTGGGCCTCCAGCTCCTGGCGCTCACGTGCAGCGATCTCATCAGCTGGTGCCACCAGTAACACATTACCCACTTTGCGCTGTGCCAAACCCTTGGTTTTCAACACCAGCTCGAGCGCCTGGTCCCAGGGCACGTTCTGCAAGCGCAATGTGATGTTGCCCTGAACAGTGTCACTGGCCACCAGGTTAAGGTCGGTAAAGTCGGCAATCAGCTGCAATACTGAGCGGACATCAATATCTTGAAAGTTCAACGACAGCTTTTCACCTGTGTAGGTGAAACGCTCGGCATCCCGCTTTTCTTTCTCCTGCTTCGTCATTGGCTTGACGCTGACGGTCATGCGGTTGTCTGTCTGGTAGGCCAGATAGTCGAAGTCACCGGATGACTCAATGACAATACTGGTTCCGCCCGCCTTCTCGGTTGCACTGATGAAGTTGACCGGAGTTGCGAAATCCTTGACGTCATACCGTACGCGCAGCTCGTCCGGCAATGCGGTTTTCGGGAAGAGCATCTCGATACGGTTACCGCGCTCCTGAATGTTCGGGCTGCCGGCCGTGTTGCTCAGGTCAATGATAACGTTGCCTTCACCTGCTTCACCGCGCTGAAAGTCAATGTTCTTCACCGCCCGGGCCGAAACCGCCCGGGCCGGCTTGGTCACGCTCCTGGGCGCCTCGGCAGTGTTGTTCGCAATGCCGTCACCCACCACAACATACAGCTGGTTGCCCTCAACCCTGGTGTTATACCCGGTCAGACTGGTCAGGTTGATAATCACCCTGGTCCGTTCCTGGGCCTCTACCACAGTGACACTGCGTGCATTGCCGCTCCCCAGCTCATGGTGTTTTTTCTTCAGCTTGCTGCTTACACCGGGCAGGTCCAGCGCAATGCGGGCTGGCTGCTCAATGGTATAGCCACGCGGCAGGTCCACCGGCTCGTCAAAAGAAAATTTCAGCTCGACCCTGTCACCCGGCAAACTGGCAACATCAAGTGCATTCAGGTCAGCAGCAAACAGAGCCGGTGCAGCCACCGCCATCAAGGTTGCCAGCGCACGTGACACTAGTTGAGTTCTCATAATCCGTTTCCGTTGTTCTGTCCGGTTAATTTTATGCATGATTCTTCACCTTACGAGCGTTCCTGCAGGGCCAGTGTGCGCGGGCGCTCCAACCAGCCGTCCTCTCCATCCGGCACCAGCTCTATCACTTCTACAGCATCCGCCGTAATTGAAACAATGCGTCCGTGGTTACGTCCCAGGTAGTCACCAACACGCACACGGTGCACGCCGTCACCGCCGCGTATCAGGGCAAAAGATCCTCCCTTGTTCGCCAGGGTTCCAACCATCACAAACGACTCTATGTTGAAATTTTCCAGAAACTCTCTAACCCTGGTTTCATCCGGTCGAATGTCGCTACGCCCACGCTCCTGGCGCGCCAGCTCCATCTTGAGCGGAGGCTGAAAAGGGCTGCGCAAGCCTGATGCTTTATATGTGAAGGGCTCGTATATAACCTCCTTGGGCATTGGTTCGATTTTGCCACGGGGCTGGGCACGAACCTCATCCATATACGCCTGCAGGTCAGCAAATGACCCCCTGTCACAGCCGGCCAAAGCCCCCCCAAGCACAGCCAGAAAACCCAAATAAGCTAGTTTTTTCATTTCGCCAGTCCCTGATCGTTATACCGGTAGGTCTTGACCTGGATGCTCATCCCCAGGCGTGATGCGCTACCGCTCTTGCCACGCTCAATCTGGAAGTCGTGCAATGTAACAATACGCGGCATGCTGGCCACTGCACTGACAAACGTAGCCAGCTCGTGGTAGCCACCGAACACTTTTACGTGAATCGGCAACTCGATATAAAACTGCTGGGCTACTTCCGGCAGCAGCCTGATTTCCTCAAACTCCAGCCCCGAGTTAAGGCCGGCACTGGTAATGTCCTCCAGCAGGCCTGGCACTTCTGTGTCGCTGGGCAGCTGACGCAGCAGTTGGTCGAAGGATGCCTCCATGAGCACCATCTGCTCCTTGTACGCCTCCAGGTTGGCCGCCTGGCGAACCTTCATCTCAAACTGCTGCTTCAGTGTAACTTCTTCATTTTGATAGTGTGCCAGCTCGTCCTGCAGGTCTTGCACATGCAGGAAGTAGCCGCCCGCCACTACCGCTATCAATAAAAATACAGAAACAATCACCTTGACCGGTGCCGGCCAGGAGCCCAGATTATTGAGATCCAGATCGTTAAAGTCGATTTCGTTCAGACTTTTCAGCGAGTCTTTCCAGCTCATGGCTGCGCTCCTTGTTCTTTCGCCTGGTCACTGGGCCGGGTTTGCTGGACGGTAAGCTTGAAACGGCTCAGCTCCTCGCCACCCGCTTCCGGCCCTTCGATGCTCTTGACTTCAGCCAGGCTGGGTGCTGTCAGCCATTCGGAGGCATCGTGGTTGCGCATCAGGCTGGAAATCAGGTTATTGGTCTCTGCGACGCCCTCAATGGCTATATTTTTACCCGTCATTTTCACAGAAGAAAAATACACGCCATCCGGTATCGTCCGCACCAGCTGGTCAAAAATGCGCGACACAATCGGGCGGTTACCTTGCAAGTCCTGAATGACCTTGGTCCGGTCGATCAGCTCCTGGCGCTTTTTGCGCAGCTCGCTAATCTCCTTGATGCGCGCATCCAGTGCGGTAATTTCTTGACGGATATAGGCATTACGCGCCTGCTGCTGTTCGATCATTCTGCCAAACACCTGGTCGGCAAGAAATACCAGTGCAGCTCCCGCCAGCAACACGCCTATCAGGGTGGCAACAAATTGCTGTTTACGCTGTTCCCTGAGCTGTTCACGCCAGGGCAGAAGGTTAATACGTGCCATCAGTCAAAACTCCTCATTGCCAGGCCACAAGCAATCAGCAGGGAAGGCGCCTCACTGGCTAGCGCTTCGACATTAACCTTGTTGTCCACCGACATCGAGGCAAAGGGGTTGGCCACCACCGTCGGCGTACCGATACTTTGCTGCACCTGCGCATCAAGCCCGGGAATCGCCGATGTCCCCCCTGCCAGCAAAATGTAATCAACTTCGGTCAGCTGCCCGGTAGCAAAGAAAAACTGCAGCGCACGGGAAATCTGCTGTGAAATGGTTTCTTTAAACGGCTCAAGCACTTCCTGCTCATAATCATCAGGCAGCCCGCCCTGTTTTTTGGCCAGGCCGGCTTCTTCGTAGGACAGCCCGTAACGGCGCTGAATCTCGTCGGTCAGCTGCTTGCCACCGAACATCTGTTCGCGCGTATAGATCGTCTCGCCCTTGTGCATCACACTCAGGGTCATAGTGGTTGCACCCACATCTACAACAGCCACAGTAAGCTCTTCGCCGCGCCCTTCCAGCTGCTCGGCAACCAGACCAAAAGCACGCTCAAGAGCATAGGCTTCAACCTCAACTACTTTCGCCTTGAGTCCTGCCAGCGCCAGTGCGGCCTCCCTGATTTCAACATTCTCACGGCGGCAGGCAGCCAGCAACACCAGGTCCCGATCGGGCGTACTGGACGGTCCCAGCACTTCGAAATCAATGGCCACCTCGTCAATCGGGTATGGTATGTACTGATCTGCTTCAAGGCTCAACTGAGCTTCCAGCTCGTCCTCGCTCAGGCCACGCTCCATCAGGATTTGCTTGGTGATGACGGCAGCACCTGACACGGCCACCGCTGCCTCTTTGAGGCTGGTGCGTGATTTGGCCACCAGCCGGCTCAAGGCCTGCCCAACCAGCTCCAGTTCGGCAATGTTTTTATCGACAATCGCATTCGGCGGCAAAGGCTCTACAGCAAAAGCCTCTACCTTGTAGCCTGTACCTGTACGGCTCAACTCGATGAGCTTGGCCGAGGTTGAACTGATATCAATCCCCAGCATGGTTTTTGATTTTTTCTTGAAGAGCCCTAGCACGGTAGAATTCCTATCAGCATCCGTCACTTACAGACGTTTTTTGGGTTTCCACATTAAATACCACTCTAGCCTGATTCGCAAATGGCTTCCAGACAAAAAAAGCGCTTATAATGTGCCGTAATTTTGTATCCCCAACCACCAGAACCGCTAACCCATTCATTTTTATTGGGAATAAACCTGCCTTGATGTTCGTCGTAAAATTCCTGTTTGCCCTTGTCATTGCGCTAATTTGCGGAGTAGTCCTCAGTTTGGCTGGTGCCTATTTGTATCTGAGCCCAAATTTGCCGTCAGTGGAATCGCTCCGCCATATGGAACTGCAGATGCCATTGCGTGTCTACAGCCAGGATGAACTTCTTATTGAAGAGTTCGGCGAAATGCGCCGCACACCCATCCGTTTTGACGAAGTCCCGCCAGATTTTATCAACGCCCTGCTGTCCGCCGAGGACGACAACTTCACAAAACATCACGGCGTGGACCCCGGCAGCCTGCTGCGCGCTGCTGCACAACTGATCAAAACCGGCCGGATCCAGACCGGCGGCAGCACCATCACCATGCAAGTGGCCAAAAACTTCTTCCTCACCAGCGAACGCAGCTTTTCACGCAAAGCCAATGAAATCCTGCTTGCCTTGCAAATAGAACGAGAACTGAGCAAAAACGAGATCCTCGAACTCTATGTCAACAAGATTTACCTGGGCAACCGCGCCTATGGTATCGAAGCTGCCGCCAACGTTTACTACGGCAAGTCAATAAAAGAGCTGAATTTGTCACAAATGGCCATGTTGGCCGGCCTGCCCAAAGCCCCCTCGCGCTACAACCCTATCGCCAACCCCGCCCGCAGCACAGAACGCCGCGACTGGATTCTGGGTCGCATGCTGAAACTGGGCCACATCAGCCAGCAACAATATGACGAAGCCGTCAACGCCGAGCAGGATGCCAAACTACACATCAAAACCCCGGATGTCTATGCACCCTACGTCGCGGAAATGGTACGCCTGGAAATGATCAACCGCTATGGCAGTGATGCCTATACAAATGGCCTCAACGTCTACACCACCGTTCCATCCAGCCTGCAGAACCATGCTCAGAATGCCGTTTTCAGCGGGCTGACCGACTATGACCGGCGCCATGGCTATCGCGGCCCCGAAGCCCATATTGAAAAACGCAGCGAATGGCAAAACGTACTACGCAACACCAGACGTATCAACCGCTTCATTCCGGCCATTGTCAGTGCCATCGCCGATGACGGTATTTTTGTCATGCTGTCCGACGGCAGTGAAGAACACGTCAGCTGGCAAACCATGCGCTGGGCCGCCCCTTTCCTCAGCAACTCCAGCCGTGGCGCCCCACCCAGCAACCCGGCGGCCGTGGTCAAGGTGGGGGACCTGATTCGCGTTGAGCAAAGTGACGAAAATGGCAGCCTGGCATTCTCTCAACTGCCAAAAATCCAGGCTTCCCTGATATCCCTAAACCCGCACGATGGCGCCATTCGCGCACTGGTCGGTGGCCTGTCGTTTGAACACAGCCACTACAACCGTGCCACCCAGGCTCAACGCCAGCCTGGCTCCAGCTTCAAGCCCTTCATCTATAGCGCTGCACTGGATGCCGGTTACACAGCTGCCAGCATGATCAATGATGCACCAATCGAAATCTTCGAAGCGGGCATGAAAGAAGCCTGGCGGCCGAAAAACTCCGACAACAACTTCCTCGGCCCGATCCGGCTGCGCGAAGGCCTGTACCGCTCACGCAATATGGTATCGATCCGCCTGATGCAGGATATCGGCATCCCTTACACTCGCGACTACATCAGCCACTTCGGCCTGAAAAAAGAAAACCTGCCGCCCAACCTGTCCCTGTCTCTCGGGTCTGCAACCTTAGTCCCCATGGACCTGACCAGCGCCTGGGCCGTATTTGCCAACGGCGGCTACAAGGTCGAGCCCTATATTATTGAGCGCATTGAAGACCGTGACGGCCAAGTCCTGTACCAGGCCCAGCCTGCAATAACCCCCCACCTTGCATCCATGAACGCAAAGGAAGCAGCGGGCGAACAAAGTGACGACGAGCCGGTACTGGCCGAGCCGGTCATCGATGAACGCACTGCTTATCTGATTACCGACATTCTCAAGGATGTCGTCAAGCATGGTACTGGTCGCCGTGCGCTCAGCCTGAAACGCACCGACCTGGCCGGCAAGACCGGCACCACCAACGACTCTTTTGACAGCTGGTTTATCGGTTATAACTACAGCCTGCTGACCTCGGTCTGGGCCGGCTTTGACCAGCCGGAAACACTCGGCCGCCGCGAGTATGGCGCGACGATTGCACTGCCAATCTGGATCGACTATATGGGCCAGGCGCTGGCCGGCACACCCGCCAGCAACCAGCCCGAGCCGAGCGGCCTGAGCGTGCTGCGCGTAGACCGCGATAGCGGCCGGCTGGCCTCGCCCAGCAGTGATAACAGCTACTTCGAACTGTTCAAGCAGGAAGACACCCCGCCACGCATGGATGACGAGTTCAGCCCTGCGTTTGAGTTTTCCACTCCCGGCGGCACACCCGCCCAGACACCCCAGGACAACCTGTTTGACCTGTTCTAGGGTCTGTTTACCGGCAACAAAAAACCGGCCCCACGGGGGCCGGTTTTTTGTTGAGGCGACCAATCAGGACTTGAATACGCTCTCGACTGACTGCAACGGATAGTTTTCCGGGTATGGCAGAGTCGCCACACCACTGTCAATCGCGGCACGTGCCACTGCATCAGATACCAGGGTAATGAGTCGCGCATCAATGGGCTTGGGCAAAATGTAGTTGCGACCAAACTCCAGCTTCTCCAGACCATAAGCAGCACAGACTTCGGCCGGACATGGCAAGGTTGCCAGCTCACGGATGGCATGTACGGCAGCAATTTTCATTTCTTCATTGATGCGGCTGGCACGGACGTCCAGCGCACCACGGAAAATAAACGGGAAACACAGCACATTGTTGACCTGGTTCGGATAATCCGAGCGACCGGTAGCCATGATCACATCAGGGCGGGTTGCGTGTGCCAGCTCTGGACGGATTTCCGGGTCCGGGTTGGACGAGGCAAACACAATCGGGTTTTCCGCCATTCGCTTGAGGTTTTCGGCACTTAACAGGTTCGGCCCGGACAAACCGACAAATATATCCGCGCCCTCCATTGCCTGCTCCAGCGTATGCAGCTCAGTGGCGTGGGCAAACGCCGCCTTGTACTGGTTCAAGTCTTCACGGCCACTATGAATCACACCTTTGCGGTCGACCATGAAAATGTTTTCCAGCTTTGCGCCCAGACTGATCAGCAGGCGCATACAGGCGGTTGCGGCTGCGCCTGCGCCCAGGCAAACAATTCTGGAGTCTTCCAGCTTCTTGCCGGCAATATCCAGCGCATTAAGCATGCCTGCAGCGGTGACGATCGCGGTTCCGTGCTGATCATCATGGAATACCGGAATGTTGCATTGCTCAATCAGCGCACGCTCAATCTCGAAACACTCAGGTGCCTTGATATCCTCCAGGTTGATGCCACCAAAAGTGGTAGAGATACGGCGCACGGTATCAATAAAGGCCTGCGGGCTCTCCGAATCCACCTCAATGTCAAACACATCAACACCGGCAAAGCGCTTGAACAGCACTGCCTTGCCTTCCATCACCGGCTTGGAGGCCAGCGGACCTGTATCGCCCAGCCCCAGCACAGCGGTGCCATCAGAAATTACCGCCACCAGGTTACCCTTGTTGGTATATTTATAAGCCAGCGATTCGTCACGGGCTATCTCGCGTACTGGCTCGGCCACGCCCGGACTGTATGCCAGTGCCAAGTCGCGGGCACTGGAAGTCGGTTTGGTCAGCTCAACGCTGGTTTTTCCGGGCCGGGGCGACATGTGGTATTCGAGGGCTGCAATTTTGAGGTCTGACATGATGGGCGTTCCGCTAGAAAAAGAATGGTGGGACCAACTGACCCGCTGGTCGCCGTCCTTATGTTTTTTAGGGTACTGAGCATACGCAAGATGACGCTATTCGACAAGCGCAAGCGGCAGCGGGCAGGCACAAAAAAAGCGCCGGCACGGGCGCTTTTTTGTGCAGACATTCGGCTTACTTGCTGCTGAAGCCACCGAAGCGCTGCTTGAAGCGGTCAATACGGCCACCCACATCCAGCACTTTTTGCTTACCGGTGTAAAAAGGATGACACTCGGAGCACACATCAACACTGATGTCCTGGCACAGGGTGGAACGGGTCTTGATAACATTGCCGCAGCTGCACGTTGCGCTAATTTCGGCATAATTAGGATGAATATCAGCTTTCATGGTGTGTCCTCAAATATGAAATTGTGCCGCCATCCAACTCCACTGTTGAATACCGCACACGACAAGGGCGCAAATGATACCAGAGCATGCGCCACATGCAAGGAAATATTCTCTTTTTATGGTTAAATAAGATGATCATTTTGGTGCGTGCCTGCCACGTACCCTGTTCGAAGGAGCCTATAGTGACCAATACAGCCCAACGCCTGTTTCCCGCCACCCGCTTGCGCCGCAACCGCCGGGATGAGTTTTCCCGCCGCCTGGTGCGCGAAAATCGCCTGAGCGTGGACGACCTGATTCTGCCGGTTTTCGTCCTGGATGGCAAAGGCCAGCGCGAAGCAGTCCCATCCATGCCGGGCGTCGAGCGCCTGTCGATCGACCTGCTGCTGCAGGAAGCCGAACATTGGGTAGCCCTGGGCATTCCTGCCCTGGCCCTATTCCCCGTCACCCCGCCTGAGCACAAGTCCCTGGACGCTGCCGCCGCCTGGGACCCCAACGGCATTGCCCAGCGCGCCACCCGCGCCCTGCGTGAAAGGTTTCCCGGGCTGGGCATCATCACCGACGTGGCACTGGACCCCTTCACCACTCACGGCCAGGACGGCATTCTCGATGACAACGGCTATGTGCTGAATGACGTCACTGTTGATGCCCTGGTGCGCCAGGCACTGTCCCATGCCGATGCCGGAGCCCAGGTGGTGGCCCCGTCCGACATGATGGATGGCCGCATCCAGGCCATTCGTGAAGCCCTGGAAAACGCCGGCCATGTCAATACCCGCATCATGGCCTACTCGGCCAAGTACGCCAGCGCTTACTACGGCCCGTTCCGCGACGCAGTCGGGTCGGCCGCCAACCTTGGCAAAGGCAACAAGTTCACCTACCAGATGGACCCTGCCAACGGCAACGAGGCCCTGCACGAAGTGGCCACTGACCTGGCAGAAGGTGCCGACATGGTCATGGTCAAGCCCGGCATGCCTTATCTGGATATCGTCTGGCGCACCAAAGAAGAATTCAAGGCACCCACTTTTGCTTATCAGGTCAGCGGCGAATACGCCATGCACATGGCCGCCATCCAGAACGGCTGGCTGAGCGAAGATGTCATCCTTGAGTCACTGGTTGGCTTCAAGCGCGCCGGTGCCGACGGCATCCTCACCTACTTCGCAGCCCGCGCCGCCGAGCTGCTGCAACAAAAATAACCCCGACAAAGATCACCCGGTTACTCCGGGTGATGGCAAGGCTCACTTGACCGGCGACTCTCGGTGCGAATAAATTCGTACCGAGAGTATTGGCACACCGGAGCCTTGGTGCGCGCACGAACTCGCACCAGCAGCCCCCGGCGCAAGCCCCCACCGCACCTGATGCGATGCCCGCCCCAGTCACAGGACAAGTCAACCATGCAGCCAGACAGCCCCCTTCCCGCCAGCATCGCCCTGGATGACAGCAGCCTCTACATCAATCGCGAGCTGTCCCAGCTGCAGTTCAATATTCGCGTGCTGGAGCAGGCACTGGATGAAAGCGTTCCACTGCTGGAGCGGCTGAAGTTCTTGCTGATTTTCTCCAGCAACATGGACGAATTTTTCGAAATTCGGGTGGCCGGACTAAAACGCCAAGTTACCTACTCACGCCCGCGCATCAATGCCGACGGAATTCAGCCACAGCAGGCACTGGCACGGATTGCCGAAATCGTGCACGAACAAGTCGCCCGGCAATACCGCATCCTCAACGATACCCTGCTGCCAGCCCTGGCGGCCGAAGGCATACGCTTTGTCCGCCGGCGTCACTGGACGCCGCAGGTTCGCAGCTGGGTAGCGGACTTTTTCCACACAGAAGTGGCCCCTGTGGTCACCCCTATCGGGCTGGACTCGGCTCATCCTTTCCCCCTGCTGGCCAACAAAAGCTTGAACTTCATTGTCGAACTTGAAGGCACCGATGCGTTTGGCCGCGACTCTGGCCTGGCCATTCTGCCAGCCCCGCGCAGCTTGCCGCGACTGATCCCGCTGCCTGCAGAAATGACCAATGGCGGCGTGCAGCACATTTTTTTGTCATCGATCATCCACGCCCATGCCGATGACCTGTTTCACGGCATGAGTGTACGCGGCTGTTATCAGTTTCGCCTGACCCGCAACGCTGACCTGTCAATGGACGTAGACGATGTTGCTGACCTGGCCAACGCACTGCGTGGCGAACTCTATGCACGCCGTTTTGGAGATGCCGTACGACTTGAAGTAGCCGAAAACTGTCCAGCCCACCTGGTCGACTACCTGTTGCGCCAGTTCAACCTGGACGAAGACGAACTGTATCGCGTACACGGCCCGGTCAACCTGACACGGATGTTCGCCATCACCGAGCTGATTAGCCATCCGCACCTGCGCTTTCCACCATTCAGCCCGGCCATTCCCAGGGCGGCACAGCGGTTTGGGGACCTGTTTCAGGCTATCGCCCATCAAGACCTGCTGCTATACCACCCCTACGAATCCTTCACTCCGGTCATCGACTTTCTGCGTCGTGCCGCCCAGGATCCCGATGTGCTGGCCATCAAGCAGACGCTCTACCGTGCCGGAGCCGACTCCGAAATAGTTGATGCCCTGGTCGAAGCAGCCCGTAACGGCAAAGAAGTCACAGTCGTGATCGAACTGCGTGCCCGCTTCGACGAAGAGTCCAACCTGAGCCTGGCCAGCCGCCTGCAAGCGGCCGGCGCGGTCGTGGTATACGGCATGCTGGGCTTCAAAACCCACGCCAAGCTGGCACTGGTCTTGCGTCGTGAACAAGGCCAGCTGGTACGCTATGCCCACCTGGGCACCGGCAACTATCACGCCGACAATGCCCGTCTGTACACTGATTACAGCCTGCTGACCGGCGACCGCGAGCTCTGCGAAGATGTTTCCAGCCTGTTCAACCAGCTGGTCGGCATGGGCAAAGCCAAGCCAATGCACCGCATGCTGCATGCACCTTTTACCCTGCGCAACAGCCTGATGGAAATGATCGTCCAGGAGGAAACCAACGCGCTGAACGGCCAGCCCGCCCACATCGTCATCAAGGTCAATGCCCTGACCGATGCAAAAATGATCAAGGCGCTCTACCGTGCCAGCCAGGCGGGTGTCCGCATTGACCTGATCGTGCGCGGCATGTGCTGCCTGCGACCTGGTATTGCCGGTGTTTCAGAAAACATCCAGGTACGCTCGATTATCGGTCGTCAGCTGGAGCACAGCCGGGTGTACTACTTCCTCAATGCTGGCGGTACAGAGAAGCTGTTCCTGTCCAGCGCCGACTGGATGGAACGCAACCTGGACAAGCGTATTGAGGCCTGTTTTCCGCTGGAACAGCCAAAAATGGTACGCCGCATCACCAGGGAGCTGGGCTACTACCTGCGTGATAACACCCACGCCTGGATACTGCAGCCCGACGGCAGCTATGTGCGCCAGCAGCCATCGGCCGGTGAAAAGCTGCGCCATGCCCAGCAACGGCTGCAGAACAAGCTCGCCTTGCCCCTGGTAGACGCCTGAGGCACCAGCAGCTGTCTGTCATGCAAAAGCCTGCCCAACCGGGCTCGCTTCAGTGATGGACAGCTCCCTGCAGCAAGCCCCATGCTTCTCGCTGCAGGTGCAAGTGCATTCGCACCGTACCCAAAAGGGCTTTCTTCCCTTCCCGGTACTGCAGCCAATAAAAAAGGGCTCCGGAGAGCCCTTTTTACAACCAGTCACAAAAGCAGGCTTAGTCCAGCTTCATGGTGCCTTTTTCGGCCAGGTTGATGTGCCAGGAGAAGGCCTTGTCCAGCAGGTGCGGGGTATGGCCGCCGCGCTTGGCCTTGGCCTCTTCGAAGTAATCACGGGCCTGCTGCTTGTAGCTTGGGTGCATGCAGTTCTCGATGATTGCCTCAGCAGCCTGGCGTGGCGCCAGACCACGCAAGTCAGCATAGCCTTGCTCGGTAATGATCACGTCCACGTCATGGTTGGTGTGGTCCACGTGGGTGACGAAAGGAACGATTGAGGAAATCGCGCCGTTTTTCGCCGTGGAAGCAGTCACAAACATGGTAATACGGGCGTTACGGGCAAAGTCGCCTGAGCCGCCGATACCGTTCATCATGTGCGTACCACTGACGTGAGTCGAGTTGACGTTACCGTAGATGTCAACTTCCAGCGCAGTGTTGAAAGAAATGACTCCAAGACGACGGATCAGCTCCGGGTGGTTGGAGATTTCCTGCGGGCGGAACATCACCTTGCCAGCGTACTTTTCCAGGTCTTCGGCCAGGGTATCAACACGCTTTTTGGACAGCGACAGGGCGGTACCGGCAGCGAACTTGACCACGCCAGCATCAATCAGGTCGAACACGCCATCCTGCAGTACTTCGGATGCAACAATGACATCCTTGAAGCCGGATTTCTGCATGCCGTTCAGAACCGCGTTGGCTACCGAGCCAACACCGGACTGCAGCGGCGCCAGGTTGTTGGGCAGGCGGCCCTTGGCCACTTCTTCGCGCAGAAAGTGCAGCAGGTTATCGGCAATCTGCTGGGTTTCTTCGTTTGGCTCAAACAGCGGAGACGGAATATCCGGCTGGTTGGAGATGACAATGCCGCGCACCTTGGCCGGGTCTACCTTGATTCCGTTAGTACCGATACGCTGGCTGACTTCGCATAGCGGAATATCACAACGGGCGTTTTCACCGGCAGGGCCAGGAATATAGATGTCGTGCATGCCTTCGTAGGCAGCCGGCGCGGAAGTGTTCACCTCGATAATGACGTGCTTGGCGGTTTCGACATAGATGGGCGAGTTGCCCACGGAGCCGGTCGGAATGATGTCGCCGTCTTCGGTAATGGCAGCGGCTTCGATGATCGCGTAGTCAATTTGCGGCAAAACGCCCTGACGCACATACTCGGCGTTGTGTGACAGGTGCTGGTCGATATAGAAAGCTTCGCCTTCGTTAATCTGCTTGCGCAAAATGGGGTTGGCATTGTACGGAAAACGCAAGTTGATAATGCCTGCTTCAGCCATGGAACCATCAGCTGCCGGCCCCATGGAAGCACCGGTAAACAGGTTGACCTTGAACTTTTCTTTCTTGCCACGCTCGGCCAGTGCCATGGGGAACTCTTTCGGCTCGCCAAACAGGGTGAAGCCGCTCATGCCCAGCGTCATGCCATCGTCAATCCAGGATGCTGCTTCTTCTGCAGAAACCACCTTGTTCAAAAAATCGGGATTGCGAATGAACTTGCTCAAATCCTGTGTCATGAAAATCACCTCAAAAAATACGGTTCATATGAGTTTGTGCCGCACTTGCGCACCAGCCGGATAGACCGGTGATACGTGCCGTTCGGGGACCTTGCGCTCCGGACAGGACGCTGCTTATTTTCCCATTCTAGGCTCCCGCTATTTTTTAGCAGCTATACCAAGGTCGATTCCTGTCCTTGCAGCCGGCATGCGCCGGCCGCCCGGCACATTCCCACACCGGTGTTATGGCCGCATGAAAGGCGGCCCCGGCAGCAGGCCATATACCTGCGCCTGCATGATGCCCTGCCCGGCAAGCGCCCCACTAGCCCGGAGCACCGTCAACGCGGGCGCGCCACAGCATCGGCCCGTACGTGACCAGGTAGATCAGCAGGCTGACCACCCAGCACAGTGCAGCCAGCCACAAGAAGCTGGTGTAAGCCACACCCACCCCAAACACCCTGAACAGGGCCCCGACATTAAAAATAACGAACCCGGCCACCATCGCCTTCGGCGGATTCAGCATGCGGCCGGTATGCCCGAGCGTCACGCGCGCAATCATCGCCAGAATCAGGCCCGACATGCCTCCGACTGTTAGCGCATGCACCGCCAGACTGAGACTGCCAATCCACTCCAGATACCAAAGCCCCATCGCCAAAAACGCAATGATAAACCACAGGTAGGCAATATGCAGTGACCACAACAATGGCACTTTCCAGAGACCGGGGTCATGCCAGCGGCCGGCCCGCACCCCGTGCCCCACTCCCATTGCGATGAAAATCAGGCCCAAAAACGCATTGGGCTCCAATGCCCAGCCAGCCGCAAAAGACAAAATGATGACCGCCGTACCCAGTTGCAACGCCTGCTCCAGCCAGCTGACCGGCGCCACCTGCTGCATGCGCAGCAAGCCGCGCTGGGTAAAAAAGGGAATCACCCGGCCCCCAATAATGCTCATCAGTGCGCCCACGGCCCAGACACCGCCCAGCACGCCTTGACGCTGCAGGGCATCATCGCCCCTGGCCACGCCATATAGCACCAAAAACTCAAGCAGTGACAGGACCACCAGCACCACCACCAGCGGGTAATTGCGCACCTGCCGCACCGGCCAGACACTGCGCGCCATTTGCAGCGCCACCAGTGGCATAAACAAACCGTTAAACAAAATTACCCAGCCCAGCGGCAAGCCCAGCAACCAGCTGAAACGTGCCAGCAGCCAAACCACTGTCAAGCCCAGCAACAACTTGCCTGACAGCCCCGGCACCCCGGTCCAGGTCTGCACTGCAGTAAGCAAAAAACCGGCAACAATGGCACCAGCAAAGCCAAACAGCAGCTCATGGCGATGCCAGGCCAGCCAGCCACCAACGGGCTGCCATGACTCGATGTGCCCGGTCAGCGCCATGATCCATAGCGGTATGGCCAGCATTGCCAGCAAAACACCAAAAAAGAAAAAAGGCCGAAAACCCAAGCGCAGAAAAGGCGTAATGCTTAGCGCTTTAGATCTATCCATCAACTGCATGGTGAACTCCTTCAGACTATATCCCACCAACCGGGTCAACTATAACCCAACTCGGCCATTTCTGTTATGCCCAAACTTGTTCTCAATCAGTTTTACAACGAAAAACGCCACCGCTATAAAGCGATGGCGTTCTGCTGCAGCGGTGCAACGGCAAAACCGGAATCAGTGCAGGCCCTGAATATAGCTGGCCAGCGCCTTGATGTCCTTGTTGCTGAGTTTCTCGGCCACATCGCGCATGGTCATGGCATCACCATCGTTATAGCGATCACCTTCACGAAAGTCGGTCAGCTGCTTGGCGATGTAGTCCGCATTCTGGCCGCTCAGCTTGGGGTACAAAGCCAGGTCCAGGCCAGAACCGTCAGGCGCGTGGCAACCGCTACAGGCCGGTACGCCGTCAGCCAGCTTGCCGCCACGGAACAGGGCTTCGCCATGCTCAACCAGCTCGGGGTCGGCAAAGCCGGTGGTGCCCTTCTGGCTGGCATACCAGGCTGCGATATCTTGCATGTCCTGATCAGACAGCGAGTCCAGCATGCCGGTCATCTCGACCACCGGACGTTCGCCCGACTTGATATCCTGCATCTGCTTGAACAGATAGTTGGCACCCTGCCCACCCAGCTTCGGGTATGTAGGCATCAATGCGGAGTTGCCATCCGCTCCGTGACAGGCCTGACAGGTCAGGATCTTGTTTTTTCCTGCTTCGGCATCACCTGCCGCATGCGCAAGGCCAGTGATGCCCAGGCTCAACAACAGACTTACGACTAGTTTGTTCATCAGCTCATTCCAACAACGGCAAAAGTAAATTTATCCAGAGCAAACGCAGCTGTTCTGTGACATTCTGACGCGCCCGGCACGAAATCATGCAGCTATCAGCATAAACCCTACAAAACCTAAAGTGTAGGCCAAGCAATGCAATGTATGCACAAAATTGGCGGCATTATATACTGCCGGCAGTAAAACTGAAACGCCTGGGAATGATCAAAATCACACTGGAGATGTCATGCAAGCAAAAAACCCGCTTCCCGGCCTGTGTCAAAAGGCGCAATTTCTGATCAGCGCCGCCCGCGCTGACCAGTGCCCGCCAGACGAAGGCCTCGAAGTCGCCTTTGTCGGCCGCTCCAACTCCGGCAAGTCCAGCGCCATCAACACGCTGACCCGCGCCAACCTGGCCCGCACCTCGAAAACACCGGGGCGTACGCAACTGCTCAACTTTTTTAGCCTGGACGAACAGCGCCGGCTGGTGGATCTGCCCGGCTACGGCTACGCCAAGGTGCCCATCCCGCTCAAGCAACACTGGCAAAAACACCTGGAAGCCTACTTAAGCCAGCGCAACAGCCTGACCGGCGTGGTGCTGATGATGGATATCCGCCACCCGTTCACTGCCTTCGACCGCATGATGCTCGACTGGGCCAAAAAAACTGGCATGCCGGTGCATGTGTTGCTGACCAAATGCGACAAACTGACGCCAGGTGCGGGGCGCACAGCGCTGCAGAAAGCCCGCAAACAGCTGCAGGATGAATGGGGCGAGATTGCCGGCATCCAGCTATTTTCTGCGACCAAACGCCTCGGCACCGATGAGGCTTACGCCCAGCTGGCGGCCTGGCTGCAACTGATTGAACCCGACCTGCCCGCCGACATTCTGTAAATGTTGCGACCAGCATGCTGCTGGCTCACATTCATCCGGATAAACCGGGGCAAAACCGGATACAACCAGGAAAGCCGGGCAGCAAAGAATCGCGCGCACACCAACCCGCATCTACAGCCTGAGCAGGAGAAGCACCATGCGCTGGGAAAACCGTCGCCGCAGCGACAATGTTGAAGACCGACGAGGCCAAAACACCACCCCGGTCAATGCCGCCATGGGCGGTGGCATTGCCCTGCGCCTGCTGCCGGTACTGCTAAAGACCAAAGGGGGCCGCACCCTGTTGCTGCTGGGCGTGCTGGCATTCTTTGGCGCCCGCATGCTGGGCATCGACCTGATGCCCCTGCTGACCGGCGGGCAAATCAGCACCAGCAGCGCACCGGCACAGCTGAGTGCAGAACAGCAACAGCTGGGCGAGTTTGTCTCAGTGATACTCGCCGACACCGAAGATACCTGGTCGCAAATTTTTGCTGCAAAAGGCCAGCGCTACCAGCCACCCAAACTGGTGCTGTTCAGCAATTACGTACAGTCTGCCTGCGGTTCGGCCAATGCCGCTGTTGGCCCCTTTTATTGTCCGGCTGACCGCAAGGTGTATATCGACCTGTCGTTCTACCATGACCTGAAAACCCGCTACAAGGCCCCTGGCGACTTTGCCCAGGCCTATGTCATCGCGCACGAAGTCGGCCATCACTTGCAAACCCTGCTGGGTATTACTGCACAGGTACGCCAGCAGCAACAAGGCCTGCCCAAAGCCCGGCAAAATCAGCTGTCTGTGCGCCAGGAATTGCAGGCCGACTGTTTTGCCGGGGTCTGGGGTCATCATGCTGACCGCCATCGTCAAATGCTGGCTCCGGGCGAAATGCAGCAAGCCCTCACCGCAGCCGCCGCCATTGGTGACGACCGCCTGCAAAAGCAGGCCACCGGCACTGTTACCCCAGACAGCTTTACCCACGGCACATCAGAGCAGCGCATGCGCTGGTTCAAGCGCGGCTTTGACAGCGGCGACATGAGCCAGTGCGACACATTTGCTGCTGGCACAACATTATAAGAAGCGGCTCTACAGGGGGCTCCGTGCAGCCCCCCAGGAAAACACCAAACCACTGCCTGCATTACCAGGCCGTTGCTCAAAGTCCGCTCAAAATGCCCATTCGCTACAGACATACTGCGCTTTTTTGCTATTTTTCGTCTGACCCGGTCAGCTGCGCCAACAGCACTCAGCGCATCCATGGTATTTATCCTGCTGGCTACAGCTTTCTGAACACTGCTGCAAACAGCAACCCCCAGTTGCCCAGGCCTGTTTGCCTGTGAATGCCGCAGCGCCTAAGCTGCAACAGGCGTACGGGCAGGCACCGCTGCCTGGCCCTTGCATAACGCTCAAACAACCGGCGATTGTCCGGCGTGAGATGCTGGCGATGCCTGGACAGGGCCTCAATATGCACATCGTTCCACTGCCTAAAGCGACCCTGCATCATTTTTCTGATACGGGCAAGGCCGGCACGCCAGCCCACATTGCTGCCTACCGCACTGGTACCATGCTGGCGATAGCGCAAGCATGGCTCGGGGTCATAAAACACCTTGCCACCCACTCCGGTAACCATGATATATGCCCACCAGTCATGGGATACCAGCACGGTGTCCCGTGATGTTTCAGCCAGCAGCTGGCAAGCAGCCTGATTAAATACCATGGTATTGCCACCACCGATACTCTGCATCAGCGCATTGGCAAAGGAAGGTTCTTTGCGAAACAGGTGCGACAGACCAAGCTCCTGGTCATCTTCTGTAACCAGAAGGGTTCGGCCACAATACAAGGCCGGAACTTCTGCCGGTACGCTTTCCAGCCAGCTGATGGCGCGCTCCAGCTTGCCGGCGTTCCAGATATCATCCTGGTCCGACCACGCATAATACATGGCCCGCCCCTGCGCGGCGCGCGTAACAGACATGAAATTTTCGACAAAACCCCGGGCAGGGCCTTCAAGCACCTCGAGCTGACGGCTTGCCCACTGCCGCCGGCAGGAGTGCAACAACTCAAGAGTAGCATCCGTGGAGCCATCATCGGATACCATCAGAAACCAGTCCGCATGGCTTTGCGCCAGAAAAGATTCCAGCTGTGGTTCCAGAAACCTGGCACCGTTATAGGTGCACATCAGGATGGCTACATTGCCCTGCACAGCGCTTGCGCCTTTTTGCATTAATCAACACCTTGTTAAACCGCCCGGCCCCACATGTGCACAGCACACTGCAGTCGCCTTTACGGGGCTTGCCCGGCATTTTCGGCAGCCGGCAAGGCCCATGTTACACGCAAGGCAGGGAGGCATCGCAAGCAGTGGCCAGATGCGATCAGCAGATGCCGGACAAAAGCGGCCCGGTCGCCCGTCAAGCGGCGACCAGACTCAGACAACCAGCAAGCATTAGAAACAAAAAACCCCCGGGCTTCAAGCATCCGGGGGTTTTAATATGCTGGTGCCGGCACCACGAATCGAACGCGGGACCTACTGATTACAAGTCAGTTGCTCTACCTGCTGAGCTATACCGGCAATGTGCGCCATTATAGCGGCAGATTTTGTCTTGTAAAGGCTTTCGTACAGGGGTCAGGTACATTTTTCTTGAATCTCCTCCTGCCGCTCAGCCACAAGCAGCAGGTTTCTGGGAGTAAGCTGCCAGGGACAAAACTCCCCCAGCTGTACGGCAAAGCCCTGTTCCTGCAAAAACAGCGCCATATCCAGCAACAGCCACAGCTCCAGCGGACGACGAAACAGGCCCTGCACCAGCTCAAGGTTGCGCACTTCGGCCAGACGCTGCCAGCCAGCCTGCTCTGCGGCCTGCCAGTCGTTTACCGGCCCGGGCTGAATGCCCTTCAGCCTGGCAGCAGCCTGGCACCAGTGTGCAAAGCTTTCGTGCCGCCAGCGATTGGCTGCGGAAGGCACAGGCAAATAAGCATCAACTTGACGCCACTGCCGTTGCAACAGGTCAAACCCCAAACGCCAGGCCATATTGCGGTTAAGCCGGCGAATTTCGGCAGCCCCGGCGGTGACCGTAGCCTGCAGCGGCAGCCCAAGCATATGCCGGTCCAGCTGCAAGGCGGACGCCTGGCCCAGGCCCGACAGCGGCTGGTAATGCCTGGTGCGGATACGGTTATAACAGCAGGGCGCAATGGCCAGCCGCTGTACGCCCTGCTGTTTGCTGTGGCGCAGCAAGCTGGTGTGCAAATCGCCACAGGCGTGCAGGGCAACCCAGGTGTCGCTGGCTGCCAGGTGCGCAATGGCCTGCTCACCAAGGGCGTCGCACTGCGGGTGGCTGGCCTTCACATGCCACTGCCGGCTGAGCTGCTTGCCCGCCTCAACCAGCGCCGGGTCATGCTCAAGGCTGCACAGACTGTCAGCCGGCCATGCCAGCCGCCGGCCCAGATGCCCCTTGCCCGCACACCAGTCAAGCCAGCGGCTGCCCTGCCAGTGCGGCGGCAGGCAAGCAGCGAAGGCTTCTATTTGCTGCCATTTGCGACCGGGAATGCCGCGTGACATGACGCCGGGAAGCTGCTTGACCGGGTGGCGAGGCAACCCTGTCTGCGCTAAAAGGGTCAGGTACATTTTTTGTATTTCCCGCAGGAAATATGCGCCTGACTCCCCTGGCGCCATTAATGGGGCTTCCTCTAACGCCTTCCAGGGCTCAAGCTGATGACGCTCGGCGTGCTCAAGGTTTTGCGCCCGCAGCCAGGCAGACAGCTCAGGGTAGTCTGCTTCCCATGCCAGTCTTTGCTGGGTAAACGGCTGATTGTCCCACAAGGACTGATGGTCGAGCAGCAGCTGGTCGAGGGCAGCGAAATGCTCAGTGAACGACTCTGGCATGTGCTTCATTATTCTGTGCTACAAATTTATTCGCATAAAATGCGACTTTATTCGTGCATAAATACCATTTTATTTGTGCAGATACGGGGTTTGCACAAACAGGGTCATACCTGCCTTTCGCATGCCCCACAGGAAGTGCCAGCAACACTGAATAATGGCCTGTGCCACCGGGGCAGTGTGGAAAGCCGGCTCAAAATGCCATTTGCTCTCTGCAAATTGCGCTTTTCACCGGCTTTTACCCGGCCCTGACTGCCTCGCCAATACACCCGGCGCCTTCATCAGCGCCCTTGCAGCATATCAACCCGCAGCCAGCGTTCCAGCAGGCGGAAGATCTGTACCAGAATGAAGGTCATTACCAGGTAAAACAGCCCGGCGGCAAAGAAAATCTCCACCGGCATGTAGGTGCGGGCGATGATGGTGCGTGCCATGCCGGTCAGCTCCAGCAGGGTGACGGTACTGGCCAGCGAGCTGGCCTTGAGCATCAGGATCACCTCGTTGCTATAGGCCGGCAGGCCGATACGGGCCGCCCGTGGCAGCACGATGTGCCAGACGGTTTGCAGGCGTGACATGCCCAGCGCCCGGGCCGCTTCGACTTCGCCGGCAGGTACCGACTGGATGGCACCACGGATAATCTCTGCGATGTAGGCCGAAGTGTGCATGGTCATGGCGATCAGTGCGCACCAGTAAGGGTCGCGCAGGTAGGGCCACAATGGTCCCTGTCGGACTGCATCAAACTGCGCCAGTCCGTAATACACCAGAAACAGCTGCAACAGCAGCGGCGTACCACGGAAAAAGAAGATATAACTGTAAGGCACAGCCTGCACATACCAGTGGCGCGACGTGCGGGCCAGTCCCAGCGGAATGGCAATCACCAGACCAACCACCACGGCAATGCCAACCAGCTCCAGTGTCAGCCAGGCACCCTCGCCCAGCTTGGGCAGGTATTTCCAGATCAGCTCCCAGTTCATGCCCTGCTCCTGCTGAAACCACGGTTGGCGCGGCGTTCAAACCATTGCAGCACCAACATGCTGAGCACGGTCAGGCTCAGGTAAATGATGGCAGCGACCATAAAGAAGGTGAACGGCTGCTTGGAGGCGGTAACCGCAATCTGCGCCTGACGCATGACTTCGTTCAGGCCAATGACCGAAACCAGGGCGGTGTCTTTCATCAAAATCATGTAGAGGTTGCCCAGCCCCGGCAAAGCAACCCGCCACATTTGCGGCAACACCAGCTGCCACAGAATGCGCTTGCGTGACAGGCCCAGCGCCAGCCCGGCTTCGCGCTGGCCACGCGGGATCGACAGCAGGGCACCACGAAACACTTCGGTAGCATAAGAGCCAAAGCACAGGCCCAGCGCCAGCACACCGGCGGCAAAGGGGCTCAGTTCCAGCCCGGGCTGGCCGATCATTTCGCCCAATGCCTGCACACTACTGACCGAGCCGTAATAAATCAGCAATACCCAAAGCAGCTCGGGCACACCGCGCACCAGGGTTGAATAGGCATCGCCCAGCCAGCGCAGCGCACGATAGGGAGAGGTTTTTGCCAGAGCACCCAGCAGGCCGAGAATCAGGCCGACAACAAGGGAGGCCAGCGCCAGCTTGATGGTCATCCAGGTTCCGGCCAGCAAGGCGGGACCAAAACCGTGTAAATCAAAGATCATGTAGAAGGTATTTTCGGCAGGGCCGCATGGGTAGTGGTTAATGTTAATGATATGTCATTTCGTATGGAGCGAAGCACAGCCGCAGACTCTATGACTCACCAGGCCAGGCACTGGTCTGGCCATGCACGTGCGAGATCATTCGTACAACATCGCCATCTTGCGCGCAAACCCCCGCCTGCAGCCTGATGCAACGCACCCTGGCTATCAGGCTTGCCTCTGCGGCTACGGGCAAGCCAGCTTTTACACATGGCTTGCCTGCTGCCTTCGTCCGGTCAGTAAATGTCAAACGGGAAGTACTTGTCGTTGATTGCCTTGTACGTGCCGTCTTCGCGGATTTCTTGCAGGGCCTTGTTCAGGCGCTCGACCAGTTGCGTGTTGCCCTTGCGCACGGCAATGGCAATCTGGTCATCTTCAAACACCGGGTCGCCCTTGAACTCGAAGTCCTTGCCGGCATCGCTTTCCAGCCATTCCCAGTTGACGAACTTGTCCGCCAGTACGGCGTCCAGGCGGCCCGAGGCCAGATCCAGATAGGCGTTTTCGTTGGTGTCGTACAGCTTGATGGAAATGTTGCGGCCATGGTTGTCTTCCAGCCAGTTGCCGGCGATGGTGGCGCGCTGGGCACCGATCACCTTGCCTTTCAGGCTTTCAGCATCCACCTTGAAATCGACATTTTTCGGTGCAATAAACTGCAAGCCGTTGCTGTAATAGCGGTCAGTGAAATCGACAGCCATCTGGCGCTCTTCGGTGATCGACATGGAAGCAACCAGAAAATCGAACTTTTTCGCATTCAGCGCCGGAATAATGCCATCCCAGTCAGACAGAACCACCGAGCACTCTGCCCCCATCTTGTCGCACAACGCATGGGCAATATCCAGATCAAAGCCGATCGCCTTGCCCTCGGAGTCCAGCAGGTTGA
Source organism: Gammaproteobacteria bacterium (assembly GCA_012728415.1). Classification (GTDB taxonomy): domain Bacteria; phylum Pseudomonadota; class Gammaproteobacteria; order Pseudomonadales; family Pseudomonadaceae; genus Thiopseudomonas. Next base: position 93,042 of record JAAYFD010000045.1, read on the forward strand.
ACGGAGGGTAGGCACCCTCGGTGCCGATGCGCAGTTTCTCGGCAGCCATGGCACCGGTGCTCAGAGCCAGGCTGGTGGCTGCGGCAAGTAGCAGTTTCTTATAGTTTTTCATGGTCAGACCTCACAGGTAATGACTGGACATAAATTGACGGCAGCGTTCGGATTGCGGCCGCTCGAACACCTCTTCGGGTGTGCCTTGTTCTTCAATGCATCCCTGATGAAAGAACATGATCTGGCTGGATACCTGGCGGGCAAAACTCAGTTCGTGGGTGACCAGCAGCATGGTGCAGCCTTCGTCAGCCAGACCGCGAATCACCCCCAGCACCTCTTGAACCATTTCCGGGTCCAGTGCCGAGGTCGGCTCGTCAAACAGGATAACCTTGGGCTGCATCGCCAGCGTGCGGGCAATGGCCGCGCGCTGCTGCTGCCCGCCGGACAGCTGATTGGGGTAATTGTGGCGCTTGTCGGCAATGCCGACCTTGGCCAGCAGGGCTTCGGCGGCCTCTACGGCTTCGGCCTTGCTCTGGCCCAGCACCCGGCGCGGAGCCTCGATGATATTGTCGAGCACCGTCATGTGCGGCCAAAGGTTGAAATTCTGAAACACGAAACCAACCTGGGTGCGCAGACGGTTGATCTGCTCGCTGCGTACAGCCTGCAGCGCTCCGGTTTTATCGGCTTTCAGCTGCAGCTCCTCGCCGGAGAAGAAAATCCGGCCCTGATGCGGGTGCTCCAGCAGGTTCAGGCAGCGCAAAAAGGTGGACTTGCCCGAACCGGACGAACCCAGAATGGAAATGACATCGCCGTCGTGGGCCGCCAGCGAAATACCCTTGATGACCTCAAGATCGCCATAGCTTTTGTGCAAATCGCGCACTTCCAGGGCCGGTGTTGCCGCGGCCGGAGTGGATTGCGTCATAAATGACCTCGTAAAATCGGCCTGGTCAGGCGTGTGGCGTACCAGGTCCGGGCCAGCCTGCACGAATACTATTGGCAACTGGCCACTATGCATGCATGAAATAAAGGTGCGATAGTGCCACTTTTAGTCATTTTTTGGAAGCTGCAGCAGGGAAATAAAAGTGGCCTACCCGCCTGGAGGGCTGCCGCAGAGCCCGGGCCGGGTACTGGCCCGTGTATTTTGCACCCCAAATGCCTGATGCCAGCGACTCTGGCAGCGGCCACGCCCGCGTACTGTTTCTGAGGACAGCTGCTCCTGCTGGCTGCGGCAAAAGCGAGTCCGGACAGCAGCATCCGGGCGCTTGCATGTACAGGCAGCTTCGCGCTGCACCCCGGCTGCTTGCCCGGCGGGAAACCGCCCCGCTCGTGCACCTGCTTGCAACCATCCTGCCTGCCCCGTGTTGCCGGGCATTACTGGCCCGTCTGGTCACCCGCCGGGCGGAGTGCAGCCTTGGGTGACAGGCGCAGGGTCCGCAGGCTGCGCTTGACGCTTTTCAGATGATCGACCAGGTCCGGGCCGCGTGCCATCGCAACACCCATCGCCAATACATCGATCACCACCAGGTGGGCAATGCGCGAGGTCAGCGGAGTATAGATTTCGGTGTCTTCCTGCACATCAATCGCCAGGTTTACCGTGGCCAGCTCGGCCAGCGGCGTCTGGCTGGGGCACAGGGTAATCAGGCCGGCACCGGTTTCCCGCACCAGGTTGGCGGTGGTCAGCAGGTCCCGGGAGCGGCCCGACTGGGAAATGCAAATGGCGACATCGCCCGGTTTCAAGGTCACCGCCGACATGGCCTGCATGTGCGGGTCGCTGTAGGCAGCGGCTGTCAACAACAAGCGAAAAAACTTGTGCTGGGCATCTGCCGCCACCGCCCCGGATGCGCCAAACCCATAGAACTCAACCCGTGGCGCAGCCGCCATCATGCCGATGGCCTGCTCCAGCGCTTCGGTGTCCAGGCTTTCACGCACATCAATCAATGTGTGCAGGGTCGTATCGAAGATTTTCAGAGCGACATCGGCCACCCGGTCTTCTTCATGAATGGCAAACTGGCCGAAGCTGGCACCGGCCACCAGGCTTTGCGCCAGCTTGAGCTTCAGGTCCTGAAAGCCCTGGCAACCAATGGCACGGCAAAACCGCACAATGGTGGGCTCACTGACACCCACCGCCTGGGCAACATCCGCCATGGAGCTGTGCATCACCAAAGCCGGCTCGCTGAGCACATACTCGGCGACTTTCAGCTCGGATTTGCGCAGCTCGGGACGGGTTTCCTTGATGTGATTTAACAGGTTCACGCTGCTCCCTCAATGTAAAGTGCCTGGCTGTAGTGGCTGAGATCTTACACTACATAGACATATCACGCTTGAGAAAAGGACACAGCCCCAGGCAGGACGGAAGTTCAAAGGCGACAAAAACCGGGGAGCCCGGCATACGCAAAGCAAAGCGCACCTGCTCCTTTGTCCTGGTTACCTCCTAATCACTTTACGCGTCAACCCTTTGCCATTAAAGGGTCTGGGGTCATAACCAAAGTCACGCATTGCAGGACGGTTGTCTACGGTCTGGTTTTTTTGGGCGCGATCAAGCAAGCCCACATCCCAGTCAGGCCGTATTTTCAAAATCCGGGCAGCATCAATAACAGGCCGCAACAACCACGACGGAACAGAGTACACCCTGGCCCGCTTACCATTATCTGTCAGGACTCTTTCTGCCAGCTGTCGTAATGTTATCTGTGCACGCCCGCCCAGCTCGTAGCACCTTCCGATAGTCTTGTCATGATCAATGCAGCCCACAATGGCCTGCGCCACATCAGCCACATGAACCGGCTGTCGCAAGCCCAGCGCTCTGCCAGGTACCAGCAAAAAGCCAAAACGGCGAGCAAGTTTTTGCAAAACGGCAACAGTGCCATCACGTCCGGCTCCGTACAACATGGCAGGGCGCAGCAAAGTTAATTGATGTCCTTTTCGGCGCGCCATCATGATGACCTGTTTTTCTGCATTCTTCAGCTTTTCGGCCAGCTTGCGCTCTGCCGGGCTGGCCGAGCTGGCCTTGTGCCGTACGCTACAGGTGCTAATGGCAATGACCCGCATCGGATGAGCATGCTCCAGCACAGGAGCCAGCAAGGCAAGAGGCGCCAGATGAATCAGGTGTGTAACCGTTTCGTCAATTTTATAGACCTCGGACAAATCTGCACGCTGCCAGGCAACCCCGCGCACCTCGGCCTGCGGCTTCCTCGACCAGGCATTGACCCGAAAGAACCTGTCTGGCAACAGCTCCAGCAAAGGCCCGCCTATTTGCGAGCTGGCACCAGTTACCACACATTCAACATTCATACCTGTTGCCCCAACATCAGTTTATGAAAATCCTTGATTAAATGATTGTACGGGTAAAAACGCTGAATAATCACCTGCGTTGCCGGCAGGCTCTCAAAAGTCAGCCTGGAGCTTCCCTTGCTGCTTGCAAGCTGCCTTTGACTATCAACTCGGACTTACGCAGCTCCGGACGGGTTCCCTTGATGTGAATTAACAGGCTCACGCTGCTCCCTCAATGTATAGTGCCTGACTGTAACCCGCCTTATTCATGATAACTTGCACAGAATCAAAGAAGGCGAGCGGTTTATCTTTTATAATCAACAAGTTCTGACAAGAATTTGATTAGAGAGGGCCGCTCGCCATGGGTGAAACAATACCGACCTGGAAACCAACCTGCAACTCATCTGTTTCTATCCCGTTAAGCAAGCGCAAAACCAGCAGTGATGGTGGAGCTTTTTGCTTCGTGAAGTCATGGACCGAAGCGGCGTATGTGAGCGGCTTGGGCAGCAGTTGCAGGACCATCGTGACCCGTCCAAAGTGCACACAGCCTGACCAGTCAACTGCGCACGCTGATGATCCAGCAAGCTCAGGGCTGGGATGACCTGAGCGATGCCGGGCTCCTCAGTGAAGATCCGGTATTCCGGTTGGCCTGCAGCGATCAAGTGCCACGCCATTGACGCAACAGCGCCCTTCCCAGCCCACGCTATCCCGTTTGTTAAACCTGTTGGCCCAGGATGCCAACCTGGATGTGTTGCACGATGGTTTGCTGGAGCTGGCCATGTGGCGCCTGTCTTCCATGCATGGCGGCAAGCCACTGTCAGTAATCACCCTGGACGCCCCATCGAAACCTTTGGCAATCAGGCAGGTACTGGCTACAACCGCTATGTGGGTTGCACCCATTACTCACCACTGGTTGCCTCCATTGCTGAAACCGGCGATAGGGTCGGTGGGTTGCTGCGCGAGGGCAACTGCGGTAATGCCAGTCGTGCAGACCAGTGAATTCCCAAACTGGTTGAGCGTATTCGTCAAACCACGGGTTCCAGTGTTCAGGTTCGCTTTGATGCCGGTTTTACCGGAGATCCGACGCTTGCAGCACTGGATCGGGCCAATATTCCGTTTGTAGGCCGAATCAAGAGCAATGCAGTACTGGAGCGCGAGGCCGCGCATTACCTGAGGCGTCCACCAGACAGACCACCTCTGGGGCCGCGAGAGTGGTGTCACGCGTTTTACTACAAAGCAGAAAACTGGGACCAACACCGCCGCATTGTGCTGGTGGTCAGTGAGCGACCTGACGACCTGTTTTTACATCATTTTTTCTGGTGACCAGCCTGGATGCGAATGACTGGCATAGCGATGAAGTTCTGAAGCTGTACCGCAAACGCGGCAAGGCCGAAGGCCACATGGCTGAGCTCAAAGGCGACAAAAAACCGGGGGGGCCGGCATACGCAAAGCAAAGCGCACCTGCTCCTTTGTCCTGGCCTGTTTTATGCCCTGGGATCATCTGTTTTCCCGACCATTATCCGCAACTGGCGGCTCGTGCAAGGGCGCACGGCTGATCAGCCGTTTCAATTGGCGCTGCCACGTATAAGGAATCAGCTTGACCAGTGGTGCCAGCATGGGGGAATACTTCAGGCGCAGCAAAAGGCGCAACAAGCGGTCACGCCACTGACTCGCTTCGGGCAGCCCTTCAACCAGCGCTTGGCTGATCTGCCAGCCAGTCAATGGGGGCAGCTTTTCACATGGGCTTTGCTCATTCACCAGCAAATAACCATTTGCCGATGCTGTATAAAATGTTTTTGATTTTGTGTTACGCCAAGAAAACATCAACCCACGCTTAGCCTGATGTCGCTCACGCACAGCCAGCAACACCCCCAGCCACTCCGATACTGACAGCTCGACATCACATAGCCAGCTTAGTGGCCGGTGCTGCAAGCGTTCCGGAAACACCCCTATATTGGTAGCCACTATTGGCAGCCCCGCTACAAGGCCCGCACTCAGGGTGTAGCTCCAGGTTTCTGGATGCTGAGCAGGAAGCCACAGCACATGCGGGTCAATTGTCTCAAGCAAACCAGGTACCTGACGGTCTTCGTAACTGCCGTGTTTAATGATGTAGCCTGGCAAATGCACGTGGCAGCTACCCAGCAAATGAAACTCGAAGGGCATGCCCGCCTTATGAGCCTGGCGGGCAACACGAGCCAGCACCTGAGCTCCTTTTTCGGCGCTCAACATGCCCAGGCACAACACACGCAACGGCTGGTCTGCGGACAAGGGTCTTGTATAGGGTGCCGGGTATTCACCCTGCAACAATTCTGCTTCGGGATGTGGCTGATATAGCAGCCTGTGCGTACCAAGCTCAGGAAAGTACTGACAAACACGCCCATGCATGGCTCTTGACGGCACAAACACCCTGCGCGCCGCACTTGCCAACTGGTACAGGCATCTTGACTCCCACCTTTTTTTGCCGCCAAAACATCGTTGTACTCGCACCAGCCACTTCAGCTCCTCCGCGTCAGTGCAGTCATCTCCACTCACATGACTAAAAATACAATGGTCATGTAGAGTCAAGTCAAACTCTGGCATCTTCCTTAAAAAAACAGGCCAAAAATCAGCCGGCCAGTTGAATACATGATGTACATGCACTTGCACAATACCCAGCTGAGCCACAAACCGCCAAAACAGCTCCTGCTGTGCAGGCCACTGAAATGCCAAGTGGGCCTCGCTCTCATCCTTCGTCAAGCCGGGTATGACAAAGCGCAACACAACCCCGTCAGGAATCACCTGAACCACGTGAGCCCTGTCACGCAGCGCACGGCTTACCTCCGCCAAATGCCGGGCCACACCACCGCCCATGGCGTGAGTCAACACCAGCAGCTTGGGCAGCGGGCTGTCTATAAACCGGGTAATTTGTTTGCTGGCCACCTGTTGCTCACTCATCATGTTCTGCTAACGGACTGGCTAACCAGTAACCCGGGGAAGCACAGAGCAGGCAAACCCGCCGTACCGCACTGCACAGGCTCCGGCTGTCCTGCACCTGATAGCGCCCATAGCTTGATCCGGTGCTTTCCCCAAGTGCTGATTGCACCAGCCCCTACGGCATCCACTATAAAATTGCGGATTTTATGCAGCACACCAGTCTTCAACCCGCATCGCGGTAAAAGCCAAACGGGTCAATCAGCGGGCGGAAGGGTTCCAGACGGTACTGCCTTCTTCTTTCTTGACCCTGTTAGCACTAAATTCCTGCCGAAACGCCTCAGTGACGCCCTGCATCTTGTTGCGGAATTCGTCACCGATTTTAGCAAAGTCCTGGTATTGGTTAACCGCCCGCGGGCTTATGGTGATCAACAGCTCGGTCCGGTTGGAGCCATCAGTTTTAGTGCCAAAAAGACCACCCACTATAGGCAGCTTGTGTAAAAACGGCACACCACTATCGCCCTCATCCTGATTGTCCTGAATCAGTCCTCCCAAGATAATGGTATCACCGCTCTGGATGGCCACGGTGCTTTCAATACTGCGTTTCAGGAACGACCGCTGGCCAGTCGCTGCATCTGTTGCCCCAACATCGGTAACCTCCTGCATGATGTCCATAATCACCAACCCGCCGTTATTGACCCGCGGCTTCACTTTAAGTTGCACACCCGTATCCTTCAGCTCCACGTTCTGGGTCAGCACCCCCGTATTGGATGTATTGACGGTCTGGCTGGTCTGGATCGGCTGCTGGTTACCCACCTGGATGTTGGCCTCTTTGTTGTCCTGCACAAGCACCGATGGCGACGACAAAGACTTGACCTTGGAGCGGGTTGACAGCGCATTAATCACAGCCCGCCAGTCAGAGCCTGAAAACAGGTAGGAAAACCCGGGCACGGAGCGGCTTACAGTCCCGGCATCATTCATCGACAGCAGCCCGCCCTTATTATTCAGGCCATCCACCCCGCCCTTGGAGTTAAAAAACCACTCCACACCATAGCTCAGCTCATCCTTCAGGGTGACCTCCCAAATGGAGACCTCAATCAGCACCTGGGATGGCAGCTTGTCGATTTTTGACAGTGCAGCGCGAATGCTGCGCCACTCCTTGGCCGACGCCATGACCAGCAAGCTGTTATTTGCCTCATCGGCTACAATCCGCGCTCCGCCCTGCGTGGTTGTACTGCTGACACCACTGGATGAACTGCTTTTTTTACTGCTGTCAGAGGTGCTTGCTTCGCTGGTTTCCAGGCCCGGCGCCACCCGCCCCGAAGTGCTGGAGCTGCTCGAAGTGCCTCCTGTTCCAGAAAAAATCTGGCCAAGCAAGTCAGCAATCGCCTTGGCTTCGCCATTTTCGACGGTGTACACATACAGCTGGGCACCGGTCTGTTCATCGTCATCACCAAGGCCCACTGCATCAAGCCGCTTGACCCAGGTGCTGACTGTATTGAGCTGGCTGGTATTGGGGGCGACAACCATTACGCTGTTGATTTCTTCCAGCGCAATCAAGCGGGTCGAGCTGGCCAGACCGGCCAGCTCGGGGTTGCCGATCATCTTTTCGATTCGCTCAACCAGCATGCCTGCATCCAGGTTGGCGACCTCATAAATGCCAAACGACATGCCACTAAGAACATCCACATCCATCATTTTCAGCGTGCGCAGCGCATTTTGCATCTGGGGGGCAGAAGCACCCAGCATCAGGATGTTACGCAGGGGGTCGACACGCAAAATATTTTGCTGCAGCCCCAGCGGGGTAAGTATTTTTTCGGCCTCAAGCACAGACAAGTAGTGCAGCGGAATAATTCGCACGCTATAGCCGCGGGTTGATACCGCCTCGCGCAGGGCCACAGGAATTTCGCGGCGCAGGTGTTCAGACTGGCCGATACGGTAAATTCCATTGTCGCCCTTCACCATGGCAATGCCCTGCACCTCCAGGGCCGACTCAAGCATGTCAAAAAGGGCTGCTTCTGGTACAGGATCAGTAGATATCAAGGAGATTTGACCCTGCACCTCTCCTTCCAGCGAATAAGGAACTTTCAAAAAATCGCCAAGGATAGCTTCAAGCACTGCACCTACAGGTGCGTTCTCAAACGAAACCTTGACCATTTCACCCTGCTCGGCCGAAGCAGGCTTTACCCGCTGCAGCTCAACAGACGTGTTGACAAAACTACCGGTCCCCCTGTGCTCCAGCAGGGTACGGCCTTCTGTTTTTTTGTCTGGCGAATCATCCAGTATCTGCGCAGCCTCTTTACTGCCTATCTTTACCAAAGAAACAGGTTCTTGCACTTGATTTGTCTGCAGTGAGCTACAGGCTGTCAGCCAGATACAGACGCAAGCCAGGGTCAGTTTTTTCAGGCCAAATCCGGCCTTTGCGGGTTCGCTTAACAACATGATGGTTTCTCTCGATTTATTCTTTGCAGCTGTTCAAGGCTTACAACTCAAGCTTGATGCTTTGATGGGTTTCTCGTTCCAGGGACAGCACAGAGCGGCTCCCCTGATAACTGAAGTGCACTTCTTGTCCAGTCACTCTGGTGACGTTCCACTGCTTTACAACGCCACCGCGCCGAACACGCTCAACCTTGCCATCCACATTGAGCAAAGCGGTGTAATTGTTGCCTTTTGCCAAAATCCCCAGAAGCCTGACACCTTCAAGCTCCTGCACACTCTCAACAACCTGCTCACTGGCCTCATCCGCCACAACAGGTTCAACGGGGCGCCGCCCTTCCCAGAACAGCGGCCGTGCCAACGTTTCGTCCGGAGCAGTTTTCACCTCTGAAACTTCATCCGGCAACACCTGCACGTTAAGGTAGGGCACCCGCTGAGTGCTAATATCAACCCAGAAAAACAGGCACACAGCCACTGCCAGGCAAACTGCAATGCCAGCCGTCAGCCACACCCCGAATTGCCGGGCAGCCTTCGCCGCCAGTCCTGCAAGCTGAGTCATGGTCTGTCCCCTGTCAATACATAGGTTTGCACTGTCATTTGCACACTAACCAGCTGCGGAGGCTCCGGCTGGTTCCGCCCCCTGCGCTGATTCAGCGGGCTAAGACGCACCCGCTCAACCACCAGCAAGGGCCGGCTACTCTCGATTTGCTGCAAAGTGTGCAACAGCTGCTCCAGTGTTGCCGTGAACTGAACCTGCACACCAACAGCTGCATACCCTTCAGCCGCACGCGAAGTCACCGGGGTCATCCTTTGCAGCTGTCCGCCTGACAGCCAGCTGGACATCCTGCGTTGCACATCCAGACTAATTTCGTCTGTATCATGCCCGGCATAGACCCAGTCTTGCAGATTACGCTCCCGATAGCTTTGCTGTACCCGGCCAATTTCTTCCTGTACAGCATCAATGGCACGCAGCTCCTGCAAGATTCTGGCATCCTTGCGCAGCTCGCTACGATAGCGGTCTGCATGGTACAGCACCGGCCCCGCAAGCAGGCCAAGCAGCGCCAGCGCCGCCCCCACCAGCACCAGCAGGCTGACAATGCCCTCTTTTTTCTCTTGCCAGAGCACCTTCATTGCTGCTCTCCCTGTGCGACAAGCTGCATGCTGATCACAAACACGTCCTTGTTGTCCCGGCCCCGGGTAATGGCGGAGGCAAACCTTGCCTGTTCAAACAGCTCCGATGCATTCAGCCGCTCCACCAGCTCTACAACCTCGGTCCCCTGCCCACTGATTTCCAGCCGGTTTTTTTCCAGCGTCAATCCGGTCAGATATACAGTGTCGGGAATAAGCCGGGTCAGCTCATCGAGCACCTGTGTGACCCTGCCATGCTGCGCATGTTGCTCCAGCATGAAGCCCAGGCTTGATGCGCCCTCCTGCAGCCCGTACCACTCCTTGCGCACGTGCTCAACCCTGGACTCCAGCTGAACAATTTCCTGCTTCCCCTGCACCACCAGCATGCGCAGCTTGGCAACCGGAGCAAGCATGGCCAGCCCCAGGCTCAGCACCAAAAGCAACAGCAGGCCGCTATTGCGATTTAGCCTTCTGCCCCACCTGGACGGTACCCCCAGCTCACCCAGCAAGTTGGCCACTGCCGGCTGAGAGCCATCCACAGCAGCAACCTGCAGCCTGGCAACCGGCAGACCGGTAATGCGGGAAACATGTTTCATCCACTGGCTGGCAAAAGACTTTGGCACCACCAGCAGCTCAGCCTCCAGCATGCCGGCACCCGCCTTTTGCACACCCTCTACCACATCGTAAAATACCTGTTCACGGCTAAACGGCGTCAACTTGCTGATCTGAAACCCCAGCGCCTGGCGCAAATTGCCCCGTGCTGCAGCCGGCACACTGACTTTGCGACGCAACACCTGCCCTTCGGGCAGAACAAGATCCAGCTGCAGCAGCTTCTTGTCTGCACCGGCCGTTACTTGCTCATGCAGACTGCCGTCTTCCAACACATCAAGCTCAGAATAACCAAGCTGCATCAGTTCCCGCACAGGCTGCCCGGACACCGCCTGCTCCAGCAGCATCCGCTCTTCATCCATGCGCACGCGAAGCCTGGGAGCCGGCCGTAAAAAAATGTCGGCCAGCGGTACCGGGGCCAAACTGTTCAGCCCACGCCACCAGCGCTGCCACAGGCTGCCCAGGTCCAGCCCGAACAGTTCCAGCTTACCCAACTCAAAACGCATCGGTTTATTCACTCAAATCATTCAATGAGAACACAGCATTGTATTCGTTAATTTGCAACACACCAGGCTCCGCATCCGAAAAGCTGGCAATGGCCTCAATTTGCCGGGGCCTGCGCCCGCCATCCACCTCCACCTGAACCCGGTATACCCCTGCCGGATCCCACTGCAACTGTCCCGAATCCTCACCCGTCACCTGCAGGCCCAAAGCATCCAGCACCTCATCCGGCACATATCCCGGAGCGACTCCCTGGTGCTCGCCCCAAAAACTCAACCAGCGCTCATAAGGCCTGATTTGTTCAATATCCAGCTCCAGCAAGTGCGCCAAATGCATCAGCGATCTGATACGTATCGCCGGGCGCAGCTCGCCCGTGTCTTCTTCCAGCTCCTCATTGCGCCATTCCACCACTTGCGCAGCCCGCTCGGCAGGCTGCTCCAGGCCCATGCCTGCAAACACGGTTTCCAGCTGCTGCACATCCAGCGTGTTTATTGGCACAAACACACTTTCCGGAACCAGGCGGAAACTGACATTCAGCTCATTCAGCATCAGCTCATAGCGATGCCCCGGCATCTCCTCAAGCTCAGGAGCATTCACCGCCGTCAGCGCAGCCAAGTAGTTTACCACCCCATCAACAGCTGCACGCGCCTGTATGCCCAACGACACATCCGCGACGCTTTGGCGCTCTACCCTGACTGTAGCCACAAAGGCAGCCAGCAAAATTGTCAGCAGCGCAACGACCCAAAGGACCACAATGAGCACTACACCACGCTGGCCCCTCTTACTGTGCATTTCCAGCCCCGGTCACACGAAATACAGAAGCAGGCCAAACCCGCTCTCCAGACATCCAGTGCACACGCACCAGTTTTGGCACAGCGCCTTCGGACAACTCGTCTACCCAGTCCTCTTCAACAAAATAGCTCAGTTGCATACCAAGCTCTCCGCTCAGCTGAAGGTACTCTGCATCCTCCAGCTCTGCTTGCATATCCAGCGCAGGATCATAGGGTACGTACCTGATCCACAGGCCTGCGCGCCCCCCGGGCTCATTGGCCAGCTCAATGCTGTACAGCTGATTGTCTACAGCAAGGGCCAGCGGAGCAGTATAACTGATGCGGTCAGTCGTTCCTCTCACCGCTGGCAGCGCCTCTTCCAGCTTGAAAAAATCAGCTTCCTGCACCATGTGCACGGCCGAAAGATGCCGATAAAGCATTCGACTCACCAGCACCTGCGGTTCGGCCTGCACGATATGATTGTCCGCCACCCGCCAGCTGGCAATGCCGGCACGAAAACCACCAAACAAAGCAACCATCAGCAGACTCATCAGCACCAGCGCGATCAGAGTCTCCAGCAAGGTAAAACCACGCTGCCTCATGGCTCGCCACCACTGCGTGCCGTTCGCAAGGTTGCCAGCTGATACTGCTGCTCCCCCAGCGCCGCTGGCCAGAAAACGTCCACTTCGACCTTGTACATTTCCAGCCCGCGCTCCCGCAATTCGGCAGCATATCCCCAGTCGAAGGGCTGCACCCGCACCTGCCAGCGATAGGGCACCTGGCTATCTTCGCTTATACCGCTGTACTCGCCCTCCTCCAGCGGTTCCACAATACCCAGCTCGGCCAGCCGCGACTGGGCAATCAGCGCTGCCTGGGCCGTCTTGGCGGTACGGGACAAACCACTTAGCCCCGTTGAAAAACCACTTAAAATCACTGCCAGCAGCATGGCAGCCAACAAAAAAGCCACCAGCACTTCCAGCATGGTAAACCCCCGCTGTGCCCTGGCCTGCATTATTCCTCCACCCGGCTGACACGCCCGGTCAGCCAGTCCACTTCCAGCCAGACATAGGCATCCCCTTCGCTGATCCCCAGCCGGCCACCACTGGACGAGCCGTCCGGATAAAAACGGATACCGGCCTGGCCATCCCTCATTTCACGGCTGGCCGTTCGGGCATGCAACTCAAACCCCTGGGGAATGTTACGCACCGGATCTGCTCCTGCCCTGAACGCATAGGCATCCAGATCAAGCACAAACAGCGTGCTGTGCTGCAAATTGACAGCCTGGCTGCGGGCCTTGCGCAGCCCTGTGTGCATATCCCGGGCCACATCATTCAACGACGTCCCCAGCCCCCGGCTAACGGCGGGCACCACGACCGCCAGCGCCATGGCCAGAATGACCAGCACCACCAGGGTTTCCAGCAGGGTAAAGCCCCTGCTACACCAGCGAAAATTACTCCCAGCTGCCAATGTCGGCATCTTCGCCTTCACCGCCGGGCTGCCCGTCCGCGCCCAAAGAAATCAGGTCAAACGGTCCATGCTGTCCCGGCATGCGATACACATAGTCGTTGCCCCATGGATCTTGCGGAATTGACGACTTGCGCAGGTAAGGCCCCTTCCAGCGTGTGGCACCGGGCGGCTGCTCAATCAGGGCGCGCAGTCCTTCATTCTGGCTCGGGTAGCGCCCCACCTCCAGGTGGTACATATCCAGTGCCGAAGACAGCTCCTCGATCTGCATCTTGGCAGTATCGCTTTTGGCCCCGCCCACATATTTCATGACACGGGGCCCCACCACCGACATCAGCAGCCCCAGAATAACCAGCACCACCAACAACTCGATCAGGGTAAAGCCGCGCTGGCGACCTGTATTATTTTGCTTGTTCAAAATATCCTCCTGTAACCTCATTCTGTTCTGTTTCATTCCCGGCTTAACCAAAACCCTGTGGCCAGCCCTGTTCGAGCGGGCCATGCCCGCGACCAACATAACCAGAAAACCTTTCCATTGCTGGTTCCCTTCGCGGGCATGGCCCGCTCCTACATCAATCCGTCTCGGGGCTTCGCGGGCATGGCCCGCTCCTACGTCAATCCGTCCCGGGCCTTCGTGGGCATGGCCCGCTCCTACGTCAATCCGTCTCGGGCCTTCGTGGGCATGGCCTGTTCCTGCGCCAATCCGTCCCGGGCCTTCGCGGGCATGGCCCGTTCCTGCGCCAATCCGTCCCGGGCCTTCGCGGGCATGGCTCGTTCCTGCGCCAATCCGTCCCGGACTTTATCCGATCAGCTCGTTTACACCCAGTATGCCAAGCAAAATCGAAACAATAATGCCGGCAATCAACACTCCCAGCCCCAGGATCAAAGCTGGCTCCAGCAGCGCCAGCAAGCGCTGGGTGACCGTACCCACTTCGTCCTCATACAGCTCGGCCACCTTCAGCAGCATTTCTTCCAGGCGGCCGGTTTCTTCGCCCACCTGCAACATGTGCAAGGCCAGCTCGGGAAACTTGCCGCCCTCAAGCAGCGATGCACTCAGCGAGCGCCCCTCTCTCAGAGCCGTCACAGCGGTATCAAGTTCCCCGCGCAACGTACGATTGCTTACCGTCGCCTGGGCAATGCCCAGCCCGGCCACCATCGGCACACCACCATGCAGCAGCACACCCAGGGTACGGGCAAAGCGTGTCATTTCAATATTGCCGATCAGCTCGCCGACCAGCGGCCAGCCCAGCACCCGCTCATCAAACTTTTGCCGGAAGCCCTCATCGGCAAAACGCCGCTTGCCCAGCCAGTACACACCGGCCAGCCCGCCCAGCACCAGCCACCACCAGCTTCCCATAAAGTCGCCCATCTGCATCACCAGCCGGGTCGGCCCGGGCAGGCTGCCGCCCATGTCGGCAAACAGGTCGGCGAAGCTGGGCACCACATAGGCCAGCAAAAACACCAGCGACAAAATCGCCACAGTAAACAGAATGACCGGATAGGTGAGCGCCGAAACAATCATCTTGCGCAAGGCTTTGGCACGCTCCAGATATTCCGTCATGCGCACCAGGGTGCCTTCCAGCGTACCGCTGGCTTCACCAGCACGGATCATGTTGACATAAAAAGAAGAAAACTCGGGGTGTTGCTCCAGCGCCTCGGCAAACGACTGCCCCTTGCGCAGATCATCACGCAGCTGATTGACCAGCTGTACCGACGCGTCATCGCCCATCCCGGCGAGGATGGCCAGGCTGCGGTCCAGCGGCAGCCCCGAGGTCAGCATCACCGACAGCTCGCGGGTAAAATGCAACAACCGGTCACGGCTGTTGCCCCTTTTTTTGCGGGCCTTGCCGGCAGCGCCCTTTTTGCCAGCACCCTTTTTGGCCCTGCTTTCCTCCAGGCTCAGTACCATCAAGCCTTCACTGGCCAGCGCATGGGCGGCCAGGTCGGCGCTGGGCTGCTCAATGCTGCCCTCCACCGTTTTGCCGGCTGCATCCAGCGCCTTGTATTTGAAATGGGCCATAGTGTTGTGTCCTAGCGTGAGGTTTGCGCCACGCGCAATACTTCAGCCAATGATGTCAAACCCTGCAGCACCTTGCCAAAGCCGTCTTCAAACATATTGACCAGGCCATGCTCGCGGGCGACGCGGTAAATTTGCTCGCTGCTCGATTTTTTTAACACTTCGTGACGCACGGCATCATTCATCAGCAGCAGCTCGTGAATCCCCATGCGGCCCCGGTAGCCGGTCTGGGCGCAGCTTTCGCAGCCCACCGGCACGCAAACCTTTGTTTGCGCCCCCTCAGGCAGCATATGGGCAACCCCCATGTGCGCCACCGACTCAAGGTCCAGCGGCTCAGTGCGCTTGCAGTGGTCACACAGCACCCGCACCAGCCGCTGTGACATCACCGCATTGACGGTAGAGGTGAGCAGATAGTCCTCCATGCCCATGTCCAGCAACCGGGTAATGGCACTGGCGGCGTCGTTGGTGTGCAGCGTAGACAGCACAATATGGCCGGTCAGGGCGGCCTGAATGGCAATGGCGGCGGTTTCACGGTCGCGGATTTCACCAATCATCACCACGTCCGGGTCCTGGCGCAAAATGGAACGCAGCGCATTGGCAAAATCCAGCCCGACCTTGCTGGCGGTCTGGATCTGGTTGACGCCGCTGATCTGATATTCAACCGGGTCTTCCACGGTGAGAATCTTGCGGTCCACGGTATTGAGGCGGTTCAGCGCCGAGTACAGCGTGGTGGTTTTACCGCTACCGGTGGGCCCGGTGACCAGAAAAATGCCGTTGGGCTTGTCCAGCACCGCCTTGAAGTCGCGCAGGTTGGAGGCCGACAGGCCAATGGAGTCCAGCTCAAGGTTGATGCTTTGCTTGTCGAGAATCCGCATCACCACGCTTTCGCCATGCATGGTCGGCACAGTGGAGACGCGCAGGTCAATCGGGCGGCCCTGCAAACGCAGCTGGATACGGCCATCCTGGGGCAGGCGGCGCTCGGCAATATTGAGCTTGGAAAGAATTTTCAGACGGGAAATCACCGCCGGGGCCAGCTGCACCGCCGGGGTTTCGATTTCTTGCAACACGCCGTCAATCCGGAAGCGAATGGCCAGGTGATGCTCGAACGGCTCGATATGAATGTCGGAAGCGCGGGTGTCCAGTGCGCGGGCAAACACGCTGTTGACCAGCCGGATCACCGGCGCTTCCGAAGCCATGTCACGCAAGCGTTCAATGTCGTCAATGCCGGCGGCACCCTCAACCGTGGCCAGCTCGTCCACCGCCTGCTGAGCTCCGGCACCGTACAGCCGCTCATAAGCTGCTTCCAGTTCGCTACCCAGCGCCAGCTCAGGCCTGACTTCACGACCCGTGGCCAGCGCCACGGCCTGCACCGCCTGCGTATCATTCGGGTTGAGCATCGCCAGCCGCAAAACCTTGCCGTCATCGGCAATCGGCAGCAGCTGCTGTTCGCGCATGTACAGCGGCGAAATCAGTCCCTCGTCGAGCACCGGCTCCTGTGGGTAATCCTCAGCCGTCAACAGGCGCCAGCCCTGGCGGTCCATCAGCTCCTGGGCAATATCCCGCTCGGCGACCAGCCCCAGGCGCACCAGAATCTGGATGAACGCACCGCCAGACAGCGCCTGCACCTGCCCCGCCCGCTGTAAGTCCGCTGCGGTCAGCTTACCGGCTGCAACCAGCCAATCACCTAATTCCTGCATGCACGACCCTTGATCCAAGTTTGTTGCAAAATAGCTGCGTAGTGTAAGGGTTTAAGCATCCGTGTTAAATAGCGGCTAGCCAAATTAGCAACGCCAACAAAGGCAAGCAGCTACTTTGTGACAATGCTCAAAATAGAGCTAAGCGGCCATTAGCAGGCGCTTGATTTTTTCGCGCAGCGCATAGGGAACATGTCTATCAACTGCTTGCAACCAGCCCTTTTTCAACGCTATAACCAGTATTTTGCGCACCCAAGCAGGACGAACCCCCGCAAGCAAAACAGCAGCTGATTGCGGCTGTTTCAAGGCAAACAAACGCGGCATTAAAGAGCTCCAGTCCTGCGCACCAGCGACTTGTTCACTGCAGAGTCCTTCCACATAGGATGCCTCGTAGTCAAACCCAGACTGCACGCCTTGACCTTCAACCATATCTGGTGCACGGCCACGCACCAGATCCTCACGCACCTGCAACAGGTGCGTGAGGATCTGCGCGGGTTCACGGTCTGGCTGAACCAGCCAGGTCCAGTCTCGGCCCGCTAGCCGCTCAGGGAAAGCACCTATTGCGGGGGCGACAATCGGAAAACCCTCTTCCAGCGCAGCTGTAAGTGTATAGCTCCAGGTTTCTGGACAGCTGCCGGGAAACCAAACAACGTGTGCACCCAGCTCATAAATTCGATCTTTTAGCTGTGCGTCTTGATAAGCACCATGCACACGCAAGCCAGTCACAGGCCAAGTGCGCAAAGGCCGATACGCATACCCTAACAGGTGCAACTCAATAGGCGCACGCTCTTGTCGCGCCAGCATAGCAACCCGCTCAAGCATATCGGCTCCCTTAAACGCGCTCAGTGCGCCCAGCACCAATACCCGCAGAGGCTCCTGTGCACTTATCGACACAGGAGATACGCCTGAAACAGCCGCGCTGGCAGCCGCCTCATGCATGCCTCGTATAAAATTCACCTTCGGAAAATAGCGCTGCATCCGCTGTGCAACATCTTGTGAAGGTACAAATACACGCTCTGCACCCTGTAAAAACAAACCATTACCCATGCGCCATGCGTCGATGGTTTCCGCTCCAGCAACAGGTCGTTTAGCCAGACAAGCGTTGCAACCGTTTTCATCAGGCGCACCACAATAGCGTCCATGCTCATCCACCAAAGTAACCTGCGGGCAGGCGAAATAGTAATCATGGACAGAAATATCGTAACGGCACCCCAAATGCTCGGGTAGCGAAATAACTGCGTGGGGCAAATCAATAATATGATGGAAGTGGATGCGTGAAACGCCTAATAATCGCAGTGTTTCAAGCAGCAACTCACTCTGTTCTGCCGCAAAAGACAGACTATTGCGCTGTCCGCGATCGTATATGCCAACACATACACTGCCATCCGGCCCTGCGGTCAGCAAATATGTATGAAGTTGTCCTGCCAGCCTGTCACACAGCTCCTCGACATGACGCTGCGAACCACCGCCACGACCGTGGTTAACCATCAAGACCACCGGTTTGCCGCTGCTATCGGCAATCGCTGCATCCAGAGCAAAACGCAACGGCCGGGCCGGATCCGCAGCCACATGTTGCTGAATGATCCAGTCGTAATCCGGATGCAAGCTCGTCAGCACCCTATGCCCCTGGCGCTGGTTCTCGCTTTGCGTTTCAGCAAAACTGACCCCGCCTTTGTGATAAACGAAAGTATCGCCAGTCAGCAGATGGCGCCAGCCACGCCGTGCCGAACGCATACAAAACTCGTTCTCTTCACCATAGCCACGGCCAAACAACTCGGCATCAAAGGCGCCAGCATCATGCAGACAGTCACGGCGAATATACATGCAAAAGCCAACTGCAGTCGGGATGTCCACATACTGCCCGGCATTCACCTTTGCCGCCAAAGCGTCCAGACGACGCACATCGTAGCCATCCGGCAGCGCATTATCCCGACAAAAATCAGGATAACTACAAATGGTTGCGTTGTTGGAGAAAGGAGTAACCGAGCCAACATCAGCTGCGCTATATGCAGCGTGCTGCATGCGGTCCAGCCAATCGTTGGCCACCTCGGCATCACTATTGACCAGCACAACGTCTTGCTCAGGATAAAGAGCCATACCCCGGTTTACCGTACCGACAAAACCAAGATTTTGCTCATTATGCAACAGGGTAAAGCGATGTGAATTAGCCTTAAGCCAGGCAACCAGTTCCGCTTCGGGACTGGCGTCATTAATGACCACCAGCTCAGCTTTCACACTAAAACAACTGGCCAGGATCGACTCAATACAATCTTTAGTATCCTGTACTCCACCATATACCGGCACAATAATAGTCACAGCCGGTCGATCGTCCGGCAAAACTGCTGCAACACAAGCTTTAGCCTGTAAATCAGGCAACGCCCCAACTACACGATGCCTCTGCCCCACCAGTCGCATGAGCAAATTACGTACTCGCCACCAACGACCTCTGAGCACCCCGTTTACAAACTGTCGAACGGCCTGCCGTTCAACATCATACTGGCGCAGCAATTCCAGACTACGCTCAAGCTGGACGGTCGTATTTTGCTGCTGTCGCACCAAAGCATCCTGCTCTGCCTGACTCGCAATCAATTCAGACTGGATGTGCTGCAGCTTTTCTTGCTCTCGCTGTAAATCAGCCTGGGTTCCCTGCCAGGCCTGTTGTAACTCTTTAATAAAAGCTTCACGTTCCTCGGCAATACCCCGAACCTCGCTCAGCTGAATCCCCACAGAATTCAAACGCTGCTGAAGCCGCTCAATCTCGCTTGCTTGTTTACGCACCTGCGCAGCATCACCATGGCGGTGAAAAAAATCTGCCGTGAGCTGTGGATTAGCATGGGCATATTCCAGAAAATCCAGCACAGTCTGAGGAACCTCGGGCCCCACCGCCAGCACACCCAGACCAAACCCAAAAGGAAACTCAAAAGAAGGATGGTGCCCTGACAGCTCATCCCACAGCTGCCACACACCAAAATCGGCGTGACGCACATTGGTATCATGAAACAGCACCACACCCTGGCTGCTCATTTTGGGTAGCCAAGTTTCAAAATCATGCTTGACCGCCTCATAGGTATGCAAGCCGTCAATGTGCAACAAATCCACGCTGCCATCAGGAAAATGAGCCAGCGCATCATCAAACGTCATACGCAGCAGCGTAGAAAAAGCGCTGTAACGCGGGTTGTGCCAAGCGGATAGGTCCTCATACACCTCGTTGCCATAATGGCCCGCATGCTCGTCACCCTGCCAGGTATCGACCGCATAACAGCGGGTCGCCAACCGTTGCTGCTGCACTCCCTGACAAAACGCACAGTAAGAATCACCCCAGTGACTGCCCAGCTCTACAAAAACACTCGGCTTCAGCATTTCCAGTACGGCAAAAGCAAACGGTATGTGCCGGTGCCAGGATTCCACATGGGTAAGACGTTCAGGCTCAACAATAACGGGGGCAAAGCGGGACAAATGAAAATGCTTGGTCATGATTCATGGCAGAAATAAAAATAAAGGCGCAGTCTACACCAAGCGTCAGGGCAATACCCCCGGCACTCAGTCAGAAACTGAAAACAGCAACACTCACAGGGTACCTTTGTGCATACGCCACAGAAGCATGCTCAGACCCAGAACCGAATTCGCTGCGCCTGGGTTAGCGCGAGGTTGAATACCACCAGTTGCCGTCGGTGTTGACCCACACCTGCTGAATACTGGTTTCCATATCCATGAACTGACCCACCCTGCGCCCACCCATTGGTATTTTTACCACACGGGTAACCACCACCCGACAGACCTCCGGCTCGCATTCCGGCTCCAATACCTTAAACGAGACAATATTTGCCGCACCACCAAACTCAACCCTGAATCGCTTCAGGTCTTTGACCTGTCGGTAGGTGGGAGACATATACGCATAGGCCTGCTTGAAATCCAGGTCTTGCAGGGCAGCCATACGCGCTTCTGCGCGCTTGGCAACCACTTTACCAGCCTTGGCTGTGTCAACCTGGCCAGACAAACCCGCGCAGCCACTCAGTCCCAGTGCCAGTGATAAACCCAACACATATCTGTACATAAAGCACCTCTTAAACAACGGAATAAAATAGTAGCGCTTAGAGCACAAACACCAGCTTCGGTTCAGTTTTCAGAAGTCCCTAGCTCAGCGCACGCATTTTACAGTCTGATGAAAAGTATTCAACCTTTGGCACTGCGCTTCTGACAACGGTAACGCATAGGTTAGCGGGCTCACATGCACAAAGCAGCTGATGGCAACTCCAAGCCAGAGCCCAAGCCCAGTCAGCAGCCAACGGTAGTCCGGTTGCCAGCGCTCAATAAACCAGGCCAGCAACACTAGAAAAATCACAAATGAAAACAGCAGCCCCAAAAAATAGTGATACAAATACATCACCCGCTGCGCAGACAGATAGCCATGCAACGCAAAGGTTAGCCAATACAGCAACACAAGCATCTCAAGCAACCGGTACAGCTGCCGCTCCCGCCCCTCAAGCAGCATGCCGGACCACCTCTGCCAGACGATCACCGCGACGGAAGCCACCAGCGACAATACCCCCGTCAACCACAACCAATGGTTGCCAGCGAGCTGCACATAACGGGTCAGGCCGTTGTTTGAGTCCCATCTATAATTTATATTTTTATACTGAAAGGGCCACATCCAGAATGGCGAGCCTGCTTCATCAGGAGAGTCTGGGTCATACTTGACTACCCCTCTATGATCCTGGTTCATAAAGCGCACATAATCCAACACGGCCTGCCCAACCACTTGGGGGCCGAATGCCCGCTCGCCGCGCAGATAGCGCACATAGGTCTCTGACATCCACGGACGATCTTTTTCATACAACGGCGTCGCCGCATCGGGTAGCACAGGCGTCAGCCAAAGGCTGACTGAAAAAGTTGCCACAACGACCAGCACAAAACCCGCCACACTGGATAGCGCCCCGCCGACACAATACCTGCACCAACCTACAATATCGCCTCGCACGGGCAGCTGATAAAACACCAACAAAACAAACACAACGCCCAAAACCAGGGCGTTTACCTTGACCATAACCGCCAGGCCAAACAGCACACCCAGCACGCAAAACTCTAGCGTGCGCAACGCCCGCTGAGCCAGCCACACACGCACAAACAAGGCAATAAACAGCAACGTAAAAAAAATCTGGAACGAATCCAGATGCACCGCCCGAAAGTGCACAATGTATGCGTTTTCAAAGATAAAAATACCGCTGGCCAGCATGGCGTAAAGCGGCTGACGCAGTAATTGCAAAGCGAGCCAGTAAAACACCAGACACGACAGCACACCAAACAGCGTGGGCAACAAGCGCATGCCGGTAAACTGGAATCCGGCCGGCAGGTCCTCCCCCTTGATATACTTGTCCAGGGTCAGCACATGCTTGTCCAGGCCCGCATTGGCACCCGACAGCTGCTCGCCCAGCGCAATCAGCATTTTACCCAGCGGCGGATGTGCCTCAAAATGCGCGATGCCCTCAAGGTAGCGCTGTGCGGATGTCACATGATAGTTCTCGTCCCAAAAGATATTTTTCTGCACGCCATACTGAAAAAAATACACCGCGCACGCAAAAAAAAGCACATTGGCCAGCACCATCCAATAACCGGCCTTCAGCCAGACATCGGGCTTCGGACTTGTCTGCGTATTTACCATATCCTGAGTCCGCTTCATTCGCCGGCTACAGGCCGGACACAAAAAAGCCGCAAGCATGCTTGCGGCTTGAAAAGGAGTCCTTACGCATAGCGCTTACAGCTCGCGTTCGGCACGCTCTTGCATTTTCTTTACAAACTCAACCATAGCCTCTTCGTTGACCTTGATGTCAGGGCTGCCCCTGTAACGCGATACAACTTCGTCACGCTTGGCGTCTTTGAAAGCCTTAACCTGCTCTGCAACCAGCTGCTGTCGAACCTCGTCAAACGGTTGTTTTTGGGCAGCTTTTTTATCCAGCACATGAATAATATGGTAGCCAAACTGGGTTTTGACCGGTTTGGCCAACTGGCCTGGCTTCATGCCAAATGCCGTATCGGCAAACGGCTTAACCATGGTATCGCGGGCAAAGTAGCCCAGATCACCGCTATTGGTCTTCGCGCTGGGGTCGTCCGACAGCTCCTGGGCAACCTCTGCGAAGCTATCTAGGTTTTTCTTGACGCGCGCATAGACCTGTGCAGCCAGATTCTGAGCTTCCTTGTCACTGCGCTCATCATTGACAGCGATCAGGATATGCTGCGCCCTGACACGCTCCGGCAACTCAAAGCGCTCAGGCTGCGCCAGATAAACCTCACGCGCCATGGCGGTGTAATCCGGCTCAGGTTGCGCTGCTGTAAAGTCCTCAATCAGCGCCTCGGTCAACAGCCTGTTTTCTACAAACTGCCGGTTGAGTACCAACTCCCTTTTCTGGTCCAGCTTCTGCTCTTTAGCCGCTGCAGCCATGACCTTCAGGGTGAAGTAATCCGCCAGAAAGCCGCGCATATTGCGGTCCTTGGCGCGCATATTGGGCCGCTGACGCTCCGGCACAATGTAGTCAATGGCTTCTTCAAACTCGGCTGCAGTGACCTTGGCCAATGGATGCTGAATCAGCACGGTATTGTCGGCCGCCTGGGCAGCAGACAATACCGCCAAAGGCAGCACCAGAACAGCGACACTTTGAGTAAAATACCGCTTCATTACATCCGGAACCCTTGGTTATTCATGATATAGCCACAACCCGCAGATTGGGTACAGGTTCCTGCGGCTGTCGAGTCAACACCCTGCGCACCAACCGGTTTGCCATCTGAAATATTGAGGTATAGATCACCCTCTGTGCTATTAAAGGAGCAATACTGATCTGGATTAACGCTTGGCATATTTATCGCAAAATCCATCACAACATTGCGAGAATTTCTGGACTTGCAAGTCGCAGAAATACTTGGCCCACCCGGCACACGGCTAAACCAGGCATTCAGTTGCGCGGTTGAAGCGCCTCTGGGTGCTATACCCAACTTCGCAACATAAGGCTGCGCCGGGACATCAAGCTTATAATAGTGATAACTGCCGCCCGACCCGCCCACAGCGTTAGTACCTATATTCAGGTGCTGTACTTGCTGCCCAGGCACGGTCAATGTCTTATCCTGTCCGCCGGCAACCGGCTGCCCCCCCGTCGAAGAGCTCGAAGAACTGGAAGAGCTGGAAGAGCTGGAAGAGCTGGAAGAGCTCGAAGAGCTCGAAGAGCTCGAAGAACTGGAGCCGTCTCCGCCCCCAAGCTGGCACGCGCCTGTAGTGATCAACTTGACCTGTGCATTAGCCACAACAACCTCGCTAACCTGGCAATCTGCAACCACAGCGTCATCGATGAGCAAAGTCATGCCTGTTCCCGAGGCATTCGCACCCGCCAAAAACGCCATACCCGCGGCAAGACTCAAGGTGCTAAGCACAAAAGGAATTCGTTTATTCATAATTCATACCCTGAAAAAAAACGGAGCCTGAAATTTCAGGCTCCGTTTTATCACTACAATTCTAAGATGTCAATCGTATTTGATTAGAAATCTACAGAAGTAGTTGCTTTGTGCTCGTAGGTAGCAGCGTAGTTGGACATCAGGCCGCCCACATCACCGTTTTGAATAACGATAGTGGAGAAACCAATAACAGGCAGACCGTACATAACGAAATCACTCGTCGATCCAGTGCCGGTTACCGGAATTGCACGATAGGTTTCGGTGACACTACCGCTTGCACGCTCAAGGAAGTCAATATCCAACCAGCCGATGTTGAAACCTGCTTTCAGGTCCAGATTGTGACGAACAAAGCCTTCACCACCGATAGCCTTGCTACCAGAAACGCTGAGGATGTTGGTTTCATGGCACAGAGTGATAGCTTCCGCATCTTCAGATGGGGAGAACTCACTCACGTCCAGCACGCTTTCATTTTCTTCGTGATCCCAGTAACGAATGGTTACCGCTTCACAGGCCATACCTTTGTTACGGTCCCAGCCTTTTCTAATACGGTTACCGAAAGGTGCTGCTGCCTCATGCACATCATCCGCATCCACAACGCCGTTCACATAGAAGGTTTTGGTCGGGAAGGTAATGGTCAGATCTGTTTGCGCGTTCAGACCGGCACCCACAACATAGTCGTTCTGAATGCTTTCTTTCATCAGCAGCGCGCTGACCGCATTTACGTTTTCATCAATATCATTGCCGTCATCTGTAGTGCCTGTGAAACCATTTTTGAACGCAACATTGTTATTAAAGTTCTGGAAGTTTGGCAGCTCGCTGCCTGGCTTAAACTGACGCGGACCAGTCACACCGACAGTAGTAGGAGCAGTATTATCAAGTGCTACAGCATCATAGCTTGACTGCCAGCCACCATCAACGTTCAGCACAGCACCCGTTGCGTACAGTCCGCCTTTAGGCGCCGTTACCTGTGCGTTAGTATCACTTGCCCACAGGCCACCCGCCTTGAAAGCATCGCTCACTGCAGAGCAGTCACCAGGCTGATTAGGCTTGGCAGGGTTGGTGTTATGCACAATGGCGTAACGAGCAGTAATAGTATTTCCTGAGCGAGTAACAAGAGGAGCATCCGGGTTAATCTCACCCATCTCAATCAGCTCGACGTGACCTACTTTGGCGCGCTCAATGGTCTTGTAAGCAGCAGGAGCATCACTATTGGTGTCTTCACGGTAAGCAACGTTAACAAAAGGCTGACCAGCGGCAGGAATGGCACCCACAGTACAGGAAGTGTCCTCAGTATAAATGCGCGGAGTGCCGTTTGCGTCCAGACCGACAGCAGCAGACCACTGATCATACGGAGACAGGTACAAGTTAAAGTCAAGAACTTCTTTTGAGTTCATGCCTTCCAGAAAACGAACCTTGACCGCCTTGATCTTGTCAGTGGTGTTGGTTACGTTCAGAGTGGTAACGTTACCGTTATCAGCAGTATAAAGAGGCATCAAAAACGCTTCGCCCTGACCATCAGGGTTAACGTTCATGGCGTTAGCAGAAGCAGCGGCTCCAACCAAGGTAGCCAGCGCAATGGCTTGTGATAAGCTCTTTTTCATCACAGATTCCTTTATTAGCTCTAAAATTTACGTGTTGTGTTTTGATGTCACTCAAACAGGTCGGCACATTACTACAGGTGCAAGACGACTGCAAGCTTGTTTTGCGGTCATTCAACCAAGGTTCAACAGACAACGTCTGTGTGCTCACTGGCCTGTCAGCCTCTCCAAGTGGAACCTGGCAAGCTTGATCTTTGGAAATTGAGGCTTGACTGGCATGCGCCAGCCAAGCTCCAACCCAACACGATCAGGCAATAGCCTCTGCGACCTTAGAGCGGGAGTCATGCTATCATCAGTCGCAACCGTTGGCAAGCACGCTTGCATATTCGGGTAATCGCGCACCGGTCACCTTGCCGTTGCCCGGCAAGGTGTGCAAAATCCCCCGTCAACCCATCTGCCCACCGTCAAAAGGCGCTTTTGATGCATCAACTCTTTTTTCTTCTCTGGCAGCAAAGCAAAAGAGACATCGCCATACGCTACAGAGGCTCTTCTGCCGGCCTGCTCTGGGCACTGTTGTCTCCCATATTGTTGCTGCTTATTTACACCTTTGTGTTTGGTGTTGTTTTTCAAGCCCGCTGGGGCGGGCAGTCCGCCAGCCAGAGCAGTTTTGCACTCTATCTCTTTGCGGGTCTGATCATTCATGGTTTTTTTGCTGAATGCCTGACCCGCAGCACAGGCATCCTGCTGCAACACACCAATTACATCAAACGGATTGTGTTCCCTCTGGCCGTACTGCCGCTGGTGCCCGTTTGCTCCGCGCTGTTTCATGCTGCCATCAGCTTTGCCGTTTTTTTTGTCGCTTTGTGGGTATTGCAGGGCTTTGTCAGCTTTCACTTTTTACTCCTGCCCGCCATACTATTACCCTTATTGACAATGACTGCGGGGGTATGCTGGCTTCTTGCCGGCCTCTGCGTATTCCTGCGCGATATTGCTCAGGTCATGCCCATGATCACCACGGTATTACTGTTTACTGCGCCCGTCTTTTACCCAGTGAGCGCCCTGCCACCGGCGTTTCAGAGCTGGATGCTTCTCAACCCCTTAACGATACCCATAGAAATGACCCGCAATCTGCTATTTTTAGGCCAGCTGCCTTCACTTGGCAGCTTTCTGCTTTCCCTGCTCGCAGGCGTACTGGTTGCAGCCATTGGGCTTTTAACATTCTCTAGACTGCGCCCGGGGTTTGCTGATGCACTCTAAAACGCCCTCAGCAGCGCCTGCCATCCAGGTATGTGGTGTCAGCAAGCATTACAGCCGCCAAACACAAGGGTTGCGCCAGGTTGTTCGCCTGCTGCTGGGCCGCAAGCAAGGGACGGCGGACGGTTTCCAAGCCTTGTCGCCACTTAGCTTTACGGTCAAGCGCGGAGAAACCCTGGCCATCATTGGACGTAACGGTGCTGGCAAGTCCACGCTGCTACAAATTATTTGCTCTACGCTTACGCCCAGCACGGGTACTGTGCAGGTGAATGGTCGCTTAGGTGCACTACTGGAGCTCGGCGCCGGCTTTAACCCCGATTTTACAGGCCGCGAAAACATTTACCTCAGCGCTGCCCTCTACGGCCTAACCCGCGAACAGATCCGGCAACGCTTTGATGCCATTCTGGCTTTCGCAGAAATCGGCGAGCATATTGATCACCCGGTAAAAACCTACTCAAGCGGCATGTTTGTACGGCTGGCTTTTGCGGTGATCGCCCATATTGACGCTGAAATTCTGGTCATCGACGAAGCTTTGGCTGTGGGCGATGTATATTTCACTCAAAAATGTATGCGCTTTTTGGAAGACTTTTCCCGTCGCGGCACCCTGATTTTTGTCAGCCATGACACCCATACCGTAACACGCCTGTGCCAGCGTGCCATCTGGATTGACCAAGGCCAGCTCATGCTAATTGCCGACAGCAAAACGGTGGTCAACAAGTACCTCGCCTCGTTTTATGAAGACCGGCTTGAGTCTGCATCTGCAGAAAACAAAGCTGACCTCATGCCGGCAGGCAGCACAAATAACTTCAGCTCGGCATTCGGATTGGGCGGCGCAAGCATTACCTCATGCCACTTGTACGACGAACAGGGCGAGCGCCTGTTTAAGCTGGAACAAGCCCAGCGTGTGCGCCTTGAGGTGCGCTGCCGAGCTTTTGAGCATATCCAGCAGCCGATTCTGGGGTTTTTTATCAAAGACCGACTTGGTCAGCCGTTATGCGGATACAACACACTCAAGAAGCTAGACGCTTGGCACTCACTGGCTGCAGGCGACCAACAAACCATTACTTTCAGTTTTTATCTGCCATTGCTGGCCACGGGGACCTACACCATTACAGTTGCCCTGGCCGCCGGAACCCAGCATGAACATGTACAACACCACTGGGTGCACGATATTTTGTCGTTCAAGGCCCAAGCCGATCCGGATTTGGTCGGGCTCGTGACGCTTGAACAAGCCACCTGCTCTCTGGGTTTCGCAGATGGCTCGCCGCACAGCACAAGGCAATAGGCATGAAATCCTCAAGCGGCGAGCACTTTATTGCGCTGGATCATGTACGCGCGCTGGCAGCACTGCTGGTTATATGCTGGCACTTTGTACATGCAGGTCACGGCTATCCTGTTCCTTTTGCCGGAGCGCCTGCTTTTTTTCCACTCGCCGTGTTTGATGAAGGCCACACCGGTGTGGCGCTATTTATGGTCCTGAGCGGCTACTTGTTTGCGCGCCTGCTGAACGGCAAACAGGTTAATTACTGGAGCTTCTATCTAAACCGCGCCTTGCGCCTGCTGCCACTTTTATTATGCGTGATCGGTATCCGCTTACTCTTGCATGCGCTGTCGGGCACGCCGCTATTTCCGCTGCTTAAAGAGTATGGACTCGGGGTCGTGCTGCCCACGCTGCCCAACGGAGGCTGGTCCATTACTGTTGAGATTCATTTCTATTTACTGATACCCGTGTTGCTACTCATTGCACAGCGCAAGCCTATACTACTGCTGGCTTTTGTGGGGGCGGCCCTACTCCTGCGTAGCTACATACATAGCCATGCCGGCTCTATTCAGCATTATGCCTATTTCACGCTCATTGGCCGTGCGGATCAGTTTTTGTTCGGTATTCTGTTTTTCCATGCTCGGCACCTTGTACGCAAACAACACCTGTTTTTTGCTCTGGCGACCCTGTCGTTTTTGATTTTCTATGGGTATTTCGATAGTCGGGGCGGTTTCTATGAAATGCCTTCCTATCCTTCACCAAGCCGACTATGGATTGTGCTGCCCACCATCGAAGGGATGTATTTTGGGCTTCTAATAGCTTGGTACGACAGCTCATTCAGGCATGGCCAAGGCTGGCTGAGCCGCACAGCAAGCCAGTATGGCAAGTATTCCTATGCATTCTATCTGTGGCACTTTTTCTTTGTCTTCTCCGCCGCAGATCTGATTCACCGACACCTTGTTGATTTATCGAATTTTTATGTGGCACTGCTGTTTGCACTGTTGTTTTACCTGGCCATGTATCCTGTTGGTTACCTGAGCTACCGTTTTATCGAAAGCCCTTTTTTACGGATAAGGAAAAAATACATTACAACTAAGCAGCCACGCACGGCAGCCTGAACATTCTGGCCGGCTCCGGCGCGGCATAGCATGGAGAAAGTACATGTTGAATAAATTTTTCCGGCGTCTGCGCGCTAAGCCTGCCACCTGGCGCATCCCTGTCCTGTGCTATCACAGCTGGACCGTGCAAACCGGAGAGTATGCTGGTAATGATCATATAGCGCTTGAGACAGATCTGAAAATTCTCGCTCAGCGCGGATACGCTATTTTACCAGCTACCCACTTGGCAGCCGTGTTGGCCGGCCAGCACAGTGCCAGTACGCTAAACGATCGAAAGCTTGCCTGCATTACCTTTGACGACGGCATCGACCTCGACTGGCATACCCGTCCTGGTGGCAATGGCGAGCCTCAAAAATCATTTGCACAAATATTGCGCGAAGCACGGATAGAGCGTTACGGTAAGGGCCCCTTGGCAACAGCATTCGTAATCGCCAGTGCAGAAGCTCGCAGCCAGCTTGATAGCCGTGCCTGGCGCGGCCAGAATGAGTGGAACGACGACTGGTGGGCTCAGGCAGCAAAAGAAAACATCATAGGCATAGCCAACCATAGCTGGGATCATGTACACACGCAGCTAGATCAAGTGCAGCAAAAAGACAATCGTAAAGGCTCGTTTCTGGATATTGACACCTTTGAAGACGCTGAAAAACAGGTTGCCGCCGCTCACGCTGAAATCAACCGATTATGCGAAAACCATATTCTTCCCCTATTCGGATACCCATTCGGACATATTGCGCCTTATCTGCAACAACACTATCTACCCACACAAGGTGCACGCATAGGCCTGCACGCAGCATTCAGTACCTGCGGCCGCGCCGCAACTCCGAACGACTCACGTTGGGCAATCCCGCGACTGGTTTGCGGATGGCACTGGCATACCACAGACGAATTCAACCGAATGCTCGATATCATTGAACAAGGCAACCACTTATGCTCCACTGGCTAAACTCACTACTACCCTGGCGCAAAACAGCTGCGCGACCACACCCCAACGTGGCACCCACAACCCTTTCCGATACGCAACAGACTCTGCCTGCGCGTGCTTTTGATGATTTTTTCAGGGTCGTCGAGCTATCCGAGGCTGAGTTTTTTGCCGGCGAACTGTTCCGCCGCAGATTTGCCACAAACACTTTCCCTTGTAATCCCAAACATTTTGTTGCATTTTACAAAAGCCGTGATGGTAGCTGCTTACCTATGGGCTATGTGCATTATGAAATGTGGAACCAGCAAGCGATGGCTGGCGGGCTTGTCATTGATGAGCGAGCATGGCGTTTACTACCGGCTTTAGAAAGAAGTCTGATTCGCGAACACGGCGGTGTAGCAGAGCTGCTCATGAAGCAAAGCATTACACAACTACCTGCACACACACTGGCTGTATGGGCTTATATTGGCGATCAGCTTTCTGAAAAAGTCAATTTCAGAGTGGGCTTTCGTGCTACAGGCGAGCAGTATATTTGGGCGCTCTGGAAGCAAGAGCTGTCTCTGAGCGAAAAAGACGCCTGGCTGAAGCAGGTTGTAGAATACGGCCCGTTCTAAAAACTGATACCTGCAGGTTACGCGGTGCTGAAAAAACTAAATCAGGAGCTACGGCATGGCTCCTTACAGCTACTTTTATTTTTCTCTGTATGGTTGTTGCCACAACGTTGGCATTTTCGCGTCTTCAAAGCCATTGCACATCTGCATCCGTGGCTGCTGAATGTGGAGCCGTCAGTTAACGCTCTCATCCAGTATAAGCCCACACTAGCTGATGCAAGAAAAAGCCTAGGCCTTGGTTTTGCCTTCCATCAGATCATTGACCAAGCCGACTATTATTTAACACGCCGTTTCAGTGCACGCTGGCTGGATGACAACTGCGAAATCACTGGGCAGCTTCCTAAAAAGCCAGAGGCAGGCTCGCCGGCACCGCTTTTTCTGACACCACATTACGGCCAAGGGTTCTGGGCCATACGCTTTCTGAACGAGTGCTGCGGCTTTCGCCTAGCCTGGCTTTATTTACCACCAGCCAAACGCTTTAAACTGGGCAATATTCTGCAAAGCTGGACCAATAAACGCAGGCTTACGCAAATTGAGCGCCTTTGCTCTAGCCTGGCCATTCCAACCGGCGGTAGTATCGCCGCCATGCAGGAAAAGCTTATCCACCAAGGCATATCCGTGCTTGCCATGCCAGATGCCCCACCTCAGCCCAGACAGAGCAAAATTTCTGTCATGCTCATGGGGCAATCTGCTTTTTTTCCTGCCGGTGTATTTTCATTAGCTGAAAGGGAAAAAATACCTGTATACCTATACAGTATTTTATTTGATAGACAGTCCGGAAAACGCCAGATGGTTGTTAAAGGCCCCTTCACAGGATTAAACAAAGAAACCTTGGCCCAGCATTTTGCAAACTTGCTAGATGATGCCATCAGCCACGACCCATGCGCCTGGCATCTTTGGCCCTATATGGATGTTTTTTTGCTTGAGTAATTTCTGTTTCTGTGAGGCTTCAGATACTCGTCTTCGTCATCTACAGCGCTCCCATAGACTTTCCGAACCAGATACTTTGGGCGCTGCTTGGTTTCCATATAAATACGGCCGATGTACTCGCCTAGCACGCCAATTCCTATTAACTGAACACCACCAAAAAACAAAATAGCCACCATCAAAGACGCATAGCCGGTAACAGGGTCGCCAAATAATAATTTTTTGCCTATTACAATCAAAGCATAAAAAAACGAAACACTAGAAACCGCCAAGCCCAGATAAGTCCAAATTTTTAAGGGTACTGTAGAGAACGAGGTGATGCCTTCTAGTGCCAGATTCCAGAGCCGCCAGCCATTAAATTTGGTTTTACCTGCGACCCTGACGGGGCGCTTGTATTCTACAACAGCGGTATTAAATCCAACCCAGCCAAACAGGCCCTTCATAAATAATTGCCGCTCGGGCAGCCTAATAATTACATCCACAACCTGCCGGCTGAGCAGACGAAAATCACCTACATTTTTTTCTAAAGGCGGGGAGGATATTTTGTTATGAATGGTGTAGAACGCCTCGGCGGTCTTGCGTTTAAGCCAACTGTCACTTTGCCTGTCAACACGCTTGGCAAGAACAATATCAGCCCCAGCTAGATAGCGTTCAAGCATGCGTGGGATAACATCAACCGGATCTTGCAAATC
This sequence comes from Gammaproteobacteria bacterium, assembly GCA_012728415.1. Taxonomy (GTDB): domain Bacteria; phylum Pseudomonadota; class Gammaproteobacteria; order Pseudomonadales; family Pseudomonadaceae; genus Thiopseudomonas. The sequence continues at coordinate 125,586 of JAAYFD010000045.1, forward strand.
AACATCCATCGGTATAATCACATCACCGCTTGCATGCTTCAAGCCTGCAAAAAGCGCAGGCTCTTTGCCAAAATTCCTAGTCAAATCCACTGCCCGCACACGGCCGTCCACGCGCACCAATTCCTTCAAAATATCTAGAGTGGCATCCTGACTGCCATCATTAACAAACACTAGCTCTAGGGTATAGCCCGCCAATCCCAGGTTTTTTGTTACTTCATTATAGAAAATAGGAAGGCTTTGTTCCTCATTGAATACCGGTACCACCAGCGAAATTTTCATTGAGACTCATCCCAAAAAACAACATATTTAGAAAACAAAAAACCCAATACTAGACTAACACCTGAAAAAAAGATTGGCGTTAATAGAGCGGGAGTTTGAAAGTGATCAGCAGCCCAACCCACCAGAAAGCTTACACTCCCCATTGCACCCGTAAACAACATATAGCTATAAGCATTGGTTTTTTTATTAAATGTGTAGCGGGCATTCAGAAGGTACGACTGGCTGGCAGCCACCACAAAAGCCAAAAAATTACTAAGAGCTTGCCAACCCGACACGGCATAAAATAGATAAAAAACCATCCCATGTAGCACTGTATTAAAAACACCTACAAGAAGATAACGGAAAAATATATTCATACACGCCCTAAAACGGGTCGGCATGCGTACTGATCCAGGCAAATAGTGCGCGCGTATATTGTTCCTTGTCTGCAAAATGCATATGCGATTCATCCGGCAAAGGAATGGAAGCAACGAGCGGAATATCAGTTGTAACCAGCCCGTTTAGAGCATAGTGTGACAAAAACACATCCCAATACTGTTCTCTCGGATAAAAATGCTGCTCCAGTTCATGCAGCCTACCGCTAACCGGGGGCGCATAAAATATTACTTTTCCGCCCCGGCTTTCTATACGACGAACCCAGCCCGCTACTTCGGACAAGCCATGCAACCAATCCGCGGCTGATTCGGGCGGGCTTTGCCGCATATCTTCTTCAACCAGCTCGGCAAACCAGTTAGCCAAGGCACTCGCATCCACTGAAAGCAAGTCCACGCCGCTATTTCTTTGAGTATCCATCCAGGTATTTAAGATCACTGGATAGGGTGCCTGACCCAGGTTATATTTAGCAGCATTCAGCAGACTGAATTTCTGATCGAGGAACACAAGCTTGGACTGCAATTTGGCCAACAAAAAGTGATGCAACCACTTGTTTGGCGTAAACTCTTGGTGATAGTAATCGACATAAGACTGCAACATGAAGTGATGATAAGTGCGAAGCCCACGGCTATCCACATCAACCATAACAATCCCTTTGAATCGCTCATCGTCAGCAAGGTCTTTTAAAATTGCAAGTGGGTAATGGCCGTTGACCGCCAGCATAATGGGCGCATACTTTGGTGCATTACGTTTTAACCAGTTCATATCAATGCCATACAGCGTTCGGGAAGCACCCAAGAACACCAACGGAATCTTACTGTTCGAATAAATCAAGGCACGGTGAACTGACCAAAATTGTTTGGTGTCTTGCACACTGGCTACATATCCTTTATCACGCCACATACGCTCATAAAAAACAAGTGCCGTTCCAACGATCAGAAATACACTCAGCAGGGAGAGAAGCCAAACCCCGAAGCTTTTTTCAGAACTGGAAGTAAATAAACGCATTGCCATCTCCAGGCGACAAAATAATGCAAATAATCAATATAGAAAGTAGGAACACCAGAGCAACTGGATGCATGTGATTGATATGCCCTGCCAAATTGTTTTTTCTAAAAATAAGGTGCACGATAACCAGCAACAAAAAGCCACCGCCAGCAACACGATGTGCCCATTGTAGCTGGATGGTCTGCTCAACAAGGGAGCCAAACTCAATCAGCCGGGCTGTCAGATAGAGTGCTTGTTCAGCGCTGTCGGCCCGAAACCAGATCCATGCGTAGCAAACTGCTAACAAAGTACCACACCAGGCCAATAGGCTCATCCAGAAGTTTTTTTTGAAGCCTGTGAACCAATAAATATACTTAACAAAACGCTCAGCAATTAAATAACAGCCGTGCAATGCTCCCCATGCAACAAATGTCCAGCCAGCGCCATGCCAAAGTCCGCCAATCAACATGGTTAGCACCAAATTACGATAGGTCTTCCAGCGCCCTTCACGATTCCCGCCCAACGGGATATACAGATAGTCACGCAGCCAACTGGATAGAGAGATATGCCAGCGCTGCCAAAATTCTGAAAATCCTACCGCGGCATAAGGATTTCTAAAATTGGCCGGCAGTTGAAAACCAAGCATCATCGCAGAACCTATTGCGCACGTAGAATACCCAGCAAAATCACAAAAAATTTGTCCCGAAAATACTAGCATGGCCATCCAAGCTTCTGCTGTATTTGGCTGTTTGAGTGCAAAAAGCTCGTTGGCTGCAGGTGCAAACAGGCTATCTGCCAGCACTATTTTTTCAAACAGTCCAAATACCAACAGACAAAGGCCAATAAAAAAAGAATTGTAATTTATTGTACGCCGGCTTTCGATTTGATCACGCATATAAGTCCAGCGCGTAATCGGCCCGGCAACCAGCTGCGGAAAAAAACTTACATAGAGCGCATAGTCACGCCAGTTTGCTGTAGGTGTAAATTTCTTCCTATAGACATCAATACAGTATGAAAGCGAGTGAAATGTGTAAAACGATATTCCTAAAGGCAGTATGATATCGAACTTTTGTGGCTGAATATCGAGTCCTGCCGGAGCCAGTATATCGCTCACAATTTCCATAAAAAAAACCAGATATTTAAAATAAAAAAGTATCAAAAGATTGGCTACAACAATGACTGCCATCCCTATTTTTCGAAAAACCCCTTCCCTGCCATTCATCCAGCGCGCTAAGGAATAGTCTAGGGTAGTGCTGAAAAGTAATAGCGGTAGAAAAAATGGATTCCAAGCGCTGTAGAAAATATAGCTGCTAAACAAAAGCAGATTTTTTCTCATAGACCAGTTCGATATCACCGAATAGATTAGCACTACAAAAACAAAAAAAACCACATAGCTTAAAGAATCAAACTGCATTATATAAAGCTCATCGCTCAAATAGTGTTATTTAAATTAGCCCTACTGCCTTCAGATATTTAAAAACGAAAGCTTCAACTAACCGCCAAAACCCCTTGCGCTATTTACATTCAACAACGTCTTACCATACTCTTGGAATGTCTTCTCTATATAACGATAAGTGAGTGTCGAGCACGCAATCGTTATAGCCATTACCGCCAATGCCAGTAGCACATTCCAATGGGTGGCTCCCAAGTCAATGCGGTCGGCGAATACGTTCTCGACTGACATTCTTTTATAGTGCGCGACCGCCAAAACAAAACATTAAGGCGCATGTGAAATAAAACTACACATATTGCGGCAAGACCTCTAAAGCCATCCAGAGTATAAAATCTCTCAACCTTACTATGACTTATACGCAATTTATATTATCATTTATTAAAACCCCGGCCGACGGCATATAAAGCCTGCACTTCGAATCGAGTTACATAAGAACAGGCCTCCCCAAGCCTGGCCAAGACATAATATCAAGACAAGTTGATATAACTGCTTATTATTCCTCCTCAAGAGCGCGCTGATTTATTCTTCCATACATCAAACAATGCTAGACCTTGAGGATTGGGCCAATCACTCAACCCGCTCTAACCATGCAATGCATTCATACGGGCCCTATATAGCAACTGCTTTTATTCTACAAATTACGCGAAGCACAGAAAGAGGGGTGGTATCGTAAGCATTGCTTTAGGGCTCCCACCAGTCACAGCACGCTCTCTACCACCCTAATCCCCCATGCTAACGCTGCGGCCAAACATGATAGGCAATGCCTTCATATATGAAAGAAGGAAATCTGTTGATTATGTTGTCTTTTTCAGCTGCGCTGGTGGTATAGAAGTGGGTACCGGTTTTTTCATTAAAGAAACGGTACAACGGCTGGGTACCAGCGGCAGTTTTAGTGGAGGCATACCAGGCTACACCTTCGTAGATGAAGTTGGGACGCTTGCTCTGGATGCTGTCTTTTTCTGCCTGACTGATGGTGTAAAAGTGCGCACCTGTCGCGCTGTTGTAGAAACGGTACACAGGGCTGAGGTTGGCGCCAGCTTTGGGATAGGTGTAGAACGCCGCGCCTTCGTAGACGTATGCCGGATATTTGTTGACCACGCTGTCGCGCTCGGCGGCACTGGCAGTGAAGAAATGGGTGCCCTTACCAGTGTGATACAGACGGTAAATAGCGCCACGGTTACCATCAACGGCGGCAGGCGGCTTGCTAACATTGAGCCAGTTACTCAGACCCGAGTTGTAAGCCTGATCGAAACGCCCATAGAGGTCAGGATCGCTTGGTCTGCTGCAACTTGAGCTGCCCCCACTCAGGGTGCCAACATAATAACGCTGGCCGCCCGTGCCCGTCACCAACAAGCCCGACCCGCTGCTACCGCCAATGACAGCACCTCGGGTGTTGGTAACCCGGATGTAGTTCCCCGTACCCATAGAGTTAGCTAGCCACTCGCATTGAGATCGGCCCTCGCTATCGAACGGACTGCACTTAGCAAAGGAGTTGATAGTGGCCATAGTGAGTTTCTGGCTACTGTAATCAGGGTGATGCAGGATGCTGGCCGGCAGGCCAGCAATCACAGGTACAGTGCTCCAGCCTTTGAAAAGAACGTTGCTCGGCAGATTACCTTTGAGGCGTAACAGCGTAGTATCCGTGCCGGCCTGAGTAAACAGCATTTCAGCCCCTCCGCGCACAACAGTGTCACGGCTGTCGAGAAATGAGCCGCCACAACTGGACGTTTTGTAAAACCAGCGGCTTTCAAGCGTGCTGGCAGCGGCTTGAGTACTTACACAGTGATTAGCGGTAATAAAGTTTGCAGCGCCGGTATTGCCTGTATCGTTGAGCAATGTACCGCTACAAGCGTAGGTTTTGCCGCCCTGGTTGAAACGGATAGCGGCCACCGCACTGCTGTCGTTGTCATATTCCGAGTAGCAGGTAGTGCTAACCATGCAGGACAAATCGGCTGCCTTGGACTGCTGTAATTGCTCTTGAAAATCCATGTAGATATGTGACAGCGCGGGCATGGCCAAACGGGTGTCTTCCGGATTGATACCTGCCGGCAGGTGAATTTCTACAACAACACTGCCACCGTCCAGGTAGGGGCCGACGTAGTGACGGTCTAGGTCCTGATTTTGGCTGAGGGTATTGATGATTTCTTCGCCTGTAATGCTGACTTCTTCGCCGGACTGGTCGCTGATAAAGCGAATGACCGCTGCCGCATGCAAACGTTCTACCAGCACAATCACCCTGCTACCCGATGCCTCGGGAGAAACCAGCCGCAGCGCAGCGCTGTATCCGCCAGACGAACTTTGCTGCCATTGCAGCAGACTATGGAGCTGTTCAGCACTTGCTATAGAGCTAATTGCGCGATCAAAACCTACTTCTAAGGGAACGCTCGGTTCATCCTGATGGGCGGCAAAAGCGCGCTTTTGCAAACTGCTACGGTCCTGCTGCAGGCGCTCAAGCACGACGCTTTGGCTGACCGGAAGCCTAGGTAAATCAAGCTGGGCAGCTTTGGTGACGGCTACCTCTTTAAGCGGAGGCTGATAGCTTTCTACAGTGATAAAGTCGCTTGCCATAGCCTGCGCCATCAGTCCGCCGATGGCTAAGCCCAGCAAGGTCAAGCTGGATTTTTTCATAGTGTACGCCCCTTGTCTGGGAGCCACATCTGGCAGCTTGTTTTATCTCTGCCATCCGTGGTCACTGAAACGGCTGATATCAGCCAAAAACAAAACGTTGCAGCACAAGTGGAGCCGATGCTGCAGTAAAGTCAAAATGCAACTCTACACTTTCAAGCTTATCGGGCAAAGCCTGAAAGCTGAGGCGCAATGTGTCACATTCAGGCTGTTTTTTACAGTCAAGCATAACCACCTTGCCGTTAACCTTTAGTGTCATGGCCGGCTGGATGGCCCCAACACTGGACATGCGTATGTCCAGATGGCGTTTGCCAGCCAACAAATAGGGCTGCGGTGCTTGCAACCATCCACCAGATGTCAGGTGTAGTCCATCGACATGCGCTTCAAGACGGATGTCTGGGCTCCTCCAGCCTTCACTGTATGCGTATTTATTGCTGCCAAAGCTATAACACACCGAGCCGCGCGGTACGTCAGCATGGATTAGCATGAAATCAATAACTGCGGCTTCAAGTGGGGTATCACGCAGTGCCATGTGAGCATTGAAGTAGTCTTTGTCTATATCCTTGGCTGTGTTGCCGTTCCAAGCCATGAGATTAAGATAACGTGCGCCATGGTTAAAAATCTGTCGCAAACAGTCCCAGGCAAAGGCGTAATCCGGCAGTTTTTTAGGCGGGTCACGCAAATCTGCCGGATTGAACTCGACTACGGCCCAGTCCGGGTCCAGTTCACGGATGTTTTGAAAGAATGGTTTGCCGTTTTCGGTGCGTATGTTGTTGCGTGCACTTTCACCATACAGGATGGCACCGATATGGCCATGCTCCGGTTTGCTGCCGGCAAGGCTCATGCCGCCTGAATCATAGTTTTTAACCGGGCTGGTTTGCGACAGAGCAAAGGGTTCGCTGGTGAAGCGCGGTGCAGTAAAACCCTGGGAGGAAAACACCTGGCCCGGTTGCAGGCCTGCCTCAACCAGCCACTGGCTCAGGTCGCTATAGTGGCGATGCACGCTATGTCGGCGAAACTGCTCCCATAGCTGCATCAATGGGCTGGTTTGCCCAAGCAGCGGCCTGCTGGGCTGCTCACGCGGCGGCTCGACCTCTTCCCAGCAGGCAAAGTTTGTACCCAGCAGCTGGTTAAGTTCTTCAAGGCTCAGGGCCTGATGCGCCAAGCTGTGCCTGAGTTCTGCGCCATACGCACCGGTGCCGGCCAGCCAATCACGAAACTGTTGCAGCGTTTGCGGGTTGTAGTCATACCATTGCTCACCCTCGAAAAAGGGGTTTTGATAGCAGTCGGGGTCCAGATTGCTGCCAATGTACAACTCGGGGTTCTCAGCAGCAAACTGCAAAATGTGGCGTGCGGCCTGTTGCAGATTGCGCTTTTTATACTTGCGCACCACTCGGTTATAGTGGTTCAGGGTGAGCGAACGCGAAAGCTCTGGCGCATGGTGCGCACCGGTCAGATGTTTGAGATGGTCATCCGGCATTACTTCGTCATGCTGGTTCCACTGGCAATTCGCTTCGTCTTCTTCCAGGTGGTCGGTCAGGTCCCACTCGGGGCAGGTGCCTGCTGCATCCCCCCAAATACCACCATTAAGCCCGATAACACAGGGCAGCCGCTTGTTACGGGCAAACTGGACAATGGTTTCAAGGCTGTCTGCAAGTACCGGTCTGCCATTATCCTGCTGGCGGCTTTCATCAAATGCCGGATCGAACTCCCAGTCATGCTGACTGCCTTTGGTGCTGCGCATGTACAGCACCGGCACCATGAAGCCCAGCTGGCAACTGCCAATGGCAAAAGGAGCCAGTTTTTCCTTGAAATCACCAAAGCCGCCCAGGGTTATATTGCTGCTGCCAACTGTGAAGTAAAACCGCTGCTGGTGTGTCTTGGGCAATACCGTATCGGGGTAGTGCCGACGGCTAAATACTGTGCTGGCTGCCAGCTCTGGCAAGTCTGCAGCACCTGACACGCAAACCGACAGCCGGGAAGCTCCGCGTGCATTCAGCAGGGTATGACTGACCGGAATTCGCTGGCTGAAACCCGGAGTGGCGTGTGCGGGAATTTGCGGATGAATGTTGCGTACATCCTCCCGGGGCTGCTCAGGCTGAATGTTGGCAATGATTTGCCCATCCAGCCGTACATCAAGCTGCACAATATCGGGATGATAAAACCAGCCCTGAACCTCAATGAATTCGTCTAGCTCACCATAGCTGAGCAGGTCAATGCTATACAGAATGTCCGGCTGGATATTGTGACGAGCCTGTGTCTGCCGCGGCCAGTACGCATGCTGCTGGTACAGCTGCCGAAGCTTGGTTTTAATGCGGCGGATAAACAGTTTCATAGGTATCTTATTTCTATTCTCGTGATTTTCTCAAAAAAACAACTGCATTCGTGCGCTCAGCACTGGACGGAAATTCATGATGCTGACCATCCTTGCCCAGCAAGGCAAGATAACCTTGCCTAAAAGCAAGATCTTGCCAGCCTTCCAACTGGCTGTTTGCAAAAAATTCGGCAAGCCTAGCTGGCGCTGCTTCACTGCAATAAAGGGTATCGTGCACCAGCAGCAAAACATGCTCACCCTGCTGCTGACTGACCAAGCTGGAAAGGCTCTGCTGCTCGTTGCTGGCAGAGTCTTCGGCGCAGAAATCCAGGTGAAAAAATGGCTGCTGTATTTCACTGCCATCAAGGGAAAATAACGTCAACCCGCGCGGCTGTGGCGGGCTGGTATGTGTTTCTCCGTTGACCCGTGTCTGGATGAATGTGTTGCCCTGATGGATGCCCGAAGCAGAAACAGCAAGCAATGCCGAGTATGGAAAGTCATCTGGCAGCTCGATTTTGTCATGTATTACAGTGTTGTGCTCGGCCAGGCTTTTCAGGCGCTGCAGTTGTTGCTGAAACGTGGTCTGCTCAGGCTGGCCTGTCTGCTGCAGTCCCCGGGACAGTCGCTTCAGAGACAGCTGCATGGCCGGCTCGACCGCATACAGTACAAAGGCCTGGTTACCCAGTTGGCCAGCGCCAATGCAATATTCATGGTCAACGGGTGGTAGGCCATAAAAACCGGACAGTTTGTAGCATTGATCAATCCAGATATATTTTCTGCCGGCTGGCTGTTGTTCCAGGTAATGGGCGTTAGTAAATTCGGCATTAAAGTCAAAGGCGATGGATTCAATTTCACTATTCTGCCCCAGGAACATGAGCAGCGGGTATTCATAGCGGGCTTCATCTATCTGTACGCGCTGTTCTTGCTCGGCAAAAACCAGTCCCTGCTCCAGCGCCGGATACCCCCACAACATGCCTAGCTTGCTCCGGCTTGACTCCAGCTGCCGGTTAAGCTCCTTGATGTCCGCTATTTGCTGTGTAGCCAGCAATGTTGGCTCCGGGCCCAATATGTTGCGGCCAAAGCCCAGCTGTGCAATCTGAAAGCCCATTTGCGCTAACACGGTCACACCTGTATCAAGTATGGTCGCCGGTGTGCTGATCTGTTGTGGCTGTTGCAAATCAGGAGGAAATAAAATAAACGTGTTTTTGCGATCTCCCTTTTGCAGATCGGCAAAAGCTGTGTTTTTCATTGCCAGATGGTCTGATGCCAGCACTATGAGGGTATTGTCCGCCAGGCCGGCTTGCCGGATTCCATCAATAAAGTTACCCAGCAAGTGATCCGCACAGTGCACGGCATCGAGCATGGGGTTTTTGCCCTGCATGTAGCGCAGGCCGTTACAGCCGGTAGACAGATGTCCTTGCGGGTGATGAGTATCCAGAGTCAGCAGGAACAGGCCAAAAGGCTGCTGCGCCTGCTGCAGCTCTGCCAGTTTATCTTTGGCAAAACTGAACAAGTCATCATCATAAATACCCCAGCCAGACTGCTCATCAGGGTTATCCAGCCGGCCCTCCAGTTCATCTTTGCCCTCTATGCTCGAAAACCCATGTGTTTGGTAAAAGTTTTTTTTACCCGCAAAAGCAGTATTGGCCCCCCCCATGTATGCCAGCTGGTAGCCCTGGCCGGCTAAAACGTCCCCCATGCAAACTGCACCACTCATGAAGCTGCTCATGCCTGAAAGCGAGTTGCCATCCCCGGGCGTAAACAGGGGAACGCCACATTGAGATGCAACCATTCCAGCAATGGTCCAGCCTGAATGCTTCACCTGGGCGACATTATCAAAAACCATGGCCTGCTGTTTTAGTTGTTGCAAGCGAGGCATCAGGCCGGGAAAAATGTCTTCATCGAAGTAGGTCGCCTCTAGGCTTTCTGCATATATGTAAACGACATTTAACGGTATTTGTGTGGTTTTAAATTGCGGACTGGCTATGTAGTGCCGGGCAAAGTCTCCACTTGCAGACGAGCTCGGCACAAATAGCTGATACAGATCATGGCTGGCCGGATGGCCGATCAGGGCGACGCTTGTCAGCAGCAAGCTGTAAGTGTCGAGTTTGCTCCGCTGTGGCCGGGAGCGTCTCGCCAGCAGGGAAAAAATCAGTAGCCAGGCAACCAGGGCCGCTGAGGTGGCTAAAATAATGCCGGCATATTCTTTAAAGCCGGCACCGCCCAGACCCACACGCAGGTGATAAATCACCGACTCGTCTATGCCATCAGCCGTAAAGAAGTCGGCAACCAGATAAAAAAGCGTAAGGAAAACCACTGCAGTCATAGGTATAAACTGCAGTCTGGTACAGGTTTTGCCCAACTGACGGCGCAATAACAACAGCAATGTCAGGGCAAAAAAAGCAAATGAAACGTAAAGCATGGAACTCTGCATTTGGCTTGGAAGAGTCTGGAGTTAAAAGACCCGGATACACTTGTAACAAATGCGCCTGAGCTTTTTAATTGCCTGCTCCCTTTAAATCGACCGCTTTAACTTCCTTATACCGCTTTAACTTCCTTATATAGTACAAAAAACCGCCCCTGATCACTCAAGGGGCGGCTTTACTGCTTCGGCCGGGGAACGCCTTACAGTTTGGGGCCCGCTTCACGGATGGCATCGGACACTTCGAATTTTTTGAAGTTTTCGATGAACTTGCCGGCCAGCTCTTTGGCTGCGGCGTCGTAGGCATCCTTGTCTGCCCAGGTGTTGCGCGGGTTGAGCAGGCTGGCATCAACGCCAGGTACTTCTGTCGGCACATCCAGGTTGATGATGTCCAGGTGCTCGGTTTTGGCGTTGGCAATGGCGCCGCTCTGGATGGCTGCAATCACGCCGCGAGTCGTCGGGATGTCAAAGCGCTTGCCAACGCCATAGCCGCCACCGGTCCAGCCGGTGTTGACCAGATAAACCTTGGAGCCAAAAGCGTTGATGCGCTTGATCAGCAGCTCGGCATAGACACCGGCAGGACGCGGGAAGAAGGGTGCGCCAAAGCAGGTGGAGAAGGTGGACTTGATGCCGCCGCCGGAACCCATTTCGGTGGAACCCACCAGGGCCGTGTAACCGGACAGGAAGTGGTAGGCCGCCTGCTCGTTGTTGAGGATGGACACCGGAGGCAGTACGCCGGTCAGGTCGCAGGTCAGGAAGATGATGGCGTTGGGCTCGCCGGCACGGTTTTCGGCCGTGACTTTTTCGACGTTGGCCAGCGGGTAGGCGGCACGGGTGTTCTGGGTCAGGCTGTCGTCGGCGTAATCGGGCGTGCGCTTGTCGTCCAGCACCACGTTTTCGAGCACGGCGCCAAACTTGATGGCTTTCCAGATGACCGGTTCGTTTTTCTCGGACAGGTCGATGCACTTGGCGTAGCAACCGCCTTCGATGTTGAATACGGTGCCCACGCCCCAGCCGTGCTCGTCGTCGCCGATCAGGTAGCGGCTTTCGTCGGCAGACAGGGTGGTCTTGCCGGTGCCGGACAGGCCGAAGAACAATGTGGTATCGCCGTCTTCGCCGACGTTGGCGGCACAGTGCATGGGCAGTACGTCTTGTTCGGGCAGCAGGAAGTTCTGCACGGAGAACATGGACTTTTTCATTTCGCCGGCGTAACGCATGCCGGCAATCAGGACTTTTTTGGCGGCGAAGTTGATCATTACGGTGCCGTCGGAGTTGGTGCCGTCACGCTCGGGCACGCACTCGAAAAAAGGCGCGTTGATGATTTGCCACTCGGACTTGCTGGACGGGTTGTACTGTTCCGGGGTGATGAACAGGCAACGGCCAAACAGGTTGTGCCAGGCGGTGGTGGTGGTCATTTTGACCGGCAGGTAATAACGGGGATCAGAACCTACATGCACGTGGGAGACGAAGCTGTCACGCTCGGCCACATAGGCCTGGACACGCTCCCACAGGGCGTCGAACACTGCCGGCTCGACCGGGCGGTTGACCGCGCCCCAGGAAATCTGTGCTTCGGTGCTGGGCTCTTTGACGATGTAGCGGTCGGCCGGGGAACGGCCGGTACGGTGACCGGTCTCCACCACCAGCGAACCGTTGTCAGCCAGTTTGCCTTCGCCACGCTGAACGGCCTGTTCAATAAGTTCAGCAGCACTGATGTCAGTGTAAACATTGATGTTTGCTTGCGTCATGTCGATCCCCAACGGCCCCGCCGTTTGCTGAAAAGATGTAGTGCTTTGCAGAAAACGCTACATGGTTAAAAAATGATCCGCGGATTATGCCAGAGTTTTTCGGTTAATGCACTGTGGACGGGCCATCACTGCCCTGACCGGGTTCAAACAGCTGGCGGATGTCCGCTGCGGTAAACGAATAGTGCTGATTGCAAAACTGGCAGTCCATTTCGATGCTGCCGTTTTGCTCCTGCAATAACGCCAATACATCGTGCTCACCCAGGCTGAGCAAGGCTTTTTGCGAGCGCTCACGCGAACAGTTGCAGCTGAACTGCACCTGCTGAGCATCAAACAGCCGCACGTCTTCTTCGTGGTACAGGCGATGCAGTACGGTGCTGTTGTCCAGCCCCAGCAGCTCTTCGGCAGACAGGGTCTGGGCCAGGGTGGTCAGGTGCTGCCAGCTGGCGGCACGCTGTTCGCCCTGCGGTACCTGCGCTGCCGGCAATTGCTGCAACAGGAAGCCGCGGGCACGGCGGCCGTCCGCATGCAGGGCAAAGCGGCTTTCGAGCTGTTCGGAGCTGGCGAAGTAGGCATTCAGGCAGGCGGCCAGGCTATCACCATCCAGGGCGACCAGCCCCTGATAGCGCTGGCCGCCTTCCGGGTCAACGGTCATGGCCAGCACGCTGTCGGGCATCAGCTCCTGCAGCGAGGCACCGCCGTGCACACGGCCGGCATCGTAACGCGCCAGCCCGCGCACTTCGCGGTTGCTTGAGCACTCGACAACCAGCAGTGACAGCGGGCCATCGCCGCGTACCTGCAGGGTCAGCAAGCCATCGAACTTGAGGCTGCCCACCAGCAGGGCGGCAGCGGCCATCAGCTCGCCCAGCAGGATGCGGACCGGCTCGGGATAGTCGTGTTTGGCCAGTACATGGGCGTAGCTTTGTTCGAGGCTGGCCAGTTCGCCACGGGCGTCGTGGTTGTCAAAAATGAAGCGCTGGGTGAAGTCGGTGTCAGTCATGGGGTACCCGGAGAAGGTTTTGATATATACATGGGCTTATGCGTGTCAGGCATGGATTATGGTCCAGGCGGTTATTGGTGGAAACCGGTTTGTCCTGTGGCGGGGCCGGCACGGGCAGGCCACGGGGCAAAGGGGGTCAGAACTGGTCACGCCACTGATCGAGCTGGCGGCGCTGTTTTTTGCTCGGGCGGCCGTCGGTCCGGATTCCCAGGGCACCGGCCTTGCGCAGTTGCGCCTCCTGCTCACGCTTGCGCAGGCTTTCTTCGGTTTCCCGGTACAGCTTTTGTGCTTCGGGCGCACCGCGGCGCACATCACTGAGCGCTTCGATCACTACAGTGCGCAAGTCGTAACCACAGCGGATTTGCAGCTCGTCACCCACCCGCACTTCGCGGGCCGGCTTGCAGCGTTCGCCATGGCAATGCACCTTGCCTCCCTCGATGGCGCTCTTGGCCAGGCTGCGGGTCTTGAAAAAACGGGCGGCCCAGAGCCACTTGTCAATGCGAACCTTGTCCATGTCGTTTCCATTTAGCGTGTTTTGCCATCCCCCTGAGCTTGGGCCGGCGCGGTGGTATTTCAAGAGGCAGGCGTATTTTCACTTCCAGCCCGCCTTCGGGGTGGTTGCCCAGCTCAATGCGGCCGTCATGCAGGGCAACAATGCGCTGGACAATGGCCAGCCCCAGCCCGGCTCCCTGCTGGCCGCCCCGGGCCTGGTCTCCCCGTATAAAAGGGTTGAAGACACCGGGCAGGTCCCGTTCGTCAATACCCGGCCCGGTATCCCGCACACAGAGCAGCGCCTGGGGCCTGGAGCCGGTCCGGTCCAGGGACAGGTGAATGAAGATGTGCGGGCCACCATAGCGGATGGCGTTTTCGATCAGGTTGACCAGCATGCGCTTGAAAGACAACCGGCGCAGCTGGATGCTGGCAATCTCTGCAAGTTCCAGCTCGATCAGGTGGCCTTTCTGGCTGTATGGCTGGACGGTCTCGCGGATCAGTGCGGTCATGTCACAGGCCGCTGCCGGTTCGTCACGGCCGTCACGAATGAACGCCATGAACTGCTCCAGAATGGCATCCATGTCTTCGATGTCCAGCACCATGTCGCGGGCCAGCTCGCTGTCTTCGCCCAGCAGCGCCAGTGACAGCCGCATGCGCGTCAGCGGGGTGCGCAGGTCGTGGGAGATGCCGGCCAGCATCAGCTCGCGCTCGCGGTTGGCCTGCTCGATGTTGTCAGTCATCTGGTTGAAGGCGTGATACACCTCGGCCACTTCGCTGGCGGTGTCCACATCTACCGGCAAGCGTACGCTATGGCCCTCGCCAAACTGCCGCGCCACCACCACCAGCCGCTTGAGCGGCGCACTGAACTGGCGCACAAACAGCCAGGCCGCCCCGGTGGAGAGCAGGCCGATCCCCAGAAACCAGCCGAACAGGTTCCACAGCCGCTGCCCGCGCAACGGATGCGGATACAGTGGCACCCGCACCCAGCCCGGCCCCAGCGAAGGCGCGTTGACATAAAGAGACGGCGGGCTCTGAGCACTGATGCGTACCTGGGTGTCCTCGCCCAGCTCGCTGCGCATCTGTTCAATGAAAATATCGCTGTAGGGCCACTGCCGCTCCCCTTCGGGCACGTACTGCTCACGCGTCGGGTACAACCCGGCCGCCTTGGCAATGGCCCTTTGCTCACTGGCCGGCGCGGCCCAATAGGCACGCAGCGTGAGGGCGGCACCATGGCTGTATTGGCGATCAACCAGCACGTCATCATTCAGCACCAGGTAAACCAGCGTCAGTGCCTTGGAAAACAATACTGCCAGCAAGACTATGCAGAGCAGGCGGCCAAAAAAGCTTTTGGGGTACCAAAGAGCCAATGTTGTCAGGCTCCGTCCGGAACAAATACGTAACCCACACCCCAGACAGTCTGGATGTAGCGCGGCTTGGACGGGTCGGCTTCGATCATGCGGCGCAGGCGGGAAATCTGCACGTCAATCGAGCGCTCAAGTGCATCCCATTCCCGGCCACGGGCCAGGTTCATCAGTTTGTCACGGCTGAGCGTTTCACGCGGGTGCTGCACCAGTGCTTTCAGCACAGCAAATTCGCCAGTCGTCAGCATGTGCGAAGGTGCATCGCCCTTGTACAGCTCGCGGGTGGCCAGCGACAAGCGGTAGTCACCAAAGCTGACTTCCTCGTCGCTGCTGCTGGGCGCTCCGGGCACAGCATTGTCCTGGCGGCGCAATACAGCACGAATCCGCGCCAGCAGCTCGCGCGGGTTAAAGGGTTTAGCCAGGTAGTCGTCCGCCCCCAGCTCCAGCCCTTCGATACGGCTCGCCTCGTCACCCCGGGCGGTGAGCATGATGACGGCAATCTGGTTGCCGGCGGCACGCAGCCGCTTGCAGGCTGACAGGCCATCTTCGCCGGGCAGCATCAGGTCGAGCACCAGCAGGTTGAAATGTTCGCGCTGCAGCATACGCTCCATTTGCCCGACATCCTCAACACTGCGCACGCGATACCCCTGCTCGCTGAGATAACGCTCCAGCAGGCTGCGCAAACGCGCATCGTCATCCACCACCAGAATTTTTGCACCATCGCTCATGTTTGTGTCTCCTGACATACAGCTGTCGGCCACCACCGCACGCATCTGCGCTGCGTCTACAGACCACTGATTATGCATGTTATATGTGCTGGCTGGCAGTAGCCTTTGTGAGCAGATTTTTCCGTTGCAGTTGTCAGCAGGCAGATACCGCCGGACGGTCAGGGCTTTGGCCCTGCTACTCAAAACGCTGACACTGGCCTATAATCGCCGGTTTATTTCAAGCAAGGTTGCAGGTTTTTCATGCTCGACATCAATGCCAAAATCGCCGGTGAACTGGGTGTAGCCGACCGCAACGTGGCGGCCGCCGTTGCCCTGCTGGACGAAGGCGCCACCGTGCCCTTTATCGCCCGCTACCGTAAAGAAGTCACCGGCAGCCTGGACGATACCCAGCTGCGCACCCTGGAAGAACGCCTGCGCTATCTGCGCGAGCTGGAAGAGCGCCGCATCAGCATTCTGGCCAGTATTGAGGAGCAGGGCAAACTGACCCCCGAGCTGAAAAACGACATTCTGGCCGCCGACACCAAGGTCCGTCTGGAAGACCTGTACCTGCCCTACAAAAAGAAGCGCCGCACCAAGGGCCAGATTGCCCTGGAGGCAGGCTTGGGCGAGCTGGCCGATGCGCTGTTTGCCAACCCGCAACTGGAGCCTGAAGCCGAAGCCGCGCGTTTTATCCAGCCCGATAATGGTTTTGCCGACGTGAAAGCCGTGCTGGAAGGCGCCAAATATATTTTGATGGAGCGCTTTGCCGAAGATGCCGATCTGCTGGAGCGTCTGCGCACTACCCTGCACGAAGATGCCAAACTGAGCAGCCGTGTAGCACCGGGCAAAGAGCAGGAAGGGGCCAAGTTCAGCGACTATTTTGAGCATGACGAACCGCTCAAGTCCGTCCCCTCGCACCGGGCGCTGGCCATGTTCCGTGGCCGCAACGAAGGCATTCTTAACCTGTCACTGACACTGGGCGAACCCGATGCTGCCATGCACCCGTGTGAGCTGATGGTGGCCAAGCATTTCGAGATTGAAAACCACAACCGCCCCGCCGATGCCTGGCTGGCCGAGGTGGTGCGCTGGACCTGGCGCATCAAGCTGTCCACCCACCTGGAAACTGACCTGTTTGGCAGCCTGCGTGAGCAGGCCGAAACCGAAGCCATCAGCGTGTTTGCCCGCAACCTGCACGACTTGCTGCTGGCCGCACCCGCCGGCCCACGCCGCACCCTGGCGCTGGACCCGGGCCTGCGTACCGGCTGCAAGGTGGCGGTGATGGACGAAACCGGCAAGCTGCTGGCCACCGACACCATTTATCCCCATGCGCCGCAAAACAAGTGGCAGCAAAGCCTGGCCACCCTGGGTGCGCTGTGTCAGCAGCACCAGGTCGAGCTGATTGCCATCGGCAATGGCACCGCCAGCCGTGAAACCGACAAGCTGGCCGGCGAACTGGTCAAGGGCATGCCCCAGCTGCGCATGCAGAAAATCATGGTCAGCGAGGCCGGTGCCTCGGTGTATTCCGCCTCGGAGCTGGCCGCCAAAGAATTCCCGGAGCTGGACGTATCGCTGCGCGGCGCAGTTTCCATTGGCCGCCGCCTGCAAGACCCGCTGGCCGAGCTGGTGAAAATCGACCCCAAATCCATTGGCGTGGGCCAATACCAGCATGACGTATCCCAGGTGCAGCTGGCCCGTTCGCTGGATGCCACCGTGGAAGACTGCGTAAACGCAGTCGGCGTGGATGTGAATACGGCTTCTGCCCCGCTGCTGGCCCGCATTTCCGGGCTGAACAGCACGCTGGCCAACAATATTGTCGAATTCCGCGATGCCAACGGCGCCTTCACCAGCCGCAGTCAGCTGAAAAAAGTACCGCGCCTGGGGCCAAAAACCTTTGAGCAGGCCGCCGGCTTCTTGCGCGTGATGAACGGCAGCAACCCGCTGGATGCCTCGGCCGTGCACCCGGAAGCCTACCCGCTGGTCAAGCGTATTGCCGAAGGCACCGGTCGTGACATCCGCTCGCTGATTGGTGATTCGGCCTTCCTTAAACAGCTCGACCCCAAGCAGTTCACCGACGAAACCTTTGGCCTGCCCACTGTCACCGATATTCTGGCCGAGCTGGACAAACCCGGCCGCGACCCGCGCCCCGAGTTCAAGACTGCCGCCTTCCAGGACGGCGTGGAAAGCCTGAACGACCTCAAGCCCGGCATGTTACTGGAAGGTGTGGTCACCAACGTGACCAACTTCGGTGCCTTTGTCGATATCGGCGTACACCAGGATGGCCTGGTGCATATCTCGGCGCTGGCCGACCGCTTTGTGCAGGACCCGCACAGCGTGGTCAAGGCCGGCGATATCGTGAAAGTCAAAGTGATGGAAGTGGACGTTGCGCGCAAACGTATCGCACTGAGCATGCGCCTGTCGGACGCGCCGGGTGAACGCGGCCCAGCCCGTACAGCCGGCGACCGCCCTGCTGCGGGCCGCGGAGCGGGTCGCCCTGGACGCCCGGCCCGTGCCAGCAAACCGGATGCTTCCGGCAAGGGCACCATGGCCAGCCTGTTCGCCAACGCACGTCAGATCAAGAAAAAATAACCGCTGCGGCTGCCAGCCCGGCTGTTCGCTGGTAAAGTGGCAACCGGTTCCGTAGTGACTCGAGGAAGTTCTTTTGCATTCCACCTATTCCCAGCGTCTGCAGCTGCTGCAGCAAAGCGATATTAACCCCCTGCTGCGTGAGTGCCTGCACGGCATCGAACGCGAGTCGCTGCGCGTGACCCCCACCGGCAATCTGGCCCTGACCGGCCACCCGACTGCCCTGGGCTCGACCCTGACCCACGCCAGTATCACCACCGACTATGCCGAGCCACTGCTGGAGTTCATCACCAGGGCCCACGCAGACTCGGCCGCCACGCTGGACGAGCTGGAGCAGATTCACCGCTTTACCCATAGCGTGCTGGACAACGAACTGCTGTGGAGCCCGTCGATGCCCTGCCGGTTGCCGGCTGAGGCGGATATTCCAATCGCCCGGTTCGGCAACTCGACCACCGGCCGTTTCAAGTACCTTTACCGGCTGGGCCTCGCCCTGCGCTACGGCAAGACGATGCAGTGCATCGCCGGCATTCACTACAATTTTTCCCTGCCCGAGTCACTGTGGAAGCGTCTGCAGGAAGCCGAAGGCAATACCCAGCCGCTGCAGGACTACCAGTCTGAGCGTTACATTGCCCTGACCCGCAACTTCCGCCGTTATAGCTGGTTGCTGATGTACCTGTTTGGCGCTTCGCCGGCAGTAGATGCCAGTTTTGTGCGTGATATTCCGCACCACACCCTTGAGCGCTTTGATGACGAAACCTATTACCTGCCCTGGGCCACCAGCCTGCGCATGAGCGACCTGGGCTATCAGAGCAACGCCCAGGCCGGCATCACGCCCTGTTACAACAACCTGCAAAACTACACCGACAGCCTGCTCAAGGCGGTCAGCACGCCCTACCCCGGATACGTTGCGCTTGGTACCCACGATGCCAGCGGCCAGTGGCAACAGATCAACACCAATGTGCTGCAAATCGAGAACGAGTACTATTCCACCATCCGCCCCAAGCGGATTACTCTTGGCAACGAACGTCCGGTCGAGGCGCTTATCCAGCGTGGCATTCAGTACGTGGAAGCCCGCTGTGTGGATATCAACCCCTTCCTGCCGCTGGGGATTGATCTGGAACAGGCGCGCTTCATGGACAGTTTTTTGCTGTACTGCGCCCTGGAAGACAGCCCGCTGTTTGCCGGCGACGACTGCCCGCAAATCCGGCAAAACTTTCTGGATGTGGTCAACCGCGGTCGCCAGCCCGGCCTGCAGCTGATCAGCGACAGCGGTCAGCAGGTGGCACTGACTGACTGGGGCCAGCAGCTGCTGGACAGCATACAGCCTTGCGCCGAATTGCTCGATCAGGCATATGGCATTCACGAACATGTGCGCAGCCTGTCTCCACAACGGGCCCGGCTGAACGACCCGGGCCTGACACCTTCCGCCCGCCTTCTGGACGCCATGCGCCAGCGCAATTGCAGTTTTGCCGACATGGCCTTGCAGCTAAGCCGGGAGCACTCCGAACAGCTGCGCACCCCTCCCCTGGACAAGGCCAGCCTGGCTTATTATCGCCAGCTGGCAGAAGAGTCCATCGCCGCCCAGCAAGCCATCGAAGCCGAACCCCAAATGGATTTTGATCACTACATGGAGCAATACCTCGTCCGCTAGCCGGCTTCTCGCCCCGCAACAGCGGCTTTCCCTGTGCCAGCGGCTTGAGTCGCGACCCATGGGTGCCCAGGCGATAGCCTTGTTCGCCACTGAAGTGGCTCCTGCTGGCAGGTATACGGAAGCGGCAAAAAAACCGGAGCGGCGCAAGGGCTGGAACGAAAGGGCAGAAGCGGTTTTAGCTGCGGCCAGAGCCTACATGCTGCTGCCCTGGCGGCGGCGCCAGTTGTGCAGGGCCGTGTCGAGCTGTTTCAGTGTGATGATGTCCTGCCTGGCAGCCTGCTTGATGAAAATCAGCAACAGCTCCGCAGTCGCCAGTGCATCGGCGCATGCATTGTGGCGCTGCATGACTGTCAGCCCAAAGTATTCTATCCAGTCATCCATGCGCGGCTGACGCATGCAGTGATCCGGGTTGAGCAGCGGTGCCAGCTCGGCCAAATCAAAGAACGGATGCTTGAACGAGTAGCCGAAAAAGTCTCTCAGCTCCCGCTGCAGCAGACGCTGGTCGAAGTCGGCATGAAAGGCCACCAGCGGGCTGTCACCGACAAAATCGAGGAAATCCAGCAGGGCTGTTTTTGGCCGGATGCCGGCAGCCAGCTCGCTGGGCGCGATCTGGTGAATCAGTACACTTTCATTAACCTTTATCTCGTGACGCTTGAGTGTGCGCTCAAACTGCAGCCCCATGTGAATGGCGCTGTCCTCCACTGCCACCGCGCCAATACTGAGGATTTTGTCACGCCCGGTATGCAGGCCGGTTGCCTCAAGATCGACCACGACAAAACGCTGTTCGGCCAGCAGCTGCTCGCCCGGCACCAGCGGAGCAGGTACGGCGGACAGGCGTTGCAGGTCTCGCGGATCGACCTCGGGCTTGCGCCTGAGCCATTTCAGCAGGCTCACAGCTGATACCGCAATGTCAGGCTGCTCTGGATGCGCTGGGCCTGACGAAACGACTCGCGCAGGATGCGGCGGTCCAGGGTGTTCAGCTCATCCGGGTAAATCAGATTGCTGTAGGCCAGCCCTTGCGATGCTTGCAGCTGATGGTGCTGCATGCGGATCAGCTGGATGAAGTGATAAGCCTCGGCGTAGGCATCACCGTCGAGCCGTTCAATAATGCCGCGCCCGACCAGCTGACGAATCCGCTCAAGGGTGCTGGTGGCTTCTATCCCCTGGCTCAGCGCCAGCACACGCACGCTCTCGACAAAGGGGGCCAGCCCTTTTACCTTGAGGTCGAGGCTGTCTTTTTCGGCGCCCTTCTTGCTCAGGGTGAAGTTGCGGAACAGCCCGCCCAGTGGTGGCCGGTTAAGCAGTGCGCTTTCTGCCAGCACGCGCTGAAAAACGGCATCCTTCACCACCATGGCCACCACTTGCCGGTGCAAGTCAATACAGGGCTGCTCCGGCCCCCAAATGCAGCGCAAATCAAAGTGCACGCCCGCAAACTGCATGTTTTGTGCAGTTGCATCGCGCATCATCCGCTGATAGCGCGCTATCCACTCTTGGCGTGACAGGCAAAACTCGGCATTGCCGGCCATAAAGTTGCCACGGCACAGGGCAAAACCGCAGTCGTCCAGTGCCACATTGATTTCACGGGCAATTGGCAGCAGTTTTTGGCGGATTGCGTTGGCTTCTTCGGTGCTGGCCGCTTCGAACAGGATGCCGTTATCCTGGTCAGTAAACAGAGTCTGCTCCTTGCGTCCTTCACTGCCAAATACCATCCAGCTGAAGCGGATGCCGGGGTTGCCGTGTTTTTCCAGCACCAGCTCAATGATGCGACAGCTGGTGTGGTCATTAAGCAGTGTAATCAGGCGGGTGATCTGCTCGGGGCTGGCACCGTGAGCGATCATGCGCTCAACCATGGTCTGTACGTCCTGGCGCATTTGTACCAGCTTTTCAAGGCTTGGTGCGGTACGCACGGTACGGGCCAGGCTGACCAGATCGACCCGGCGCAGGGAAAACAGGTCACGTTCGGAAACCATGCCAACCAGCTTGCCATCCCGTACCAGGCAAACATGGGCAATGTGGCGCTCGGTCATGGCCAGCGCCGCATCAAAGGTAGTGGCCTCTGGCGACAGGCTGAACGGATTGGGCGTCATTACCTGCTGCATGGGTTGACGCAGGTCGGTGTTGGGGTCGGCAATGACCCGGCGCAAATCGCGCAGGGTAAAAATGCCCTGGGGCTGCATCAGCTCGTTGGCAATCATGATGCTGCCAACCTGGGTTTCATGCATGATTTGTACAGCCTCATGCAGCGGGGTCGAAGCAGTGCAAGTGACCGGATCGCGCAGGGAAGAAAGCTGTGACAACGGGGTGTCCATGGATATTTGCGAGCCAATCGATTCGGCTGCGCGATTTTGCACCTGCATGTTGACCTGTTCGAGCAGGCTGCTGATGCCGCGCACGCAGAAGTCACGAAAGGCTTCACTGCGCTGCATCAGGCGGACAAAGGCTTCTTTGGTGAGCAGAAAGCAGAAAGTGTCCATATCAGCGATGTGAACGGTGCGGGTGGCGCGCTCACCCAGCAAGGCTGCCATGGGAAAGCACTCGCCAGCGCCGAGCTCAAAGGTTGTTTCTTCCTCGACATCCTGCCCCTTGTTGCGCTCTCCGTACACCCGGCCCTGCTTGATAATGTACAGGTGCTGGAGCGGGCCGTCTGCCGGAGTGACAACATGCTCGCCCTGGGCATAAAACCGGAGCACGCAGTTTTCTACCAGATAATGCAGCTCGGCCAGCTCCATGCTGTCAAACGGCGGGAACTGGCGGAAAAATTCCAGCGTACCCTGGATATTTTGCTGCACGGCATCACGCCCGGCCTTGGCGAAGGCATCCTGACGACTCATTGACTTTCCTCCACGTATAACGTGTCCATGCTACGTATCAAAGGGGCTGCAGCCCATTGGACGTAAGTTGCAAGCCTTTGCAACTGTGCCGGCATGTGCAGGGATCTGTGCAGATTTTCGGCGACCGGGGAACAGCGTACGGATACAAAAAAGCCGCCAGCATTGCTACCGGCGGCTTTATTGTTGCAGGGGCAACCGATACGGTTACAGGCCGTTTTTGGCCTTGAACTCGCGACGGCGGCGATGCAGGATCGGCTCGGTGTAGCCGCTTGGCTGTGCACGTCCCTCCAGTACCAGTTCCAGGCCAGCCTGGAAGCCGATGCTGTCGTCAAAGTTTGGTGCCATGTTGCGGTACAGCGGATCACCGGCGTTCTGGCGGTCAACGACCTCGGCCATACGCTTCATGGCTTCGATAATTTGCTGCTCGGTAACAATGCCGTGACGCAGCCAGTTGGCCATGTGCTGGCTGGAAATGCGCAGGGTAGCGCGGTCTTCCATCAGGCCAACATCGTTGATGTCAGGCACCTTGGAGCAACCCACACTCTGCTCGACCCAGCGTACAACGTACCCCAGAATGCCCTGGGCGTTGTTGTCCAGCTCGTTGCGGATTTCTTCTTCGCTCCAGTTGGTGTCCTTGGCCAGCGGAATGGTCAGGATGTCGTCCAGATCAGCATGGGCACGGTTTTTCAGCTCTTCCTGGCGGGCAAACACATCGACCTGGTGGTAGTGGGTAGCGTGCAGGGTGGCGGCGGTTGGCGAGGGAACCCAGGCGGTGTTGGCACCAGCCTTCACGTGACCGATCTTCTGCTCCAGCATGTCGGCCATCAGGTCCGGCATCGCCCACATGCCTTTACCAATTTGCGCCTTGCCGGGCAGGCCGGTGGCCAGGCCAACGTCAACGTTCCAGTCTTCGTAGGTGCTGATCCACTTCTCGCCGCGCATGGCGGTCTTGCGCACCATGGCGCCGGCTTCCATGGAGGTATGGATTTCGTCACCGGTACGGTCGAGGAAGCCGGTGTTGATGAAGACAACACGCTCTTTGGCTTCGGCAATACAGGCTTTCAGGTTGACCGTGGTACGGCGCTCTTCGTCCATGATGCCCATTTTCAGGGTGTTGCGCGCCATGCCCAGCACGTCTTCGACGCGGGCGAACAGCTCGTTGGCAAAAGCCACTTCTTCCGGGCCGTGCATCTTCGGTTTGACGATATACACACTGCCGGTACGGCTGTTGGTACGGGTGGTATTGCCTTTCAGGTTGTGCAGGGCAATCAGGCTGGTGAACAGGCCATCCATGATGCCTTCGGGCAGCTCGTTGCCCTGTTCGTCCAGAATCGCCGGGTTGGTCATCAGGTGGCCAACGTTGCGCACGAACAGCAGAGAGCGGCCATGCAGCGTCACCGTGTCGCCGTTCAGGCCGGTGTATTCGCGGTCAGGGTTCATGGAACGGATGAAGGTCTTGTCGCCCTTGGTCACGCTTTCGGACAGGTCGCCCTTCATCAGACCCAGCCAGTTGCGATAAACCAGCGTCTTGTCGTCGGCATCGACGGCAGCAACCGAGTCTTCACAGTCGATAATGGTGGTAATGGCAGCTTCCAGCACGATGTCCTTGACGCCAGCGGCATCGGTCTGGCCAATCGGGCTGTTGGCGTCAATCTGGATGTCGATGTGCAGGCCGTTGTTTTTCAGCAGCACGGAACCTGGGCTGGCGGCATCGCCCTGATAGCCGACCAGCTGGGCGTCATTACGCAGGCCGCTGTTGCTGCCGCCCTTCATGGTGACAATCAGCTTGCCGTCTTCAATGCGATAACCGGTAGCGTCGGCATGGGAGCCGGCCGCCAGCGGCACAGCAGTATCCAGGAAGTTGCGTCCCCAGGCGATCACCTTGTCGCCACGGACCTTGTTGTAGCCTTTGGTGACTTCGGCGCCACCTTCTTCACTGATGGCGTCTGTGCCATACAGCGCGTCATACAGGGAACCCCAGCGGGCGTTGGCCGCGTTCAGGGCAAAACGTGCGTTGGTTACCGGAACCACCAATTGTGGGCCGGCCATGCTCGCAATTTCATCGTCAACATTCTGTGTGCTGGCCTGGAAATCCGCTGCTTCTGGCTGCAGGTATCCAATCTCTTGCAGGAAGGCTTTATATGCCGCTGCATCGTGGGGCTGGCCTTTGCGTGCCAGGTGCCACTCATTAATTTTTGCTTGCAAGGCGTCACGTTTTTCCAGCAGGGCGCGATTTTTCGGTGCCAAGTCTTTGAACACCTGTGCAGCACCTTCCCAGAATTTGTCGGCATCGATGCCGGTACCTGGAATGGCCTGCTCATTCACGAAGTCATAAAGGACTTTGGCGACTTGCAAGCCGCCTACTTGTACGCGTTCGGTCATTATTGCCTCACTCTGCTTGAAAAGCCTTAAATACGCATGGCTGAAAGGCCATGTAGTGCAAAGTGTTTCATACTACATGAGTGGTGCAAAAAATACAGGGATAAATATCGGTTACGACCCAAATCTAAACGAACTACCCAGCCCGTCGCGGCTTTGGCCGCGACCGATGCTTGCCCGGTGCGCTGAATGGTCGCCACTGAAGTGGCTCTTACAGGCATGGCTGGTACAGGCGCGGCCTGCAGGGGGACTGTACAAGCAGCTTTAGCCGCGACCGGAGGTGGTTTTATTTGCAGCGTAGATCGCCACTTGAGTGGCTGGCACAGGCGTGGCCCGCACAGGGCGGCGCAGCAGCTACGTAATATGGCAATTTACCAGCATCCGGGCAAAAAAAACTCTGGAAGCACCAACGGGGGGGGTGTGGCGCATTCCAGAGTTCAAACTCCACAGTGCCAGGGAAAACACTGCGGATCTGCCAACTTGACCTGACAGTTTCCTCGGAGAGCTCTTGCTAAAAGAGGCATTCACCTGATCAGAGCAGCCCTGCCGGAGAAAGTTCAATGGCTTTGAATTTTTTATGCGGGCCGCACCAGGCCCTGCGGCCAGGCACGCTTGCGCTCAAGGATGTTGGCGAGACAGCCAGGGCCAGGCGAAAAGCAAAAAAAGCGCAGTTTACGGGCAGCCAATGAGCATTTTATTCGCTTCACTCCGCGCTTTGCGGCGGTGCTAAAGCACGTTCAACCCGAGGGTTGTGAGCTGATTTGAAACAACGGTCTGGCGGTGCGGGCAATGATTCAGCGTTTCCTTGAAAACGGCTTTACCACTGCACCTGCAGGAAATCACCCCCCGTTACCCTATCCGTTTGCCTGTTTTATCGCCGCCCCAAGGCAAACCCTGTCGTCAGTGCGCCTCATCCCAGTTGTCGCCCACGCCGGCTTCTACCACCAGCGGTACATCCAGCTCGGCGGCGGCGCTCATGCGCGGTAGCAGGCCGTCTTTGAGCGCCTGTACGTCATCCCGGTGCACTTCCAGCACCAGCTCGTCATGCACCTGCATCACCACCTGGGCACGCAGGCCGGAGGCTTGCAGCCAAGCATCCACCTCGATCATGGCCCGCTTGATGATGTCGGCGGCGGTGCCCTGCATTGGCGCATTGATCGCTGTGCGCTCGGCGGCGCGGCGCAGCATGGGGTTTTTCGCCCTGATTTGCGGCAGGTAGAGGCGGCGGCCAAACAGGGTTTCGACATAGCCCAGCTCGCTGGCTTGCTTGCGGGTGCGCTCCATGTAGTCGAGCACACCCGGATAGCGCACAAAATAGCGATCAATATAAGCCTGCGCCTGGGTGCGGTCGGTGCCGATTTGCTTGGCCAGGCCGTGGGCGCTCATGCCGTAGATCAGGCCAAAGTTGATCGCCTTGGCATTGCGGCGCTGGTCGCTGGTGACGTCCTCCAGCGGCACGCCGAATACTTCGGCTGCGGTGGCCTTGTGCACGTCACGGTCGTTGCGGAAGGCTTCCAGCAGGCCCGGGTCCTGTGCTAGATGCGCCATGATGCGCAGTTCAATTTGCGAATAGTCGGCAGACACCAGCACATGCTCCGGCGGCGCAATAAACGCCTGGCGAATGCGGCGGCCTTCGGCGGTGCGTACGGGGATGTTCTGCAGGTTGGGATCACTGGAGGACAGCCGTCCGGTGGCGGTGACCGCCTGATGGTAGCTGGTGTGGATACGGCCCGTGCGCGGGTTGATCTGTTCCGGCAGGCGGTCGGTGTAGGTACTTTTCAGCTTGCTCAGGCTGCGGTATTCCATCAGCAGTACCGGCAGCTCGTGGCCTTCGTCGGCCAGCTGGGCCAGCACGGCTTCGGCGGTGCTGGGCTGGCCCTTGGCGGTCTTGGCCAGCACCGGCAGGCCCAGCTTGTCGTAGAGAATTTCGCCCAGCTGTTTGGGCGAAGCCAGGTTGAACGGCTGGCCGGCCAGCTCGAACGCCTGGCGCTCCAGCCCGGTCAGCTTGTCGCCCAGCTCCTGGCTCTGGCGGCCGAGCAGGCCGGCATCCACCAGCGCACCGGTACGCTCAATACGTGCCAGCACCGGCATCAACGGCATTTCAATGCTCTGGTAAACGTCGGCCAGCGTGGGGATTTGTTGCAGTTGCGCCTGCAGGTTCTGGTGCAGCTGCAGGGTGATGTCGGCATCCTCAGCCGCATAATGCCCGGCCACGGACAGCTCCAGCTGGTCAAAGGTCAGCTGCTTGGCCCCCTTGCCGGCAATCTCGGTAAAGGGTGTGGTGCGGCGGCCCAGATAGTGGCTGGCCAGGCTGTCCATGTCGTGGCGGCTGGCGGTGGAGTTGAGCACATAGGACGCCAGCATGCTGTCGTGCCGGACACCCTGCAAGTTAATGCCATAGTGGTGCAGCACATTGATGTCGTACTTGCCGTTTTGGCATACCTTGATAATGTCTGGGTTTTCCAGCACGGGCCGCATGCGCTCCAGCGCCTCGTCAAACGGCAGCTGCGCCGGGGCCCCCATATAGCTGTGCGCCAGCGGCAGGTAGGCGGCCTCGCCCGGCTCGATGGCAAAGGACATGCCAACCAGTTTGGCCTGCTGGGCATCAACGCTGGTGGTTTCGGTGTCGAAAGCAAAGATTTTGGCCTGTTGCAGGCGCTCCAGCCAGGCATCCAGCTCGTCCCACTTCAACACGGTGCTGTAGCTGGCCTCTGCCTGCTCCGCAGCAGTCTCTAGCGGTTCGCCGGCCTGTTCGGCAGCGGTCTCCACTTCTTTTAGCCAGCTGCGAAACTCCATCTGCTGATACAGCTCGCGCAGACGGTCGTAGTCGGGCTGCTGCATGGCCAGGGTGGCGGCGCAGGCATCCAGCTCGACATCCGTCTTGATGGTGGCCAGCTGGCGGGACAGATAAGCCACCTCGCGGTGCTCCTCCAGTTTGGCGCCCATGCTTTTGGCACCACGGAAGGACAGTTCGGCCACCCGGTCCAGATTGGCGTAAATGCTGTCCATGTCGCCCAGCCCCTGCAGCAGCGCGGTGGCGGTTTTTTCACCCACACCGGGCACACCGGGGATGTTGTCGGACTTGTCCCCCATCAGCGCGAGAAAGTCGATGATCAGTTCAGGGCCAATGCCGTATTTTTCTTCCACCGCTGCAATGTCAGTGGCGGTGCGGTACATGGTATTGACTAGGGTAACCCGCTCGGTCACCAGCTGGGCCATGTCCTTGTCGCCAGTGGAGATCACCACTTTCTGGCCATTGTTGCCGCCCTGCAGCGCCAGGGTGCCGATGACATCATCCGCCTCAACGCCTTCCACACACAGCAGCGGAAAACCCAGCGCACGCACGCACTGGTGCAGCGGCTCAATCTGGCTGCGCAGGTCATCCGGCATCGGTGGGCGCTGGGCCTTGTACTGCTCGAATATCTCGTCACGAAAGGTTGGCCCCTTGGCGTCAAACACCACGGCGATCACACTGTCGGGATAGTCCTTGCGCAGGCTGCGCAGCATGTTGAGCACCCCCTTGACCGCGCCGGTCGGCTGCCCCGTCGAGGTCGTCAGCGGTGGCAGCGCGTGATAGGCGCGATAGAGATAAGAAGATCCATCAACCAGAACCAGTGGTGCATCCGACATCTTGAATTTGACCCCATGTATTGAATAGGCGACACGACCCGGCTACGCCGCCCCCAGGTGACATGCGTGCACAGGCCCAAAGGAGACACCAGATAATAGTTCGGTGTTTCCTGCAATAGCTGTTGATTGCAGACTATACTAGAAACGCGACCGGCAAGCCTGTTCACCATCAACCGGCGGCCGATGTTGCCTGGCCTTTTATCCTGTCGGGAGGATCTGTCATGCGTAATATTTTTTCACCCCTGCTGCTGGCCCTGTTGCTGGCATTTGGTACGGCTTCCGCACTGGCTGCGGACGGCGACTCGCTGGGCGAGCCAGAGGTGACCATTACCCAGCAGGGTGACAAGACCATTGAGGAGTACCGCATCAACGGTTTCCTGTATGCAGTCAAGGTCATCCCGAAAAAGGGCAAGCCGTACTTTCTGGTGCGCGCCGATGGCGAAGATGCTTTTATCCACGCCGGCAAGCCCGAACTGCGCATTCCGTCCTGGGAAATCTACTCCTGGTAACGGCAACAGCCAGCAGCCTGCACAAGGCAGATTCGGGCCGGATGGGGCCGGAGTCAGGCCTTAGCGGTTTGGGCCGGCCTGCCGGACCGAACCAGCGCAGACTGACGCAGCGCCCCAACCGGCCCAGCCGCCACCGTGCAAACCCCACACCGCGACAGCAGCCCGGCAACGCCGGGCCAAACCCTCCCCCCCTGCACAAGGCAGATTCGGGCCGGACGGGGCCGGAGTCAGGCCTTAGCGGTTTGGGCCGGCTTGCCAGACCGAACCAGCGCAGACTGACGCAGCGCCCCCACCCGGCCCAGACGCCACCGTGCAAACCCCACACCGCGACAGCAGCCCGCCCCAGCCGCCACAGTGCACAATCAACCCGTCTGACGACGCTCTTTCAGGTAGCTGTATAGTGTGGTGCGACTGATACCCAGCTCACGGGCAGCCGCGCTGATATTGCCTTGACAACTGTCCAGTACACGCAGCGCATGCTCAATGCTTTTATCCCTGAGATTTGCCGCAGGCGAACCGGACGAGCCAGCTGGCCCGGCCTGTTGCACGCCCGGGAAATGTTCCGGGCACAACGGCTTGCCGTCTGCCAGCACTGCCGCCACCTCCAGCGCCTGTTTCAGCTGGCGGATATTGCCGGGCCAGCTGCAGTCAAACAGCCAGCGCAGCATAGCGGCATCCGGCTGCGCGGCCCGTGGCGCAATGCCGGCCAGCAGGCGCCGCACCAGTGCTGCAAACGCCTCATAGCTGTAGTCACGCAATGGCGGAACCTGTACCTGATAACCATTCAGGCGGTAAAACAGGTCCTCACGAAAACCGCCTTCTGCCACAAGCTGCTCAAGGTTCTGGTTGGTGGCAGCCAACACGTGAAAATCGACTTGCTCCGGCACATGGCTGCCCACTGGCGTTACGCACTTGTCCTGCAATACCCGCAGCAGACGGGTTTGTGCGGACAACGGCAGCTCGCCTATTTCGTCCAGAAACAAAATGCCACGGTCGGCCGCCCTTATATAACCCAGTCGCCCCTGCCGGTCGCTACCGGTAAAGGCTCCGCCCTGATAGCCAAACAGCTCGGCCTCGATCAGTTCTGCCGGCAGCGCACCACAGTTGACCGCGACCAGCGGGCCATGGCTGCGGCTGCTATGGGCATGCAGCTGACGTACCAGGTGATCCTTGCCCACCCCGGTTTCACCCAGAATCAGCAGGCTGATGCCGGCGTCCAGCAAAGCCAGGGCGCGCGGATCCACCTCCGGATCCGGCTGCGGCACTTCCCTGCGCTCCGGCAGCACCACCTGGTGTGATGTGCCCCTGCCGACCTTGCGCGTCAGCAGGGCACTGCCATTGCCCCAGCGGGCAATCTGCCCGGGCACCAGCTCATGCAGCAGCTGATCGGTTTGCAGCTCCGGCAACAAGGCCCGGGCGATGCGGTTGGCACCGGTAATTTCGCCGGCCTCGTTAAGCGCCACAAGGCCGGACCAGGGCTGCTGCATATGAAGGCCGTCAGCACAAAGATTAAGCAGCCAGCAGGCATCCGCCTGGTCGGCAATCAGGGCGTTCTCGACACAGAGCGCCAGCAGGCGGGCGCTGAACAGCATGTCGTGACTGTGTGCATGTTCTTCACTGGAAATATCCAGCACGCCAAGCAGTTGCCCCTGTGGATCGAACACAGGGCTGGCACTGCAACTGATGCCCCGGTTGGCCTCCATGTAGTGCTGCGCCCCGAGCACCTGCACATCGGCCTGCTGAAACAGGGCCGTTCCTATGGCATTGGTGCCCATGGTTGCCTCGGCCCAGCCGGCCCCGGGTTCTAGCATCAGGCGGCTGGCCTTGCTGCCAAAACGTTTGCTGCCACTGCTATGCAAAATGGAACCGCTGCTGTCGGCAAAAATCAGCCTGCTTTGCCGCTCACCCTGCAGCCGCTCGAATAAACCAAAATAACTTTTCAGATGTTCAAGCACACGCCGGTATTGCTGCTTGCGGCTGTTGAGCTGGCCACGACTCAGATAACGCAAGTGAATCTGGTCAGTGCTGCGCAAGCCATGCTGGTGGCTGCGCTCCCAGGAGCTGTCAATAACCGGATCGCCATGTCTGTTCAGCAGGGAAATGTCCACGCGCACTCTCCTGTTTCAAAATTGAACACCTGTACAGGCAGGCTAGCCGTTTTCTGCACAGGTTATCCAGTATTAATGAGTATTTAAACGAAAAACAGTTTCACGAATCACGAGTCATTTCCGGCACTGGCCAGTGCTGATACGGCCTGCAGCAAAGCAATACTTTGGTAGCAGTCCAGGATTCAGCACTTGGTACAGGCATTGCTGAATAGTCCTTGTATTCACAACAACAAGAGGTATGCATCATGATCTACGCACAACCCGGTACCCCAGGCGCCCTGTTCACCGTCAAGCCACGCTACGGCAACTACATTGGCGGCCAGTTTGTCCCGCCGGTCAATGGCCAGCACTTCCAGAACACTACGCCGGTCACCGGCGCAGC
>JAAYFD010000046.1 GCA_012728415.1 Gammaproteobacteria bacterium
AAGGGATTGCCTATGCCGTTTCCGCTCGACTTGCATGTGTTAAGCCTGCCGCCAGCGTTCAATCTGAGCCATGATCAAACTCTTCAGTTCAATACTGCTTGGGTTTTTAAGTAACCCTAAACTTGGCTCAGCAATCGCAAATAACTCTATGAATTCACAGAGTAACTTGTGTTGCTGATAATCAGTGCGACCATCAATTCACACAAGCACCCACACGAATTGCTTGATTCACTTGTTAAAGAACATTCCGGTGAAACCCGAACCGCGTCTCAACCGAGGCTGCGTATTATAGAACCGCAAACTCTGCTGTCAACACCCCGGAGAAAATTTATTTCTACCGTCCCGGTCTGCTACCGGCTGGCCGTTGAAAGGAGCGCGCATTCTACATCAAAAAAACAGACTGTCAACAGCCCAGCCGACTTTTCCGCCAAAGCACAGGACCGCTGCCCCTGAACAGGTCCTGACTAGAAGTATCACTCGCTATCTCCGGCCCTGCCAGCAGGTTTCCTGCGCTGCTGCATGATACCACGCCTCTCACAACTGCTGGCTGATCATCTTCAACAAGGCTATGATTCCTTCGCTACCCCGTAGTGGCGTTCACTTTACTCTGCGGACTTTGTATGGCTATTTCGTTTGGTTTTCTTACATTTGTTGCCCTGGCCTATATGGCCATCCTGTTTGCCATTGCCTTCTATGGCGACCGGCGAACAAAGCCGCTGCATCCAAAATTACGCGTAGCCATATACAGCTTCTCGCTGGCGGTCTACTGCAGCAGCTGGACCTTTTTTGGGTCGGTCGGCCAGGCTGCCGGCCAACTGTGGTCATTCCTCCCCATATATATAGGCCCGATTCTGCTGCTTCTGTTTGCACCCTGGGTGATCAAAAAAATGGTCATCATCAGCAAGCAGGAAAACATCACATCAATTGCCGACTTCATTGCAGCCCGTTATGGCAAATCCCAAAAGCTGGCGATATTCATTACCCTGATCAGCTTGGTCGGCATCCTTCCTTACCTGGCGCTACAACTCAAAGGTATCGTGCTGGGTGTTAACCTGTTGACTCTCAATTCTGCGCAGTCAGCCGGCCAGCAGGGCCAGGATATTGCCCTGTTCGTCACCGTGGGCCTGGCTTTGTTTACCATTCTGTTTGGCACCCGCAACCTGGACGTTACCGAGCACCACCGCGGCCTGATGTTTGCCATTGCGTTCGAATCACTGGTGAAACTGATGGCGTTTGTCGCCGTTGGGCTGTTTGTTCTATATGGCGTCTACAACGGTCCGATACACCTCTGGCAAACAGCCAAGGCCGCCCCCCAGCTTGAAGAGTTCTGGAATACCAGCATCAACTGGCCCCATATGCTGATCCAGACTTGTGTTGCCATGATGGCTGTCTATACTCTGCCAAGACAGTTTCATGTAACCGTTGTGGAAAACAATGTCACTGCTGATCTAAAGTTTGCCCGCTGGATTTTTCCGTTATATCTGTTAATCGTGGCCGCTTTTATCGTCCCCCTGGCATTGGCTGGCCAATTGCGCCTACCAAGTGATGTGGTGCCTGACTCTTTTGTGATCAGTCTGCCATTGGCTGAAGGCTATCCGCTATTGGCCATTCTGGCATTTATCGGAGGAGCATCAGCGGCTACCGGCATGGTGATCGTTGCCGTAGTCACCCTGTCGATAATGATATCGAACCACATACTGCTCCCTCTTTTATTGCAAGCCCGCACCACTGAGCGGCCGTTCGAAGCCTTTCGCCACTGGATGCTGACCGCACGCCGCCTGAGCATTATTGTTATTTTGCTGCTGGCGTATGTCAGCTACCGCTTGCTCAATGCCAATGCCAGCCTGGCCACCATCGGCCAGGTTGCATTTGCCGCACTAACCCAGATGGCCCCAGCCATGATTGGCGCCCTGATCTGGAAAAAAGCCAACCGTCAAGGTGTTTTTGCCGGGCTGATTACTGGCTCACTGCTCTGGGTATATACTCTGGTACTCCCCTTGGTTGCCACCAGCTTCGGCGGTGACCCTGAAGGCATCCCCGGCTTGCAGTGGCTGTATGCAATACCATTGGGTATTGAAGTAGACCCAATGACACTGGGTGTAACCCTGTCATTAAGCGGCAACTTCGCCGTGTTTGCGCTGGTTTCACTATTTTCCCGCACCAGAGTGTCGGAGCACTGGCAAGCCAACCGCTTTATCAGTTTGCAAGTCGGCAACAAGGCTCCATTATCCGTGCAGGTCAGTGACCTGCTTACCCTGGCCAGCCGCTTTGTCGGCGACGATCGCGCCCGCCACAGCTTTATCCGCTTTGCCTACACCCGCGGAATTGCCTTCAACCCGGACGAAACTGCCAGCAGTGACTGGATTGCACATACTGAGCGGCTTCTCACTGGAGTTTTGGGCGCATCTTCGACCCGTGTAGTCGTGCGCGCTGCCATTGAAGGGCGCGAAATGCATGTCGAAGACGTGGTCCGGATTGTGGGCGAAGCCTCCGAAGCATTGCAATTCAACCGAACCCTGTTGCAAGGCGCCATTGAAAACCTGACGCAGGGCATCAGCGTGGTTGACCGGTCATTGCAGCTGGTTGCCTGGAATACCCGTTATCTTGAACTGTTTGATTACCCGGAAGGGCTCATCCAGGTTGGCCGGCCCATAGGCGATATTATTCGCCATAACGCAGAAAAAGGGTTGTGCGGCCCTGGTGATGTGGAAACCCACGTCAGCAAAAGGCTTTATTGGATGCGTCAAGGTACGGGCCACACATCAGAACGCAGATTTCCGAACGGCAAGGTGATCGAGCTGATTGGCAACCCCATGCCGGGCGGTGGGTTTGTAATGAGTTTTACTGACATCACTGCCTTCCGTCAGGCAGAAAAAGCTCTCAAGGAAGCCAATGAGGGGCTGGAGCAGCGGGTCAGTGAGCGCACTCATGAGCTATCACAGCTTAACCAGGAGCTCATTCACGCCAAGCGTATAGCCGAAGACGCCAACGCCTCGAAAACCCGCTTTCTGGCCGCCGTCAGTCACGACTTGATGCAGCCGCTCAATGCTGCCCGCCTCTTTTCTGCCGCCCTGTCTCATCAGGAAAGCCTGCCTGACGAAGCACTCGAGCTGGTCAACAATCTGGACAGTTCGTTACGCTCAGCCGAAGACTTGATCAGCGACCTGCTTGACATGTCGAGACTTGAGGGAGGCAGCGTTACACCAAACCCGCAGCCTTTTGCCTTGCGTCCATGGCTGGAAACACTGGGCGCAGAATTTACCGTACTGGCAGAGCAGCAGGGTATAGAGTTTCGTCTGTTTGCCCCCGACATCCGAGTCAATAGCGACCCCAAACTGCTGCGCCGCATTGTGCAAAACTTCCTGACCAACGCTTTCAGGTACGCCAAAGGCAAAGTATTGCTCGGGGTGCGCCGCGAAGGTGAACATATACGCCTTGAAGTATGGGACTGCGGTCCCGGCATTCCGAAGGACAAGCTGAACTTCATTTTTGAAGAGTTTAAACGGCTGGACAGCCACCAGACCCGCGAAGAAAAAGGCCTTGGCCTTGGCCTGGCGATTGCTGACGGGCTATGCAAGCTACTGGCCCACCCGATACGTGTACAGTCGCGTCTTGGCAAAGGCAGTGTATTCAGTGTTACCATTCCCCTGTATCGGGGACAGTTACAAGCGGTTGTGAGCGCACCGGTCAAAGCTCACTCCACCCAGCCTTTGAAAGGCATCAAAGTGCTTTGCATTGACAATGAAGAAAGCATTCTCACCGGCATGCAGAGCCTGTTAAGCCGGTGGGGCTGCGATGTGCGCACGGCACTTAACACCAGCGCCTGTGAAACAGTGCTTGAAGCCGAAAATTTTGTACCACAGATTGTATTGATCGACTACCATCTGGACCACGGCCAAACCGGCATTAACGTAATGCGCTGGCTGCGAAAAACCCTGAAAAATCCGCAACTGCCGGGTATTATCATCAGCGCTGACGCCCGCCCTGAGCTTCCTGTCCAGGCGCATAACGAGCAACTTGGCTTTTTGACCAAACCTGTCAAACCAGCTGCTCTACGCGCACTGATGAATAAGTATTGCGAAAGCTGAAACGTATTGATACAGCCAGGCATGCTACCGGACAAAAAAAGGGCGACCAAAAGGTCGCCCTAAAGCCTTGCATGCACTGCAATCGAGGTTTTCAGGACTTGCGCTCTTCTGCCTTTTTGACAAAAAAGTAAAGCCCGACGAAAAATGAAACCATCAAGGCAACTGTGCCAATACCGGCAAAGACCACTACATCCATAAACATGACAAATCTCCCAATCGTCATAAACCTTAATGTCAAGTTAGCGTAAGTCACCCCGCAACTTATTGACCAAGGTCAACAGAAGCACCCCAGCGTGCGGTCTGGCTGATTTCAGGCTGTGCGCACTAAACACGGAGGTCTACCAGCAAACCTTTACGTGCCATGGCTTTCTTGCCCGGCACAGGCAGCTCTTCCTCCTGCAAGCCAACATCTTCTTCAGCATCTTCCGACTGATGTTTTTTTTGTTCCTGCTCAGAAGGATGCCTGTCATCAAGACTGACTTGTCTGTTCGCCTCGCTTTCGCTGGGCGGTGTAACCGGCTGAACTTCAGGACGCGGCCGGGCCGGATCTTGCTGTACCGTAACGGGTACAAGACCCTGGGGAATCGGGGGCAACATGCTTTACCTCCTCGTCAGCTGGCAAACCTGCTTTGGTTAGTCAGTATCGGCGCCTGAAAGCCCGGCACTGCGCTGTTTCAGAGTCGCAGCGCCCGGTTGAGCAACCAACAAACTGACCACTGACATTTGTGTCGTCCAGTAGAGCATTCATCAATACAGCATACGTCCATGAACAGCAAGCACATGATCAAGGCCATAACCAGATAACATTGGTTCGACGCGTGGCGAGTCGTTATCCCAGCCTAGACTCTGTATCGGCACAAGGCGATGCGGACTGCATCCGAATCAGCTAAAATAGCGCGCTTTTATTTATCATGCGGAGTTTTGAATGTCCCTGCAGTATTTCCCCGGGCAGCGCTGGATCAGCGACAGCGAAGCCGAACTGGGCCTGGGTACCGTGCTGGCCTGTGATCAGCGCCTGCTTACTCTACTCTATCCTGCCAGCGGTGAAACCCGGCAATACTCGCTACGCAACGCTCCCCTGACTCGTGTCCGCTTTGCTCCTGGTGACGAAATCAGTCATCACGACGGCTGGAGCATGACAGTGCGCGAAGTCGAAGAACAGAACGGCCTGCTGACTTACCATGGTTTTGATAGCTCCAATGTCAACTGCAGCCTACCGGAAACCGAGCTGTCCAGCTTTATCCGTTTCCGCCTGGCCAGCGACCGCCTGCTGGCCGGCCAGGTTGACCCGCTGAATTGGTTCACCCTACGCTATCAGAGCCTGCAGCATCGCAGCAAACAACAGCAAAGCACACTGTGGGGGCTGGGCGGCCCGCGCATTGCGCCCATTGCCCACCAGCTGCATATTGGCCATGAGGTCGCCGACCGGATGGCGCCCCGCGTGCTGCTGGCGGACGAAGTAGGTCTGGGCAAGACCATCGAAGCCGGCCTGATCATCCACCGCCAACTGCTCACCGGACGCGCAAACCGAGTCGTGCTGATCGTGCCGGAAAGCCTGGTACACCAGTGGCTGGTAGAGCTACTGCGACGTTTCAACTTGCAAGCCAGTATTTTCGACTACGAAAGCTTTCGTGCCAGCGATGCCGGTAACCCCTTCGAAGATACGCAGATTGCGCTGATGTCTCTGGACTGGATTCGCGAAGACGAGCAGGCTCGCGCAGCCCTGCTGGCCGCACACTGGGACATTCTGGTGGTAGACGAAGCTCACCACCTAAGCTGGGCACCAGAGCAAGCCAGTCCCTCCTACCAGTTGGTAGAACAGCTGGCTGAACAAGTTGCCGGCGTGCTGCTGCTGACTGCAACACCAGAGCAACTTGGGCTTGAAAGCCATTTTGCCCGTCTACGTCTGCTCGATCCGCACCGCTTTCATGATCTAGAAGCCTTCCGCAACGAAAGTCGTGATTATCGTCAGATAGCAGATGCGGTCAACGAGCTGCTGGAAAATCGAGTATTGACACCTGCCCACAGCCAACTGCTGGAGCAGTTGCTGGACGGGAAGAAAGAGCTCATCGAACAGGCATGTCAACCAGATGCCACCGACGCTCGCGAACAACTGATCAACATGCTGATTGACCGTCACGGCACCGGCCGCCTCCTGTTTCGTAACACCCGTGCAGGCATGCATGGCTTCCCTGGTCGCTTGCTGCACCCGGCCCCGCTGCCACTACCCGCTGAGTATCAGCCCGAAAGCAGTGGCCTGAAAGGTCGTTTATATCCCGAGCTGTACTACCAGTCGCAATATCCGGAGGACAGTCCGGAACGCTGGTGGCGCGTTGACCCGCGGGTTGACTGGCTGCTGGAAACCCTAAAGCAGTTAAAAGGCAAAAAAGCACTGATAATCTGTGCCAGCGCCTATACTGCGCTAGATCTGGATGAAGCGCTGCGCGTCCGCAGCGGCATTCCGGCCACTACCTTTCACGAAGGCATGACCATCATTGAGCGCGACCGTGCCGCTGCCTGGTTCTCGGATGAGGAGTTTGGCGCCCAGGTACTGATTTGCTCCGAAATCGGCAGCGAAGGCCGCAATTTCCAGTTCAGCCATCACCTGATATTGTTTGATCTGCCGCTGCATCCGGATTTGCTAGAGCAGCGTATCGGCCGCCTCGATCGCATTGGCCAGCAACATGACATCAATATTCATGTACCCTATTTCACGGGCAGCAGCCAGCAACGCCTGTTTGAGTGGTACCATGAGGGTCACAACGCTTTCCTTGGCACCAGCCCAACCGCTCAGGCACTGGAACAACAGTTTGCCGAACGGCTGGAGCCCGCACTGCTGAACCAGCTGGAAGCAGCAGACTGGCAGCAACTGCTACTGGAGGCCAGAGACATCCGTCAGAAGCTGGCCGAAGAAATGCACAAGGGTCGTGACCGGCTGCTGGAAATCAACTCCAGTGGCAGCGGCCGGGGTGAGCAACTGGCAAAGCAAATTGCCCGCCAGGAAAAAAGCTTCGATCTGCCCATTTATATGGAGCAACTGTTCGACGCTTTCGGCATCCATAGCGAAGATCACTCAGATAATGCCTTTATTTTACGCCCCAGCGAAAAAATGCTTGATGCCAGCTTTCCTCTGGGCAGCGACGAAGCAGTAACCATTACCTACGACCGCGAACTGGCCCTGAGCCGTGAGGACATGCAGTTCATCACCTGGGAACACCCGATGGTCCAGGGAGGCATGGACCTGGTGCTTGCCGGCCCCATGGGTAACAGCACAGTAGCTCTGTTGAAAAACAAAGCAATCAAGCCGGGTACAGTGCTGGTCGAGCTGCTCTATGTCAGCGAAGCCATTGCTCCTCGCCACTTGCAACTGGGCCGTTATATGCCGCCAACAGTAATCCGTTGCCTGCTGGATCAGCAGGGGCGCGACTTGGCAGATAAAGTCAGCTTCGAAACACTCAATGCTCAGCTGGAAACCGTGCCTCGGGCCAGTGCTGCCAAATTTGCCCGCAGCCAGCGGGATAAGCTGGCCGATCTGATCCGCAAGGCCGATGACCTGATCCAGCCGCGTCACCTCGAACAGGTTCAGCTGGCGCAGTCTCTGTTCAATCAGACTCTGAAAACAGAGATTGAGCGTCTGGTGGCGCTACAGCAAATCAACCCCAACGTACGCGATGAAGAAATCGACCTGCTGCGTAATCACCTGGCCGAAGGGACCCTGTTGCTGAACAAGGCCTCGATTCGCCTCGAAGCAGTACGGGTGCTGGTGGCCGGCTAATGAAACAAAAGCCCCGCCTAATACGCCTTCCGCATAAAGCGGGGCCTGTCCACAACAAGCTCCAGCCTGCGCAGTGTCAAACCTGATCGCACTGCTCCATGGCGCGCAGGGTCCAGCAGCGCCGCTTCGCTGTGCGCCCTGTGGCAAGAAAGCAAAGGTTATATGCAGGACAATACCGGCACCAGAGACCTGATACCATGGAGTTACATGCACAGAAGCGGAAACAAGGCGGGCAAATATCATACTCGAACTGTCCGGGCACGAAACTGCCCTCCAGGTTTTCCGTACAGATCATACATTTAGCCAGTCACAACAGTCGCGAAGCTTACACTTCTTGCCGAGAACCATAATGGACAGCTACCAGGTACAACCCATTGGCTATGTGCACTCCTGCTTCAAGGAAAAATTTGCCATTCCACGACAGCCGGCTCTCGCACCGGCTGCCCGTGGCACCATCGAACTGCTTGCCCCCTATAACCAGCCCCGCGCACTGGAGGGGCTGGAGCAGGTCAGCCATATCTGGGTAATTTTCCTGTTCCATCGAGCGCAAGACCAACAACATCGGCTACAAGTGCGCCCACCCCGGCTGGGTGGCAACCAGCGTCTGGGTGTCTTTGCCAGTCGCGCCAGCCACCGCCCCAACAGCATCGGACAGTCTCTGGTAAAACTGGACCGAATCGATTCGCAGTGTCAGTTGCACATTTCCGGCATCGACCTGCTAGACGGTACTCCGGTACTGGACATCAAACCCTACATTCCCTTCATCGAGTCGATACCAGACGCCTGGAACCGCATTGCCGAACAGCCGCCTGCGTTGCTGCCTATCGACTGGCAACCGGAAGCTCTCTCATCGGCACAGAAACATGCCTTACGCTTGCAGGAACCTCTGGTGGAGTTGATCGAACAGTGCCTGTCTCAGGACCCCAAGCCCGCGTATCAAACCCCTGCACCCTCGCGCCAATATGGAGCACTGCTACATGATGTGAATGTGGTCTGGTGTTATCCGGAAGGTGGAGGGATTTTAGTGTTGGCAGTAGAGCAGATTGGGTAAGATTTTATGCGCTTGTGCTTTATGTTTGCGGGTTCCGCTTTGACGGACTGCTGACACAATCAACCGTGTGCTGGGAGTCTTGGGGGTGAAACTGGTGGCGGTGCACTAATAGTGTGGCTTGTGAAGGCCGCTGTTGTAGCAGTGTGGTGTTGCGCTAGCCAGCTGCAAAACAGCGGTTGGGTGTTGTCTTAGTCCAGCGCTGAATCAGCAAGAGAGCTAGCTCAAACAAGGTTGACATGTTCCGCATAGGCTCAGTTCAAACGGGCTGTAATGTCAACCGGAAGCCTAGTGCTTTGGCAAGTTTGCTGATGGTATCCAGTGTCGGATTGCCTTCGCCGCGGGTGACTTTGTACAGGGTTTCCCGTGCAATTCCAGTTTGTCTTGACAGCTCTGAAATATTGCGTGCGCGTGCAACATCGCCCAGTACTTTGGCCATAAAAGCAGCGTCGTCAGGTGCTTCTTCCATAGCTGCTTCTATGTAGAGGCGAATGTCTTCATCGTCGCGCAGGTACTCGGTAACATCCCAGGAGCGGGTTTCAAATTTTTTGTTAGTCATAACTGTCTCCTTATACCTTTGTGGCCAAATCCAGCGCCGTTTCAATATCTCTTTGCTGGCTCGACTTGTCGCCACCGCACAATAAAATGTAGGTCACACCGTGGCGCTCAACGTAATACACACGGTAGCCGGGACCATAGTTGACTTTTAGCTCCGTAACGCCACGGGTCAGGGTGCGACACTGACCGGGGTTGCCGGCAGCCAAGCGTTCAATGCGCACGCTGATACGGGCACGGGCCCTCCGGTCGCGCAGAGAAGCGAACCAAACATCAAACGTAGAGGTGGTCTCTATGGTTTTCATGTGTCCATTATAATGGACGGTATTGCTTGCGCAAGTGGCTTTCTTGACAAGTAATCTGTAGCCATCGCTCAGAGCACGTCTCTCTACGGGAGCCATCAAGCCCAATGGATTCCAGTTTGTCCGGGAATGACAGTACTGGCTGGAGCAACCCGCCGACCATGTCGCAGGTTTCAGCGATGGACGCGACCAGTGGTGAATAATGCCTGTAGCCGACGTACGGGTTATACGCCGTACCAGGCTGGCTGCCAAAGGTTTTGATGGGCAAGCCGTAAATGTTCAGGGTTATTGATGACAATCGTTTGCCGTTGCGCAGCGAGGACAAACGCCACATGGCCATGTCCAGCAAACCCTCTTGCAGTACATCCCGGTTGTTGCCCTGGATGCGGAGGATTAAAAATCATGGCTATTCTCCTTCAGTAATAATCCTGGTAATCGGGTAGCTCAACTATCCTGGCAAAGATTGAATGTTTCGCTGTAGCACAGTTGTGATACATTGGTGCGGTCGTTCTTGCCGTTACCACAGGAGTTAAGCCGATGAGTACAGCTACTTTGCGTTTGCCCAGCGATTTAAAGGCCCGTATTGCGCAAGCAGCGAAGCAGGCTGGGGTCACACCGCATCTGTTTATGCTGGAAGCTGTAGCGGAAAAAACCGAGCAGGCTGAAAGGCGAGCAGCCTTTGAAGCGGTTGCCGATGAACGTTATGCCAGGGTTCTGGAAAGTGGCGAAACTCTGGATTGGCAGGATGTGCGTGCGTATCTTAAAGCCCGCGCTGCTGGCAATGTGGTGGCAAAACCCGCAGTCCACAAAAAATCAATGGAATGAATATCCGTATTGAGCTGGCTCCCGGGGTGCTGGATGACTTTGAGCGCATCCTTGCACACCTTGAAAAGTATCAAGTACCAGAGCCTGAGGCACGCATAGACAGTATTTTAGCAGCTATCGATCTGCTGCAAACCAGCCCCAAGATTGGACGACTGCTAGCCGACGACAAGCGGGAGCTGGTGATAGGTACGGGCGTTCAGGGTTATGTTGCGCTGTACTGCTTTCTTGCCGAGATCAAAACCGTGCTGATTCTGGCTGTGCGTAGCCAGCGTGAGCTTGTCACTGCTTCCTGACTTCGGTGTTTGGCTCAAGTACGCGGTACGACTTAACCTAAGCTTCATGCGCTTAAGCTCAGTAGTGATGCCTTAACTGGGCGATAAGAAGTGAGTCCTGGTGGATTTTATAAACTATCCGCTGCTCATCATTAATGCGCCGGGACCAGTAACCGGAAAGGGCATGCTTCAGGGGTTCAGGCTTGCCAATGCCTGCAAATGGATCACGCCTGATGTCTTTGATAAGGGTGTTGATTCTGGCCAGAACTTTTTTATCGGATTTTTGCCAGTAGAGGTAATCTTCCCAGGCGTTCTCGGCAAAAATCAGCTTCACTCAACCAGCTCCCTTTCTTGCCCTTTGCCATCCTCAAGTTCAGCAATCGACTCAATTAGCCTTCGGGTGTTTTTCGGGCTTCTGAGCAAATATGCGGTTTCTTCCAGGGCTAGGTAGTCGGCCATTGAAATCATTACCACAGCGCCTTCGCCTTTACGCGTTATGGCAATAGGGGCGTGGTCATCGCAAACTTGAGCCATTGTTTTGGCGAGGTTACTGCGGGCAGCAGTATAGCTTATGCTTTCCATTTGATAGCTCCTGTACATGTACAAAATTATGTACGTAGGCTATCAGCGCATAATCAGGCCGTCAAGTTGCCCGGAAAGCGTTCATCCCTTAAGGTTTACGCCGCTGGCAGCGTTATTTTCTCGGGCACTTATACGCTGGCCAACCTGTAGCAGTTCGCTGCCCGTCTACTCCTGTTCGGTTTCCCGCTCAGTGCGCCGGGCCTTGATTTCGGTCAGATCCTGGATGAACTCGCGCCACAGCATGACCAGAATCACCATCAGCGCCGGGCCGATAAACAGGCCGAGAAAGCCCATGGTTTTAACACCGCCCACCAGACCAAAAAAAGTGGGCAGAAAAGGCAGTTGCATGGGGCCGCCGACCAGTCGCGGGCGGATGAATTTGTCGACCATAAACAGCTCGATGGCACCCCACAAAAATAGCAGGATACCGGCGGTGGAGCTGCCGGTTGCAATCAGGTACAGCGAAACCATGGTAAAGCTCAGCGGCGCACCGCCTGGCACCATGGCCATAAAGCCGGTGACTATGCCCATGATGACCGGCGAAGGAAAGCCGGCAATCCAGTAGGCCACACCCAGAATCACTCCCTCGGCAATGGCGATTACGCCCATTCCCAGTACGGTCGAACGGATGGCCAGCGGTATCACCCTGGAGTAGCGAAACCAGCGCTGTGAGTAAAAATAATCCCCGGCCTTGTCCAGCTGGTTGACCAGGGTATGGCCGTCTTTGTACAGAAAAAACAGGGTGATCAGGGTAAAGGTCAGGGTGAGCAAAATGTGCAGGATGCTGCCGCTGGTCGAGATGACGTTGCGGTATACCGAGCCGATATTCTGGCTGCCAAAGACCTGGGTTACCTCGCCAATCATGCCCGGTGCACTCAGGTGTTCG
This sequence comes from Gammaproteobacteria bacterium, assembly GCA_012728415.1. Taxonomy (GTDB): domain Bacteria; phylum Pseudomonadota; class Gammaproteobacteria; order Pseudomonadales; family Pseudomonadaceae; genus Thiopseudomonas. Next base: position 12,334 of record JAAYFD010000046.1, read on the forward strand.
TTCCAGTTTTCGCTCAGCCACTGGCCCAGCCAGGGAATGGAACCGAACCATTCCGGGGCCATTACGCCGGTGGCGTTGGCGTTGACTGCCCAGCCCAGAAAGTTGATGACTTCCTTGATGGTGAAGGAGGCCAGCAGGCCAAGGGGGGTGACCAGAAATATGATTGCCGCCAGGGTAGCGATGGAGGCGGCAGTTTTGTGTTTATAGTTGAAGTAGGCCAGCATTTTCATGTAGGCCGGCCAGGTAATTATGACAATGATAAAAGCGGTAATGATGGGCTTGGCAAAGGAGTGGAAGAAATAAATGCCGGCCACCAGAATCAGCAGCAGGGTAAGTCTTATCCAGAAAGCATTAAAGGGCAGGTAAGCAGGTATTTTTGCTTTCGGCTTTTCTTGCATGGTTGATCCTTTGTTGTGCGGATTAGGCTTTGTCTTGCACTGGGTCCGCGTTGGTACCGCTTGGCAGTGATTGTTGCCATCTTACAGGTTTGGGCGCTGGCAGGTTGCAAGCTGGTTGGCTCTGCGTGCAGCAAAAGTGAACATTTACGTTAAAAATCAGCATTTGTAAATCAGGAAAATGTCACCCGGTGTTGCTGCGATGGCAAAGCCGGTGGTGGCACGGCTTTGTCATCGAGCTGCTTGTCCAGCCGCGCCAGCCGCCCGGCCAGTGAGGAAACGGTATCGCTGTCGCTGGCACCCAGCATCACGCCCATGGCCAGGTCTTTTAGCGCCACGCTGGGCTTGGTAATCAGCGGCTGGCTGGCGGTTTTCAGTGATTTGGTCACGCCAATGGCATCCACAATCACATAATGGGTTTTGGCGCTGGTGGCCGAGGGGCTGACCTTTTGCAAGCTGTCTTTATCCAGCGTGCGGGTGCCTCGGCCTTTCATTTGTTCAAAGTAGTTGCGGCTTTTTACGTCACGCATAAACAGCAGGCATTCCAGTGCTTTGACGTCGGTGCCGGTGGCAATCATGTCCACGGTGACGGCAATGCGCGGGTAGTAATCGTTGCGCAGCTCATTGAGGATGGTTTTCGGGTCTTCGCCTTTTTCCAGCACCTGACCATCGGCATTAAGCCGGTCTTGGGCGACCCTGTAAGTGACCTTTTTGCAGAATTGGTTACTCTCGCCAAATTCTTCACGCACGGTCTGGATAATGTCATCGGCATGGCTGTCGGTTTTGGCAAAAATCAGGGTTTTGGGGACTTCTTTACGACTGGGGAAGATGGTGGGCAGGCTGTCTCGAAAGGCTTTGATGACGGTGCGGATTTGATCCGGGTTGACGATATCGCGGTCAAGCTGTTTGGCGCTGTAGGCTTCGTCTTCGTCCTGGGTTTCCCAGCGTTTTTTCCGGGTTTGGCGCTCGCGCCGCTCGACCTGTTGTTGGGCGCTGATGGTGCCGCCCTGGGTGGATTTTTCGGTTTCAATCACAAACACTTCATGGCCCACATTAACGCCATCGGCCACGGCTTTTTCGTGGTCGTATTCACTGACCACGTTCTTGCGGAAAAACCCGTAGGTACGGTTATCCGGCGTGGCGGTCAGACCCACCAGGTAGGCATCAAAATATTCCAGCACCTGCCGCCACAGGTTGTAAATGGAGCGGTGGCATTCATCAATAATGATGACGTCAAAAAACTCCGGCGGCACTTTAGCGTTGTAGCCCACGGGCAGCGGCTCTTTGCTGCGGATAAGTTATTCAGCCGGGTTTTGCTCTTCTTGTTCCTCCACCAGCGGCTCATCTTTGAGGATGGAATACATGCGCTGGATGGTGCTGAGGTTTGTTGTTAATCCACTTGAGCTTTGCATGGGCGTAGCCCTGGGACTGGTCTTCCACCGTGGTGATTTTATCGCCCCAGCTTTCCGGCTTGGCTTCAATGACGCCCACCGCCTCGCCATCCACAAAGAGCACATAGTCCGCCGGGCCCACATCGGTTTGAAACTCGCGCACGGCCACACCTGGCGCAGCCGAGAAGTTCATTTGTTTGATGTTCTGCACTGCCCAGCCGGCCTGTTGCAGCAGCTGGTCGATCTGGTCGCGGGATTTCTGCTCAGGGTGTTGATTGGGCGCTGTCATCACTTTCCCTTTGTAATGTCTGAAAGTGTTTGATTATAAGCGCTTAATGGCAAAGTACCAGCTAACCATGGTGCGCCCGTCCGATATTCATTCAAAAAACAGACGGGTTAAGCACTTACAAAAATTCAGACCTATAAATGCCCCAAAATAACGTCCATCAGTTCGTTGGTGATAACGTCCTGACGCTGATCGTTGATGCGCTGATTCAATTCAAACAAGCGCTCCTGTACAGACTGTTCGGCCTGCTGCATCAAAGCCAGCCGCGCAGCATTTTCTGTCACCATGGCTTCGGCCTGGGCCCGATATACCGTAGCAAACACATGATTGCGCACCAGTGCGGCAAGCAAGCGCCCTGCCTCCAGGTTAAAACCTGGCAACGAGCGGCCGGGCCAGCGCGCAGGTCGTTGTAACAAGTGTGCAGACAGCGGTAACAACTGGAGAACCACTGGCCGGCGGGCACCATGCGCGCAGCGCTCGGTATATACCAGATCAATGTCCAGTTCAATCAGGGATACACCAGCCAGGGGCTCTATGGTACTGACAATTTCTGCGGCCTGGCGGGTAATGCCATCGGCCGATGCTGGCGGCATCAAAAGACGGTCAGGCACCAGGTTATGTTCACGCAGCGCGTTGTCGAGCTGGGCACCTATACACAACAAAGCCAAAGGCATCTGTTGTTGCTGCCAATGTCCGGCAACAAGCTGTGCCAATTGTTCGTTATACCCGCCACACATGCCGTGATCCGAACCAAAAACAATCAGCAGCTTTTGTTTGGCACAACCCTGTAACAGCTGCAAATCATGGCTGGCAAAAACAAAGCTGGCAAAGCCTTGCTCCACCACCGCCTGATAGCCTTCCATGGCCGTGGCGGCCTGCTCATAAGGCACCGCATTGATGGCCGACAGGGTTTTCATGGTGCGCACTATGGTGCTAATAGTGTTAAGGGTATTTTGCTGGCGCGCCAGCTGCTCTAGTGTCTGGCTCATGGCAACTCCAGCCCAAGTGCACCGGCGGCACAGTTTAGCAACTGTTGCCGCTGCTCTTTATTCAGTTCCTGGCTTTGTTCTAGCTGTTGTTGCAGCACTGTCAGTTCTTGCCCGACTGCCTTACGGATTTTTTGCATGGCCGCCATAATCTGGTTTTCTTCCAGCTGATCCAGCAAGCCAAACAACGCACTATGCAAAACTGCCAGCTGTTGCAAAACCGGCATAGGATCGCGCTCGGCCTGGCGTAAAGCTGCACGCACCGCTGCGCCGCGGCGCAAACGTGCCCTGGTGTTATCATCCAGCCTGGTGCCAAACCTGGCAAAGTCTTCCAGCTCGGCAAACTGTGACAGCATTACCCGCAGGTTGCCTGCTACAGCACGCAATGCTTTATGCTGCGCCTTGCCGCCCACCCTGGAAACGGATAAACCAAGATCAGCCGCCGGAAATTGGTTACGACGGACCAGCCTTGGCGACAGATAAATCTGGCCGTCAGTAATGGAAATCAGGTTGGTTGGTATATAGGCAGACAGATTCTCTGCTTGTGTTTCCACCACTGGCAACGCAGTAATCGAGCCTGCTCCCAGGCTACCGGCAAACTGGCCAGAGCGTTCAAGCAAACGGGCATGTACATAAAAAATATCGCCGGGAAACGCTTCACGCCCTGGCGGGCGACGCAACAGCAAGGATAATTCGCGGTATGCCTGGGCATGACGGGTCATATCATCAAACACCAACAGCACATCACGGCCTTGCAAAGCAAAATGCTCAGCCATACTCATGGCAGCATAGGGCGCAATATAGGACAGTCCTGGAACCTGCTCATCACCGGCATTTATGATTATGCTGCGTTTGCGCATTGCGCCCTGCTCCAGAGCAGTTATCACCCTGGCTACCGCATCGCCGCGCTGACCTATGGCGCAGTACAGGCAAATCACCCCGGTATTTTTCTGGTTAAGAATGGTATCTACCGCCAACGAAGTTTTACCTGTCTGGCGATCACCAACAATCAACTGTCTTTGCCCAAGACCGATGGGGATAGCCGCATCCACCACCTTCAACCCGCTAGCCAGGCTTCTGCTCACCGCTGCTCGTTGCAAAACACCTGGCGCCTGCACTTCTATCGGGCGCTGCGCCGCAGATTTGGGCGTAGCGCCACCATCAAGCGGCTGACCTAACGGATCCAGCACCCGACCTAACAGACTGCTGCCCACGGGTACGGATATAACCTTTTTTGTACGATAAACCGCCTCGCCTGGCTGTACCAGACTGGTCGGTCCCAGCAGGACAACACCCAGGCGATCCGGCTCAAGATCCAGTACCAGACCCTGGATGCCACAATCAAACTCCAGCAGCTCATCGGCCAGCGCCCGGGCCAGCCCAGTTACCACAGCAACGCCATCAGCCACTTCCAGTACCCGGCCTGCTTCTTTTAGTTCAAGCGCCGGTTTTGGCATATCTATCATGCGCTGCTGCCAGCGTTGTAACCGAAGCCCGATATCTGCTTGTATTTGCCTGTCGGTATTCATCATGTCTGCTTGTTAATCCGTTGGCCCGGCCTGGTCAACAAACTGCTCACTCATTAACCGGCGCAGGCTGTCAACGTAGCTTTCTATCGTCCAGTCCAGCTGCGCCCCACCCATTTGCAAGCGCAAGCCGGGACTTTGTTTTTCATCAAGCACAAATTCCCACTGTAACTGTGGCAACAGTTTTTTCATGTCAGTAACAAACTGCTGCTGGCCTTGACTGCAAATTTCGCTGGCACTGGTAATGGTTGCCTGGTGTTTGCTGCCTATGGCCGGCTGTAACTCTGCCAGCATCGGCTCGATACGTTGCGGCAACCGTTGCAGCATCGCCTGCTCCAGCGGTTGGCCTGAAAGCTCATGCAATGCGCTTCTCAGCAACTCGGCCAAAGTGTACGCGGCCTGCACTTCCAGCTGGCGGATAAACTCCTGGCGCTCCTGCTGTAAAAACTCGTGCCATTGCTGCTGCTCTTGCTCCAGCTGTTGTCTGGCCTGTTGCAAAATTTTATCGCGCTGCTGCTGTGCTGCAGCCGTTGCCGCCGCCAACCGCTCTTGCTGGCTACTTAGCAGCTGTTCACTGCGCTGCAAATAATCAAGTTCGGCCTGGCGGGCTTGTTCTTTGGCCTGCTCTGCTTGTCGCATGCGCCTGGCTATTTCTGCTTCGCGCTCGTCTATACCGCGTAAAATCGGGCGGTACAAAAAGCGCTTAAGCAACCAGACCAGTAATAAAAAGTTGGCGATTTGCGCCAGCAGGGTTACCCAGTCAATGCTCATGCGGCGCTTAGCCCCCGGCCATCAGCTGGGCCGCATCCCAGAACGGATTGGCAAAAATAAGAATCAAGGCCACTACAAAGCAATAAATCCCGGAAGATTCCACCATCGCCAGGCTGACAAATAAAGTTCGCGACAAGGTAGGCGCAGCATCTGGCTGCTGGGCAATGGCACTCATGGCAGCCGCCGCTGCCCGCCCCTCACCCAAAGCAGCGCCAAAACAACCAACAGCTACAGTAAAGCCTGCGGTAAGAATGGAAAAAATAGAAATTAATGCAAACTCACTCATAAACGCTATCTCCTTGGTGCTCAACTGCTGGTAGCCGAGGCAATATAAACCGTGGCCAGAATTGCAAAAATATAAGCCTGGATAAGACCGGTAACCATGCTTAGCAGCTCCATCAGTACCGGGAAGAAAAACGGTGCCACACCTAGCAATATAGCCACGATAACAGCACCGCTCATAACGTTGCCATACAGGCGCACTGCCAGGGATACCGCTTTGGAAAACTCACCGATCAGGTTAAACGGCAAGATAAAAACCGAAGGCTGGATAAAGTGGCGCAAATACCGGGCAATACCGGCTTGATAAATGGAAAAAATCGGCACTGCCAACAGTACGCAAATGGTCAGGGCCGCGGTGGTGGATAATGATGCCGTGGGTGCGGTAAAACCAGGAATTACCACCAGCAGGTTGGCCATGGCGATAAATAAAAACAGGGTACCGGCAAAATAAATTACATGGCGGGCACCTTTTTGGTTTACCTCGGCTATCTGCGACTCAATCTGTTTAACCAGCCATTCCAGAGCGCCGCGCCAACGGTTTGGCGGGGCATCGGTACGCAGGTTACGGGTCACAAACGCAGAAATACCGACCAGTATCGCCATAACCAGCCAGGTATTGACCATAGTAGCGTTGAGCTTGAACCAGCCCCACTGGGCATAAATTATTTGATCCGGGCTTAGTTGCATGCCTGCTCCCTTTTGCGTAAAACCAGACGCACACTGACCAGACGCATCAGAAAAAAAGCCAGCGTCAGGCCAGTCATTGCCCAGAAAGGCTGCAACCAGAGCGTTAATAAATAAGCAACCAGAACTACCAGTGAACTACGCAACAAAAAACTGGCCAGCAAACCAATTGCCGGATGTTCCTGGTGTAACGCACGGCGCATACCAACAGCCAGCCCCCAAAAAAATAACGCACTAACCGGCAAGCCAAAAATAAAACCCAGCAGTAATGCGCTGGCACTAAACTCAATCATTAACCTGGCCTCCAGCATTTTCATTTTGTTCCAGGGTTTGTTTTTGTTGCTGCTGCAGCCAGACAAAAGCCATCAGCAGGCCAAAGACCAGGCCAGCCAGCAATAATGCCAACGGCCAGGAAAAGCGCTGCGGCGCTACCCGTTCAAGCCACATGCCCACAAAAGCACCAGCCACACTTGGCAAGGTTACTGACCAGCCAATTACACCAAAGGCACCAAGCCCCATCAGCGGGCTGTAATTGCTGCGCTTGCGCATACGCGCCATGCTTTTGGCCTGACGCTGCATTTGCTGCAAGCTATCCTGCTGTGACTGCTTATTCATAGTGGCCGGCCCAGTTCGGCAAAACGTCGCACTACGCTGGCCTCCAGCCTGGACATGGCACTGCGCGCCTTGCGCTCATCTTCATCCAGCTCGGCAAAAGTTTGCGCTAATGCCTGATTGAGACTGTCCAGATTTTCTCCGTACAAACCACGGCGCACAGCTATTTTTACCTGTTCATTTTGTTTGACCAGCAAACCTTCATCCACGGCAAAAAACAGCTCTTTTGGCCCTGGTTCACGCACAATCAACACTGATGGCTGTAGCGCCGTTACAAAATCACTATGGTTTGGCAACAAACCAAAAGAGCCGTTTTCCGCTACCGCATACAGGTGTTCGGCCTGCCCGGCAAACAACAACCGCTGCGGAGTATGTATCACAACTTGCATGCTAACGTGCTGCATGGCTGCTCTCCTGCGCCTGTGCCAGACTACCCAGCATATAGTAATCAGCCTCATTATCGGCAAACTCTGACTGCGACAAAATCCACTCGCAGTCGTCCAGCGTCTGCGCAACACTCACTCTTTGCCCACCAATACCGCTAAATATTTCAGTGGTATGAAATGGCTGGGTAAGATAGCGTTCAAGGCGCCTGGCTCTGGCAACCACGGCGCGATCCGCCGCAGACAGCTCTTCCAGACCAAGCATGGCAATGATATCGCGTAACTCTTCATATTCTGCCAGGGTGCGCTTCACGGCCAGAGCCACATCATAATGACGCTGTCCAACCACCGCCGGCGTGAGCATTACTGACGTTGAAGCCAGAGGGTCAATTGCCGGATACAGGCCTTCGCTGGCCCTTTTGCGTGACAGCACCACAGACGCCGACAAGTGAGAGAAAATATGTGCCGCTGCCGGATCGGTAAAGTCATCAGCCGGGACATATACCGCCTGAATAGAGGTAATAGCTACATTGCCTCTGGAGCTGATGCGCTCCTGCAAACCGGCCAGCTCGGTTGCCAGGGTCGGCTGATAGCCGACACGCGACGGCATACGCCCCAGCAGGCCGGAAACTTCCGCTCCGGCTTGCACAAAACGAAACAGGTTATCCATCAACAACAAAACATCTTGCTGCAATTCATCGCGAAAATGCTCGGCCATGGTCAGTGCCGTGTGGCCAACGAGAAAACGCACCCCCGGTGCCTCGTTCATTTGTCCAAAAAGCATTACCGTTTTGTCACGAACGCCAGCCTCGCCCATTTCACGGTATAACTCTTCGGCTTCACGTGAACGCTCGCCAATCCCACAGAACAGGCTGACTCCCTGATAATGCTGCACGGTATTGTTAATTAATTCGGTAATAAGTACGGTTTTCCCGACACCAGCACCACCAAACAACCCTGTTTTTCCACCGCGTTCAATTGGTGCCAGCAAATCCAGCGCCTTGATTCCTGTTTCCAGAACCTGACCACTGCTGCTGCGCTCGTGCAAAGCAGGCGCATTGCGGTAGATGGGTGCACGCAAACTGGTGGCCGGTGCCGGCTTGCCGTCTATCGGCTCACCCAATACATTAAGCATGCGTCCCAGCACAGCTTCACCAACAGGCACCATAATCGGACCGCCAGTTGCCAAAACCCTTGCGCCAAGCCCAAGCCCTGCCACCGAAGCCAGTGCAATACAGCGCACCCTTTGCCCGGCCAGCAAAGCCATTGTCTGCAAAGCTATATCGCCTGCATAAAGAAGCTCACCAACGGCTGGCTGGCGGCCAGTGGCAAAATACACATCCACCACACCACCGCGTATCTTGACGACAACGCCATGCTCTGCCGTATCTGGTTGTTTGCTGCCGGACTCTGTTGCCATGTCGTACTCCCAACTATGGTTAATACTATAGCACCAGCTAATATATTTTTATTCAGGCAATAACAAGCCATCTTCCAAGCGTAACACCAGCTGCATCTGCTCGGCCAGTTGTGGATCGTGGGTCACCACTAAAAAAGTAGTGCCAAGGGCTTCGGAAAGCTCCAGCATCAGGCTCTGGATGCTCTGCGCTGTTGTGCGGTCAAGGTTGCCGGTCGGCTCGTCCAGCAAAACCAGTTGCGGCCTGTTTACCAGCGCCCGGGCAATGGCCACGCGCTGACGCTCGCCACCGGACAACTCGGCAGGCTTGTGCTCAAGGCGATGTTCAAGGCCGACCCTTTGCAATAGTTCCATGGCACGCCGGCGACACTCATCAAGCGGTGTTTTGCCAATCAGCAACGGCATGCACACATTTTCCAATGCACTAAATTCTGGCAGCAAATGATGGAACTGATAGACAAAACCCAGCGCCCGGTTACGCAGCAAACCCCGCTTGCGCTCAGACAATGCTGACAGCTGCTCGCCAGCCAGCCAGACGCTGCCGGTGGTCGGCACATCAAGGCCGGCCAGCATGTGCAGCAACGTAGTCTTGCCGGAACCAGAACTGCCAACAATGGCTACCCGTTCACCCACTTTCAGTTGCAGATCAATATTTTTCAGCACTTCGACCTTGCCCGGGCCTTCCTGGTAAGTCTTGCCCAGCTGGCGACACTCAAGCACAACTGTATTATTCATAGCGCAGTGCCTCCGCAGGCTGTGTACGTGAAGCCCGCCAGGCCGGATATAGTGTCGCCAGAAAGCTCATGCCCAGTGCCGCACCGCAAATCAGCACGACATCCTGCCAGCGCAGCTCGGACGGCAAGTAACTAATAAAGTACACATCAGAACTCAAAAATTGATGTCCAAAAAAAGACTCAATGGCGGCAACCCAGGTGGTAACGTTAAGCGCACTGATGATACCGAGCACACCACCAATCAGGGTGCCAACCACACCGATCAGGGTGCCCTGCACCATAAAGACCGCCATGATCTGCCCTGGCGATGCGCCCAGTGTGCGCAAGATGGCAATGTCAGCTTTTTTGTCGGTAACCACCATCACCAGTGTGGATATGATATTGAACGCAGCAACAGCAACAATCAGCAGCAATAGTAGTGCAATCATGGTCTTTTCCATCTGGATGGCCTGGAACAGGTTGCCATGGCTGCGAGTCCAGTCACGCGGGTGCAGTTCGCTATCCTCAATGGTGCTGGCAATTTCCCAAGACACTCTGGGGGCATCGAACAAGTCTTTAAGCTTCAGCCGGATACCTTCCACCTGATGCGGTTGCCAGCGCGACAATCGGGCTGCATCCTCAATGTGGATCAGGGCCAGCGAGCCATCCAGCTCGGCGCCGACCTTAAAGATGCCAGCTACGGTGAAACGCTTGAGACGTGGAAAGACACCAGCCGGCGTTACCGAAGCCTCGGGCAAGACAAAGGTCAGTTTGTCACCAACCCGCACATTGAAGCGGCGCGCTGTGATTTCACCAATAATAATAGAAAAATCTCCCCCTTTAAGGTCTGCCAGCTTGCCGGCCTGCATATGGTTGCTGATGATGGAGACGCCATCTTCAGCGTCCGGCAAGATTCCGTTGACCAGCACCGGCTGTACGCTGCCGCTATGCGTCAGCATGCCTTGCAGCTGGGTAAAGGGGGCTATCGCCTGCACTTCCTTGTGTTGCAGCACTTGCTGTCCAGTAGCCTGCCAGTCATCCAGCGGTGTGAATGAACTGACAGTGGCATGCGGAACCATGCCGAGTATTCGTGTACGCATTTCACGGTCAAAGCCGTTCATCACTGACAACACCAAAATCATCACCAACACACCTAGTGCCAGTCCTATCATCGAGGTTAGCGAGATAAACGAAATAAAATGATTGCGTCTTTTGGCACGCGTATAACGCATGCCGACAAACAAAGCCAGGGGTCGAAACATAATGCTGCACTGTAATAGGTTAAGGGCTAGAATGCTGTGTACCTCCGCCACTTGCTGGCGACAGAAGCTCACTTATCTTAATGGCTGGTCTGGATGTAACATGCTCACACAGGACTCCCAGGAACGTCGCGAATACTACCGCATTCAGGATCGGATCGCACTGCAAATCAGTAACGAGCCGGACCCTGCGCAAAGCTCATTGCTTTTTACCCTGCTCAATGAGCTCTATTTGCTGGATCTTGAGGCACAGCCCCTGCTGCGCAGTATTAGCGAACAGCAGCGCACGCTGGTCAACTATCTTAAAATCACAAACAAACGTATCGACCTGCTGGCCAATGCACTGGCCCAAGAGCTGATAAAAGAATTTGGTGAGCCACAGGAAGTCACTATTTCCGAACAAAGTATCGACTTTATCATCCCGGACCGGTGCCCTGCAGACAACATTCTCACTCTGCGCCTGATTCTGCTGCCACAAGCATTCGGCCTGCAATTGCAAGCCCGGGTACTGGACTGCCAGCCTGTCAGTACCGGCTTCAGAGTCGCGGCCGTCTTTCACGAAATCACGGATACCCAGCGCCAGGTATTGGCTCGGCACATTATGCACAAGCAGGCCCAGGAGCGCCGTGAAGCTCTGGCAGACCAGCAGGAGTGATAACCATGCCCCAGCACCTTGCCGCACTGGCTTTTCTTGTCCTGCTGTTTATCGGCGCCCCGGGACAGGCAGAGTCAATTAAAATCCCCCTTGGTCAACAAGGTAGCGAGCTGGCCCGGCACCTGCCTCAGCGTGGGCAAAGTCAGGCCAGCGTACTGCATCAGCATGGCGAACCGACAAAGCGGCATGCCAGTGTAGGACAGCCGCCCATTACACGCTGGGACTACCCTGAATTTACCGTATACTTTGAATACAACCATGTGATCAACAGCGTGCGTCAACACCAGAGACAGCACCCATGACACTTATCTATGGCCATCGTGGTGCCAAAGGCATAGCACCGGAAAACACCCTGCCCAGCTTTCAAGCTTGCCTGGATGCCGGCATCAACCGCTGTGAGCTGGATGTCCGCCTGTCACGCGACAACCAGGCTGTAGTCATCCATGATGCCGACCTCAAGCGTCTGGCTGGCAGCAAGCAGCGGGTGAAAAACATGACCGTCGACGAATTGTCCAAAGTGGACACTCGTCACGCCGGACCAGCCTGGCCGACAGCATGCAGGGTTCCTACGCTAGCCCAGGTACTTGAGCTATGCGCTTTCGAACACTGGCAAATCGAGATAAAAAGCCTGTCGCGTAAGCGTGCAGTGATTTTGATCCAAAATATTGCACGCCTGTGTGAAAAATATGGAATCAGTGAACAAGTCGTCCTCACCAGCAGCTCGCACACGGTGTTGCGCACCGCCATGCAGCAAGCACCCCACCTGCCGCGTGGCCTGGTAGCTGAGTATGCCTGGATGGATCCGGTGAAAACCGCCCTGCGCTTTCAGTGCAGCCTGCTAGCCCTGAACTGGAGCCTATGTATTGAAAAGCGTATTCATCAGGCACAGGAGGCCGGCATGCATGTATCTGCCTGGACCGTGAACGATCCGGCGCTCATGCGCCAGCTCGCTCAATATGGCGTAGACAGTCTGATTACAGACTTTCCCGGGCTGGCCAGCGCCACGCTCGGGAGTCCGTAAACAACTGCTCAAAGGCCGCTCCGGCCATCGCCACTGCCTGGCCGGAGCCGCTTAAAAAAGCCTGTTCATGCCATCATAGGCTGCCACCCGGTAAGCTTCCGCCATGGTCGGGAAGTTAAAGGTGGTGTTGAGGAAGTACTTCAGGCTGTTGGCCTCACCCGTCTGGTTCATTACTGCCTGGCCAATATGGATAATTTCTGAAGCCTGGTAGCCAAAGCAGTGCACCCCAAGAACGGCCAGGGTTTCACGGTGAAACAGGATTTTTAACATGCCGGTTTCTTCACCTGAGATCTGCGCCCGTGCCATGCTCTTGAAAAATGCCTTGCCGACTTCGTAGGGCACTTTTTCTTCAGTCAGCTCCTGCTCGGTTTTGCCGACAGAGCTAATTTCGGGAATCGTATAAATGCCGGTGGGCACATCATCAACATAGTGCCAGCTCCCGTCATCAATAATATTGCCTGCAGCCGAGCGACCTTGGTCATAAGCGGCGCTGGCCAGGCTCGGCCAGCCGATCACGTCGCCGGCTGCGTAGATATTCGGCACTTCGGTGCGGTAGTACTCGTCAACGGCAACCTGGCCGCGGCTGTTGGCTTCCAGGCCAACGTTCTCCAGACCCAGCTGGTCAGTGTTGCCGGTACGACCGTTACACCACAAAAAGCCATCGGCCTTGATTTTCTTGCCCGATTTCAGGTGCAGGATTACGCCGTTTTCAACCCCTTCAACCCGCTCGTATTCTTCGTTGTGGCGCACCAACACGTTGTTGATACGCAAGTGATAACTGAGCGCATCAGAAATTTCACGGTCAAGGAAGCTCAGCAGGCGGTCACGGGTATCGATCAGATCAACCAGCACACCCAGACCGCTGAAAATGGAGGCATACTCGCAACCAATCACACCGGCACCGTAAACGATGAGGCGACGCGGAGTATAGCCAAGGCTGAGAATGGTATCACTGTCATAAATACGCGGATGATTAAAGTCGATATCTGCCGGGCGATAGGGACGCGAACCTGTTGCAATAATAATCTGGTTTGCCACCAGCTTTTCAACACGGCTCGGACCAACCACATCAACACTGTGCTCATCAGCAAAACTGGCTGTACCGAAGTAAACGTCAATACGATTGCGGGCGTAATAGTTGGTGCGCGAGGCAACCTGACGTGCAATCACACTCTCGGCGCTACGCAGCACATCGGGAAAAGAAAACCAGCGCGGCTCGCCAATCTGGCGAAACATCGGGTCAGTATTGAAACGCAGAATCTGGCGTACCGAATGGCGCAGCGCCTTGGACGGAATAGTCCCCAAATGGGTGCTGTTGCCACCTACCACACCACGGCTTTCCACCACAGCAACCTTGCGACCGGCCTTGGCTGCGTTCATCGCAGCGCCTTCACCGGCAGGGCCAGAGCCCAGAATAACCACATCGTAATTATAAACAGCCATTGTCGCTCCTTACTCAGCAAGGACGGGCACGGACCTGTTTCAGCCCGTCCAGATCGGATGATTTATTTTTTGGCAGTCGCGTCATAGGCCAGCGCTTCGGCGGCCTGTACGGTGCCATCGGCATTGGCTTCTTCACACTTCTGGCGCTCTCCGCCACAGATGGAGCATTGCTTTTCAATACCCAACGCAGCAATTCCGCCGCAGGAGCCGGCAATCGGCTTACGCCCAGCCAGCACGCCCGACGCCATGCCCAGAATGACCAACGCCATGGTGGCAAACACCACCAGAAACATAATAAAAAAACTCATGGTAATTACCTGCCTTATTCGGGGAACAATTGCTCAAAAGCTGGACTGGCATGGCTCCGAAACTCGCCCTGCTCACGAGTCACAAACAGTGCTGCAATGCCATGCTGTTTTGCGAACTCCATGCCTTCATCCTTGCCTAGCACCATAAGAAGCGTACCCAGTCCGTCTGCGGCCATTGTGGAGCGGTCAATGACCGTTACTGCGGCAAGATTATGTGCAATGGGTGCACCGGTTTGCGGATCGAGCGTGTGCGAAAACCGCACGCCTTCTTCTTCAAAGTAATTGCGATAATCACCCGAAGTATTTACACCCCAACCGTCTATTTCAAGAATGCGCTGCAATACCCGCTCGCCATTGCCCACTGGCTGCTCCAGAGCTATACGCCAAGGTGAGCCATCAGGCTTTTTACCTTTGGCAAACAGCTCCCCTGTCACTTCGATCATGTAGCTGCGAATGCCTTTTTCCTCAAGCTCGGCCGCTATGCGGTCTACAGTATAGCCTGCTGCAATGCTATTGAGGTCAAGCTTCAGGGCTATTTTTTTACAAAGCTGATTGCCCTCAACACTTAGATGCTGGTAGCCCATTCTGGCTGTTGCCTCACTGATTGCGTCCTCAGCGGGTATCTGGTGTCCACGGCTGGCCGGCCCGAAACCCCAGACACTGAGCAGTGGCTGAATGGTGATATCAAAACGTCCATTGCTCAGCCTGGCCAGCTCATCAGCATAGCTCACCAGCTCAAGCACTGGTCCGGGCATGACTTCACAGCTGCCAGCCGGCAGACTATTGAAACGGGACAGATCCGAGTCGGCACGGTAGGTCGACATCTGACGGTCGACCTCATCCAGGATGTTCTGAACGACAACACCCGCTGACTCGGCAGCGGGTGTTGTCTTGTTTGCAACATACTTGATGGTGTAGGTGCTGCCCATGGTTGGACCAGACAGCACCTCTATGCGCTCAGCCGGTTGGCAACCGGCCAGCGCAAGGCTCATGACTGTGATAACTCCCGCACCCTGTAACAGGTTGCGTAACATGTTAGCCTCCAAAGTCATCCAGCAAGATGTTTTCAGGCTCTACTCCCAAATCCTCCAGCATCTTGATGACCGCTGCGTTCATCATGGGCGGTCCGCACATGTAATACTCGCAGTCTTCAGGCGCCGGGTGATCCTTGAGGTAGTTTTCGTACAGCACGTTATGGATAAAGCCTTGGAATCCGGTCCAGTTATCCTCTTCCAGCGGATCGGACAGCGCCAGGTGCCAGGTGAAGTTTTCATTCTCCTCTTGCAGCTTGTCATACTCGTCCACATAGAAGGCTTCACGCAGTGAACGCGCTCCGTACCAGAAGCTGATCTTGCGCTTGGACTTCAGACGCTTGAGCTGATCGAAAATATGCGAACGCATTGGCGCCATACCAGCACCACCACCAATAAATACCATCTCGGCATCGGTATCTTTGGCGAAAAAGTCACCAAAAGGACCGTATACGGTAACCTTGTCACCTGGTTTCAGGCTAAACACATAGGAAGACATGATACCTGGCGGCACATCATCACGGCCCGGCGGTGGTGTGGCGATACGGATGTTGAACTTGACCATGCCCTTTTCTTCAGGATAGTTGGCCATCGAGTAAGCACGGACAGTGGTTTCTTTCACATCGGACACATAGCGCCAGATGTTGAATTTGTCCCAGTCCTCGTGGAATTTCTCCTCGATATCAAAATCCTTGTACTCAACGCGGTGCGGCGGACACTCCAGCTGGACATAGCCGCCAGCACGGAAGTTGACGTCTTCGCCCTCCGGCAAAATCAGCGTCAGCTCTTTGATGAAAGTGGCCACGTTGGGGTTTGAGCCCACCACGCATTCCCACTTTTTCACACCAAAGACTTCTTCAGGGATCTGGATTTTCATGTCCTGCTTGACCGACACCTGACAGGACAGGCGCCAGCCTTCGCGGGCTTCACGACGGGTAAAGTGGCTGCCCTCGGCCGGCAGCATGTCGCCACCGCCTTCGAACACCTGGCAGGTACACTGGCCACAGGTACCACCACCACCGCACGCAGAGGACAGGAAAATATTCTGTGCTGCCAGTGTTTGCAGCAGTTTGCCACCGGCCGGTACGGTTACCGTACGCTCACCATTGATCAGAATGCTGACATCACCGCTGGAAACCAGCTTGGCACGGGCAATCAGGATGATCACCACCAGCGCCAAAACGATGGCGGTGAACATTCCGATGGCCAAAAAGACTTCGAAACTCATTATTCACTGCTCCTTAGAGTTGTACGCCGGAGAAGGACATGAAACCAAGGGACATCAGGCCAATGGTAATAAAGGTAATGCCCAGTCCCTGCAGGCCTGCAGGGACATCGCTGTACTTCAGCTTCTCGCGAATTGCAGCCAGAAGTGCAATGGCCAACGCCCAGGAAACACCTGAACCAATGCCATAGACCACGCTCTCGGACAGGTTGTAGTCACGCTCTACCATGAACAGGGTGCCGCCCATGATTGCGCAGTTCACGGTAATCAGTGGCAGAAACACACCCAGTGCGTTGTAGAGTGCGGGGACATACTTGTCCAGCAGCATTTCCAGGATCTGCACAATAGCGGCAATCACGCCAATGTAGCTCAGCAGTCCCAGAAAGCTCAGGTCAACATCCGGCAGGCCGGCCCAGGCCAGCGCGCCATCCTTGAGCAGGTAGGTGTACAGCAGGTTATTGGCCGGTACGGTAATGGTTTGCACCACGATAACCGCAATACCCAGACCAATGGCAGTTTCAACCTTCTTGGACAGCGCAATGAAGGTACACATGCCCAAGAAGAAGGCCAGCGCCATGTTCTCGATAAAAATCGATTTAACCAGCAGACTCAGATAGTGTTCCATCAGTAGGCCTCCTTCTCGACGGTATTCGGAGAGATGACAAAGTCAGGCTTTTCAACCTGGTCTGTCTTCCACGTGCGCAACGCCCAGATGATCAGGCCAATCAGGAAGAACGCCGAAGGTGGCAGCAACAGCAGGCCATTTGGCAGATACCAGCCGCCATCGTTAATGGTCTGGAAGATGGTTACGCCGACCAGTTTGCCGGAGCCGAACAGCTCGCGAATGATGCCAAGGATGATCAGCATTGCACTGTAGCCCAGGCCGTTGCCAATACCGTCAAAGAACGACAGTACGGGCGGGTTGGACATGGCGAAGGCTTCGGCACGACCCATCACAATACAGTTGGTGATGATCAGGCCGACGAATACCGACAGCTGTTTGGACAGCCCGTAGGCATACGCCTTGAGGAACTGATCAACCACGATTACCAGCGAGGCAATGATCACCATTTGCACGATCATGCGGATCGAGTTGGGGATATGCGAGCGGATCATGGAGATGAACAGGCCGGAGAAACCGGTTACCAGCGTCAGTGCAATCGACATGACAATCGCGGTGTTCAGGTTAGAAGTAACAGCCAGTGCAGAACAGATACCCAGGATCTGCAGGCCGATGGGGTTGTTGTTGAACAGCGGATCAAGCAACACACCCTTGATGGTTGGCTCAGCCATTGGTTATGCCTCCCCTTTACGCAGGCGATTAAGGAACGGACCAAAGCCGTTCTCGCCCAGCCAATAATCCAACAGATGGTTGACACCGTTGCTGGTCAGGGTTGCGCCAGCAATGCCGTCAATCTGATTTTTTGCAGCAGGACTTGAGCGGTCAACGTTGCCCTTGATGACATGCAATACAGGCTTGCCACTGTCATCAAACACTTCCTTGCCGGTCCACAACGCGCGCCATAGCGGGTTATCCACCTCGCCGCCCAAACCAGGAGTCTCGGCGTGCTCGTAAAAGCCGAAGCCGGCAACTGTATTCAAGTCACCCTTGACGGCAATGAAGCCGTGCAGGGTAGACCAGAGGCCGTAACCGCGCACCGGGATGATCAGGGTATCCAGCTGGTTGTTCTCTTCCACCACATAAACGGTCGCGTAACGCTCACGACGCTTGATGGACGCGATGTCTTCCTTGCCATCCAGCTTCTTGGACAGAGCCGGATCTTTCGCGGAAGCAACATGATCAAAGGTCATGGGATCGAACTTGTCCGAATACACACCCTCTTCAAGGTCGACCAGGCGAGCCTGGATACGCCCGTCGAACATACTACGAACCTGTTCGCCGCTCATGCGGCCGTCACCCAGGCCGGCAATGGCCAAAATGCTGCGCTGTTTGTCCAGAAGGCTGTTGGCCTGCTGGGTCGGGCGCAGGGCTACAGCTGCACCGGCTACAAAAATCGAGCACACCAGACAAACGACCAAAGCGACCGTCAGCGTGCCTATGGTTGTATCTTTTCTACTAGACATTGCGTGCCAGCCTCCGCTTGATATTGGCCTGAACTACAAAGTGGTCAATCAGTGGTGCACAGAGGTTGGCAAACAGGATGGCCAACATCATGCCTTCCGGGAACGCCGGGTTGACCACACGGATCAGCACCACCATTACACCGATCAGCGCACCAAAAATCCACTTGCCCGTATTGGTCATGGATGCAGACACCGGGTCGGTCGCCATGAACAGCATGCCGAAGGCAAAGCCGCCAATCACCATGTGCCAATACCAGGGCATGGCAAACATCGGGTTGGTTTCGGAGCCTATCATGTTGAACAAGGTGCTCAGGGCAATCATGCCCAGCATGACGCCGGCGACGATGCGCCAGGCTGCAATGCGAGTCAGCAGCAGCACGCCACCACCGATGAAGATCGCCAAGGTGCTGGTTTCACCGATGGAACCGGGCATAAAGCCCAAGAAAGCATCCATCCAGCTCAGGCCCTGGTCGCTCAGCGCCTGCATGCCACCGGCAGAGACAACACTCAGACTGGTGGCACCGGCAAAGCCGTCCACAGCAGTCCAGACTGCATCACCGGAAATGTCCGCCGGATAAGCAAAGAACAGGAACGCACGCCCAACCAGCGCCGGGTTGAGGAAGTTCTTGCCGGTACCGCCAAAGACTTCCTTGCCGATCACCACGCCGAAGCTGATACCCAGAGCAACCTGCCAGAGCGGAATGCTGGGTGGAACAATCAGGGCGAACAGGATGGAGCTGACAAAGAAACCTTCGTTAACCTCATGCCTGCGAACGGACGCAAACAGGACTTCCCAGAAGCCACCGGCAACAAAAGTCACTAGGTAGATGGGCAGGAACCAGGTCGCACCCTGGATCATGTTGTCCCAGACGCTGCCCGGATCAAAGCCCGCCAGCGCGCCGGTCAGGGCAAAGCGCCAGCCCTCTTGTGCAGCCAGCAGCTCGGGGCTGGCAGCAAACACCTGGTTGGCCTGGTAGCCAATGTTCCACATGCCAAAAAACATGGCCGGGAAAGCACAGAGCCACACGGTGATCATCATGCGCTTGAGGTCGATGCCGTCACGCACATGAGCAGTGGTTTTGGTGACATCAGCCGGCTTGTACAAGAAGGTATCTACGGCCTCATAGAGGGCGTACCACTTTTCGTACTTGCCGCCTTTTTCAAAGTTGTGTTCGATCTTGTCTAGAAATGCACGAAGACCCATGGATTAACCCTCCAGCTCGATGCGCGTTAAGTTTTCCCGCAGGATCGGGCCGTACTCGTACTTGCCGGCACACACATAGGTGCACAAAGCCAAGTCTTCTTCATCCAGCTCCAGGCAGCCCATGTTCTGAGCCATTTCGGTATCCCCCACGATGAGGTAACGCAACAGCTGGGTAGGCAGAATGTCCAGCGGCATCACGGCTTCGTAGTTGCCCAGCGGAATCATGGCCCGGGCACTGCCGTTGCTACTGGTGGTAAAGGCAAACTTCTTGCCGCCGATCAGCTTGGAGATGAAAATATTCAGAATGGAGTGTTTGTTGACACCTGCACGCAAATAGTGGAACACCTCACGTTCACGACCTTCGGCCAGGCAGCTGACCTGTACGTGATAACGGCCAAGATAGTCACACGAATTACGGGCGGTACGGCCACCAAATACAGAGCCGGAAATGCGGCGGTTTTCGCCGTCAACCAGCTCGCCGTCAACCAGCTCGCTCAGGTTGGCACCCAGGCGGGTTTTCACCAGGCGGGGCTTCTTGACGACTGGTCCGGCCAGGGACACCACGCGCTCGACCCAGAGCTGGCCTGTGGTGAAGAGCTTGCCGACAGCAATCACGTCCTGATAGCCAATTTGCCAAACCGTGCGCTCGGCACTTACCGGATCAAGGAAATGGATATGGGTACCGGGCAAACCGGCCGGGTGGGGACCGGCAAATGCCTCTGTCTGCACACCGGCAACATCCTCACCCGGCAGGCTGACGCCGTCAGCCTTGCACAAAAAGATCTTGGCAAGACGTGACAATACTTGCAGGCCGTGCTTGAAGTCTTCGGCATATTCGGCAATGACCAGCGCAGGGTCGGCGGCCAGGGGGTTGGTGTCGATGGCGGTGACGAAGAGGGAACGTGGAGTGGAATCCACAGCCGGCACCTTGGAGTATGGGCGGGTACGCAAAGCAGTCCAGAGACCGGATTTTTGCAGGTTTTCACGTACCTGCTCGTCCGTCAGGCCAGAAAGCTGTTCAACCGGGTAGTGGTTGAAAGTCTCCTGCTCGTCCCCATCCAGCTCGATAACCAGTGACTGGAATACCCTGCGCTCACCCCTGTTGATTGCCTTGACTACACCGGCACCGGGAGCTGTGTAGAAAACACCCGGCGTTTTCTTGTCCTCGAACAGGACCTGCCCCAGCTTGACACGGTCACCCTCATGCACATGCATCGTCGGCTTCATTCCGTTATAGTCGAAGCCTATGACAGCAACGCTGCGCACTGCTTGAGCTGCGTCAATTTGCCGCTCCGGCGCACCCACCATGGGCAAATCAAGCCCACGCTTTATTTTGATCATAGGTAGCCTAACCACGTTGTTAATTGATCTTTCATCAACCGGCACCTGCTAAGCAGCATGGCGCAAAGCGGCATGCAACAAGCATCCGGCGACCCCTAGATTTATCCGCGCCATTATAGAGACCAACGGGTCCAAGTTTCCAGTGAAAACCTGATTTTTATCCGAAAGTCCCGAATAAACACCCTAAAAATCAAGAATATAAAAAAGGGAGCCGAAAGGCCCCCTTGACATTCACCACACACTATGAGCGAACACAGCAAGGTGCTCAAGGCAGAAATCAGCTTGGCACACTTCTGCCCTTTATCGCAGGCTATCAGCCCGGAAACACGGGCGGGTGCACACCGGATATCTCTTCCAGAACACGTACCACCTGGTGACTGTAGCCGTACTCGTTGTCGTACCAAACGTAAAGAATCACGCGATTATCAGTGCAGATGGTGGCTTTTGAGTCCACCACGCCGGCATGGCGCGAGCCAACGAAATCAGTCGAGACCACTTCCTGAGAAGCTACATAGTCGATCTGCTTTTGCAGGTCGGAATGCATGGCAATCTGGCGCAGATATTCGTTGACTTCGTCACGATCCGTGTTTCTCTCCAGATTCAGGCTCAGAATGGCCATCGAGACGTTCGGGGTCGGCACCCGGATGGCATTACCGGTCAGCTTGCCGGCCAGGAACGGCAACGCCTTGGCGGCGGCTGTAGCGGCACCCGTTTCGGTAATCACCATATTCAGCGCAGCAGCGCGGCCACGACGACTGCCTTTGTGGAAGTTGTCGATCAGGTTCTGGTCGTTGGTATAGGAGTGGACGGTTTCAACATGCCCATTGACGATGCCAAACTTGTCGTTCATGGCTTTCAGCACTGGCACGATGGCGTTGGTGGTACAGGATGCCGCCGAAATGATCTTGTCTTCGTCGGTGATATCCTGATGGTTGATGCCGTGTACGATATTTTTCATATCGCCCTTGCCGGGCGCTGTCAGCAACACACGGGCAATGCCGGGACGGTTCAGGTGCTGGCTCAGGCCCTCCACGTCACGCCAGCGACCGGTATTGTCCACCAGCAGCGCATCCTTGATGCCGTACTGGGTATAGTCAACGGTCGTCGGGTCGTTGGAATAGATAAACTTGACCAGGTTGCCGTTGATGTTCAGGGCATTGTTTTCTTCGTCAACAACAATGGTGCCCTTGAAGGAGCCGTGCACTGAATCGCGGCGCAGCAGGCTGGCGCGCTTCATCAGATCGTTATCGGCGCCCTTGCGCACGACCACGGCGCGCAGGCGCAAACCTTCTCCGGCACCCACGCGATCAACCAGAATACGTGCCAGCAGACGACCAATACGGCCAAAACCATAGAGCACAACATCCGTACCCTGCGGCTTGTTTTCGCTACGCTTGCCCACTACGTCGGCCAGCTCGGCACGCACAAACTCGTCCATGCTGCGGCCATTGCCTTCAGCCTTGTACTTGACTGCCAGCTTGCCCAGGTCAACCGAGGCAGCCCCCAGGTCCAGCTTGCTCATGGCTTCAATCACCGGATAGGTATCACGCACTTGCAGGTCGTCGTTACCTACGCGGTGACGTGCAGAGCGGTGCGCCTTGAGGATGGCGATCACGGAACGGTTGATCAGGCCGCGACCGTAAATGGATGTGATCACGTTATTGTTGCGGTACAACTGACCAATCAGGGGAATCATTGATTCGGCTAATGTCTCGCGCTCAATCCAGTCGCGCAGGCACTGTTCTGTTTTTTCAGTCACGTGAAATACCCGTAGTGAGATTAAAAAGGGACTACATTATCCTTGTTACGCAGCAAGCCGGCAAGCCTTCGGGCCTCACCTGCCCTCTTGCGGCCCGCACTGATAACCGGATCATCCTGCGCCAGGACTGGCCGATTGCCAGACGGCTGGTTACAATTTGCGTTTTTGCTTAGCAATCAAGGCCCATTCCGTGTCCCTACCTGCAGTACCAAAACTTCCGCAAGCCTCTGGCAAACAGACGTGGCACAGCCTGTATGGTTCGTCGCGCAGTCTTCTGCTGGCCCTGGCCACAACCGGCCGACAACAGCTCAGCGTGCTGATTACAGACAACAGCCAAAACGCCCGGCTGCTGCAGGATGAATTAAGCTTCTTTGCTCCCGACCTGCCGGTTGTGCTGTTTCCCGACTGGGAGATTTTGCCCTACGACCTGTTCTCACCCCACCAAGATATCATCTCCCAACGCATCGCTGCCCTGTACCAGCTGCCACACATGCAGCAAGGTGTTTTGATCGTTCCGACCAGCACGGCACTGCAGCGGCTGGCTCCGAAAGAATTTTTGCTGGGCGGCAGCCTGATGCTGGATACCGGCCAGACGCTGGATATAGAAAACATGCGAGGCCAGCTGCAGGCCGCCGGCTATCACTGTGTAGACACCGTATACGAACATGGCGAGTTTGCCGTACGCGGTTCACTGCTGGACCTCTACCCCATGGGCAGCGAGCGACCCTATCGCATCGACCTGTTCGACAACGAAATCGAGACCCTGCGCACCTTCGACCCGGAAACCCAAAGGTCCACCGACCAGGTAGATAGCATCCGCCTGCTGCCGGCCCGCGAGTTTCCTTTCGATAGCGACAGCCGCAAGGAATTTCGCAACCGCTTCCGTGAGCGTTTCGATACTGACTTCCGCCGCTGCCCGATTTTCCAGGATATCAGCAATGGCATTCTGGCCAGCGGGATAGAGATCTACCTGCCCCTGTTTTTCGAGCATACCTCCACCCTGTTCGACTATCTGCCGGATGGCTGCCTGTTATTTACCCTGCCCGGTATCGAACAGGCGGCCAACAGCTTTTGGCAAGATGTGCGCAGCCGCCACGAAGACTTGCGCGGCGATATTGAGCGCCCCCTGTTGCCACCAGCCGAGCTGTACCTGCCCGTCGAAGATTTTTTTGCCAGCATTAAGCAGCACCCGCGCATCGAGCTGGACAGCCAGGCCGCGCAAGCCGCTGTTGGCCGCACCAACCTGCCCGCTGCCCCGCTGCCCGTCCTGACCCTGAATGCCCGCGCTCACCAGCCGTTGGCCGGTTTGCAGTCGTTCACCGAAGGCTTTGATGGTCGCATCCTGTTTACTGCAGAAACAGCCGGACGACGCGAAATTCTGCTGGAGCTGCTGGAGCGCATCGAGCTCACACCCCATGAAGTCGCTGGCTGGCCGGAGTTTCTCGCCCGCAACGAACCGCTTTGCATCTGTATCGCCCCGCTGACCGAAGGCCTGCTGCTGGATACACTGGCAGTGATCCCGGAAAGCGCCCTGCTTGGTCAGCGCATCAGCCAGCGCCAGCGCCGCGACAAAGCCAGCGAACACACCAGCGAACTGGTCATCCGTAACCTGACCGAACTGCGCGAAGGTGCGCCCGTGGTGCACATCGACCATGGAGTCGGCCGCTACCGGGGGCTCACCACCCTGACCGTTGATGGTCAGGCCACCGAGTTTCTGCAACTGGAATATGCCGAGCAAGCCAAACTCTATGTACCGGTCGCCCACCTGCACCTGATTGCCCGCTACAGCGGCAGCGATGACGACGGTGCCCCGCTGCACCGCCTGGGCTCGGACCAGTGGAGCAAAGCCAAACGCAAGGCCGCCGAACAGGTGCGCGATGTGGCCGCCGAGCTGCTGGATATTTATGCCCGCCGTGCCGCGCGCAAGGGTCATGCCTTTGGCGACCCAGGCGCTGACTATGCCACCTTCAGCGCCGCCTTCCCCTACGAAGAAACCCCCGACCAACAACTGGCCATTGATGCGGTGCGCCGTGACATGCTGGCCGGCACCCCGATGGACCGGTTGATCTGCGGCGATGTTGGCTTTGGCAAAACCGAAGTCGCCATGCGTGCGGCCTTTATTGCCGTACACAGCGGCAAACAAGTGGCGGTGCTGGCGCCCACCACCTTGCTGGCCCAGCAGCACTACAACAGTTTCCGCGACCGTTTTGCCGACTGGCCGGTCAAGGTTGAGGTCATGAGCCGCTTCAGCAGCGCCAAGGAAACCAAAGCCGCGCTGGAACAGCTTAAGCAAGGCAAACTGGATATCGTCATCGGCACCCACAAACTGCTGCAGGATGACGTCAGGTTCGACAACCTGGGGCTGGTCATCATCGACGAAGAACACCGCTTTGGCGTGCGCCAGAAAGAGCGTCTGAAAGCACTGCGCAGCGAAGTCGACATCCTGACCCTGACCGCCACGCCGATTCCGCGCACATTGAACATGGCCTTCTCCAACCTGCGCGATCTGTCCATCATCGCCACACCACCGGCACGCCGCCTGTCGGTACGCACCTTCGTCATGCCGCGCCAGGACAGCATCGTCAAGGAAGCCCTGCTGCGCGAACTGCTGCGCGGCGGCCAGGTGTATTACCTGCACAATGATGTAAAAACCATCGACAAATGTGCCGAGGAGCTGGCGGCACTGGTGCCCGAGGCCCGCATTGGCGTGGGCCACGGCCAGATGCGCGAGCGCGAGCTGGAGCAGGTAATGGCCGACTTCTACCACAAGCGCACCAATGTGCTGGTCGCCACTACCATCATCGAAACCGGTATTGACGTGCCCAGCGCCAACACCATCCTGATTGACCGTGCCGACAAATTCGGCCTGGCCCAGCTGCACCAGTTGCGCGGCCGCGTTGGGCGCAGCCACCATCAGGCCTATGCCTACCTGCTGGTACCCAGCGGCAAAAAGCTCACCACCGACGCGGAAAAACGTCTGGAAGCCATCAGCAATGCGCAAGATCTGGGTGCCGGCTTTGTGCTGGCCACCCACGACCTGGAAATCCGTGGTGCTGGAGAGCTGCTCGGCGACGGCCAGAGCGGCCAGATCCAGTCGGTCGGCTTCAGCCTCTATATGGACATGCTGGAGCGGGCAGTACAGGCCATCAAGGATGGCAAGGAGCCTGATCTGGAGCAGGCCACCAGCAACGGCGCACAAGTCAGCTTGCGTATCCCGGCACTGATCCCGGACGATTACCTGCCCGATGTACACAACCGCTTGATGCTCTACAAGCGGATCGCCTCAGCCCCCGACGAGGATGCCCTGAAAGACCTGCAAGTCGAAATGATTGACCGTTTTGGCCTGCTGCCGCCGCCCGCGAAGAACCTGTTTGCCCAGGCCTCACTCAAGCTCAGGGCCGACCAGCTGGGCATTGTCAAACTGGATGCCAACGACGAAGGGGGTCGTCTGGAGTTCAGCACCAGTACGCCGGTTGACCCGGTCAAGCTGATCAAGCTGATCCAGAGCCAGCCCAAGCGCTACCGGTTTGAAGGGGCCACAGTGTTCCGCTTCAACGCCCCCATGGATACACCAGCCGAGCGTTTTGCTATGCTTGATGCCCTGCTGGACCAGCTATCGAATTAATCAACCGGAAGTTTTCCCATGCGTACACCATTGCTTAGCCTCCTGCTGTTAATCGTCACAGCACTGCCTGCCTGGGCTGCCGACAGCTCTCATATAGAACTGCTGCTATTCCGCCAGGGCGACATGCAAGCCAACTATCACAGCAAGCTG
The DNA here is from genome assembly GCA_012728415.1 of Gammaproteobacteria bacterium. GTDB lineage: Bacteria > Pseudomonadota > Gammaproteobacteria > Pseudomonadales > Pseudomonadaceae > Thiopseudomonas. The sequence continues at coordinate 38,886 of JAAYFD010000046.1, forward strand.
GCACCGGACAACTGGGCCGCCGGCAGCCAGCACCTGGAGCCTTTCCAGCTGCGCAGCAGCCTGTTGGAAGGTCCGGTCAGCAAACTGGTACCGGCCAACGGCTATAGTGTATTGCTGCATCGTGTCTGGCAGCAGGACAAAGCCAGTAGCCCGGTTCGTATTGCCCTGAGCACGGGCGATGAAATATTCGGCCATCACCCGGTGGAAGGCGTGCTGACCCTGGAGCAGGATCAGTCCAGCAAAATCGGTCTGGAGCTGTGGATCAATGAATTCAAAGCCGATGGCAGCCTTGAGCGCAGCGAGCTGCTGCAGCAAACCGCCACCGTACCCAACAATGAGCTGACCTACATTGATTATGGCGATCTGGGTGTATTGATCCGAATTCAGCCGCAGTAACCTCTGAACAGGCAGACTGGGGTCTCAGGCATACAGGCTGATCAGCCCGGGCTACAACGTACAAACATTACTGACTCACGCCGCTGTCCGCACTACCCGGCCCCAGCCCCGATCACCACTGGCTCAATCTCCAGCGTGACGCCGTAACGACAGGCAATGTCGTCCCTTATCTGCGCTGCCAGTGTCAGCACATCCTTGCCACTGGCACGGCCATGATTGACCAGCACCAGAGCTTGCTGCCGGTGCACGGCGGCATCTCCTACGGCCTTGTCCTTGCAGCCAGCCTGCTCTATCAGCCAGCCAGCGGCCAGCTTGACCTGCCCATTAGCCAGCGGATACTGCACCATTTCTGGATATTGACGCTTCAGTTCAGCTGCCTGGTCAGCGCTAATCACCGGGTTCTTGAAAAAGCTGCCGGCATTTGACACTACCGCCGGGTCCGGCAACTTCGACTGACGAATGGCAATCACTGCATCACTGACATCCAGCGCAGTAGGCTCGTTGATACCGCGCCGCTCCAGCTCGGCACGGACCGGGCCATATTCCAGCTGCAACTGCGGTTGCCTGCGCAGACGCAGGTCAATACTGAGGATCACCCGCCGCCCCGGCTCGCGCTTGAACAGGCTGTCGCGGTAGCCAAACTGGCAGTCCTCAACCGACAGGTGTTTGAGGCCAAAATCCAGCGCATCCAGCACCAGGACCTGTTGCAACACGTCTTCCAGCTCAACACCGTAAGCACCAATATTTTGCACCGGTGCTGCGCCAGCCGTGCCGGGAATCAGGCTCAGGTTTTCCAGCCCCGACCAGCCCTGTTCCAGCGTCCAGCGCACCAGTTCGTGCCAGTTTTCACCCGCCTGGACTCGTACCCAGACATGCTCATCATCTTCGTGGACAACGCGCTTGCCAGTCATTTCCAGCCGAATCACCAGGCCAGGCACATCACCAGCCAGCACCAGGTTGCTGCCGCCACCGAGCAACAGCCAGGGCTGGTCGTTTTCCAGCGCCCAGCGCATGGCCGCCTGCAGCTGCGGCTGAATGCGTACGCTAGTAAAGTAACGGGCGCGGGCACTGATTCCCAGCGTGTTATACGGGCGCAGGTCAACCTGTTCTTGTGGCTGGAAACTCACAGGCTGCTCCTGACTTCGTTCAGCAGGGCATCACTGGCTTGCTCCAGCATATCCAGCACGCGCTCGAACCCTTCTTCGCCGCCATAATACGGGTCGGGAACCTCGCGGGCTTCCAGACCAAAGCGCGGCAAGTACAGCGCCAGCTCCGCTTTGCCGTCTGCAGGCTGAATCGCCTTGAGGTTGGCCAGATTGCTCTCATCCATGGCCAGAATCAGGTCAAACCGGTGAAAATCTTCCGCCACTGCCTGACGGGCCCTGAGCACCGACAGATCATAGCCACGACGTGCAGCCGCCTTGATGGTGCGCGGATCCGGCGCTTTACCAGTATGCCAATCGGCAGTACCAGCCGAGTCAATGGTAACTTTCCCGTCCAGCCCCGCCTGCTTTACATAATGACGGAACACGCCCTCCGCGGTGGGTGAACGGCAGATATTGCCAAGACAGACAAACAGAACTTTCAATGACTTCTCCAAAAATTGAAGGGTGACAAGACAATCGCGCAGGCTCTGCAAAGGTGTTTGCGCCCGAGCATCTGCACGACCAACCCTGCGGACTTTGCGGCTGTACTGCGTACAGCGCAGAATGGCAGCTCTTAGAGGGCAAGCCACTTTGCCCAGCAGCGCGCAAGTGCGCAACTGCATCACACATCCCGGCCCTCGCCTACACTCTATACGCAGTGCGTGCCCCTTGGCGGGCGCCCGATGACCGATTGCAGCCCCTGCCTGGACATACACTTACCCTGGACAGCTGTGCGGTGGCCGCTAAGAGGCAAACAACGCCCGTACCCGCTCCAGGTCTTCCGGGGTGTCCACACCGGCTGGCGGAGTTTCGACAGCATCGGCGACATGAATTTCTTCACCGTGCCACATGGCACGCAGCTGCTCCAGACATTCGGCCTGCTCCAGCCAGCACGGCCCCCACTCGACAAAACGCTGCAAAAAACCGGCCCGATAGGCATAGATACCGATATGACGGCGGAAAGGTACGCCAGCCGGCAGCTCGTCCGGCTGGGCGACAAAGGCATCCCGCGCCCAGGGCAACGGCGCACGGCTGAAGGTCAGCGCCAGGCCATTCTTGTCAGACAGCACCTTGACCACATTGTTATTCATCAGCGTTGGCATATCTTTAATGGGCTCGGCCAGCGTAGCCATGGCCGCTTCAGGATGAGCCGCCAGATTGGCCGCCACCTGGTCAATAACTGCCGACGGAATCAACGGCTCATCGCCCTGGACATTAACCACAATGGCATCATCCGGCCAGCCCATGATGGCCGCCACCTCGGCCAGCCGGTCAGTGCCGGACTCGTGATCGTCACGGGTCATCACCACCTGCGCACCAAATGCCTTGCACACATCAAAAATGCGCTGGTCATCGGTGGCTATCACCAGGTGCTCGGCCCGGCTTTTTTGCGCCTGCTGCCAAACCCGCTGAATCATCGGCTGTCCAGCAATATCCTGCAGTGGCTTGCCGGGAAAACGGCTGGACGCATAACGCGCCGGGATCACCACATAAAATGGCTGCTGCATGATTATTTTTCCAGACGCTCGTCGGTGGTCAGGGTGCGTGCCTGGCTTTCCAGCATCACCGGAATCCCCTCACGCACCGGAAAGGCCAGCGCATCAGCCTTGCAAATCAGCTCGTTTTTATCCTGGTCATAGTGCACCGGGCTTTTGCACAGTGGGCAGGCCAGGATATCCAACAGTTTGGTGTCCATCATTCTTCACCTCGAGAGTCGGGAATCAGTTGTGTCATACAGGCATCCAGCCAGTCAACGAAAGCAGCCGAAGGCTGTGCGTCCACCTGCAAATACCACGCATTGTCCGGCGCAATTGTCCGGCATTTTACCGCATCTTTTTCGGTCATCAGCACCGGCAAGTTGTCACCGAACTGCAGGTCGGCAGCAACAAAACGGGCATGATCGGCATAGGGATGTTCTTGCGGCTGCCAGCCAAGCTCGCGCAGAGTGTGAAAAAACCGCTGCGGATTGCCAATACCGGCGACCGCATGCATCAGCTGACCCTGTGGAAAGTGCTCCAGCGGCACACGTTCGCCGCTGGCCACATGCACCAGCGCTGTGGGCCTCAGCTGCATCGCATAACCCTGCTGTTTGTCGGCCACAGCGCCATTGAACAGCACGGCATCAACCTCACCGAGGCGGCCGGCCGGCTCCCGCAAAGGGCCTGCCGGCAGACAACGGCCATTACCCAGGCCACGCGACTCGTCAATCAGCACCAGCTCAAGGTCACGCTGCAACTGATAATGCTGCAAGCCATCATCCGACAGAATCAAATCCAGCGGCTCCTGCTCCAGCAGCAGCTGAATGGCCCGCGGACGCTGCGGATCAATTGCCATAGGCACACCGCTGCGCTGCACCAGCAGCAGCGGCTCATCGCCGGCAATGGCCGGATCATCCTCTTTACTTACCCGCCACGGCCGCTCGGGCGGCTCGCCGCCATAGCCACGGCTCACCACGCCCACACGCAAACCACGGGCACGGCAGTATTCAATCAGCCACAGGATCAGCGGCGTTTTACCGGTACCACCCACCGTAATGTTGCCAACAATAATGACAGGTACAGGTGCGCGGTAACTGCCCAGCTTGCCGCTTAAAAACTGCCGGCGCTTGCGCTGCACCACGCTGCGATACAGCCTTTCCAGCGGCCATAACGCAACAAGCCCGGCATGCCCGGCATACCAGGCCCGCACCAGCCGCTCGCCCAGTTTCACGGCTCGGCCTGTGCCTCGACGGTTGTGATGCGCAAATGCACAAACCCGAGCTTGGCAGCTGCATCCATCGCCGTCACCACGGCCTGATGCGGCGCCTTGCCGTCAGCACTGAGGGTTACCGGAATGTCTTTCTGGCCTTCCGAGGCTTCAATCATCGCCCCCATAATGGCATTCAAATCATTGCTGGCCAACGCCCGTCCGTTCACGGCATAGCGCCCATCCTGGTCAACCAGCACCTCCAGCGGTTGCTCGTAACGCTCTTCGGGCGGTGTTCCCGTAACAGCTTCGGGCAAGTCCACCTTGAGCTGGGTTTCACGGGTAAAGGTGGTGGTCACCACAAAGAACAGCAGCAAAATAAACACCACATCAATCAACGGGGCCAGGTTGATGTCAACCGGCTCACGCGGCTTGCGGGGAAACTTCACGCCTTCTTGCTCCCTTTTTTACGGGCTGGTGTCTCGTTCAGCTCGACGGCCCGGTCACCCTGAACGGCCTCGACCAGCTTGATGGCTTCCTGTTCCATGCCGACCACCAGCTCATCAACACGACGCTGCAAAAAACGGTGGAAAAACAGCGCAGGAATGGCCACGATCAGGCCCGCTGCCGTCGTAATCAGGGCCTTGGCAATGCCTCCGGCCAGTTGTGGCGCATTCGCCATGCCGGAGCCCATGAAGGCACTGAAAATTTCGATCATGCCCAACACCGTACCCAGCAGGCCCAGTAGCGGTGTAATCGCTGCAATGGTGCCTAACGGAGTCAGAAAGCGCTCCAGCTCGGTCACTACCTTGCTGCCAACCTCCTGAATGCTCTCCTTCATGATTTCGCGCCCATGCCGGGAGTTGGCCAGACCTGCAGCCAGTATTTGCCCCAAGGGCGAACCGGCGCGCAGCTCGTTGAGCTTGCCCGCATCCAGCTCCCGCGCCTGCACCCAGCGCCAGGCCTGGCCCAGCAAGTGCGGAGGGCTCACACGAGAGGCACGCAACGTCCACAAACGCTCGGCAACAATTGCCACAGCAATGACAGAACAGGCAATAATCGGCAGCATGATCCAGCCACCCGATTTAATCAGCTCCCACACGGCACGCTCCCTTTTTTTAAAAAATAAGCGCAACTCTACCACAACGGCAGCCCGGACCGAGCAGGTTTATGTCTCAATTCTGCCAGGGTGCACAGCCGGCCGCCGGCCCCATCACCGACGAGCCCTCCCAGCAGCCGCGAATTATAATTTTCTGCCACAACTGCACGTTCTAATTTAACGCGCGACAACATCAAATTTTTGTGGCGGATCACGCCAAAACCGCCGCTCGCTGGCCATAGACCAAAGCGGCTGCTGTGCCCCCAGATCAATTCGCATGGCTTTGTCGTGGGCCGTGTCGTACAGACGCATGTTGTTGTACTGGATGCGCGACAGCACCAGCGGGTGCGGATGACCGTAGCTGTTATGCTTGCCACGGGATACCAACACCGAATGCGGACGCAACTGTTGCAACCAGAACTGCGCAGTAGAGGTACGGCTGCCATGATGACCAGCGACCAGCCAGTCCACCTGCAAACCCGGCCACGCCTCCAGCAGCGCACGCTCACCAGGCACATCCAGATCACCGGTAACCAGAAAGCGCTCGCCACCGGCATCAATCAGTAACACGCAAGAAGCGGCATTGCCATCGGTCGCGCCCTGCCACTGCCATTGCCGGAAGCGTACCCCATCCCATTCCCAGCTGTCGTTTTTGCAGCTTTCTGCCTTCAACTGCCGGTGCCGTTGCGCCTCGCCACTGATCAACCGCCCCACAGTGACTCGCCGCATGACCGCACCAGCGCCCCCGGCATGATCAGCATCGGCATGGGACAGAATCAACCGGTCCAGATGACGGATGCGCTCACCACGCAAGAACGGTGCGACAACAGTCTCGCCTGCATCCTGGCCGCCCATGGCCGGGCCAGCATCGTACAGCAGTGCATGCGCAGCTGTTTGCACAACAATGGCCTGGCCCTGCCCCACGTCCAGCATCCAGATACGCGCTTGCCCAGCCGGCACGGTGCTGTACCCGGCAGGCCACAGCAATGGCACCAGCAACAGCAATGGCAGCCACAGCGGGCGCAAGGCTGCCGGTAGCAACAGCAGCAATACGGCCAAAGCTGTTGCCAACAGCACCCAGATACCCGGCACGGCTCCCTGCCAGGCTGGCCACCCCTGCACCAACCAGGCCAGCCACCACCAAAGTGCTTGTAACGACAAGTCCGCCAGCTGCAACATCAAACCACCCACCAGCGGCCAGCCGCTTAACAACAACCCCAGCAGCACAAGTGGCAGCAGCAAAAAACTGACAAAGGGTACCGCCACCAGGTTGGCCAGCGGCCCGACCCAGCTCACCGGCAAGCCAGTTGCCAGCAACAAAGGCAGCAGGCCAGCCGCAGCCGCCCATTGTGCACGCCACAACACCTGCCACCACTGCCAGCGACCCAAGCGAGCAGCAAATACCAGTAACAAACAGGCCACTGCAGAAAAAGACAGCCAAAAACCCGCCTGCAGTATCACCATGGGATCCAGCACCAGTACCGTCGCCAAGGCCAGCAGCCAGGGTTTCCAGTCCGACAGTGGCCGATAGCCCATTCGCCACAGCAGTACCACGGTCCCCATGATGAGCGCACGCTGCACGGGCACGGCAAAACCTGCCAGCGCACCATAGGTATACGCACCAGCCAGCGCCAGCAGGCAGGCTGCCGGCAACCAGGGCAGACGGGCCGGCCACAACCCGAGCCGCGCCAGCAACGCAACCAGCCCGTAACCCAACCCAGCCACCAGACTGACATGCTGACCTGATATAACAAACAGGTGCACCGTGCCCGAGTCCTGCAGCAGCTGCCACTGCTCCGACGTCAACACCGAGCCATCGCCCAGTGACAATGCCAGCACACCCCCCAAGGCCGGACTGTCAGGTAAAAGGCTGTACAGCCGCTCGCGCAACTGTTCGCGCCAAGCGCTTACACCCACACCAACAGACAAGCGCTGCCCCGTTTTTACCGTACCGGTTGCACCTATTTTACGCGCAGTCAACCACTGTAAATAGTCGAAACCATGGGGATTGAGCAGCCCATCCGGCCGCTTCAGACGCACAGCCAGCCGCCAACGCTCACCTGCACGCAACAATGGCGGGTCGTGCCAAGACAGGCGCAAGCGTGACGGTAAAGCGGTACGGCGCGAGGTGGCATCCTGCAATTCAAAGCGGACCACACGCCAGTCGGCGTCAACCTGCCACTGCGGCAACCCGGTAACCCGCCCTTCCAGCCACAGCGTTTCCCCATCCCAGGCAGGATCAAGCCGCTGCTCTAGCGAACTGCCCGCCTGCCAGCTGGACCAGCACAAGCCAAGCAGTGCAGCCGCCAGACAGTACCCCGCGGTGCGGCGCGTGCACAACAGTGGCAATGCTGTCAGTCCAAAAGCCAGCAGCACCCAGCTAGGCGGTACCGCTGGCAAAAAACGCAACACCAGCGCACCCAGACAAAACGCCAGCATATGAGCATGCATAAGCCACCTCCCTGTAGCTTTTTGTTGACCACCTTTTGCCGCCGCAACGACCTCTCTACCGTTAGCAGGCACGATGCAATAAAAAGTGGTTACATCTTGCCACAGATTATTGTGCCCACAAGTGCGATAATGCCCCGGCTCATCAAACTGGTTATCACGATGCCGCGCGAACTCTTCAAACGATACATGCCCGACCCGGAATCCATCAAACACAACAGATCGTTACGTTTTCTGGGCAACCTTATCCATGACAGCAACCTTTGGCAGCTCAACCGGCACTCAATTGCCCGGGCCGTTGCCGTAGGCCTGTTCTGGGCCATGATCCCGATGCCCATGCAAATGCTGGCTGCCGCCCTGGTCGCCATCCCGCTGCGCGCAAACCTGCCCCTGTCCATCGGCCTGGTCTGGCTGACCAACCCTCTCACCATGCCGCCCATTTTTTATGCCACTTACAAACTTGGCGCCTGGCTTTTAGGTACACCGGCCGTCAGCATGCCAGACAAATTTAGTCTGCAATGGCTCATGGAGGTTACCACCATGCATTGGCAACCGCTGTATTTTGGCTCTTTGGTTGCTGCCATCGTGCTTTCGGCGGTCGGCTACTTCGGCACATTGCTCTACTGGCGCTGGTGGGTTGCCCGCAGCTGGAAGCGCCGCCAAGCAAAAAGACTGCCGCCTAGCAAAAACAAAATTTGACAGGTTTCACATCCTGTGTATAATTGGCGCCGCGGGATGGAGCAGTCTGGTAGCTCGTCGGGCTCATAACCCGAAGGTCGCAGGTTCAAATCCTGCTCCCGCAACCAGACAAAATAAAGGCGAATCAATGACTTATTGATTCGCCTTTTTTGTTTCTGCCTTGCAAAATTTCCTCTGTGACAGATTTGTGACGTATGTGTGACAGATCTGCTTTTTCTGTTTTTCTCTTTCCCGAAGTTTTGACCGTAAGGCCGCTTTTGTCACAAACGGCTTTTGTCACAGCTTTTGGCATCCCTGCCCATCACCAGCAATACTGAACACTGCCTTGAACCGATATTAGCCAGCACGGCTATGGTTCATCGTCTGGCATGAACTCCAAAATATCAGCGACCTCGCACTCAAAAAGCTTGCAGAGTTTGTCCAGTGCGTCCAGGTCGATCCGCTGCGCCGTTTCCTTATAAAGCAATGTGACCGTATTTCTATTCAGGCCGGTCTCCCTGGCCACGTCAACAATCTTCATTTTGTGCTCTCCCATCAGGCGAGCCAAGTGACACCGAATCATAAAATCCATCCCAGATAAATAAATTTGATTCTAAATGGCAAAAAGTGCTTGCAAATGCGATTCTGATGCGTAGAATGTCATTCTGAATGGCATTGCTTCACTTTGGATGCCTTTTCTATACCCAGAATAGACTAGCAGAGGAACACGGTTATGGACATCACCTATACCTACCTGACTACAGAAGAGCTTTCTGAACGCATCAAGTACGACACTCGCACAATTCGACAAAATCTCAAGGACTCCGTTCTGCTTGAAGGCAAGCACTACATCAAGCCGTTCGGTCGTCGCAAGATTCTTTTTCTGTGGGAGGAAGTGGAAAAAACCATGCTGGAGGGTGCGTGCACCTGTGAGGCTTTGAGTATTCCCATGGCAAACGGCGAGGTGTGCTATGGCTAAGGTTCGTGTGCGTAAAGAGACCGGAAAACTGTATCTGGATTTTATGTTTGCAGGCCACCGTTGCCGCGAGCAAACCGCCTTGTCAGACACGCCTGCAAACCGAAAAAAAGCTGAGGCCCTGCTCCAGCGTGTCCAGGCTAAAATTTTGCTTGGCGAGTTAAATTACGCAGAGTTTTTTCCGGGCAGTGGAAATATTGCAAAGGTACAGCCGGCTGAAAGCATTTTAGCAGTGGCTGGCGGTAGTAAACCTATAGACACCCCACTATTTGCTGACTTTGCCGACCTATGGTTCGATGAAAACAAAATTCAGTGGCGCGGCTCGCATACAAAAAATGTTGACTCGATCCTGAACAGTTCCTTGAAGCCGATCTTCAAGGGCAAGCATGTCAGCGAAATTACCAAGCACGACATCTTGAAGGCCCGCAACAAAATGGCCAAGCGTCCCGGACGTGGGCCTAGCGGCATGATGTCTGCAAAGTCGATCAATAACCACATGAATATCTTGCGCATGCTGATGACCGAAGCATCAGATCGCTACGACTTCACTAATCCCTACCGCAACATCAAGCCGCTCAAGCTGCAGCGTGTTCATATCGAACCATTCAGCCTGAATGAAGTGGAAACCATCCTGCGGACTGTGCGCGAGGACTACCGTAACTACTACCTGACTCGCTTTTACACCGGCATGCGTACCGGTGAAATTGACGGTTTGAAATGGGAGTACGTCGATTTTGAACGCCGTGAAATTCTGGTGCGTGAGACGTTGATTGCCGGGCAGACCGAATACACCAAAACCGATGGCTCACAGCGTGAAATCCCCATGTTCGGCCCGGTATATGACGCACTTAAAGAGCAGCATGCTGCGACAGGCCGGCTTAGCAAGTATGTGTTCTGCAACCGTGAGGGTAACCCCCTGGATCATAACAACGTGACCAAGAGGGTTTGGTATCCCTTGCTTCGCGCACTCAACCTGAAGCAGCGCCGGCCCTACCAGACGCGGCATACGGCAGCGACGTTGTTTTTGGCATCTGGTGAGAACCCCGAGTGGGTGGCCCGTACGCTGGGGCATTCGACAACCGAAATGCTGTTCAAAGTGTATTCACGCTATGTACCCAACCTGACTCGACAGGATGGCTCGGCCTTTGAGCGCCTGATTTTGGGCGGTAGCACTGAGCAAGAGGATTAGCTATGCAGACGCTCCGCATTACCAGCCGTTCCGGCCGTCCACTGACGGCCCGTAATGTCACGATCTGGCTGATCAACTATTACAGCATCACCCGTGGCAACGAGCTCTCCATGTACTGGGGGCTGCCTTACTGGGTGGACAACTATGAAGCGATCCGGGGCTGGGTTGAGCAGTTAATGCAGCAGCCACGCCCAGCAGGCCGCACCCTCGGCGATGTGCGCCGCATGTTTGAAGAGCGCCTGCCCATCTAGGGCAGGTATTCGCTCCCCGTAAACTGCTTAAAAGGTAATTCAAAATGAATAATACTGTTTCTCTGCTGGCCGCAGTCATCCAGATTGACTCGCATAATCCGACCTGGATGGTGCAAACCATGGGGCGTCAATGGCACACCAAAGACAAGCTGGTAGACCCCTTGGCTGAAGACTATGTAGCCATTGCAACCATTGATCAAAAAAACATGATTCCTGTAGACGTCACAGCACCGCTGAATATCACAATCAATCCACGGGTGGTATTGGCGCATAACGTTTGGTGTCGCTGGGCACAAATCCCGGCGCAATTACAGCTTTGGCAGGCTGTAGCAGATCTTACCGATCCGGTTTTGAAGCATTTTATGACCGGTGTACTCAGCGATAGCGAAATCATGGGGCCTTTCTACAAGGCCAGGGCCAGCAAGAGCTACCACCACAAGCGCGAAGGCGAGCTGTTTTTGCACAGCGTTGAAGTGGCGATTAATGCCAGGCAAATGGCGCAACAACACAACTTGCCACAACGGATACAAGAATGTGCCTTTGTGGGTGGCTTTCTGCACGATGCTGGCAAGCTGCTCATGCACTACAACCTGGATAACCAGGACAAAAAAGGGGTGAACGGTTCGCACGAAGCCTTTAACTTCCTGGTGCTGGCCGACCACCTCGACCAGCTGAAAAGCCAGGATAAAGCCTTATTTGCCGCCATAAGCGCCATTCTCTCACCGCAGCTGGGCAACAAAAAATATTACGACTATATAGAGGAGTCCCTGGTGCGCTCGGCGGATCGCTTGTCTGCCCATAACTATGAGTTGAAACATGTGTTTAAAAACAAGCCTGCCGATCAGCTGCACGCCAATGCCAACGGTGGCCGAACTTACAGACGCATCGGTGAGCCACAGGCGGCTGAAACGCCAGCCTAGCTTTGTCCGCAGCAAACAAATTACGCCCAGCCCTGCTGGGCTTTTTTGTGCGTGTGACGTTTTCTGTCACGTTGCGAACAGCGCCCACGTAAAAATCTCGACACAATTGCAGTGACTGGTCAGATTCGTGCCTAAAAACCGAAAAATCGACCCTTTAGCAAAAACAACCCCTCTCATCGCCCGTTTTGGGCGGTCTAGGCCCTGCACGCTACTGGGCAGGACTATAAGTTGGGTTCCGTGCTGCTGCGACAACCAAGTTTATTCTCATGAGTATAAAGAGGTATGCAAAGCACTCAAAAACGGTGGGCGCCTCGAAATGACTGCGTCTGCTTTAACAACATCACACTAACCCTTTTAGGAAACCAAATTATGACTGAACCAGTAGATGTGAACACACTTGCTGTAGCACTTATCGGGGAAAACGCCCTGGTCCGAGCAGGGGACACCCAGTACCAGCTGAATGAACAAAATGCACTCAATGCGTCGATTGATACGGTTGTAGATCTAATAGTCAAGATGGTGAATGAACTACTGAAAGAATTTTATCCTGAAATTTTAATCAATATTTCCGCCCCCAGGTGCGTGGATATCCAGACAGGTATTGCAGAGCGCAAAATTCAGGTTGAACCGGCTGATCTGGTTACCCCAAAGCTGCGTAACACGCTACTGAAAACCATCATGCTGACTACTAAGGGATTGATTGAAGGCGCAGATTCCCTGTTTGCCGCACCAATCAAATCCGCCCTGACAACGGACGAGCTAGACTTTATTAATGAGTGGACAAAAGATCAGCTCAGGCAGAAAAACGGCAGGAAGATTGCGAAACCTGCTGCGCTTGTGCTGCACTTTTCCGACGAAAAAACAGTCGAAATTCCCATTCAAGGTGCTTTTGCTCCGCCCCCAAAACTGCCCGCTGACAGTAGCCAGCCTGTAGAAGTCCTGGCTAAGGCGGACGGTTTTAAGGCCTCCAGCATGCAGGTTTTTTTACGGCTGGTAGATAAGGCTGGTTATACCCTAGATAATTCATCGATCACTTGCCTTGCCGATAAGTCGAGCCAGATACAGTTGGCGGCGCAGGCATATCTTGATGGCAACCAGCTGCTTAAAGCGACCATCGTAGAAATCGAAGACAAAAAAGGTAAAAAAAGCGGGTCTCAATACAACATCAAAGACCTGAAAACGATACCACTGGACCAGCTGTCCAAGGAGGGTGAACTGCAGTTCAAGGCTGCTGGGGAGCTGGACGAGTATGAGTATGCGTCCGACTCCCCGAAATAGCCGGCATTGCTGGTATTAGCTCAGCGAAGCCACTTCTGGCAGCGTCTGTCTCCCTTCCAGCATCCCCCCGCAAAACCATACACCCCCATGCAATTTTGTACCAGCCCGGTCATCAGGTAGCATATGGAGATATTTTTCGTAGCACGTACAAGGACCTTCATGAACAGCGTTGAACAACAGTTTTTAAAAGATCTGGACGACAAGCTCTGGAAAGCCGCCGACAAACTTCGTGCCAACCTGGATGCCGCCAACTACAAGCACGTTGTGCTGGGCCTGATCTTCCTTAAATATGTGTCAGATGCCTTTGAAGAGCGCCAGGCGCAACTGCTGGAGCTGTTCACCACCGAAGGTGACGACAACATCTACTACATGCCGCCAGAAGATTATTCCACCGACGCCTATTACCAGCAGTGCCTACAAGACGAGCTGGAGCAGCTCGACTACTACCGCGAGGTCAACGTCTTCTGGGTACCCAAAGCTGCACGCTGGACCACGTTGAAAGAAAAAACCGTACTGCCCGTGGGCACCGTGCTCTGGCAGGACGATGCCGGCAACGAGGTCAAGCTTCGCTCGGTGTCCTGGCTGATCGACAACGCTTTGGAAGAGATCGAGAAGAGCAACGTAAAGCTGAAGGGGATTCTCAACCGTATCAGCCAGTACCAGCTGGAAAACGACAAGCTCATCGGACTCATCAACACCTTCTCAGACACCTCCTTTACCAAGCCGGTGTTCGACGGCGAAAAGCTGAACCTGCACAGCAAGGACATCCTCGGCCATGTCTATGAATACTTCCTGGGTCAGTTTGCACTGGCCGAGGGCAAGCAGGGTGGCCAGTACTACACCCCCAAGAGCATCGTCACCCTGATCGTGGAAATGCTCCAGCCCTACTCCGGGCGCGTGTATGACCCGGCCATGGGCTCCGGCGGCTTCTTTGTTTCCAGCGACAAGTTCATTGAAGAACACGCCCAGAAGCAGCACTACGACGCCGCCGAACAGAAGAAGCACATCTCCGTATACGGCCAGGAATCCAACCCCACCACCTGGAAGCTGGCGGCCATGAACATGGCCATCCGCGGCATCGACTTCAACTTCGGCAAGAAGAACGCCGACACCTTCCTCGACGACCAGCACCCGGACCTGCGCGCCGACTTTGTCATGGCCAACCCACCCTTCAACATGAAGGACTGGTGGAGTGAGTCCCTGGCCGATGACGTGCGCTGGAAGTACGGCACCCCACCCAGGGGCAACGCCAACTTCGCCTGGATGCAGCACATGATTCACCACCTGGCCCCCACCGGCAGCATGGCCCTGCTGCTGGCCAACGGATCCATGAGCTCCAACACCAACAACGAAGGCGAAATCCGCAAGCGCCTGGTGGAGGAAGACCTGGTGGAATGCATGGTCGCCCTGCCCGGCCAGCTGTTCACCAACACCCAGATCCCGGCCTGTATCTGGTTTCTGACCAAAGACAAAGCCAACGGCATGGTGCGCAGCGAGAAGAAACGCGACCGCCGCGAAGAGTTCCTGTTTATCGATGCCCGTAACCTGGGCTTTATGCGGGACCGGGTACTGCGGGACTTCACCAACGACGACATTGCCAAAATCGCCGACACCTTCCATGCCTGGCAGCGTGGTGAGGAGTATGAGGATATCGCCGGATTCTGCAAATCCGCCAGCCTAGATGAAATCAAGAAGCATGACTTTGTACTGACTCCAGGCCGCTATGTCGGCGCTCAAGAACAGGAAGACGATGGCGAACCCTTTGCCGAGAAGATGGCGAGGTTGACTGCACAGTTGCGGGAGCAGTTTGCCGAGAGTGATCGGCTGGAGGCTGAGATCAAGTCGAACCTGTCCGCTCTAGGCCTGTGGGGTACTGAATCATGAACGCCGCCCAACTATTGGAGAACCTGAACCTCCTGGACGAACATGAAAAGATAGAAGCCAAACGTGCAAGCGAAGCCGGCAAGTCGATTCTAGAAACGATCTGCGCCCTGGCGAATGAACCAGACCTAGGGGGCGGCTGGTTGTTATTGGGCGTCGTACGGGAGGAAATGGCACTTTTCCCGGGCTACGAGGTTGAGGGAATAGCTGATCCTGACAAGGTCAGCAGTGACATCGCGAGCCAGTGCGCTACAAAGTTCAACCTCCCTCTCAGAGTTGATATCACAACAGAGTGGCTAAACGATAAAGCGGTTATAGTCGTTAGTGTTCCAGAAGCCTCCCCACAGGATAAACCCATTTACTTTTCGGCAACCGGACTCCCACGCGGGGCCTTTCGTCGCATTGGCAGCACAGACCAGCGATGCACCGAAGACGATATGGTTGCTTTCTACCAATCGCGTCAGCAAGAGAGCTTTGATGCCGGAATCGTCTCTGATGCCTCAATGGAAGACATTGACGATGCAGCCGTCGAAGACTATCGAAAGGCCCGGGCAGAGGTTAACGCGGACGCGGAAGAACTGCGCTGGACAGATAGTGAGCTTTTACAGGCTCTAAAAGCGGTTCGTCGTAACGGAAACGGGCAATGGCAACCAACCGTTGCGGGCCTGCTACTGTTTGGAAAATCGATAGCTCTACGACGCTGCTTTCCGATGACGCGCGTTGACTATATTCGGGTACCCGGCCGTGAATGGGTACCGAATCCGGACCGGCGCTTTGATACAGTGGAAATTCGGGCCCCCATGTTCAGCCTCCTCAGACGGGCACAGGCAGCGGTTCTCGATGACCTCCCAAAAGCCTTTGGCCTCGAAGAAGGGGAGTTACAGCGTGTTGATAAACCGGTTCTTCCACAGAGAGCTCTGCGGGAAGCCTTAGTTAACGCTCTGATGCACCGCAGCTACCGAACACAGGCACCCGTACAAATCATCCGCTACGCAAACCGATTGGAAATCCGCAACCCGGGCTTCTCTTTGAAATCACCCGAGCATCTGGGTGAGCCCGGCTCCATGCCGAGGAACCCGGTACTCGCAGCGGTTCTGCATGAAACCCGTTTTGCAGAAACCAAAGGCAGCGGGATTCGAGCCATTCGCGAGGTGATGGATGCCGCAGGTCTTGCGCCTCCACTGTTCGAGTCTGACCGAGGTCAGGACCAGTTCGTCACACAATTCCTGTTCCACCACTTTCTTGGAGAGGACGACATCCGGTGGCTGGCAAGATTTAAAGACCTTCACCTTTCTGACGAGGAGGCCCGGGCGCTGATCGTAGCCAGGGAAGCCGGTATTATCGACAATGCCACCTATCGCGCCCTCAACAAAGTCGATCCCCTGACCGCAAGCGCTACCCTGCGACGACTTCGGGATTTCGGGCTACTTACTCAACAGGGTCGTGGGTCAGCCACTTACTACCAGCCAACAGGCAAACTAATCGGTTCCGAAGACGGCTTATCGAGTAAGTCAGAGCCGTTATCTAGTAAGCAAACATCGTTATCTAGTAAGCCAGAGCCGTTATCTAGTAAGTCGGAACTGCAATCAGGTAACCCTGATCAGGAAGCTCGGGACACTTTGCTAAACCAGCTACCGGGGAACCTGGCCGCTCGGGTCGGAGCGCTAGGACAGCGACACCCTCCGGAACAAGTAAAAGAACTGGTTGTGGCACTTTGCGAACAACGTGACTGGCGAGTTGAAGAACTCGCACTGTTGCTCTCACGCAACGCAGAAACGATTCGACAGAATTATCTTCGCCCTCTGCTAGCTGAGAAGCGCATTGTGATGACGTTGCCTGATACGCCGAACTCGCCGCAACAGGCCTATCGGGTTGCGGGGGAGCAAGATTGATGAGTAGCCATATCGAAGGTCTGAATATACTGGAGCAGTTTGCTGAGAGTGATCGACTGGAGGTTGAGATCAAGCGGAATCTTGGGGGGCTAGGATATGAGCTCTGAGTGGCCAACTGTCCAACTCAGCGACTGCGCTGAATTTCAGGAAGGGTATGTAAATCCAAGCCAAAGAAACTCGGATTTCTTTGACGGCCCCATCAAATGGCTCAGAGCCGTAGACCTCAATGATTCCATCGTCTCTGACACCACTCGAACGCTTTCAGAAAAAGGCTTTCGCAGTGCAGGCAAGAGCGCCTTACTTTTTGAGCCCGGTTCATTGGCGATAAGCAAATCCGGCACGATTGGAAGGCTCGGGATTTTGGAAGATTACATGTGCGGGAACCGCGCAGTGATCAACATCCGAGTTAACCACAGCATTTGTGACAAGTACTACATCTTTTATGTACTTAAATCTAAGCGGGCAGAAATAGAGAGCCTAGCTACCGGCAGTGTACAGAAAAATCTGTATACCTCGGTTCTCGGAAGCATGGAACTCGACTTGCCACCCCTTGAGACCCAAAAGGCTATAGCGAGACAGCTTTGGTCGCTCGATAAAAAAATCCAAATCAACCACCAAATCAACCAAACCCTCGAACAGATGGCCCAGGCCATCTTCAAAAGCTGGTTTGTCGATTTCGAGCCGGTGAAAGCCAAGATCGCCGCACTGGAAGCCGGCGGCAGCGAGGAAGACGCCCTGCTTGCCGCCATGCAGGCCATTTCCGGCAACGGTGAAGCGGAGCTAACCCGCCTCCAGTCCGAACAGCCCGAGCAATACGCCGAGCTCTGCGCCACCGCCGAGCTGTTTCCGTCGGCTATGCAGGATAGTGAGTTGGGAGAGATTCCGGAGGGGTGGGAAAGTGGCACACTCAGCGACATTGCCAGCTTCAGCAGCAACCGAATTCCCAAACATGAGCTGACTCTGGAAACATACATCTCGACAGAAAATATGCTCGAGAACAAGAAGGGAGTTTGCCCTGCCTCATCCTTGCCGTCCTCCGCCTCAGTGCCGGGTTTTGAACCGGGTGAAATACTGATATCGAACATCCGGCCGTACTTCAAAAAGATATGGCTAGCCAATATCAGCGGTGGGCGATCGCCAGATGTACTCGGGTTCAGCCCCAAGCACAAAGGCACGAACGAGTATCTATTTAACCTTCTCTACCAAGACTGTTTTTTTGACTACATGATGCTCACGTCAAAGGGTGCAAAAATGCCTCGTGGCGACAAGAAGGCAATCATGCAGTTCGCGACTGCCACCCCCCCAATTGATCTAATGAGACACTTCTCTGAACACGTGAAGTCTTTTTATTTGCTCGCCACTTCGCAACATCGAGAGTCGGAGTCACTTGCCTCGGTACGAGACTCCTTACTCCCCAAGCTCCTTTCTGGTGAACTCGCCGTCTCCGATGATGAAAACCAACTGATGGCCGAATCAATAAGCCCTCTTCAGGAGGTCAACTAATGGAACTGTGGTTAACCCGAGCAGGATCTCACGGCGAGTTTGAGCAAAAATTCCTGGACGAAGGCCGAATCTATCTGACCTGGGATGAGCTTGGTGAAGATCTGTCGAAACTAGATAGCCGGCAGTCCCTCCTGGAACTCCTTGAGCAGACTTACCCGAACGAAAAGCTCAAGCGATTACAGAACCACAGCAGCCAGATATGGCCTTTCGTCAAAACGATGCAAACCGGTGACTGGGTGGTGCTCCCCTCCAAAAAACAGCCTGTAGTGTATGTCGGGAAGATAACAGGGGACTACGTTCATAACGCCAAAGGCCCGGACCCCTACTTCCACTGGCGATCCGTCGAGTGGTTTGGGCAGGAGATCCCCCGCTCTCACTTTGGGCAAGACCTGCTCTACAGCTTCGGCGCGTTCATGACCATCTGCCGCATCCGGCGCAACAACGCACTGTTACGCCTGCAGGCCATGCACAAGGCTGGCTGGCAGGCTGAGAACACCAAGTCAGTGATCCAGCATACCGGCCAGTCCACTAACCACGATGCCGATGATGTATCCGGTGATGACGGCTTCGATTTCAACTTGGCAGACCTGGCCAAGCAACAGGTGGTCAGCCTGATTGAGCAGAAATTCAAAGGCCATGAGTTAACCCGATTGGTCGGTGCCATACTCAAGGCACAAGGCTACACCATTTGGCAAAGCCCCGAAGGCGCGGACGGAGGTGCAGATATTCTCGCTTCCAACGGCATGATGGGCTTCGGCAGCCAAACCATCTGTGTTGAGGTGAAGTCCGGCACTGGTACGGTGGACAGGCCCACTGTGGACAAGCTCTTGGGGGCCATGTCGAAGTTCAACGCCGACCATGGCCTGTTTGTCGCTTGGGGCGGTTTCAAACAGCATGTGCAGAAGGATATGGCCAGCAGTTTTTTCCGTCTGCGGTTATGGTCTCAGGATGACTTGCTGGATGAGCTGTTCGCGGTATACGACAAGCTGGACGATGAGCTAAAAGCCCAGCTGCCACTAAAGCGAGTCTGGACGGTGGTTGCGGCGGATGATTGATGCCCGGATTACTCGCGATGGAATACGACTGGCTTTCGGCCTTTTAGGCGTTAGCTGATAACGACAAGGAACTGTCATGACTGAACAACAAGTAAGAATCTTCACCTCAACCGACGGCCAGGCCCAGCTGGAAGTGGCGCTGGATCGTGAGACCGTCTGGTTAAATCAAAGCCAGATGTCTGCGCTGTTTGACACCTCTACCGATAACGTAGGCTTGCACCTGAAGAATATCTTTTCAGAGGGCGAACTTGAGGAAGATCGAACTACCGAGGATTTCTCGGTAGTTCGCCAGGAGGGCAATCGCCAGGTTCGTCGGCGCATCAAACACTACAATCTCGATGCCATTATTTCAGTGGGTTACCGGGTCAGCTCCATGCGTGCCACCCAGTTTCGCCAGTGGGCAACGCAGGTTCTCAAAGACCATCTGGTTCACGGCTACACCCTCAACCAGCGCCGTCTGACCGAGCGCGGTATCGAGTTTGAGCAGGCCGTTGATCTGCTGAGCCGTACCCTAACCAATCAGGGCCTGGTATCCAATGAAGGCGAGGCTGTCGCCCGGGTGATCAGCGATTACGCCCGCTCCTGGAGCCTGCTGCAAGGCTACGACGAGCAGCAGCTGACCGAGGTGGACATCAAACAGCCGGATATGCAGCCGTTGGAATTGGATGAAGCTCTCAAGGCCATTCGCGAGCTCAAGCAGACTCTGATCGCCAAGGGCGAGGCCACGGAGCTGTTCGGCCAGTTGCGGGGTGATGGCCTGGCCTCTGCATTGGCGACGATCGAGCAGGGCTTTGGGGATGAGCTCTTTTATCCGAACGTGGCTACCCGCGCCGCTCACCTGCTCTACTTCGTCATCAAGAATCACCCGCTGGCCGACGGCAACAAGCGCTGCGGCTCGTTTCTGTTCTTATGGTATCTGCGCCGCAACGCCGCTTTGCTGGCGCGGCCGGTAGAACAACTGATTAATGACAACACCCTGGTGGCCCTGGCGCTGCTGGTGGCGGAAAGCCTGCCGGGTCAGAAAACCCTGATGATCCGGCTGATTGAGCATTTCCTGCTGCTGAAAGAGCCTGCCGATGTCAGAGGTGAAGGGAAATAGGAAGGATGCATGACGGAAGATCAGCTGGAACAACAATGCCTGCAATGGTTCGCCGAGGGTGGCTGGGAGGTCGCCTCTGGGCCAGACCTTGCACCGGACGGTGACGCCCCGGAACGGGCCGATTACCGGCAGGTGCTGTTGCTGGCAGATCTTGAGGCAGCGATTCGCCGCATTAACCCTCACCTGCCCCAGAGCGCCGTTGAACAGGCTGAGCGTCTGGGGGACACAGCCAATCTTGGGCGCAATGGATTCGATGGCTGCCCATTCGGAGGGGTAGTCCTTCAGGTTCTCCAGAACCATGCGCACAGCACGTTCACGGACTTCAGGGGAGTAGCTATTGGATTTCGTCATGCCTCATTCTCTCAAGAGTTGAGGCCTCCACGAAACCCGGTGTGATTCAATCAGGCAAAACTTGAAGAGCCTGCAATAGTGTAAGGACACTGAATTGAAACCACTGAAGCCATGGCTATCGTTTTCTGATCAGTTGGAACAACTGCGCGAGCGCGGACTTCAGGTGGAAGATCGCACAGCAGCGCTGGGCTACCTGAAACGGCTGGGCTACTACCGCTTAAGTGGGTATTGGTATCCACTGCGGCGAATAGACGAGAAGGCATCAGCCAGGGAAAACCGTCCCGTACGCGACGATCGCTTTGTCCCCGGCATGGCGCATAAGGATCAGGAGACGATTGCAGCCATTTACGGCGCACCAACGGGCAAAGCTTTTGCTCAGTGGCTACGCAGCCTCAACTTTATTCGCAATGTTGCCGCGCACCACAGCCGGTTGTGGAATATCAACGTGGTGGAGCTGTCAACGATTCCAGAGGGCTGGTCGAAAGAGCTGAAACCTTCTCGGCCATTTTTCTACTTCTGCCTGATCCAGCAGCTGATGCGCGTTATCTGCCCGAACTCTAGTTGGGGGCAGCGGTACAAGACTCTGTTGACAGAAGCGTTCCCCAGACTGACAAGCCAGCAGCTGAGCCTGAAGGATATGGGCGTGGTAGAGGGCTGGGAGGATTGGCCAATATGGCGGGGGCAGTAAGCCGAAATGAGAACCGACGCGTACACAGAAGTGCAGAGGCGTCGGTCATATTGGCTGCGATACTAATGTAAAGCAATTGTAGTGTAAAGCGCGGCATTGGCCAGCAAGCTCAGTTTTCAGGCTGGCAAACCAGCAAAAAATCAGAATAAACGGTAGCCTTGTCAGCACCAGATGTTGACGAAAATGCCCAAAGGAAGCAGTCAATGACCGAAGATCAACTCGAACAACTATGCCTTGAGTGGTTTGCCGAAGGCGGCTGGGAAACCACCAGTGGTGCTGATATCGCCCCTGATGGCCCTGCCCCCGAGCGAGCCAACTACCGACAAGTCTTGCTGCTAGGTGATCTTGAAAGAGCGCTGCGCCATATCAATCCGCATTTGCCGGATACAGCAGTTGAGCAAGCCATGGCTATCGTTGCTAAGCCCGAGAGCTTAGACACCATAGTCAGTAATCGTGGATTTCATCGACTGTTGCTGGACGGTGTTCCTGTTGAATACAAACGTAATGATGAAGTCATCCATGATCATGCGTTTCTGATTGATTTTACCGATCTTAAAGCCAACCGTTTTCGCGCCATCAATCAGTTCACTATCGAGGGCAGCAAGCAGCTACGCCGCCCGGACATTGTTTGCTTTATCAATGGCCTGCCGCTGGCGGTACTGGAGCTGAAAAGCCCGACTGCCGAAAACGTGGATATTTGGGATGCCTTTAACCAGATCCAGACCTATAAGGACGAAATCCCCGACCTGTTCGCCTACAACCAGGCGGTTGTTGTCAGCGATGGCTATAACGCCCGCGTGGGTTCGTTAACGGCGAATCAGGAACGCTTTATGCCGTGGCGCACCATCAAGCATGAGGACGACAAGCCGCTGCTGGACTGGCAACTGGAAACCATGGTGCGCGGCTTCTTTGACCGTGAACTGTTGCTGGATTACCTGCGCTATTTTGTGATTTTTGAAACCGATTCTGACCGGCTGATTAAGAAAATTGCCGGTTATCACCAGTTTCATGCGGTGCGTGAAGCAGTGAAAGCAACGGTGCTGGCCGCGCAAAACCCGGAGCAGCTGTTCCAGGCAGAGAAGCGTGCCAACTATGCGGGCGTGGTCGTGCCCGGCAGCAAAAAAGCTGGGGTGGTTTGGCATACACAGGGCTCGGGCAAAAGCATCTCGATGGTGTGCTACGCCGGCAAGCTGCTGCAGCAGCCGGAAATGAATAATCCAACGCTGGTGGTGGTTACTGACCGCAACGATCTGGATGGGCAACTGTTCGGTACCTTTAGCTCAGCAAAGGAGCTGCTGAAGCAGGAACCGGCCCAGGCGGATGACCGTGATGCGTTGCGCGTTATGCTCGCCGAGCGGGAGTCGGGCGGCATCATTTTTACCACCGTGCAGAAATTTGCTTTGCTGGCCGGCGAAAATGCCCACCCAATTCTGAACGAGCGGCACAACATCGTAGTGATCTCTGATGAAGCCCACCGCAGTCAATACGGCCTGAAAGCCACCCTGAAAGCCGACGGCAGCTACCAGTTTGGCTACGCAAAGCACATGCGTGATGCCCTGCCCAATGCGGCCTTTATTGGTTTTACTGGAACGCCCATTGCTAACGAAGATAAAGACACCCGTGCGGTGTTTGGCGACTACGTTTCAATCTACGACATTCAGGATGCGGTCGATGATGGTGCGACCGTGCCCATTTATTACGAGTCGCGCCTGGCCAAGCTGGATATCAACCGCGACCTGATTGATGAGCTGTCGGATCAGGTTGAGGACGTGGTCGAGGACGAAGAGGATATTGGCCAGCGGGAAAAAACCAAGGGTGAATGGAGTCGCCTGGAAAAACTGGTCGGTTCCGGCCCGCGCTTAAAGCAGGTTGCTGCCGACCTGGTTGAGCACTTTGAAACCCGCTCGGCGCTGATCGAAGGCAAAGCCATGATCGTGACCATGAGCCGTGATATTTGCGCACAGCTGTATAACGAAATCGTCGCGCTGCGGCCCGAATGGCATGACACAGACCCGGAAAAAGGCGCGATCAAGGTGGTGATGACCGGCTCGGCTGCTGACAAGCCGCTATTGCAGCCACACATTTATAACAAGCAGACCAAGAAGCGGCTTGAGAAGCGCTTTAAAAACGTGAATGACCCGCTAAAGCTGGTGATCGTGCGCGATATGTGGCTAACGGGCTTTGACGCCCCGATCTGCCATACCATGTATGTCGACAAGCCGATGAAAGGCCACAACCTGATGCAGGCCATTGCGCGGGTGAACCGCGTGTTCAAAAACAAGCCGGGCGGCCTGGTGGTGGACTATATCGGTATCGCCAACGAGCTCAAGCAGGCGCTGAAAACCTATGCCGATGCCAAAGGCCGTGGCGAGCCAACCCACAGCACCGAAGAGGCTTACGCCATCCTGCTGGAAAAGCTGGATGTGATTCACGGCATGTTTGCCAAGACGCCGCAAAGCCCGGGCTTTGATTACAGCGCTTTTGCCACCGATGCCTTGAAGCTGCTGGTACCGGCTGCAAACTATGTTCTAGGTCTGGATGACGGCAAAAAGCGCTTTCTGGATACCGTTTTGGCGCTGAACAAAGCCTATTCGCTGTGCAGCACCATGGATGAGGCGAGCGCGTATCACAAAGAAATCGCTTTCCTGTCCGCCGTGAAAGCAGCAATTGCCAAATACACCAGCGTTGATAAAAAACTGACCCAAGAAGAGAAAAACTCCACGCTCAAGCAGATTCTCGATAATGCGGTGATTGCCGGCGGCGTGACTGACGTTTTTGCCCTGTGTGGGCTGGATAAGCCCAATATTGGCCTGCTGTCTGATGAGTTTCTGGAAGATGTACGGCAGATGCCGTACAAAAACTTTGCCGTTGAACTGCTGGAAAAGCTGCTAAAAGACGATATCAAAGCCAAAACCCGCAATAACGTGGTGCAGGAGAAGAAATACAGCGAGCGCCTGCAAGAAACCTTACGCCGCTACAACAACCGAGGCATCGAAACCGCGCAGGTGATTGAAGAGCTGATCGCGATGGCGAAACAGTTTCAGGCCGACCTGGCACGAGAGGCCGGGCTTGGGCTTAATCCTGACGAAATCGCCTTCTATGATGCGCTGGCCAACAACGAAAGCGCCGTGCGCGAACTGGGCGATGAAATCCTGAAGAAAATTGCCGTTGAAATCACCGACAAACTACGGGCATCAACCACCGTGGACTGGCAGGTGCGCGAAAGTGTGCGGGCCAAATTGCGCATCCTCGTGCGCAGAACCTTGCAACGCTACAAGTATCCGCCCGATCAGGCGGTAGAGGCTGTGGAGCTGATTTTGCAGCAGGCCGAAGTGCTGTCGAATGCGTGGACTAAATGAGATAAGTCCTGGGCAGTCTCAAGCACTGAGTTCAGTGCTTGAGCAAAGGAGGCTATTCACGAACACTTAGACTCCTTTTCTAGCCCTGATCTTTCCAGCTTTTGCCAACTAAATATCCTCGGCCCCCCTGTGTGTCAACATAACCCTGAGCCACTGATATTTGAGATAACATACAAATCAGGGCCGTCAGGAGAAGCAAAATGCCTAAACCAGCCACACCCGTTGACCCAAAGGTCGAGCCGAAGCCGGAGCTTGAGAAACGCATGCGCCGTGTATTTACTCCCGAGTACAAGCTATC
>JAAYFD010000047.1 GCA_012728415.1 Gammaproteobacteria bacterium
ATGCGTGACTTGCGGACTCATAGCTCAGCTGGATAGAGTACTCGGCTACGAACCGAGCGGTCGGAGGTTCGAATCCTCCTGAGTCCGCCATATTCAAACGGCAGTATGTGTTGTCAGTTGAAACCAGAACTAGCCTGGTTAAACCTAGTAGTGGACTCATAGCTCAGCTGGATAGAGTACTCGGCTACGAACCGAGCGGTCGGAGGTTCGAATCCTCCTGAGTCCGCCATATAAAAAGCTTGCATTTGATGCAAGCTTTTTTTTTGCCAGAATATCTGGATGTCCGCAGCAGGGATGGCTTTCGTATATATTTGTAGCCTCACTGAGTGTCAGCAGGGTTAGCGGGGAGAGGGTCATGTGCCAAGTGGAAAACAAAAAGCCCCAGGAGCGTTTGCAGGAGCGCTTTGCGTATGTTGCCAGCCTGCTGGAACGTCTGTACCAGCTGGATGAAGAGCACGGGACTCGACGGGATGAGGCCAGCGAGCAGGCCCGTTTGCTGTCCGGCTTGCAACAATGGCTGGCAGAGCTGCACAGTGCAGATATTGCCCATATCCTGGAGGGTTTGCCGCTGGAGGAGCGTCTAACCCTGTGGCAGCTGGTCCAGTCGGAAAGCGACGGTGACATTCTGCTGGAAGTGTCGGATGCAGTGCGTGAAACATTGCTGGCTGACATGGATCAGCACGAGATACTGGCTGCGGCCAAAGAACTGGATGCTGACGAGCTGGCTGAGCTGGCTTCTGAGCTGCCACAGGATATGGTGCTTGAGCTGGTGGAGTCGCTGGATGCCCTGCAGCGTGAGCGGGTGCGTTCGGCCTTGTCTTATGCAGAGCATCAGGTCGGGGCAGTCATGGACTTCGAGATGGTTACAGTGCGTGAGGATGTTGCTCTTGAAGTGGTTCTGCGCTATCTGCGCCGGCTCAAGGAGCTGCCGGGGCAGATGGACAAGCTGTTTGTAATTGACCATGCCGGCTATCTCAAAGGCGTGCTGCCGATCAAGCGCCTTTTGGTGAATGATCCGGAGAAAAAGGTAGCTGAGGTCATGGCAACCGATCCGGTTAGTTTTCATCCGGAAGAAGAGGGTATCGATGCTGCTGAAGCCTTTGAGCGCTATGACTTGGTTTCCGCACCAGTGGTGGACCATGATGGCAAGCTGATCGGGCGCCTGACTATTGATGAAATGGTTGACCTGATTCGTGAAGAGTTCGAAGACGAAGCCCTGAGTCGCGCGGGTTTGCGTGAAGAGGAAGACATTTTTTCGTCCGTCTGGAAATCAATCAACAACCGGTGGTCGTGGCTGGCGATCAACCTGGTTACCGCTTTTGTGGCATCCAGGGTCATTGGGGTTTTTGAAGGGTCGATAGAAAAGCTGGTTGCACTGGCGGCGCTGATGCCGATTGTTGCCGGCATTGGTGGGAATACAGGCAACCAGACAATAACCATGATTGTCCGTGCGATGGCTTTGCAGCAGGTCAGCACGGGGAATACAACCCGGCTATTAAAAAAAGAGCTGACAGTGGCATTGCTCAACGGCCTGATCTGGGGCGGAGTTATCGGCGTGGTAGCCTGGCAGCTATATGATTATCTTGCCCTGGGTCTGGTAATGATCGCCGCCATGACACTTAACTTGTTATTGGCGGCGCTGATGGGGGTGCTTATCCCGATGACCATGGTCCGGCTCGGCCGCGACCCTGCCCTGGGCTCCAGCGTACTGATTACGGCCATGACCGATAGTGGCGGGTTTTTCATTTTCCTTGGTTTGGCCACAGTGTTTTTACTGTGACACATGACCGCTTCAGGTGCTGTACCCATTGTCACAAGCAGCCTGCGTTTTTTGTTGCTGTTCGCCTGACCCTGACGGCCTCGCCAATATTATTCGGCGTACCCTGGAAAATGGTCTGATTGTCGACAATGTTGAGAGTTTTTTGTTTTGTAGTGGGTAAAAAATTTGCCTACACAAACTGTTCGGGATAAGGTTCTCGACGCTCTTCTGGTTGTACCGGAACGGGCAACTGAAACTACTACAAGTAATTTCAAAGACAACAAGCTTGTATTGTAGACAAAGGAGCTATTATGACGTCTGGGCAGCTCTTGCTTGAAGGCCTGGAGCTCATGCTGATCGGCATGAGCCTAGTTTTTGTTTTTCTCATTTTGCTGATTGGTTGCATACACTTGATATCCGTGGTGTTGCAGCGGGCAACTGTGCACGAATCGGTTGCTTTGGTGGCAACCCGGTCACCTGCTGGCCCTGTGCCAGATGCCGACACCCTTGCTGCCATCCAGGCCGCGCTGCACCAGCATCACGGCCACCGCGCACGATAATTAGAAAAATATGGAGTCCGACAGATGACCGCTAATCAACCGCTGGGCATTACTGATGTGGTGCTGCGCGATGCACACCAGTCCGTACTGGCTACCCGTTTGCGTCTTGAAGACATGTTGCCGATTGCGCCAAAATTGGATCAGATCGGTTTTTGGTCTATAGAAACCTGGGGAGGGGCGACCTTCGACTCCTGCATCCGTTATCTGGGTGAAGATCCCTGGGAGCGCATTCGCCAGCTCAAGGCGGCGATGCCCAATACCCGCCAGCAGATGCTGCTGCGTGGCCAGAACCTGCTCGGTTACCGCCATTATGCCGATGACGTGGTAGACATGTTTGTCGAGCGTGCAGCGGTTAGCGGTGTGGATGTGTTTCGTGTATTTGATGCCATGAATGACCCGCGCAACCTGCAGCGGGCCATGCAGGCCGTCCATGCCAATGGCAAACATGCCCAGGGCACCATCTGTTATACCACCAGCCCGGTGCACACCCTGGATATGTGGGTAGACATGGGCAAGCAGTTGCAGGACTTTGGTGCAGACTCGGTTGCCATCAAAGATATGGCGGGCATTCTCAAGCCTTATGCTGCCTTCGAGCTGGTCAGCCGCTTGAAAGAGGTGCTGGAGATTCCGGTACACATGCATTGCCACGCCACCGCGGGGCTGTCGACTGCCGCCATCGTCAAGGCTGCCGAAGCGGGCATCGACAATGTTGACAGCGCCATTTCCTCCATGTCGATGACCTACGGCCACTCGCCCACCGAGTCGGTAGTGGCGATTTTTCAGGACACAGCACGGGATACTGGCCTGAATCTGGAGCTGCTTGAGGAAGTCGCAGCTTATTTCCGTGAAGTGCGTAAAAAATACGTCAGGTTTGAGGGCAATCTCAGGGGCGTTGATTCGCGCATTCTGGTTGCCCAGGTGCCGGGCGGCATGCTGACCAATATGGAAAACCAGCTCAAGGAGCAAGGCGCCAGTGACAAGTTTGATCAAGTGCTGGCCGAAATCCCGCGTGTGCGTGAAGATCTTGGTTTTATTCCACTGGTAACCCCGACCTCGCAAATTGTTGGTACCCAGGCAGTCATCAACGTGCTGACGGGTGAACGCTACAAGTCGATTACCAAAGAAACCGCCGGCGTACTCAAGGGTGAGTATGGAGCGGCTCCGGCACCCTTTAATGCCGAGCTGCAAGCCAGGGTACTGGAAGGCGCAGAGCCGGTTACTTGCCGCCCGGCTGACTTGCTGGAAAACGAGCTGGACAAACTGACCCAGGAGCTGCAGCAGCTGGCTGAAGAAAAAGGCATCCGGCTGGCTGAAGGCGAGCGCCTGATTGATGATGTTCTGACATATGCGCTATTTCCACAGATTGGCCTGAAATTTCTGGAAAACCGTGACAACCCTGATGCGTTTGAACCGGTGCCAACCGGGCAAGAACGTACGGGTGAGGCGCCCGCTGTTTATACCGTCGAGGTCAATGGCCAGAGCTTTGTTGTCCAGGTCAACGAGGGCGGTGACATTGAAGGAATCAAACCGCTGGCCGGTGCTGCCGCCAAGGGCACGGCGGAAACGCCCGCTGCAGGCAGTGGTGATCCGCAGGGAGCTCCGCTGGCCGGCAACATCTTCAAGATACTGGTACAGCCCGGTCAGGCGGTGGAGGAGGGCGAGGTGATGATCATTCTTGAGGCCATGAAGATGGAAACTGAAATCCGCGCCTTCCGTAGCGGTACCATCAGCGGTGTCAATGTCCAGGTTGGCGACAGCGTAAACGTGGGCGATTGCCTGCTTACTATCGCTTAAGGGGGCAGTGTCATGGAAAAACTACTGGGCCTGTGGCAAAGCACGGGCATCTACCAGCTTGAACCGAGCCAGGTGATCATGCTGCTGATTTGTCTGGGTCTGATTTTTCTGGCCATCCGCAAGGGATTTGAACCACTGCTGCTGATACCCATAGGATTTGGCGGGGTTTTGGCCAATATTCCTGCTGCCGGCATGGCCGAGGCAGGTGGCTTGCTGGACCTGCTGTACCAGGTCGGCTTGCCGACCAGCGTGTTCCCGCTGCTGATTTTCATGGGCGTGGGTGCCATGACGGATTTCGGCCCCATGCTGGCCAACCCTAAAACCCTGTTGCTGGGTGCAGCTGCCCAGTTCGGCATTTTCGGTACCCTGCTTGGTGCGCTGGCCATCGGTACCCTGGGAATTCCGGGTTTGGAGTTCAGCATGCGTGAGGCTGCCTCCATTGCCATCATCGGAGGGGCTGACGGTCCGACTTCGATCTTTGTGACTTCACGGCTGGCACCAGAGCTGCTCGGTCCCATTGCTGTGGCTGCCTATTCTTACATGGCGCTGGTGCCGCTGATCCAGCCGCCCATTATGCGGGCGCTGACCAGCAAGGAAGAACGTGCCATTGTGATGACCCAGCAGCGGCATGTCAGCCAGGTGGAAAAAATAGTCTTCCCGCTGGTGCTGACCCTGTTGATCGGCCTGCTGCTGCCGGACGCCGCGCCGCTGATTGGGATGTTTGCCTTTGGCAACCTGATGCGTGAGTCAGGCGTGGTTGAACGCCTGGCGGATACTTCACGCAATGCGCTAATCAATATTGTTACCATTGCCCTGGGCCTTACTGTGGGTGCCAAACTGTCGGCGGATTCCTTCCTGCAGCTGAAAACACTGGGTATCTTGTTGCTCGGCATGGTGGCATTCAGTGCAGGTACTGCCGCCGGCGTGATCATGGCGAAAATCATGAACCTGTTCGGCGCCCAGAAAATTAATCCGCTGATTGGTTCGGCTGGTGTATCGGCTGTGCCCATGGCGGCACGAGTGTCCAACCGGGTGGGCCTGGAAGCCAATCCGCAGAACTTCCTGTTAATGCATGCCATGGGGCCGAATGTGGCGGGTGTGATCGGTTCGGCAGTGGCGGCGGGGGTGTTGCTCAGTTTCGCCGGCTAGCAGCACTCCAAAACCGGTTAACAGTTGGCTGGGTGCAGCAGCGCATGGTCCGCTTAGGGGGTCCGAAACCCGGAGCTGGCAATGGCAACGAGCAGCAGGCCAAGGGCTACCATGCCGAATGCATGGGCCAGCGAGCTGTGCTGGGCAATCATCCCCATCAGGGCGGGGCCGGCCAGCACACCGGCAAAACCTATGGTCGTTGCTGCCGTTACCGCCAAGTGCGGCGGCATGTGTGTCTGGTGATTCAGTGATGAAATCAGCAGTGGCGAAATATTGGCGCAACCAAGTCCGCATAAACCGTAGCCCAGCAGGGCAAACAGCCAGTGTGATGTCATCAGGCTCAGTGACAGGCCGCCGGCAGCGATCAGCCCGCCCAGGAAAATCATGCGCACCCGCCCGAGTCTGGCGACAAGCCCGTCACCCAAAAAGCGCCCCAGGGTTATCATCAGGGCAAAGGCGGTGTAGCCCAGCCCACCGCTGGATGGTTGCAGGCCGCGATAATCAACCAGAAACAATGCACTCCAGTCGAGAATGGCGCCTTCGGCCAGATAAACAATAAAGCACATCAGGCCGACCAGAATGATCATGGGGTTGGGCCAGTGCCTGCCGTTTACATCGCTACGGGTTTTACGCGATAGCAGACCTGGCCACGACCAGAGACCCAGCAACAGGATACACGTCACCGCCAGCAAAGGGCTGAGTACAGGTGAAGTACCTGCCATCAGTAGCAGAGTTACCAACATGGCACCACAAATGGTGCCCAGGCTATACATGCCATGGAAACCGGCCATCATGCTGCGCCCAGAGCGTGCTTCGATGATCATCCCCTGGATATTAAAGACAATATCCAGCACACCCAGGCTGCCACCAAAAACAAACAGTGTGACGGCCATCAGCCAGAGCTGTTCGACAAAAATGATGCCAAACAGGGCGGATGCCAGTAACAGGATGGCGCTCAGAGCGGTACGGCGGATACCGAACTTGCCGGTAAAAAGCGCCGATAGGGGCATGCAACACAGCGAGCCAAGCCCGATGCTGAGCAAGAGCAGGCCAAATGTTGCCTCACTCATCGGGATTCGTGCATGCACATAGGGTACCAGGGGTGCCCATACGGCCAGGCCAAGCCCGGTCAGAAAAAATCCGCAGCGGGTGGCAAGAATGTGCAGCAAAAAGCTGGAACGGGGGTACAAGCGAATGACTGGCACGTCCGGGCTGGTAAAAACGGCATGACGCCTGGCGCCAAGTGCATGCTATAGTACTTGCCGTTTATTTTCTGGTAACTGGAATATGAAGTTTATCCATCGTCGAGAAGTATTGCACGAAGGGGACCTGGTGATCATTTACTGTTCACGGCTGTGCAATATACGCCTGATGAACGACGCCAACTTTCGCAGCTATAAAAATGGCGGTCGTCACACCTATCACGGCGGAGCCTTTGACCGCTTTCCGGCAAAAATCAGGGTGCCTTCAGATGGCGCCTGGAATATTACGCTGGACACAATAACGCGCAGGGCGGTCAGCCTGACCCGCAAGGCAAATTTTGATTATAAAATCAAGATAGTGCGGCGTACGCCAGAAGATGGCCTGAGCAGTTAAACAAAGACAGCAGCTGGCGTGGTGTGGCAGCCGCTGTCTTGTGCCGGTCGCATTATATGGAAACGCAACCGGGTTGTTAAACCTTGAACTGGGCCAGCAATGTGCTCAGGCTGCGTGCCAGCTGACCAAGATTTTCACTTGAGCTGCTGGCCTGCTGGGCGGCTGTTGTGCTTGAGCTGGCCAGGCCGGCAACACGACTGATGTTTTGGCTGATCTCCTCTGCCACATGCGATTGCTGGAGGGTACTGCTGGCGATTGATGCATTGAGGTCGTTCAGGGCAGTCAGAGCCAGGGTAATTTGTTCCAGGCTGGCGCTGGCAATGTTTGCCTGCTCTACAGTTCTGGCCGAGACATGGCTGCTTTCTTGAATGACCTGCACCGCTGCCCGGGAGTTTTTCTGCAGGCTGTCGATCATGCTTTGCACTTCACCGGTCGACTGCTGGGTACGCTGTGCCAGCAAGCGCACTTCATCGGCAACAACTGCAAAGCCGCGCCCTTGTTCGCCGGCCCGTGCTGCTTCAATGGCAGCGTTGAGTGCCAGCAGGTTCGTCTGTTCGGCAATCGAGTTGATGACTTCCAGCACAGTGCCGATCTGAGTGCTTTCGGCTGCCAGCGCCTCCATTACGCTAACCGCTTCGGCGATGGTGGCAGACAGCTGGTCGGTTTGCTGCAAGCTGTTGTGGATGCTTTGTTGGCCAGCCTCGGCTTGCTGGGTTGCACTGCTGACCTGACTGGCGGCATCTTCTGCATTTTTCGCGACTTCTTGTACCGAGTAGGTGACCTCATTCATTGAGGTGGCAATCATTTCGGTTTCTTGCAATTGACGTTCGCTGCTGTCGAGGCTGGCGTGTGCCGCTGTATCCAGCTCGTTTGAAGATTGCTGCAAGGTTTCGGCAGTGCTTTGCAGTTCGGTTACCACAGAACGCAATTTGGTGGTGAAGGTATTAAAGCTGTTGCTCAGTTCGCCAATTTCGTCATTGCCGCGGTAGGTCAGTGTTTGCGTTAGATCACCTTCGCCACTGGCAATGTTTTTCAGTGCGTCGGCTACCTGCCGCAACGGACGGGTGATGCTGCGCATGATGGCAAAGATCAGGATACCCATGACCAAAATTATTCCGGCACGGATAATAGAGCTTTTCAGGGTAACGCTGCGGAACTCTGCCTGGATGTCGTCAATATAAACACCGGTTCCCAATACCCAGCCCCAAGGCTTGAATTGTTGCACATAACTGATTTTTTGTACCGGGTCGTGGGCACCGGGCATGGGCCAGCGATAGTTGTAAAAACCAGCGCCTTCGGGAGTTTGGGCAATGCGTATGAACTCGTTAAATACCTGGTTGCCGTCCGGATCCTTGTAACCGGAAAGATTCTGCCCATCCAGAGCGGGATTCATCGGGTGCATCATCATGACCGGCTGCAGGTCGTTGACCCAGAAATAATCATTGCGGCCGTAACGTATTTGCTTGATGACCTCCAGCGCCTGTTTTTGCGCCTGTTCTCTGGTCATGGTTGCCTGCTGTTCCTGTTCGTAAAAATACTCCAGAATGCCAATGGTGTTTTCTACCAAGTGACGGGTTTTGACCTCCTTGCCTTCAACCAGGTTTGAGTAGGTCTGCTTGGCGATTAGCAGCCCGAACCCGATAAAGACGGCAATGACCAGCAGCAAAACCAGCCAAAGACGTTTGCTGATCGAGATACGAAACAGGGGGGACATGGTGGGATTTCCTTTTATGCAATAAATATAACAGCCTGAATGTGTTATCGGCTGCTACAAGCTGAAACTTGAAGCGAGGGTCGGCAACTGCTGCAGTAACCCTGCTTGCAGCTTTCAGGCTGAGGCTTTGCAAGCATGCTGGCAATACGCCCAAAGTAGCTGTTTGAGGTGTGAGTTGTTGTTATTTAAAGGATTCTTGAGGCTAAGCAAGTTTTATGGACGCCCCTGAAACCTTCCATGCGGGCTGCGTTACCGCAACAGGCTGGAACCAAAGCAGGCAGGATGCTTGAGAGGCACAGAGGCGGGCAGCGGCCATCATGTGTGGGCTGCCGCAGACAACCGTGCCCCGGTGCCTAGCCAAAGGCAGTATCCAGGAACATCATGAGCATAAACCCGCCCATCAGGCCAATACTGGCCATGGTCTGGTTGCCATTGCGGTGGGTTTCCGGAATTACTTCGTGAGACACGACGAAAATCATGGCGCCAGCGGCAACTCCCATGCTGAGTGGATAGGCAATGGCAATGCTGCTGGCCATGGAAAAGCCGAGTATGGCGCCCAAGGGTTCGAGCAGGCCAGTTGCAGCTGCGATCAGAATAGAGCGTATTTTGCTCAGTCCGCTGGCTTGCAGGGCAAGAGCAACGGCAAAGCCTTCGGGAATGTCCTGGATGGCTATGGCGGTTGTCAGTGGCAGGCCCACAGTTAAATCGCCATGAGCGAATGAAACACCAATTGCCATGCCTTCGGGCAGGTTGTGTAGGGCAATGGCGAATACAAACAGCCAGATGCCACCGATGCGCTGGCATTCCGGGCCACAGGGGCCGGTACTCTCGTGGGTGTGGGGAGTGAAATAATCCAGGCCGAGCATTAATAGTGTACCCATTGCTATACCGGCAACCACCACAGCAGACGCCAGTCCGGTTGAGGTGAGCAGCTCACCGGCTGCTTCCAGTCCGGGCAGGATCAGCGAGAAAGCACTGGCAGCCAGCATCATGCCAGCCGCAAAGCCAAGCAGGGCATCCTGCAGGCGAGGCCGCACCCTGCCGAGAAAGAGAATAAGCAGGGCGCCTGTGGATGTGGCGGCAAAGCCTGCCAGCCCGCCGTAATTGGCCAGCCGGAAGTGAGCCCGGTGCTGCTCTTCCAGGCCATGCAGTGCGCTGGCAAAAACAAGCAGCAACAGCAGGCCAAGAGTTGTCAGAAAAGCGCGGGTTAGCCAAGGGTTGGCTTTTGCTTGCAGGCGCCAGGCGGCCAGTAACTCCTGATAGGCTGTGACAGATGATGACATGGGGACTCCGGTGTACGATATTTCAATAGCTGCAGGTGGAAATGATCCATATGCGCAGCATGCTTTGCTGCTGCTTCGGTGCCGGTCAACTGCTGCCTTGGTCTATGTGGCATTCATAATGTGTAAACAGGGCTGTATATTGGTTTAATATTGTGATCTGCATCACAGGCTTTAAACCCATACTAACATTTGAGGCGGCTGTTTGATGATGACGCTATACAGGAAAATAGAGAAGGCATTCTGGTTTACCCTGACCCGAAAAATTATCGGCAATGTTACCGCATTACTGTTGCCAACCCTGTTGCTGATAGCGGGCTCTGCCTGGCTGCTGCAGGACCTGCGCGAACAGCTGGAAGCATTGGGTGTTGCTCAAGAGGTACCGCTGGACCAGTTCTGGATGCTCTTGCTGGTTATCGGTCTTTTGGCGGTGGGTACCGGGGTTTTTATTGTACTTTTCATGCGCTCGATTTTTGTCAAGCCAATCAGGGATATTACGGAAGTACTACAGGCAGTAAAAGACAAAAACGGTGATATATCAGCGGTTTTGCCTGACTATACGTTTGATGAAATATCCGTGATGGCACGCAGCTACAACGAGTTTGCCGAGCAACTTAAGGACATGATCAGCCAGACCCGTACCCACTCGGTGGATGTCGCGCTGAACGCGGCAAGAGTACAAAAAATGGTGCGGCAGGCCAGCAGCTCATCCACTGCCCAAGAACAGCAAGCTGAGCAAATTTTTGAATCGAGCAGCCAGTCAACCCAGGCGATTGACGAAATTGCGATCAATGCTACGCATATTAGCGACCAGACGCAGCACAATGTAAGGGATATTCACCAGTCAAGCACCGATCTGGCCCGCGTTTCCGAGCAAATACAGGGCGTTGAGCGCCAGGCGCGAAGCTTCCAGGAAACGGTAAGCACCCTGAGCCGCAACTCGGAAAACGTTACTAATATTTTGCGTCTGGTTGAAGAGTTTTCTGACCAGACCAACCTGTTGGCGTTAAATGCCTCTATTGAGGCGGCACGTGCCGGGGATGCAGGGCGCGGCTTTGCCGTAGTTGCTGATGAGGTACGTGAGCTGTCTCGAAAAGTGGGTGAGGCGACACAGCAGATCGGCACCAACATTGCCGAAATGAGCAGCCTAGTAGGGCAAACCGAGGAAGGTGCTGGTGCTATTCTGGACAGTGTGCAGGAGGCGGAAGGCCTTTTGACTCGAACAAGTGACCAGTTTATCGGTATGGTTGCCAGTTTTGAGCAAATGAGCCAGCAGCTAAGTACCATTTCTACCGCTATTGAAGAGCTGTCAGCTACCAACCGGTTGACACATGAGAGCGTTGCCAGTATTGCCGAGTTGTCGCACTCGGTGAAAGAGGACATGGACTCCACCATGGCCAGTGCTTATGAGCTGGAGGAAGCTACCCAGCAGACACAGGAGCTGCTGTCGCAGTTCATTATCGGCTATGGCGGCTTTGAAGCCATAACCCGGCTGGGCATGGAGTGGGCCGGGAAGATCATGCAGGTCATGGAAGAGCAGGCAGCGAAAGGCGTAGACCTGTTTGCCAAAGACTATCGGGCGCTTAACCCGGAAGATCGCTATGTACAATATATGACCAGCTATGTAAGCAGCCTTGAGCCGGTACTGCAGCCGGTGCTGGACGGCTTTTTACAGGAAAAGCCTGACTTTGCGTATGCCGTGGCAGCAAATACAGATGGGTATGTTCCGGTGCATCACGCTAAGGTGTCCAGACCCCGCACGGGCAATCCGGATGAAGACAACACCTACAGCCGCAATATGCGCAAGTACTTTGATACGCGCGCGGAGCAGCGCCGCTGTACCCATGAGAGTCCGTTTTTGTTGCAAACCTTTATTCGTGATACGGGACAGATTCTTAACGATCTTTCGATTCCGTTATATGTGGGCGGACGCCACTGGGGTGCGTTGATTATGGGTTTTGAAACCCATCACCTGCTGGTTGAGTAAACCGCGACGGGCGGCTTGAATCTGGTAGACCGCTAGCGGGAGCCTCAAGGGATTGAGAACATTGACAAGTATCCAGACATGAAAAAGCCCCGCTTTTGGCGGGGCTTTTTCGTGCTGGCAGCGTTTAGACAGCTGGCAGCTCGGCTTTGTCTGCTGCTTCCTGGTACTTGGCCATCTGGTCAAAGTTCATGTAGCGATAGATCTCGCCAGCCATGCTGTCGATGTTTTTCGCATACTCCAGGTATTCTTCTGTGGTGGGCAGCTTGCCGAGAATGGCGGATACCGCTGCCAGTTCTGCAGATGCCAGGAACACGTCGGTGTTGTCACCCAGGCGGTTCGGGAAGTTGCGGGTGGAAGTGGATACAACGGTAGCTCCTGTCTCGACGCGGGCCTGGTTACCCATGCACAGGGAGCAACCCGGCATTTCCATGCGCGCACCGGCGCGGCCGTAGATGCCGTAGTAGCCTTCTTCGGTCAGCTGGTACTGGTCCATGCGGGTTGGCGGGGCCAGCCACAGACGGGTTGGAATACCACCTTTAACCTGCTCCAGCAGCTTGCCGGCGGCCCGGAAGTGACCAATGTTGGTCATGCAGGAGCCGATGAACACTTCATCAATTTCGCGACCCTGTACTTCAGAGAGCAGACGGGCGTCGTCCGGATCGTTTGGCGCACACAGGATGGGCTCCTTGATGTCGGCCAGGTCGATCTCGATAACCGCAGCGTATTCGGCGTCAGCATCGGCGGACAGCAGCTCGGGCTTGGCCAGCCAGGCTTCCATCGCCTGGGCGCGGCGCTCGATGGTGCGGGCATCGCCGTAGCCTTCGCTGATCATCCAGCGCAGCATAGTGATGTTGGAACGCAGGTACTCGGCAATAACCTCTTCGGGCAGCTTGATGGTACAGCCGGCAGCGGAACGCTCGGCAGAGGCGTCGGACAGCTCGAAAGCCTGTTCAACGGTCAGGCCTTCCAGACCTTCAATTTCAAGGATGCGGCCGGAGAAGATGTTCTTCTTGCCTTTTTTCTCGACGGTCAGCAGGCCTTCCTGGATTGCATAGTAAGGAATGGCATGGACCAGGTCACGCAGGGTGATGCCGGGGTTCATTTTGCCCTTGAAACGCACCAGAACGGACTCTGGCATATCCAGTGGCATAACGCCGGTAGCGGCAGCAAAAGCAACCAGACCGGAACCTGCCGGGAAGGAAATACCAATCGGGAAACGGGTGTGGGAGTCACCACCTGTACCTACGGTGTCAGGCAGCAGCATGCGGTTCAGCCAGCTGTGGATGATACCGTCGCCAGGACGCAGGGAAACACCGCCACGGTTCATGATGAAATCAGGCAGGGTGTGGTGGGTGTTAACATCGATCGGCTTAGGATAGGCAGCTGTGTGACAGAAAGACTGCATTACCAGGTCGGCGGAGAAGCCCAGGCAAGCCAGGTCTTTCAGCTCGTCACGGGTCATGGGGCCGGTGGTGTCCTGGGAGCCGACAGTGGTCATCTTGGGCTCGCAGTAAGTACCGGGGCGAACACCCTGGCCTTCAGGCAGGCCACAGGCGCGACCAACCATTTTTTGTGCCAGTGTGAACCCCTTGCCGCTATCGGCAGGTGCTTCAGGCTTCTTGAACAGGTCGGATGGACCCATGCCCAGTTCGGCACGGGCTTTTTCGGTCAGGCCACGGCCAATGATCAGCGGGATACGGCCACCGGCACGAACTTCGTCCAGAAGCACATCGGTTTTCAGCTCGAAGGTGGTCAGCAGCTTGCCGTCGCGGTGTACTTCGCCTTTGTATGGGTAAACGTCGATAACGTCGCCCATGTTCAGGTCGGTACAGTCGAACTCGATTGGCAGGGCACCGGCATCTTCCATGGTGTTGTAGAAGATTGGGGCAATTTTGGTACCAAAGCAGAAACCGCCGGCACGCTTGTTCGGCACATGGGGAATGTCGTCACCGAAGAACCACAGCACGGAGTTGGTGGCGGACTTGCGCGAAGAACCGGTACCAACCACGTCACCAACGTAGGCAACCGGGTGGCCTTTGGCTTTGAGCTCTTCCATCTGCTTGATCGGGCCAACGGAGCCGGGCACGTCAGGCTTGATGCCGTCACGCTCCATTTTCAGCATGGCCAGTGCGTGCAGTGGGATATCCGGACGGGACCAGGCGTCTGGGGCCGGGGACAGGTCGTCGGTGTTGGTTTCTCCGGTAACCTTGAACACGCTCAGGGTGATTTTTTCTTCCAGCGCGGGGCGGGAGGTGAACCACTCGCCATCGGCCCAGGACTGCATAACGGCTTTGGCGTTCTCGTTGCCGGCCTTGGCTTTTTCGGCTACGTCGTGGAAAGCATCGAACATCAGCAGGGTGTGCTTCAGCTCGGCAGCAGCGTTGGCAGAAAGCTCGGCATCATCCAGCAAGCTGACCAGGGTTTCAATGTTGTAGCCGCCCTGCATGGTGCCCAACAGCTTGACAGCCTGTGCTTTGTCGATGAGTGGAGACGTGGCTTCGCCCTTGGCGATGGCGGACAGGAAACCGGCTTTTACATAGGCGGCTTCGTCAACACCGGCAGGAACGCGGTTGGAGATCAGGTCAAGCAGGAACTCTTCTTCGCCTGCGGGCGGGTTTTTCAGCAGATCAACCAGACCTGCGGTTTGTTCGGCGGTTAGCGGCTGCGGCACAACGCCCTGGGCAGCACGTTCTTCTACGTGTTTACGATAGGCTTCAAGCACAGTTTTTACCCTCATCAGTGGCCCGTTACATCAGGTGTCGGGCGCTTATTTAGAAGCTGTTTTCACAAATATCCAGCATTTTGCCGTCAACAAGTGAAAGACAGCCCTGTCAAGATTTTGAAAACAGCTTCAAATGGGACAGAAAGGCCAAAAAGGCGGCACTATTCTAAGGGAAACCGGCTATAAAGTTAAGTGGCTGCCGTAAAATCTTGGCTCTGGTGCCTTAGACGAAAGAAGCGGGAAGCCCCGCCCCTGGAGCCTCAGCTGCTAGGAGCGGGGAGGGGGAACGGTCACTTTTGTAGCTGGTTTTCCAGATAGTCCATTACATTTTTTGGTTTGACCACCAGAACATCGGTTTCCAGCGCATCCAGTACTACCTCGGCCGTATTGCCGATAAGTGCGCCGGACAGACCGGTGCGAGCGACAGTGCCTACTACTGTCAGTACTGCACCTAGCGCATTGGCCATACGAGGAATCAGGACATCGGCCGGGCCTTCTTTCAGGTGCATGTTGGCAGGATCCAGGCCAAATTCTTCGACAAACTTCTGGCACTCTGTACGGTAACGGGCCTCAATGGTTTCACGCAGCTGAAAAGTGGGGTCTGCAGCGGATAACATCGGGGCCGGGTAAGCGCTAAATACATGCACCCTGGCGCCGGTAATTTCAGCAGCGGCCAGGGCGTTGCGAATCAGGCTGGCGTGTAGCGCTTTGTGCTCGGAGCCACTGTTGCCCACGTCTACAGCAGCCAGAATGGTGCCGTCCTGGCTCCAGATCTGGCTGCTTTTGACTATCAATACCGGAACTGGGGAGTAGCGCAGCAGTTTCCAGTCGTCTGGAGTCAACAGCGCACGCTTGAGCGGGTTTTCCGGGTAATGCTGCTTGACCACCAGGCGGCAGTTGTGGGCACGCTGGGCCTGGATAATGGTTTCATGAAAGTTGTCGCGCCAAGACTGCTGAGTGCTGACGCTGATGTTTTCAGCTTGCAGTTGCTTTGCAGCATGCTGCAAATAGTCGCCGTGTACACTGTTGCGGTCACACACCAGCAGGTGCAGGTGGGCTCCTGTAATTTTGGCGATTTGCCGGGCACGGTCGAGGGCGTAGTCCTCAGGCCGGTTGGGGGTCATGACCACAAGAATGCTGCGAATACTATGCATGTTGATCTCCTGCGCAAATTCGGCAGCCCGTGCCTGCTGTGACAATTCTGGAAGCCGGGCCGGGGTTGTCGTTATTATTGGTGTGGATACAGTTTAGCGGATCAAGGGCCAAAATATCTGACCCGCGTCAGTATGCTGCAAATGGCTGGCAGATGTATATTGCTGACTCTGTTTTATATTGAATGTCTGATTGGTTTTGAGATGATTTCCGAGATTGAAGCATTTTTGTTATGTGAAACCCCGCAAGCCTGGATTGAGCAGGCGTTGCACCATCCTGAAGAGCTGTTGATTGATCATGCCAACTGTGAAAAGAAAGCTGCCGGCACCGCGCTGACCCTGATGTTTCGTTATGCGGAAAAAGAAGACTTGCAACAGAAAATGTCCCGGCTGGCGCGTGAGGAGCTGCGGCACTTTGAGCAGGTGACTGCCATCATGAAAAAGCGTGGCATCAGGTACCGGCAGCTCAGTGCGTCGGAATATGCCAAGCGTCTGCATCAGCATGCGCGGGTCGAGGAGCCGGGCCGGCTGATCGACACCCTGATTATTGGTGCCTTTATCGAGGCACGGTCTTGTGAACGTTTTTACCGGTTGATACCTCATCTGGATGATGAGCTGGGTAAATTTTACCAGTCGTTGCTCAAGTCTGAGGCGCGGCACTTTCAGGACTACTTGAAGCTTGCGCAGCAGTACAGCAAGGAACCGGTTGAA
Organism: Gammaproteobacteria bacterium; assembly: GCA_012728415.1. Lineage (GTDB taxonomy): Bacteria > Pseudomonadota > Gammaproteobacteria > Pseudomonadales > Pseudomonadaceae > Thiopseudomonas. Next base: position 16,424 of record JAAYFD010000047.1, read on the forward strand.
GAGAGGGTGGCGTTCTTTGCCGAGCAGGAGCGGCTGGCGGTTCTTACAGCAGACGAGAAGTTCCGTTTTCATAGCGGGGTAGCGGAGTAGCAGCTTTTTGCACTGTGGCGTCTGGGCCGGTCGGGGCGCTGCGCCGGGCTGCGCTGGTTCGGTCCAGCAGGCTGGCCCAAACCGCTAAAGGCCCGGCTTCGGCCCCGCCCGTCCCGAATCTGCCTTGTGCGGGGGGAGGGTTTGTGGTCCGCTGTTGGCGGCGGGCTGCTGTCGCGTGGTAATTGAAGGCTTTATGCTGGGCTGCATTTTTTGCTGTTTGTAATAGCGGTATGACAGGCGAGCATGTGCATATTGTCATGCTGTGTAGTAATTGGGAGCTGCAAAACGGCTCGATGGTAAAAAACAGACGCATAGCTTACAGTTTGCACGGCGACAGCACCCCGCCAGCTATGCTGGCGGGGCCAACCCCTCCTGCCCGCACCAGGTAGATTCGGACATGTGGGGTGTTGCGTCAGGCCTTAGCGGTCTCTGGCATTTTAATGACAGGGACCAGCGTCAGCCTGATGCAATACCCCACATGTCCAGACACCGCAGTACAAAAACCTCATCCAGACACCGCAGTACAAAAACCTCATCCAGACACCGCAGTACAAAAACCTCTGTTAGCGGATTTCTTCCTGCCGGATGCTGCTTAGCCAGCGCCCGTAGCCGCGCTGCTCCATTTCATCCAGCGGGATAAACTCAAGGCTGGCACCATTGATGCAGTAGCGTTTGCCACCACGGTCACGGGGGCCATCGGGGAATACATGGCCCAGATGCGAGTCGGCGTACCTGCTGCGTACCTCGATACGGTGCATGTTGTAGCTGGTGTCAATATGCTCGGTCACCACCCCGGCAGCAATTGGCCGGACAAAACTGGGCCAGCCGCAGCCGGCGTCGTACTTGTCAGCAGAGCTGAACAGCGGTTCGCCGCTGACAATATCCACGTAGAGTCCGGGGGCAAACAGCTGGTCGTACTCATGGGTAAATGCGCGCTCGGTACCGGACTCCTGGGTTACGTGGTATTGCAGGGGAGTCAGTGTGCTGCGTAAGGCTGCTTCATCAGGTTTGCCATAAACCGGCAGGCTTTCTTCCAGTGGCACGTCGGCCAGGGCCAGGTCGATATGGCAGTAGCCGTTCGGATTTTTCAGCAGGTAGTCCTGGTGGTACTCCTCGGCGGGGTAAAAGTGGGCAAGGGGCAGATTTTCCACTACCACGGGTTTGCCGATTTTCTTCTCCAGCTGCTGCAAAGCTGTGGTGACCTGTTCCCGCTCGACAGGATCATTGCTGTAAATGCCGCTACGGTACTGGGTACCACGGTCATTGCCCTGGCGATTCAGGGTAGTGGGGTCAATAATGCGGAAAAAATGCTGCAATAACTGATCGAGACTGATTTGTTGTGGGTTGTAAGTGATCTTCACCGCTTCGGCGTGACCGGTCTTGCGATAAATTACATCCTCGTAGCTGGGGTTTTCGCTGTTGCCGTTGGCATATCCCGAGACGGCATCCAGCACACCTTGCAGGCGTTTGAAGTAGGCTTCCACGCCCCAGAAACAGCCGCCGGCAAAGTAAATTTCGCGGGTTTCGACCGGCCTGGCCTGATTGTCGCCGGGCTGGTAGAACTGACGCTTGGGCGTTTCAAGCCGGGCCTGGGTGTTATCCAGCAGGGCGAGGATTTGCTTCTTGTCCAGGCTGCCGCGTACCAGGCGAAGCAGCTTGCCGTTGGGGTCCAGCAGCACCCAGGTCGGGTAAACCTGAACACCAAAATGGCGCGCCCACTCACCCTTGGGGTCGAGCAGCAGGGGCAGCTGCGGGTAGTCCAGGCCGCTGTACCAGGCCTGAAAGTCGGCCAGTGGCATTTCGCCGTGCAGTCCGGGTGAGGCCAGAGTATACAGGTTGGTACGTGCCAGGTCGGGATCGGTAGCCAGCGTCTGGGTGTCGCCAAGCTCAGCCAGACAAAGCGGGCACCAGCTGGCCCAGAACTTGATCAGGGTGGGTTTGTCGTTGTTATCAAACATGACGGGGTTTCCAGATAGAGCGTGCAGGGCAAGCGGGTCCACTATGAGCCCGCTGCCGCCAGCCTGAACGGAAGGGCTGGCCAGAAGGAGGCCGGTAAAAAGCAGTATGACGAAAGATATAAAACGGTGCATTCAGGGGTACCAGGTTTTGACTGGCCGATTATTGCATAAAAATGGGTGGCCGGGCTTAAAGGAGCGGCGCTGCAGCCTTGCTTAAGCTGCTGGCAAGGTAATGGCAGGCAGGCCATGCCTGATCCGGATCGGGCGGGCTGGCAGCAATCGGCGGGCAGGTTCTGGCTCGTTTTGTGGCATGGGCTTGTTCAGGTGCGGGCAGGCGGGGTTGGCAGTCGGTGCCGTAAAAGCTGACGAAAAAGCCGCAACTTGTCGATAGTGCGGCTTTTTAATATTTTCAGAGCGATAAGGAAAAATAATCGGCAATAATGTGGTGCGGACAGAGAGACTCGAACTCTCACACCTTGCGGCGCCAGAACCTAAATCTGGTGTGTCTACCAATTCCACCACGTCCGCAATTGACGCTGGATATCTGCAAGCTGTGCAGCTATCCGAAAAATGGGGTGGACGATGGGGATCGAACCCACGACCACAGGAATCACAATCCTGCGCTCTACCGACTGAGCTACGCCCACCATAATTCGGTTGCTTGACTGTGCACCCAATGGCGCGCCCGGCAGGACTCGAACCTGCGACCATCCGCTTAGAAGGCGGATGCTCTATCCAGCTGAGCTACGGGCGCCTGGTTATTGCTAACTAGGGCTTGAGTCATGATCGTACCGATCTGTTTCTCGTAACCAGCTTTACAGGCTGTGCTAGGCAAGCGGGGCGCATGTTAGCCATAACTTCGGGTGGAGTCAAGCCCTCTGGCTGAATCTTCTGCCAAAGCAGGCAAAACAATCGATGCGGCTTTGCGCAAACAACAGGTCATGCGAGAATACCGCATCTTTTTTATTTGCATGGTACGTCTGTTCATGGCTGCACAACTAATCGATGGCAAGGCAATCGCTGCCACCATTCGCCGAGATATCGCTGTATCTGTTGAGAATCACATTGCTGCCGGGCGGCGCGCGCCCAGCCTGGCGGTAATTCTGGTTGGTAATGATCCGGCTTCGCAAGTGTATGTTGCCCATAAGCGCAAGGATTGCGAACAGGTGGGTATCGAGTCGATTGCCCATGATTTGCCAGAGACAACCACCCAGGAAGAGCTGACCGCCCTGATTGACAGCCTTAATGCTGATGGTGATGTGGACGGCATTTTGCTACAGTTGCCATTGCCGGCTCACCTTGATTCCTCGCCGTTACTGGAGCGCATAGATCCGCGCAAGGATGTCGATGGTTTTCATCCCTATAATCTTGGACGGCTGGCCCAGCGCATGCCGATGCTGCGCCCCTGCACCCCCAAGGGCATCATTGCCTTGCTGGACAGCACAGGGGTCGATCTGCATGGCCTGGATGCGGTTGTGGTTGGGGCATCCAATATTGTTGGCCGGCCGATGGCGCTGGAGCTGTTGCTGGCTGGCTGCACTACAACAGTTACCCACAGATTTACCAGAAACCTGGAAGAGCATGTGCGTCGTGCTGACCTGGTTGTGGTTGCTGTGGGCATTCCCGACCTGGTCAAGGGAGAGTGGATTAAGCCGGGCGCGATCGTCATAGATGTGGGCATCAACCGCACTGCCAGCGGCAAGCTGACTGGTGACGTAGGCTTTGAGGCGGCAGTGGAGCGGGCAGCCTGGATTACTCCTGTGCCTGGTGGAGTGGGGCCGATGACTCGTGCAGGCTTGCTGGAGAATACTTTGCAGGCTTATGAGGCCAGGTTGCAGTGACACATACCGGGGATGTTACCCCGGTATTTTTGTCATCCCTTGCGTTTTTTTGCCTGCAGCTGTTGATATATCTCTTCGCGGTGTACAGGTATGTGTTCGGGGGCGCTGATGCCCAGGCGAACCTGGTTGTCGCGGCTGGACAGAACCTTGATGCAAATGTTGTCGCCGATGCGGATTGTTTCGTTGACCTGGCGTGAAAGGACGAGCATGCTTTTCTCCCTGCTTGCTGAATCTGATGGCCTGCTTTGTTTGGCTTCGTTAACCGGCTTTGGCGACTGACACTTTCATGTCATATTGCAGATCTGTCGTTATGGGCTAGCCATGACTTATTGCAGCCCGTGCACGAACCCTTGATCGCCTTCCGGCCTGAGTCGGCCAGCCGTACAGGCCATTAGCGGCTCCTGCCGCTGGGCAGTCTCGCCCGGTCGGGCTTAACTGCTGGTTAAGGCTTAACTTTAACTGCTGGCGGGGTCAGTTACAATAGGCCGGACTGAAATCCAGTACTGTGCGCTGCATGGAAAATATACGACAGCATTTCGCACGGGAACTGGCCAGGGCACTGGAACAGGCTGGCCTGGAGGCCAAGCCGGCAGTTCTGGAACGTGAGTTTAATCTGCGGTTTCGTGGTGAGCCCGTGACTTATCATGGTGTGCGCCGCTGGCTGCAGGGCGAAACATTGCCGACCATCGACAAGCTGCAACTGCTGTCCAGCTGGCTAGGCGTGATTATTGAGCCTTTTATTCCGGCCAGCAGCGGTCACGCTGCAGAAGAGCAGTCACTGACGTATGCAGCCAGCCAGACCGACCAGGATGTTATCCAGGCTTATTTGTGCCTGGACGAAAATAAGCGCAAGGCTGTCGCCCAGGTTATTTTTCTGCTGGCCAAACAGCATTGAGCAGTTTGGCCGGAAGCGTCCAGAATATCTGAGAGGCGGGAAGGATGTCAGGAGCGAGCCCGTCAAGGCCGATTCGTGCAAGGACAGCAGTGGGCCGGTGCCGCTCTTGGCTCCGGCCGCGGGGCCTGGTGTTTTTATACTGTGCGTGAAAAACGCCCTTGCTGGTTATCCCCCAGGTAGGCATCAAAGGCCATGGCCACATTACGCATCATCAGGTTGCCCTTGGGCAGCAGGATGATATCGGTATCGGTGATTTTCACCAGCTTGTCTGCCACTGGCTCCTGCAACTGCCTGAGGGCATCGGCAAAGTATTCATCAAACTTGATGCCATGGGCTTGTTCGATATCCGGTATGTGGATGCGCTCGTGGCACATCAGCGAGCTGATAACGTCACGGCGAATGCGGTCATCTTCGTTCAACTCGTAGCCGCGGTGCAGCGGCAGTTTGTTGTCACGCAGCATGCTGTAATACAGCGACAGCTCCTTGACGTTTTGGCTGTAGGTATCGGCGATTTTGCCGATTGAGGATGAGCCCAGGCCAATGATGTCGCAGTCGGCATGCGTTGAATAGCCCTGGAAGTTGCGTTGCAGCGTGCCTTCATTGCGGGCAATGACCAGCTCGTCATCGGGCAGGGCAAAGTGGTCCATGCCAATATACACATAGCCAGCGCTGCACAGCCGGTTAATGGTCAGCTCCAGCAATTCCAGCTTGCGTTCCGGTGGCGGCATGTGCTCAGGCTTGATCAGGCGCTGGGCGCGGACCAGGTGCGGCAGGTGGGCATAGCTGTAGGCGGAGATGCGCTCAGGGCGCAGCTCAATGATCTTGTCCAGGGTGGTGTTGAAACTTTCCACCGTCTGTAGCGGCAGGCCGTAGATCAGGTCAACGCTGGTGGCGCGAAAGCCGTATTCGCGGGCTGCATGGATCAGTGAGGTAACCTGCTCGTCGCTCTGGATGCGGTTGACTGCCGCCTGTACGTCTGGGTCAAAATCCTGTACGCCAAAGCTCAGGCGGTTAAAGCCCAGGTCGCGCAGGTGCTTGAGCTGGTCGGGCGAAATGGTGCGTGGATCCACCTCCATGGAAAACTGGCGGCTGTCATCGCTGTCCAGGTTGAAGGCTTCGCCCAGGCATTGCATCAGGTCGGCCAGCTGCTCGCTGGTCAGGTAGGTCGGGGTGCCACCACCAAAGTGCAGCTGGATGACTTTACGTGTGCGGTCAAACAGCTTGCCCTGCATGTGAATTTCTTTTTTCAGGTAATCAAGATATTCAACCGCGCGGCTGGTTTTCTGGGTGATGATTTTGTTGCAGGCGCAGTAGTAGCACAGGCTCTGGCAGAACGGGATATGAACATACAAAGACAGCGCTTTGGCCGGAGCCTTGTTGCTGCGGGCAGCGGCAGCACGATAGTTGTCTTCGACAAACAGGGTGTGAAATTGTGGAGCGGTAGGGTAGGACGTGTACCTTGGGCCTGGCTGGTCGTATTTTTTTACCAGGGCTCGGTCGAAACTGGGTATTTGCTCCATCTTCTGATTACCTCGAAACTAAACATTGACAGGCTGTATATTAGGGCCTGAAGGCAGGCTTGCTGAGCGTGCTGGCCCTCCAAAAGAGAGCCAAGATTACCCCAGACGCCGGCAAAAACGGTAAAATAACCGATCTTGATTGATTTAACACAACTTTGGCCATGCCGGGCCGTCGGGAATGAGAAGGCAGGGGGTCTTTAAGGTTGAGGTCATTTTGGGTGACGCTGGTGTCGCTGTTTGTATTGTCCGGGTGTACAGGCTTGCCCAAGCCGGTTGAACGCCTGCCCGAGCAAGGCATCTCCCGTGATGAAGCGCGCAATACCTCGATTGCCCGCTCGTTGCGGCCGATGCTGGACAGCCGGAAGCCCGGGCTGAGCGGCATTTATCCTCTGGTGGAGGCGGATGATGCCTTTGCTGCCCGCATGTTGATGGCGCGCCATGCCGAGCGCTCGCTGGATGTGCAGTATTATATCTGGCGTCCGGACATGACCGGATTGATGCTGCTTGAGGCTTTGCACGAGGCGGCCGACCGCGGCGTGCGGGTTCGCCTGTTGCTGGATGACAACAACACTGCCGGTATTGAGCCCTTTCTGCTGGCCATGCACGCTCATCCCAATATTGAAGTACGGCTGTTTAACCCTTTCGTGATTCGCCGTGGGCGCTGGCTCAACTTCGTCACCGATTTTGCTCGCGTAAACCGGCGCATGCACAACAAAAGCTTTACCGTCGATGGTTCGGCAACCATCGTTGGCGGGCGCAACATTGGCGACGAATATTTTGGTGCGGCTGACGATTTCCTGTTTGCCGATCTGGATGTGCTTGCTGTAGGGGCAGTGGTGCCGAAAGTATCACAAGACTTTGACAGATACTGGAACAGTCCGGCAGCTTATAGACTGTCTGACATTCTTGCGCGCCGCCATAGTGGGGTTTCGCTGGCCCGGCTGGCCGAACAGGCTGAGCAGATTTCCCGCAGTCCAGCGGCCGAAGAATACCTGGAGTCGTTGCGCGAGACCGACCTGCTGGCCCGGCTGATGGCTGGCGAGCTGGAATTCGAGTGGGCGCCAGTGCGCATGGTCAGTGACGCGCCGGGAAAGGTCTGGCACAAGCACCGTAAAGACAGCCTGCTGGTGCGCCAGCTGCAGGAGATCATCGGCAATCCAAGGCAGGATGTTGAGCTGGTCTCACCTTATTTTGTACCTACGGCGGCAGGTGTTGACGCTTTTGCCTGGCTGGTGCAAAACGGAGTGGAGGTTCGTGTACTGACCAACTCGCTGGCAGCCACTGATGTGGCGTTTGTACACGCCGGCTATGCGCGCCGGCGCAAGGCGCTGTTGCGCGCCGGGGTCCAGCTGTATGAGCTGAGTCATGTTCGTTCAGTGCAGGCCGCGCAGGCGGGACGGCGCAAACGGGGCAGGCTGCTTGGCAGTTCGGGCTCAAGCTTGCATGCCAAAACCTTTTCCGTGGACGGGCAGTATGTCTTTGTCGGCTCCTTCAATTTTGATCCGCGCTCGGCCAATCTCAATACGGAGCTGGGGTTTGTTATTGACAGCCCGGGCCTGGCCCTGAGTATTCGTCGCGCTTTCGATGAGGAAATACCTGATCAGGCGTACCGTTTGAGCCTGGACGACAAGGGCCGGTTGCGCTGGACTGTACGCGACGAAGGCCGGCTGCGGGTTTATCATAGTGAACCGAAAAGCGGACTGCTGCGCAGGGCCGGTGTGCGCTTTTTGTCCTGGCTGCCAATCGAGAGCTTGCTGTAAGCTGAAAAACTCTGGCGACAGGATGGATATTTCTGTCCAAGCCGAATAGAATGCATCCCTTTGATTCCAAGGTCGGTCCGTCTGACCATGTCTATTCAACGAGGATTACCCATGCAAGTTTCAGTAGAAAGCACCTCTGCTCTCGAGCGTCGAATGACTGTTGGCGTTCCTGCCGAGCGTATCGAAGCAGAAGTTACCAAGCGCCTGCAGCGCACTGCACGCCAGGCCAAGGTGCCGGGCTTCCGTCCGGGCAAGGTGCCCATGAACATCATTCGTCAGCGCTACGAGGCTGATGCGCGCCAGGACGTGCTGGGTGATGTGATTCAAAGCTCTTTCTACGAAGCTGTAATTGCCGAAAAGCTGAACCCTGCCGGTCAGCCTGCCATCGAGCCGAAAGTCTTTGAAAAAGACAAGGACCTGGAGTATGTCGCCACTTTCGAGGTGTACCCTGAGTTTGAGGTGGGCGGACTGGAAAACATCAAGATTGAGCGCCTGCAGGCCGAGGTGGCCGACAGCGACATTGACAACATGCTGGATATCCTGCGCAAACAAAATACCCGCTATGTTGCCGTTGACCGTGCTGCAGCCAGGGACGACCAGCTCAATATCGACTTTGTCGGCCGTATTGACGGCGAGGAGTTTGCCGGTGGCAGCGCCCAGGGAGTGGCCATTGTACTGGGTTCGGGCAACATGATTCCGGGTTTTGAAGAAGCCCTTGAAGGAGCGGTGGCCGGTGAAGAGCGTGTCATCAACCCGAGCTTTCCCGAGAACTACCAGAACGAAGAACTGGCTGGCAAAGAGGCCGAGTTCACCGTCAAGATCAACGCTGTGGAAGAGCCAACCCTGCCCGAGCTGGATGATGAGTTTTTCACCCTGTTTGGCATGACCGAAGGCGGCCTGGAAGGCTTCCGCGAAGAAGTCAGGAAAAACATGCAGCGCGAGCTGAAACAGGCGCTGACCAACAAACTGAAAATTCAGGTAATGGACGGCTTGCTGGCGCAAAACGCCATTGAGGTGCCCAAGGCTCTGGTTGACAGCGAAAACTACCGTCTGCGCGTCCAGGCAGTGCAGCAGTTTGGCGGCCAGATGAAAGCCGAGCAGCTGCCGGCAGAAATGTTCAGCGAGCAAGCCAAGCGCCGGGTCAGCCTGGGCCTGCTGGTGGCGCAAATGGTCAAGCAGTTTGAAATAGAAGCGGACGAAGACCGTGTCCGCAGTACCATTGAAGATATGGCTTCCGCCTACCAGGAGCCACAGCAGGTTGTTGACTGGTACTACAAGAACGAGCAACAACTGGAAGATGTGCGGGCCCTGGTTCTGGAGGAGCAGGTTGTTGAAACTGTTCTGGCCAAGGCTGACGTAACCGACAAGGCGGTGCCGTACGAAGAAGCGGTCAAGCCCGAAGCACCGGCCGCTCCAGCCGGCAAAGAAGCTGAAGCAGAGTCTGCGGACGAGGCCTGACCCAGGGCCGCCGAGCTTTGCAGCCGGGACACAAGCCAGCCTTAGTGCTGGCTTGTGTGCCTGGGGACATCAACAACATTAGAAGGCAGTCGACCCATGACAGAATCAATCTTTATGCAGGATCCGCACAACATCCAGGCCGCAGGCGGGCTGGTCCCCATGGTGGTTGAGCAGACATCCCGTGGCGAGCGTGCTTACGATATCTATTCACGCCTGCTCAAGGAGCGCATCATTTTTCTGGTGGGTCCGGTCGAGGATTACATGGCTAACCTGGTGGTTGCACAGCTGCTGTTCCTTGAGGCTGAAAACCCCGACAAAGATATTCATTTGTACATCAACTCGCCGGGCGGATCGGTAACTGCCGGCATGTCCATCTATGACACCATGCAGTTCATCAAGCCGGATGTATCCACTACATGCATCGGCCAGGCGGCCAGCATGGGTGCGCTGTTGCTGGCTGGTGGCACTGCGGGCAAGCGCTTCTGCCTGCCGCACTCGCGGGTGATGATTCACCAGCCGCTGGGTGGCTTCCGTGGCCAGGCATCGGATATCGAGATCCATGCCCGCGAGATTCTCCATATCCGCGAGCGTCTGAACCAGGTATTGGCCCACCATACAGGCCAGCCGCTGGACGTGATTGCGCGGGATACCGATCGTGACAACTTCATGAGCGGCGACGAAGCCGTCGAGTACGGCCTGATTGACCAGGTGGTAAGCAAACGTTAAGGCTGCTGCCCATGCAGGGCAACCGGCTGACGAAGCAGGATAAGTGAATGACAAACATGCAAAAAGGCGAAGACAAGGGCAAGCTGTTGTACTGCTCTTTCTGTGGCAAGAGCCAGCACGAAGTACGCAAGCTGATTGCCGGTCCTTCCGTGTTCATTTGTGACGAATGTGTTGATCTGTGTATTGAGATCATCCGCGAGGAAACCGAAGAAGCGGCAGGTGATGAAAGCTCCGACAAGCTGCCGACTCCAAAAGAAATCAGCGCAGTGCTTGACCAGTATGTCATAGGTCAGGACAAGGCCAAAAAAGTACTGGCTGTTGCGGTTTATAACCATTACAAACGCTTGCACAGCCGCGAGCGCAAGCGTGATGATGTCGAGCTGGGCAAGAGCAACATCCTGCTGATCGGCCCGACGGGCTCAGGCAAGACCCTGCTGGCGCAGACTCTGGCGCGTTTGCTCAATGTTCCGTTCACCATTGCCGATGCGACAACATTGACGGAAGCCGGCTATGTTGGTGAAGACGTGGAAAACGTCATCCAGAAATTGCTGCAGCAGTGTGATTATGATGTAGAAAAGGCCCAGATGGGCATCATCTACCTAGATGAGATCGACAAGATCACCCGCAAGTCGGAAAACCCGTCGATCACCCGTGATGTGTCCGGCGAGGGCGTACAGCAAGCGCTGCTTAAACTGATCGAAGGTACAGTGGCTTCCATTCCGCCACAGGGTGGCCGCAAGCATCCACAGCAGGAGTTCCTGCAAGTGGACACCTCCAACATCCTGTTCATCTGTGGTGGTGCGTTTGCCGGTCTGGAAAAGATCATTCAGGCCCGCTCTGAAAAAGGCGGCATAGGCTTTGGTGCCGAAGTGCGCAGCAAGGAACTGGACAAAAAAATTGGCGAGACCCTGTTGAATGTCGAGCCGGATGACCTGGTCAGGTTTGGCCTGATTCCTGAGCTGATTGGCCGCTTGCCCGTGATTGCTACGCTGGAAGAGCTGGATGAGGACGCGCTGGTACGCATTCTGAGTGAGCCGCGCAATGCGCTGGTCAAACAGTATGCGAAACTGTTTGACATGGAAGATGTCGAGCTGGAGTTCCGCCCGGATGCCCTGCAGGCAGTGGCTGCGCGCGCGCTGGAACGCAAGACGGGCGCAAGGGGCTTGCGCTCCATCCTGGAGGAAATCCTGCTGGATACCATGTTTGAAATACCCTCTGTCAAAAACGTCAGCAAAGTGGTGGTTGACGAAAGCGTAATCAAGGGCGATACCCAGCCAATGATGATCTACCGTTCGGATGAACTGCCGAAGGTTTCATCCGAGTCCTGATCCAGCTTCAGCATAAAAAGGGCCTTGAAGGCCCTTTTTGCGTCTATGGACTATGCTGGTGTCATGTGCTGTCAGTACTGGCGACCAGTGGCGTGGTTCCGGACATATCTGCTGTGCTGACTGTCCGGCAGGCGCGCTCTTGCTCCCGGCAAGCTTGTATTTGAATAAATAGCCCCCATATCAAGGCAAAGTGTTTTATGCGGCCAGACACCGCTAGTGAGATATGTTTATGAAAACAATGATTGAACTGCCCCTGTTGCCCTTGCGTGATGTGGTGGTTTATCCGCATATGGTCATTCCCCTGTTTGTTGGGCGGCCCAAGTCAATCAAGGCGCTCGAGGCGGCCATGGTTGGTGAAAAGCAGGTTCTGCTGGTGGCCCAGAAAAATCCGGCTACGGACGATCCGGGCCTGGATGAAGTGCACGCGCAGGGTACGGTTGCCAATATCTTGCAGATGCTCAAGTTGCCGGATGGCACTGTCAAGGTGCTGGCTGAAGGAAAGTCGCGGGCACGCATTCTCTCCAGCTTGGGCGAAGAAGAGGGTTATCAGCAGGTTCGCGCCGAAACAGAACGCGAGCCAGAACCTCTGGCCGAAACGGAAAATACTGTATTGCGGCGTGTACTGCTGGATCAGTTTGAAGAGTACGCCAAGCATGGTCGCAAGGTGCCGGCCGAATTTATCAGCAGCCTGGCAGATGTTGAAGACGTATCCCGGCTGGCTGATCTGCTGGCTGCCCAGATGAGCCTGCAACTGGAGCAAAAACAGGAGATTCTTGAGCTGGACGACATAGTAGCGCGCACCGAGAAGCTGATGGAGTTCCTTGATGCCGAGCTTGACCTGCAGCGGATGGAAAAGCGCATCCGTGGCCGCGTCAAGAAGCAGATGGAGCGCAGTCAGCGTGACTACTATCTGAACGAGCAAATGAAAGCGATCCAGAAGGAGCTGGGCGAAGACGAGGATGGTCATAACGAGGTCGAGGCGTTACGCAAACGCATTGCTGAAGCCAAAATGCCGCAAGAGGCGCTGGACAAGGCCAATGCCGAACTGAAAAAACTGCAACAGATGTCGCCCATGTCGGCTGAAGCTACGGTGGTGCGCACCTATCTGGACTGGATGCTGAATGTGCCCTGGCACAAGCGTACCCGCGTGCGCTTGGACCTGGACAAGGCCGAAGAGGTGCTGAATGCTGATCACTATGGCCTGGAAGAGGTCAAGGAGCGCATTCTTGAATATCTGGCGGTACAGAAGCGGGTGCGCAAGCTGAAAGGGCCCATCCTGTGCCTGGTGGGGCCACCTGGCGTGGGCAAGACATCACTGGCCGAATCCATCGCCCGCTCCACCAACCGCAAGTATGTACGCATGGCGTTGGGCGGTGTACGTGACGAAGCAGAAATTCGTGGTCACCGGCGCACCTACATTGGCTCCATGCCGGGTCGCCTGATTCAGCGGCTGAGCAAGGCTGGCGTGCGCAACCCACTGTTTTTGCTGGATGAAATCGACAAGATGGCCAGCGACATGCGTGGCGATCCGGCATCGGCGTTGCTGGAAGTGCTGGACCCGGAACAAAACCACAGCTTCAATGACCACTACCTTGAAGTGGACTACGACCTGTCTGACATCATGTTTGTCTGTACGGCCAACTCGATGAATATCCCGGGTCCGCTGCTGGACCGCATGGAGGTCATTCGCATCCCCGGCTACACCGAAGACGAAAAGCTCAATATTGCGCAAAAGTACCTGGTACCCAAGCAGCGCAAGGCCAATGGCCTGAAAGAGAAGGAGATGACCATCAGTGATGAGGCAATCCTGGATGTTGTACGGTTTTATACCCGCGAGGCCGGTGTGCGCGGGCTGGAACGCCAGATCGCCAAGATTTGCCGCAAGCTGGTGAAAAAGCACCAGGACAGTAAAAACCTCCGGCTTGAAGTGGTACCGGAAATGCTTGAAGAGCTGCTTGGGGTGCGCAAGTTCCGTTACGGCCTTGCCGAGAGCGAAAACCAGGTTGGGCGCGTGACGGGGCTGGCCTGGACCCAGGTCGGCGGCGAGCTGCTGACCATCGAGACGGCCACCATGCCGGGCAAGGGTCAGCTGATCAAGACCGGATCACTGGGCGATGTCATGGCGGAATCCATGACGGCGGCCATGACTGTGGTGCGCAGCCGTGCGCAGGCATTGGGCATTGCGCCCAATTTCTATGAAAAGACGGATGTGCACATTCATATGCCTGAGGGTGCCACGCCGAAAGACGGCCCCAGTGCCGGGATCGGCCTGTGCACGGCGCTGGTATCGTCCTTGACGAAGATTCCAGTGCGTGCGGATGTCGCCATGACTGGCGAAATCACCCTGCGTGGCGAAGTGCTGGCTATTGGCGGCCTGAAAGAAAAGTTGCTGGCAGCCCATCGCGGTGGCATCAAAACTATCGTAATTCCTGAAGAAAACCAGGCAGATCTGAAGGAGATCCCGGACAATATCAAAGCGGACCTTGATATCCGTGCTGTAAAATGGATTGATGAAGTGCTGGCAATCGCTCTACAATATGCACCCGAGCCATTGGCTGACGCCGAAGTAGAGCTGCTAATGCAGCGGGACCAGGCCGGGAGCGAGCCTTCAGGAGAGCGTCGCAGGACGCACTGACAGCTGGATTTGCGAGGTTTATAGCAAGTTTGCGTGAAAGCGGGCTTGAAGTGTTGACGGAAGGTAAACAACTCATTATCTTGCACAACCATCGACGCGATTCTACGTTATGAATTCATAAGGGGATTTACGAGTGAACAAATCTGAACTGATTGAAAAAGTAGCAGCAGCTGCTGATCTGCCAAAAGCTGCTGCGGGTCGCGCACTGGACGCGGTACTGGAAAGCGTGACCGAAGCCCTGAAAGAGGGTGACTCCGTTGTGCTGGTAGGCTTTGGTACTTTTTCTGTAAAGGATCGCGCAGCCCGTACCGGCCGTAATCCGCAAACCGGAAAAACTATCGAAATCCCCGCAGCCAGGGTTCCTGGCTTCAAGGCAGGCAAGGCGCTGAAGGATGCTGTAAACGCCTGATTCCGGGCGTGATGTAGCTTGGCCTGCCAACAGGTCGACTGAAACAAAGGCGCATCTGTAGGTGCGCCTTTGTTTTTTGTATTTATCATTGCGCCAGTCCGGAGGATTTATGCTGCAAAATATCAGGGACCGCTCAACCAGTTGGATTTCCAAGGTCATTGTCGGGCTGATTGTTGTCCTGCTTTCGTTTACCGGGTTTGAAGCCATCATGAGCTCAACCAGCAACCGCAATAATGCGGCCAAGGTTAATGGTGAAGAAATTACCCATGACGAGCTGGCACAGGAAAAAAGCCTTCAACAGCGACAGATGGCCCAGCAGTTTGGTGCTGACTTTGATATGGGTGCGCTGGATGACAAGCTCCTCACCGAAATGGCCCTGAAGACGCTGATCAGCCGCAAGCTGTTGCTGCAGGCAGCAGCCGACTCTGGCATTGTCAGCTCGACAGCAGCCGTTGACAGTTTCATTTTGCAGTTTCCCGAGTTTCAGCAAGATGGCCGGTTTGATGCCCAGCGTTTCGATCAGGTATTGCGCCAGATGGGTTACGGGCGGATGCAGTTTCGCGCCATGCTGGAGCAGGACATCAAGCTGGGTCAGCTACAGAGCGGCATCATCAACAGTGCTTTTGTGACAGAGCAGGAAGCCGAAGCGTTTGCCCGTCTTGAGCGTCAAACCCGTGATTTTTCCATGACCCGCTTCAGCCCGGAGCTTGATGCTGTCGAGATCGCAGACGTGGATATCGAAGCATATTATCAGTCTTCCCTGGAGCGTTTCATGACGCCGGAACAGGTCAGGCTGGACTATATCGAACTGAGCAAGCCCACACTGGCATCACGCATTGAAGTGAGCGAAGAAGAAATTCGCGACGGCTACGAAGCAGCCATTGCCAATCTTGCCGAGCAGCGTCGTGCCGCGCACATCCTGATCGAAGTGGATGACAGCAAAGATGAGACAGCAGGCCTGGAGAAGGTTCTTGAGGTGGCAGCCCGTATTGATGCCGGCGAGGATTTTGCCGAACTGGCCCGAACCCTGTCTGATGACGCAGGCTCGGCGGATGAAGGCGGTGATCTGGGCTTTGCCGGGCCGGATGTATACGAGCCGGAGTTTGAGGAGGCCCTGTATGCACTGGCCAAGGGTGAGGTATCAAAGCCGGTCCGGACGGACTTTGGCTGGCACCTGATCAAGCTGCTTGATGTGCAGGAAGCCGAGATTCCACCGCTGGAAGAAATGCGCGCCAGCCTGATGCAGGATGTGCGGGCCAACAAAGTCGAGCAGCAGTTTGTTGAGCTGGTGGACGACCTTGAAAGTGCCGCCTATGAGGCAGCAGATTTGCAGCAGCCGGCCCATGAGCTGGGTCTTGAAGTCAAGCAGAGTCCGGCCTTTGGCCGAGATGGCGGTGAGGGCATTTTTGCCAATCGCCAGGTGATTGAAGCGGCTTTCAGCGAAGAGGTGCTGGAAGAGGGATCCAACAGTCATGCACTTGAGCTGGATGCCGACACGGTGGTGGTTTTGCGCGTTCGTGAACATCTGAAGCCGGAGCAAATTCCGCTCGAAGACGTACGTGAAGACATTGGCAACCTGCTGCGCATGGAGCGGGCTGGCGAACAAACCCGCGATCAGGGTGAGGCATTGCTGGCAGCATTGCGCGAAGGCAAGGCAGAAGCCACTCCTGACTGGGAGCGTGTCGAAGCAGCTACACGCATGCAGGAAGGCATTGAGCCTCAGCTGTTGCAGCAGGTGTTTCGCATGCCGCGCCCGGAAGATGGCGAGTTCACTTATAGTGGAGTCAGCTTGTCCGATGGCAGCTTTGTGGTCCTGCGCCTGAGCGGTGTCAGCACCCCGGAGGATGCCGTGTCAGCTGACCAGCTAAAAGAGCTGCGTGATATTCTGGCATCAAGGCAGGGGCAAAGTGATTTTGCCGCGTTCAGCCGCCAGCTGGAGCAGGATGCCAAAATCGAGAAGTTCTGACTTGAGAACGAATAAAAACCGCAGTCCGTATGGGCTGCGGTTTTTTTGTGCCGGTTGATCAGCCTTTTGGTTCTGCGATCTCATGCAGGACCAGTGGAGCAGGGTGTTGGCTGAGCGACTCGCTGTCCCGGCTGTGCCTGACAGTGGGTGCGCCTTTTGCTACAAGAGAAACAGCGGCAGTGTTATTTTGCGTGCGGTGAAACGGAGTCGCATGACCGGAAAACAAAAACCGCGACACAGGGCCGCGGTTTTCGGGTGGCAAAAGAGAGGGCTTACTCTTCAATGGCACCCATGGCGGTGGTGTTGAAGCCGCCATCGACATAGAGGATCTCACCACTGATGCCGGAGGCCAGGTCGGAGCAGAGGAAGGCACCCGCGTTGCCGACTTCTTCGATGGTGACATTGCGGCGCAGCGGGGTCTGCGCTTCGTTGGCGCTGAGCATCTTGCGGAAGTTTTTGATGCCGGATGCAGCCAGGGTACGGATCGGGCCGGCGGATACCGCGTTGACGCGGGTGCCTTCCGGGCCCATGCTGGCGGCCAGGTAGCGCACGCCGGCTTCCAGACTGGCCTTGGCCAGACCCATGACATTGTAGTTGGGCATGGTACGTACCGAACCCAGATAGGTCAGGGTCAGCAGGCTGCCATTGCGGCCTTTCATCATTTCACGGCCGGCTTTGGCCAGAGCAATGAAGCTGTAGGCGCTGATGTCGTGGGCAATTTTGAAGCCTTCGCGGGTGGTCACTTCAGCAAAGTTACCGTCCAGCTGGTCGCCTGGGGCAAAGCCGACGGAATGCACGATGCAGTCCAGACCGTCCCATTTTTTCGACAACTCTTCGAATACCTTGGCGATGTCTTCATCGCTGGTCACGTCGCACGGGAAGCAGAGATCGGCACTGGAGCCCCATTGCTCGGCAAAGCCTTCCACACGGCCCCTGAGCTTTTCGTTCTGGTAGGTGAATGCCAGTTCGGCGCCTTCACGGTGCATTGCTTCGGCAATCCCCGAAGCAATGGACAACTTGCTGGCCACACCGACAATCAGAACTTTCTTTCCTTTCATGAAACCCATGGTATTCCCCTTGGTTTTAGTTGGTTACGCTGGCCGGAGCTGAAACAAAAGCAGCCTCCAGCAACTGTTGCGTGTACGGATGTTGTGGTGCGCCAAACACCTGTTCGGCATCACCCTGTTCAACGACCTGGCCCTTGTGCATCACCAGCAGCTGGTGGCTGACGGCTCTGACGACGGCCAGGTCATGGCTGATGAATACGTAGGTCAAATCATACTTCAACTGCAATTCGCGCAGTAAATCCACCACTTGGCACTGTACGCTGCGGTCCAGCGCCGAGGTTGGCTCATCCAGCAGGATCAGCTGCGGACGCAAAACCAGTGCCCGCGCAATGGCGATGCGCTGGCGCTGGCCGCCGGAAAACTCGTGCGGATAGCGATGCCGGGTGTTCGGGTCGAGCCCGACATCCTGCAGGGCCTGAATGATTGCCTGTTCTTGTTCGGCGGGGCTGCCCATGGCATGAATGCGCAAACCTTCGCCGACAATCTCTGAGACGCTCATTCTCGGGCTCAGGCTACCAAAAGGATCCTGAAAAACCACCTGAATCTGTTTGCGCCAGGGCCGCAGCTGCTTTTGGTTCAGAGGATCCAGCGCTTGCCCGGCAAATTCGATGCGTCCCCGGCTGCTGATCAGGCGCAAAATGGCCAGCCCAAGAGTGGATTTGCCCGAGCCGCTTTCACCGACCACGCCCAGTGTCTGGCCACGGCGCAGCTGCAGGCTGATGCCGTCCACTGCCTTGATGTGATCCACCGTGCGTTGCAGGATGCCGGCCTTGACCGGAAACCAGACGCGCAGGTCGTCCACCTGCAACAGGGTTTCACCGGCGGTGGTGGCTGCCGGGCCGCCGCCGGGTTCGGCGGCGAGCAGGGCACGGGTATAGGGATGCTGCGGATGGTCAAACAACTCGACACAGGGGCGGTTTTCGACACCCAGGCCATTTTGCATGACACATACCTGATCAGCGACGCGCCGCACCATGTTCAAGTCATGGCTGATCAGCAGGATGGCCATGCCCAGCTGTTGCTGGAGTTTTTTCAGTAATGCGAGAATTTTCTGCTGAACGGTAACATCCAGTGCGGTGGTAGGCTCGTCGGCAATCAGGATTTCCGGTTCGTTGGCCAGCGCCATGGCAATCATTACCCGCTGCCGCTGGCCGCCGGACAGCTCGTGCGGATAGGCGTGCAGGCGCTTTTCCGGCTCGCGGATCTCGACCAGCCGGAGCAGCTCAAGGGTACGCGCTGCTGCTTCTGCCTTGCCCAGCCCCTTGTGCTGTTGCAGTATTTCGCTGATCTGCCTGCCCACTGTATGCAGCGGGTTGAGGGCGCTCATTGGCTCCTGAAAAATCATTGCGATACGGTTGCCGCGAATCTTGCGCATCTGCCGCTCGCTGGCCTGCAGCAGGTCCTGGCCCTGATAGCTGATGCTGCCCTGCGGATGCCGTGCTGTGCTCGGCAGCAGGCGCAAAATGGAGTGAGCGGTAACCGACTTGCCCGAGCCGCTTTCGCCGACCAGTGCCAGGGTCTTGCCTGGCTCCAGCCGGAAGCTGACCGATCGTACTGCCTGCGTATGACCGGCAGCGGTGACAAAGTCTACGGCCAGCTCACACACTTCCAGCAGGGGCTTATTTTCTGGGGTCGAATGCATCGCGTGCGGCCTCCCCGATAAATACCAGCAAACTCAGCAATATGGCCAGCACGGCAAAGGCGGTGATGCCCAGCCAGGGCGCCTGCAGGTTGGCCTTGCCCTGGGCCACCAGCTCGCCCAGCGAAGGCGAGCCCGGCGGCAGGCCAAAGCCGAGAAAATCCAGCGCGGTCAGGGTGCCGATGGCGCCAGTGATGATGAAGGGCATATAGGTCATGGTGGAAACCATGGCGTTGGGCAGAATATGGCGGAACATGATCGCGCTGTCACGCATGCCCAATGCCCGGGCGGCGCGTACATATTCCAGGTTGCGCCCGCGTAAAAATTCGGCCCGCACCAGATCAACCAGGCTCATCCAGGAAAACAGCAGCATGATGCCCAGCAACCACCAGAAATTGGGCTGGATAAAGCTGGCCATGATGATCAGCAGGTAGAGCACCGGCAGCCCGGACCAGATTTCCAGAAAGCGCTGGCCGGCCAGATCCACCCAGCCGCCATAGAAACCCTGCAGGGCTCCGGCCATTACACCCAGCACCGAGCTGCACAGGGTCAGCGTCAGGGCAAACAGCACCGAAATACGCAGGCCGTAGATGACCCGGGCGAGGACATCACGTCCCTGGTCATCGGTACCTAGCCAGTTTACACCTGAGGGCGGGGCAGGCGCTGGTACGTCCAGCTCGTAGTTGATGCTGTCGTAGCTGAAGGGAATCGGCGGCCACAGCATCCAGCCGCCTTTTTCGGCAATCAGCTCCTGGATGTAAGGGCTTTTATAGTTGGCCTGCAGTGGAAGCTCGCCGCCAAACTCGGTTTCTGCGTAACGCTTGAACACCGGAAAATACCAGCTGCTGTCGTAGCGCAACACCAGCGGCTTGTCGTTGGCGATCAGTTCGGCACCCAGGCTGAGCACAAACAGCACCAGAAACAGCCACAGGGAATACCAGCCACGGCGATGGGCCTTGAACTGGGCAAAGCGCCGCTGATTGACCGGAGACAATGCCATGGCGTTACCCCCTGCTTGAGAAGTCGATGCGGGGGTCCACCAGTGTATAGGTGATGTCGCCAATCAGTTTGACCAGCAGCCCCAGCAGGGTGAACAGAAACAGCGTGCCGAACACCACCGGGTAATCCCGGTTGATGGCCGCCTCAAAGCTGAGCAGCCCCAGCCCGTCCAGCGAGAAGATCACTTCGATCAGCAGCGAGCCGGTAAAAAACATGCCGATAAAGGCAGCCGGAAAACCGGCAATGATGATCAGCATGGCATTGCGGAACACATGGCCATAGAGCACACGGCGCTCGCTTAGCCCCTTGGCGCGGGCGGTGACCACATACTGCTTGTTGATTTCATCCAGAAAGCTGTTTTTGGTCAGCAGGGTCAGGGTGGCAAAGTTGCCGATCACCAGTGCGGTTACCGGCAGCGCCAGGTGCCAGAAATAGTCGCCAATCTGCCCCAGCAGGCTCAGTTCGTCAAAATTGGCCGAAGTCAGGCCGCGCAACGGGAACCAGCTCAGATAGCTGCCACCGGCGAACACCACCACCAGCAGGATGGCGAACAGAAATGCGGGAATTGCATAGCCCAGCACAATGGCAGTGCTGGTCCACATGTCGAAGGCGCTGCCATGGCGCACCGCCTTGCTGATCCCCAGGGGGATTGACACCAGGTACATCAGCAATGTGCTCCACAACCCCAGCGAAACAGATACCGGCATCTTCTCGATAATCAGTTCGGTGACCTTGGCGTCACGGAAAAAACTGTCACCGAAGTCGAAGCGGGCATAGTTTTTCAGCATGATCCAGAAACGTTCCGGTGCAGACTTGTCGAAGCCGTACATGCGTTCAATTTCGGCCACCAGATCCGGGTCCAGCCCCTGGGCACCGCGGTATTGGCTGCTGCCACCGACCTCGCTGCCGCCACCGGAAATGCGCCCGGTAGCGCCGCCGGCGGCACTGTCAAAGCCTTCCAGCTTGGCAATCATCTGTTCTACCGGGCCGCCAGGCGCAGCCTGGATGATGACAAAGTTGAGCAGCAGGATGCCGAACAGGGTGGGGATGATCAGCAGCAGACGTCGAATGATATAGGCAGCCATCTAGTCAGCGGCCTCCTGCGCCTGCGGCTGCACGCCATCGATCCACCAGGTGAACAGGCCGTAGTCGTACAGTGGCGGGGTTGCCGGTCGTTTCAGGTGTTTCCAGTGGGCAATGCGCCAGCTGTCGGTGTAGTAGTTGGGAATTACATAATGGCCCCACAGCAGCACCCGGTCCAGTGCGCGGGAGTGGGTGATCAGGCTGTCGCGGCTATCAGCGCTAATCAGGCCTTCTACCAGGCGGTCGATAGCCGGGTCTTGCAGGCCAATAAAGTTGCGGCTGCCCGGGTTGTCAAAACTGCTGGAGTGCCAAAAATCCCGCTGCTCATTACCGGGCGAGCTGGACTGTGGCCAAATCGCCGACGTCATGTCAAAGTCCCGCGAGCGCATGCGGTTGATGTACTGCGAGACATCGGCGCGGCGGATGGTCATTTCGATGCCCAGCTCGGCCAGGTTGCGCTTGAACGGCAACAGCACCCGCTCCAGGTTGGTCTGGGCAATGATGAACTCGAATGCCAGCGGCTCGCCATCGGCATTCACCAAGCGGTCTTTTTCAATCCGGTAACCGGCTTCTTGCAGCAGCTGCCAAGCCTGCAGGCGCCGTTCACGGATGATGCCGCTGCCATCACTGACGGGCAGCTTAAACGGAGTGGTAAATACCTCGTCAGGAATCTGTCCGCGCAATGGTTCCAGCAGCTCCAGCTCCGCTTTGTCGGGCAGGCCGCTGGAGGCCAGCTCCGAGTTGGCAAAAAAACTGTTGGTGCGCAGGTAGGCACCATAGAACAGCTGCTTGTTGGTCCACTCGTAGTCAAACAGCAGGCCGATGGCTTCACGGACACGACGGTCCTGAAACATCGGGCGGCGCAGGTTGAAGACATAGGCCTGCATGCCGGCCGGGTTGTGGTTGTGGATTTCTTCGCGCAGGATATCGCCGCGCCTTAATGCCCGCGAGTTATAGCCAGTGGCCCAGTCCTTGGCGGAATATTCCAGGTTGAAGTCAAACTGGCCGGCCTTGAAGGCCTCCAGTGCCACCGACATGTCCTGGTAATAGTCGATCTGCACCCGGTCGAAGTTGTACTGGCCACGGTTGACCGGCAAATCCTTGCCCCACCAGTCCTTGACCCGTTCATAGGTGATGCTGCGCCCGGCGGCCACCCTGGCGATGCGGTAGGGACCGCTGCCCAGCGGTGGCTGCAGCGAGGTTTTGCTGAAATCGTTGTTTTGCCACCAGTGTTTGGGCAGCACCTGCAGCTGGCCAAGGATGAGCGGCAGCTCGCGGTTGTGTTCATGCTTGAAATCAAAACGCACGCTGTGCGTGCTCTCGGCCACCACGTCGGCGACATCGGCATAATACTGGCGGTACAGCGGGTGGCCCTGGGTGGTAAGCAGTTCGAAGGTGTAGGCAACGTCTTCGGCGGTGAGCGGAGTGCCATCATTAAAGCGGGCTTCGGGACGCAGATGAAAGCGCACGAAGAGGTTGTCCGGGTCGCGCTCGATGCGTTCGGCGAGCAGGCCATACTCGGTAAAGGGCTCGTCAGGCGAGTGGTAGGTCAGGCTGTCGTAGACCAGGCTAATATGGTCGGCGGCATTCCCTTTGGGAATGAAAGGGTTAAGGCTGTCGAAGCCGTTCAGTCCGGGCAGGCGCAGGGTACCGCCTTTGGGAGCCTCCGGGTTGACGTAGTCGAAGTGACGGAAGTCTGCCGGGTACTTGGGTGCTTCACCATAGAGTGTCAGTGCGTGTTCGGCATGGCTGCCTGTAGCGCATGTCAGCAGTAACAGCAGGGCCAGCAGCCTTGTTGTCAGTTGTCCGGTCATCAGGGAGTCTCCGCCGGGTCGAGCCACCAGGCACGCAGGCCAAGGGTGTACGGGGGTATCTGGGCAAACTTGAGCCGCTTGCTGTAGGCAATGCGGTGCCGGCTAATATACCAGTTCGGCACAATATAGTGTTGCCAGAGCAGGACACGGTCCAGTGCCTGCATGGCGGACTCCAGCTCGTTTTGTGTTTGTGCGGCCATTACCGCCTCCAGCATGGCATCAACCACGGGGTGCTGTACACCGGCGTAGTTCTTGCTCCCGTGCATGTTGGCCTGGCTGGAGTGAAAGTACAGCCACTGTTCGTGGCCGGGGTTCAGGCTTTGTGGCAGCACCAGCAGGGTCATATCATAGTCGAAGCTGTCCAGGCGGTGTTTGAACTGGGCGCGGTCGACGGTGCGCAGGCTGGCCTGCATGCCGATGCGGTGCAAAGTCTGTATATAGGGCTGCAGGATACGCTCCAGCCTCGGATTGACCAGCAGGATTTCCAGCCGCAGGGGCTGGCCATGACTGTTCTTCAGCCCTTTGCGGCCGGTCTTCCAGCCAGCTTCCTGCAACAGGCTGAGCGCCTTGCCCAGATTGTCGCGCGGCACGCCACGGCCCTCGGTGACCGGCACCTGGAATGGCTGCTCGAACAGGGCGGCAGGCAACTGGTCCTGCCAGGGGTTTAGCAGCAGCCATTCAGTACCGCGCGGAATGTCGTGCGCGGCAAAAGGGCTGTTCGGAAAAAAGCTGGTGGTCCGCAAGTAGGCACTGTTGAACAGGGTGCGGTTGGCCCATTCGAAATCAAACAGCAGGGTCAGTGCCTTGCGCACCTTCAGGTTGTCAAAGGGTGCCCGGCGGCTGTTAATGAATAATGCCTGGGTGGGTGCCGGGATCTGGTGGGGGATTTCGGCACGAACAATGTCACCCCGCAACAGGGCAGGAAAGCGGTAATTGCTGGCCCAGTTTTTGGCCTGATGTTCAATGTAGATGTCAAAACTGCCGGCCTTAAATGCTTCGAAAGCAACGTGGCGGTCGCGGTAGAAGTCCACATCTATGCGGTCGATATTGTATTTGCCGACGTTGACCGGCAAGTCTTTGCCCCACCAGTTGGCAACCCGCTCGAAACGCAGGCTGCGGCCGGGTTTTATCTCGGTGATGCGGTAGGGACCACTGCCCAGCGGCGGCTCGAAGCTGGTACGGGTGAAGTCACGCCTGCTCCAGTAGTGCCTGGGCAGCACAGGCAGCTCGCCAAGGTCAAGAATTTGCTGGCGGGTGGCCGGCTGCTTGAAGACGAAGCGTACCCGCAGCGGTGCAAGAATATCGACCCGCGCCACGTTCTTCAGGTAGTTGCGGTATTGTGGGTGTCCGTGTTTTTTCAGGGTGCGCCAGGAAAACTCGACATCGGTTGCTGTGATTGGCCGGTCATCATGAAAGCGGGCTTGCTTACGCAAGTTGAACACCACCCAGCGCAGATCGTCGGCGTACTGGATGCTTTCTGCAACCAGTCCATAAGCACTTGCTGCTTCATCGCCAGAGGGATCAAAATTGCCATGGCCAACCATCAGCGGGGCGTTTAGTTCGCTGATGCCATATTGATGAAAATCGCCAGTGGCAATCGGGCTGGTGCCCTTGAGGATGTAGGGGTTGAGGCTATCGAAGGTGCCCAATGCCATCAAGCGCACACGGCCGCCTTTGGGGGCGGCCGGGTTGACCCAGTCGAAATGGCTGAAGCTGGCAGGGTATGCCGGCTGGCCGAAGCGGGCAAAGCCGTGGCTCAGGGTAACTGCGGCCTGCGCCAGTCCTGTGTTCAATAGTGTGGCAAGAACCAGAAAACGAAACAGGTAAAGCAAGGATATCCTCCCGGCTGACTGACGTGAGTGAAGATATTGTAGGTGCAAACCGGTTTGCACGACACCGCGGATGGTTCTGTGTGTACGGGCAGTTTTGCACACTATCATCCCGCTGCTTTGTGTGTACAGGCAAGCTCGTACACACAAGCGGGGACATTCTGGCATCTGTTACAGATACAGGGTTAGCGTTTGGCCAGGCTTTAGCAGTTTGCCTTGTGATGGGTTCCAGCTCTGTAACTGGCGCAGGCTGACTTTGTGGCGTTTGGCAATCGCAGACAGCGTGTCGCCGGCACGCACCACATAGCGGGTGCTGCCGGGTTGCAGCAGCAAAGCCTGGCCGATTTTCAGCCGGTCGTGCTGCAGGTTGTTCAGCTGGCGCAGCTGTTTGACGCTGGTGCCATGCCGGGCTGCAATGCCGCTCAGGGTGTCACCTTTGCGCACATGATATGTGCTGGTTGCAGCAGGTGCGTTACGGGTTGCAGCCGCCTGTTGTGGGCTGGAGACTGGCGTACCGGCCAGCTTTAGCTGTTGCCCGATACGCAGCTGGCTGGTCTTGAGCTGGTTCAGCTGGCGGATGCTGGCAACCGAAGTACCGTTGCGCTGGGCAATGGCAGACAGGGTGTCGCCGGCACGAACCACATAGCGCTGCACCTGCATCAGCTCGTCAGGTGACAGCCTGGCAAGTTTGCGCTCCAGCCGGTCAGCCTGTTCTACCGGCACCAGAACATGCTGGGGGCCGTCGAGAACAACGCCTTCTTTGAAAGCAGGATTCAGCTCCCGGATGTGCTTTGCCGGTACCTTGGCCAGACTGGCGATGTGGCTCAGGTCAAGCTGGTGTTCCAGTGGTACCTGGGCAAAGTAGGGCTCATCGGGCACTTTCGGCAGTTTGAGGGC
The DNA here is from genome assembly GCA_012728415.1 of Gammaproteobacteria bacterium. Lineage (GTDB taxonomy): Bacteria > Pseudomonadota > Gammaproteobacteria > Pseudomonadales > Pseudomonadaceae > Thiopseudomonas. The sequence continues at coordinate 42,338 of JAAYFD010000047.1, forward strand.
ATAGGCCTGCGGACTGGCAATCAGCTGTGCCAGGCCGAGCAGCCTGGGGACATACTCCTGTGTCTGCCTGGGCAACTGGAGGTTCCAGTAGTCGGCCGGCAGCCCCAGGCTTTTGTTGCGCTTGATGGCGCGGCTGACCGTACCTTCGCCGGCGTTGTAAGCTGCGAGGGTGAGCAGCCAGTCGCCGTCAAACATGTTGTTCAGGTAGGACAGGTATTCCAGTGCGGCCTCGGTCGATGCAGTGATGTCACGGCGGCCATCGTACCAGCGGGTTTGCTTGAGCTTGAAAACACGCCCGGTCGAAGGGATGAACTGCCACAGTCCGGCGGCATGGGAAGGTGAGTAAGCAAGGGGATTATAGGCGCTTTCAATCACGGGCAGCAGGGCCAGCTCAAGCGGCATGCTGTGGCTGTCAAGTGCCTCGACTATATAGTGGATGTAAGGACTGCTGCGTTTGGCAATGGTTTCCAGACTACTGATGCGGCTGGCATACCAGAGTCGCTGTCGGTCGATGCGCGGGTTGTCCAGGTCTTCATCCAGCAGCTGAAAACCGTGGCGGATGCGCTGCCAGATGTCGGTAATGGCCGGAGTGTTTTCATCGTCGGCCTGTTGCTGGCCGGACCGGTTTGCCGGTGAGTGCCCCGGGGGTTGCATTAGCGCCCGATCGGACCAGTCGCGGTCTGGCAGATGCAGTGGCGCCAGACGCTCTTTTAGCTCATGTTCGTCCTGGCCTGGTGACTGCAGGCCCGGTTGCTGACAGCCTGCGAACAAAAGAGTCGCACAGGCCAGCAGCCCCCCGTATAACCACCTGGTGATCCGCCTGCGCGAGCGGAAAGCTGTATTTGGCATAGGATTTTTTGAGAAAATAAAATTCTGCAAATTCTATGGGCCATGGGTGGGGGGGTCAAGTGTAACTGGTCGGAAGAACTGGCCAGTCCGCCAGGCTTGTTGTGGCGGGCCTGCTGACACAGACAGATAACACCACTGCCAGCCGTGGAAAAGGCTGCTCCGCGACCGCTGGGCAAGTCCGCATCCGGCAAAGCCTCCGGATGCGCTGAGCAATAATGTTGGCGAGGCAGTCGGGGTCAGGCAAAAGCAGCGAAAAAGCGCAACAGTGGGCACTTTATTCGCTTCGCTCTCCGCTGTGCGGCCGTGCTGGAGCACGTTCAAGCCGGGGCTTGCAAGCTGGCTTTGCAACCACAGCCTGACAATACAGACAATTGTGCCTGGCTTCCCTTTGCCGGCGTTGTGAGCCGAAATCAGAACCTGTCTTTCCAGGCGCGAATGGCGGCAAATACCTCTACCGGTCCGACCGGCAGCTGCCCGCTTTCCCGGGCGGCACTGGTCACCACCTGTTGTTCGTTGCAGCGTAAAAAGGGGTTGGTAGCCAGTTCGTCGGCCAGGGTGCTGGGCAGGCTGATGTGACCCTGTTCACGCAATGTGGCAACCTTTTCTAAGCGTGCGCTGACAGCTGTGTTGTCCGGTTCCACGGCAGCGGCAAACTTGAGATTTGACAGGCTGTATTCGTGCGTGCAGTACACCAGGGTGGTGGCCGGCAGGGCGGCAAGGCGTTGCAGGGAGTGGTACATCTGGGCCGGGGTCCCTTCGAAGAGGCGCCCGCAACCAGCCAGGAACAGGGTGTCGCCACTGAACAGCAGCGGTTGCTCGCCGGGCAGGTAGTAGACAATGTGGCCCAGGGTGTGGCCGGGAACATGGTAAACGGTAAAGGTGCGGTCCAATACCTGCAATTGCTGCAGGTCGGCCAGCGGATGATCCACACCGTCAATGGTTTCCTGCCCGGGGCCGTGCACGCGGGCACCGGTAGCCTGTTTCAATGTGCCGATACCACCCGTATGATCGTGGTGGTGGTGCGTGATCAGAATATCGGTCAGTTGCCAGCCAGGATTGTCTTTTAGCCATTGCAGCACCGGTTTGGCATCGCCCGGATCAACGGCAGCACATTGCTGTGTGGCAGAATCTTGCAACAGCCAGATATAGTTGTCGTTAAAGGCAGGCAGGGCGGTAATCGTCAACATGGCAGCTATCCTGTAAACAGATCAAGGGTTGCCAGAACCATAGCAGACCGTTAAAACTGCTGTCGAACTTTTGGACGTGAATGCCGGTGCCTGCCGGCTTTATTCCGATGGCACCTTTCGGCGTCCACGGCACAGGCCGGGTACCTTGTTCCGGTGCACCCGTCATTCCTGCTTGAGAGAGCCAACACACTGCACAGGCCCCATGAGCCGACAGTTTAAGGAGAAGAGCATGTTAAACTTGGCGCGGATCAAGCCGCGGCGTGCAGTATCTTCTGCCGAGCTGCGTCACTGGCTGGCCAGCCCCCGGGCTGCAGCCCTGTTGCAGGCAGAGCAGCAGTGGCTGCAAGAACGGCTGCAGCGCTGTTTTGGCAGCTACCTGCTGGTCTATAACGCGGCAACAGATACCTGCTGGCAAAGCGATATTCGACACCAGGTGCATGTTGGTACTGATGAGCAGGTGCAAGACGCCATCTGTTCCGAATGCCTGTGGCCGGTGCAGCCCGATGGTGCCGATGTGGTGCTATTGCAGCACAGCCTTGAGTTTGCCGGTTCGCCCTACGACCTGTTGCGCGAGGCGGCCCAGGCGGTGCGTCCGGGCGGCTACTTGTTGCTGATTGGACGTAACCCCTGGTGGTTGGGGTTTGCTGGCAACAGGCTGTGGCGGCGGGGGCACAGGCTTTCTGCAGGCAGGGTGTCAGAGTGGCTTGCCGTGCTGGGGTTTGCTGTGGAAACACCCAGGTTTGCCCACTATTTGCCCGCCTGCGGGCAGCGAGCATTGCCCCGGCTGGAAAGTTTTCTGGGTAAAAAGCAGTGGCCCCTGGGCGCATGCTATATGATAGCGGCCCGCAAGCAGGTGCATGCAGCACCAGCCCAGCGACAGCGTAACCGGCGACTCAAGGGGTTGCTGCCGATGCCGGTTGCACAGCAAACAATCAAGCCGGACATAGCAGAAGAACAATGTAAACATGACTGATCAGATACACATTTATACCGATGGCGCTTGCAAGGGCAACCCTGGCCCGGGTGGCTGGGGCGTGCTGCTGCAATACAAGGGGCGCGAGCTGGAGCTGTTTGGCGGTGAAGACAGCACCACCAACAACCGCATGGAATTGCAGGCAGTTATCGAAGGACTGTCAGCCCTGAAGCGGCGCAGCAATGTCTTGCTGGTGACCGACTCCAAATACGTAATGCAGGGCATGCAGCAATGGCTGGCCAACTGGAAAAAGCGCGGCTGGAAAACTGCCAGCAAGCAGCCGGTAAAGAACCAGGATCTCTGGCAGCAACTGGATGCCCTGGTGCAGCAGCATGATGTGCAATGGCAGTGGGTGGCCGGCCACACCGGTCATCCGGGCAATGAACGGGCTGATAATCTGGCCAACCGCGGCGTGGAAGAGGTGCGCAAGTGAAACGATATGTAGTCCTGGATACGGAAACCACAGGCATGCCGGTGACCGATGGGCACCGCATTATTGAAATTGGCTGTGTCGAGGTGATTGAGCGCCGGCTTACCGGCCGTCACTATCATGTGTATATCCAGCCGGATCGCGAAGTGGACGAGGGTGCGGTTGCAGTGCACGGCATCACCGACGAATACCTGAAAGACAAACCCCGTTTCAAGGACGTGGCTGACGAATTTTACGAATTTATCAAGGGTGCCGAGCTGGTCATTCATAATGCGCCCTTTGATGTGGGCTTTATCGAAAATGAATATGCCTTGCTGGGGCAGACCGAGCGCAGCAATATCACCGACTACTGCACGGTGCTGGATACTCTGGTTATGGCGCGTGAGCGTCATCCCGGCCAGCGCAATACACTGGATGCCTTGTGCTCCCGCTATCATGTCGACAACTCACAGCGTGAACTGCACGGCGCTTTGCTTGATGCCGAAATTCTGGCGGATGTTTTCCTGCACATGACCGGCGGTCAGAGCAGTCTGTTACTGGCAGGCGATGGCGAGGGTGGCGGGCAAGGTGCCGGTGCGATTCGCCGCTTGGCGGCAGACCGGCTGACAGCGCCTGTGCTGGCGGCCAGTGCAGCAGAGCTGGAAGCCCACCGTGCTTTTTTACAGGATCTGGCCAAAATCAGTGGTCGCGAGCTGGACTGGTAAAGGCGGGCTGGCCGGAGGGGCGTTCCTGGCCGAAAAGGCAGGCTAATAACCGGCCATTGATCCCCGGGCGGAGTGTCCTGTTGTAATACCGGGGCACTTCTGAAAACCTGGGCAGGCATAACCCTGTTTGTGCAGGGGGCAGCCGCTGAGGTACAAGACAAGCATAAAGCCGAAGCCGGCAGTAAAATAAAAACGCAGGAGGCAGCATGGATTACAAGTTTTTCAATGTTAGGGTCGTTGACAAGGTAGCACAGGTTGAAATGAACCGGCCGGCCAAGCTCAACGCCATGAATGCGGAGTTTTGGCAGGAATTGCCGCATATTTTTGCCTGGATTGAGGAGCAGCCGGGTGTGCGGGTTGTGGTGATTGGCGGTGCGGGCGCACACTTTTCCAGTGGTATCGACCTGGCCTACCTGGCTTCGGTGGCTGGTTTGCTGGGCAAGGACGTTGGCCGTAATGCAGTGATTTTACGCAACCAGATCAAGCGCTTGCAGAGTGCCCTTGAAGCAGTTGACCGTTGCAGCAAACCCGTGCTGGCAGCCATCCAGGGGTATTGTATAGGGGGCGCCATCGATCTGGTCAGTGCCTGCGACATGCGCTACTGCAGCGCAGATGCCCGTTTTTCCATTAGCGAAATTGATGTGGGCATGGCAGCAGACGTGGGTACCCTGCAGCGGCTGCCGCGCATCATTGGCGATGGCATGATGCGCGAGCTTGCGTACACCGGACGTTTTGTCGAGGCTGATGAGGCGCAGCGTATCGGGCTGGTCAATCGTGTTTACAGCGAACCTGCCGAGCTGCTAAGCGAAGTAATGCAGCTTGCCCGTCAAATTGCGGCCAAGTCGCCACTGGCGGTGCGCGGCACCAAGGAAATGATCCGCTATGCGCGCGATCACAGTGTAGAGGATGGCCTCAACTACATAGCAAGCTGGAACGCCGCCATGTTGCAATCCGGGGACTTACGTATTGCCATGGCAGCGCGAATGAGCAAAACGGTCCCGGAATTCGCCGATTGACCGGTCAACAGCTTGCAGTAGATTGCAAGCTGTTAAGTTCCGGGTTGTTAATGGGGTAGCAAATCTTGTTTAAAACAAGGTACTTGCTTGACGGCCGGGACAATTGACAAGAGACTGATAGGGTTGCGTCACTCCGGCCAGACAGGACAAGTGACCGTAACATGTATTGCAGAGCTCAAGTCTGGCTGGCCGGAGTTCTGATGTTGGGTACCGGGATGCCCCATAGCGGGGTCATGACGAAAAACTCCGGCGATACCGGGTTTCTCAAGTGCTCAAAGCAGGCTAACGGGGTTAACCGGGCGGCCACAGCCCGTCAGCCTGGTTGGCTGGTGTAGGCAGGACGTGTTTGGCATGTATTTGGAAACAGGAAAATAAATATGGCAACAGGAGCATCCTCGCTGGGCATAGTGCGTGAAGAACTATTTGCCACGATGTTGGAAACACAGCAAAACCTGGAGCGCTTTCTTGAAGAGCGGGACAGTGGCACCCTGTTGCAACGATCTGTACACAACCTGCAGCAAATCAAGGGCATCCTGTCACTGGTAGGGCTGGCAGGTGCCGAGCTGCTGGCCCAGGAAATGCAAACCCTGGCAATGGGCATTCCTGCAGATGCCGATGCCCAGTACAACGACCAGCTGTCAGCCATCAACAACGGCTTGCATGTCTTGCACAGCTATCTGGAGCAGCTGGAAGCCAACTGGGTAGAAATGCCGGAGCTGCTGCTGCCGGCCATCAACCAGTTGCGCAAGGCAGCAGGGCAGTCGCGCCTGCCGGAAAGCTATTTTTTCTCTGCCCGCCTCAATGTCGAGCGCCCGGCAAGGCCCGCTGTGCGCCAGCTGTCCAGCCCGCAAGGGGTTTTGGCACGTCAGCGTCACCTGTACCAGCTGGCTTTGCTGGCAGTGATTCGCGAACAAAATGTACAGCCGGCACTGAGCGCAATGAAGCGCCTGATATTGAAAATGGATGTGACCGATCCGGCAGCACCGGGCACGATACTGTACTGGGTGTCTGCAGCTGCACTTGAGTCATTCATTGATGGCAAACTGCTGCTCAATACAGAGCGCAAGCTGTTGTTTTCACGGCTTGAGCGTGAAATCAGGCAGCATCTTGCCAATGCCAGTCATACACCCTCGCGGGGCCTGATCAAGGACATGCTCTACCTGGTGGCGCTGGCGCAGACGTCCGGCCCGCTGGCAACAGAAGTTCGTGCTGCAGCCAATTTGCCCAGCCTGCCGTTTACCGACCAAATGCTGGCAGATGAGTATCAGCGTCTGTCCGGGCCGGGCACAAATGTGTTGCGCTCTTTATCGGCAGCAATCCAGGAAGAACTGGGTATCGTCAAGGATACCGTCGACCTGATTGGCCGCGGTACCGTATCGCCGGAGGCTTTTTCGGGTTTGCCGCAGGTGGTGGGCAAACTGGAAAAAACCCTGGCCATGGTGGGCCTGACCAGCGCCAGCATATCACTCAAGCGGCAGCTGAAAGTGATGCAAAACTGGCAGCAGCTTGAGGATGTAATGCCCGAGCAGCTACTGCAACTGGCCGACGCGGTGATCTACATCGAAGGCCTGGTGGCCAGCCTGGGGCTTGGTCAGCGCCATGCGGTCAAGGTGTCCACACTCTCCGAAGCAGAAGTGTTTGCCAGTCACCAGCTGACAGAGGCACGCATTGTCATCATGGGCGAGGCGGCAAACGGCCTGTTGCTGGCCAAGCGGGCAATCACTGCTTATTGCGAGGCGGATGGTGATGCAAACCATCTGAACAACATACCGCCGACCTTGTCGCTGGTGCGCGGCGGCCTCTGGTTTATTGATGAATTCCGCGCGGCCGCACTGGTACAGCACTGTGCTGACTATATTGACACGAACATGATCAACTCCGCCCAGCTGCCAGAGCAGGCTGCACTCGAAACACTGGCTGATGTGCTGTCCAGTCTGGAGTACTACCTGGAAGGCGGAATGGCCCTGCAAAGTGGCGAGCAGGACCCACTGGAACGTGCGGCCCGCGGGCTTGAAAAACTGGGTGTAACAGTTGCAGATGCTGCAGCAAGCTAAAGGCTGGCAGATAGGCCAGCCGCACCATGACGGCAGCACCGGGTTTGCCCTGCTGCATTGCCAGCAACGCTTTTTGCAGCAGGCCGACGGCGGCATGTTCTGGCCGCTGGCTTCGCTGGAACAGCGCTTTTCCCCCTGGTTGCTGGATATCCAGGGCATTGGATACCTGGATGGGCAACCCGTATTTCTGTATGAGCTGACCGAGCGGCCAGACGACGAACAATGGCAGTGGGTATCGCTGCGCTCACAACTGGGCCATGAAAACGCAGACTGGTTCGGCATGCTGTCTTATGCCAGCCAGATCGGCGTCTGGTCACGCCAGCACCGGTTTTGTGGCAGCTGCGGCCAGCCGATGCAGTCTTCCACGGAACACCGCATGCGTTATTGTCAGCCGTGCGGTCTGCAGCAGTATCCGCGCTTGTCGCCCTGCATGATCGTGCTGGTTACACGGGGCGATGAGGTGTTGCTGGCGCGTTCACCGCGTTTTGTCAGCGGCCTGTACAGCTGCCTTGCCGGCTATGCCGAGCCGGGTGAAACCATGGAAGGCTGCGTGCATCGCGAGGTTTATGAAGAAACCCGCATCCGGGTTCATAACCTGCGTTATGTCACCAGCCAGAACTGGCCCTTTCCGCATTCCATGATGATGGGGTACCACGCCGAGTATCTGGAAGGCGAGATCATTCCCCAGGAAGACGAAATTGAAGATGCCCGCTGGTTCAAGATCCACCAGCTGCCGCTGCTGCCCCTGAGCGGATCCATTGCCCGCTACCTTATTGATCTTCATTTGCACGAGCGGTCAGGCAGCAGTAAACCAGTTTTGCCACGCTAGCCTGGCTGTCAGCGCCATCACCATAAGGATGAACAGCGGGCGGATCAGCCTGCTGCCGCCGCCGATGGCCAAACGCGCCCCGACAGCCGCACCCAGCATCAGGGCGATGCCCATGGCCAGGCCCAGTGACCACAGCACCTGGCCACCGATCACAAACATGGCGAGCGCCATGGCATTGCTGACAAAATTCATGCTGCGGGCCACACCTGTGGTACGCAGCAAGTCCAGCGGATAGAGCAAGAGCGTGCTGACTGTCCAGAAGGCCCCGGTGCCGGGGCCGGCTACGCCATCGTAAAAGCCGAGCATAAGCCCTTGTGGCAGCTGGCGCTTTTTGCCAATGGCCGGCTGTGGCTCTGCGCTGCGCTCTGGAATCTTGCTGAACAGCATGTACAGCCCGCATAGCAGCACCACCACCGGAAGGAACTGGTTGAGCCACTGGGCGGGCATTTTTTGTGCCAGGACGGCGCCTGCGGCCGCACCAATTGCAGTAGCCGCCAGGGCAGGGCGCCAGCTAGAGGGTTGAAAGTAACCACGCCGGTAAAAAGTATAGCTGGCCATCGCCGATCCGAACGTGGCACAAAGCTTGTTGGTGCCCAGCACAAGGTGGGGCGGTATGCCCGACAGCATCAGCGCAGGAATGGTCAACAAACCGCCACCCCCGGCAATGGCATCAATAAAACCGGCCATAAAGGCCACGACTATCAGCACTAGCAGCAGTGTGATGGATAATTCGGGTGGTAAAAACATGAAATTTCCCAATGCCGGCACCGGCTGACGAAACGGCTTGGACGAAACCGTCGCAGGCACGCATAATAAACTGATTTTACCGACTGGAGTTCAGCACATGCAATTTACAGGTCTTGCCGTGGGCGTTGCCCTGCTTGCGCTATTGGTCTTGTGGCTGGGGCTGCGCATCTTGTGGCGTGGCCGCTGGTTTCTGGCCTGGCTGCGTGGCAGTGGCGGGCTGGCAGTGGTGTTGCTGGCGCTGCTGGGTGCGGCACTGGCCTACGACCTCAGTACCTACAGGGAACAACAGTCGGGCAGCACCCTGGCTACCTTGACGGTAGGCAATGGCAACAACGACCGTTACCGCGTAACCCTCAATGATGGTACCAGCAGCCATCAGCTGCTGCTGGATGGCGAGCTGTGGGGGCTGAATGTTCAGGTGCTGGACTGGCGGGGGCTGGCCAGCCTGATCGGCTTGCAGCCGGGTTATCGCATTGCCGAGCTTAACGCCCGGTTTCTGGGCATTGAACAACAGAACGCAGCGCAATACCTGGAGCAGCCGCTGGCGCCCAGCAAGTTTGGGCTGGATGTCTGGCAAATGGTGCAGTGGATAGGCGGGCTGCCGTTTGTTGAAGCCAAAATGGTAAAGCTGAGCTTTATCCCGCTGGTCGAAAATGCCAGTTACAGTATCGAATGGCTGCCGACCGGGCTGCAGGCCAGGCCGGTCAATGAGCCGGCCCGGCAAGCATTGCGTAACTGGGTCGAGTAAAACTGTCTGCTTTCGGCACTACAAAAAATCGTAGCGTGCCCAATTTGATGGGAGGAGTCATGTTGCGCAGAGTCATGTTGTTATTGGTCATGGTGTCCGCAATCCAGGTGCAGGCAGCCGATGAAGAGCGTGCGGTCGCTATAGTCAACTCGGTTTGCAAGGTTTGCCACGGTGCCGACGGAGAAAGTTCCAGCGCCATTTACCCGCGGCTGGCAGGCCAGAGTGCCGTGTACATCAGCAGGCAGCTGGAAGATTTCAAGAGCGGACGGCGCAAGGGCACCATGAATGACATTGCCGCAAACCTTGAGCCGGACGAGATGGTGGCGCTGGGCAAGTACTGCAGCAGCAAACCGACCAAATCCCACCGTGCACTTGACCCGGACTTTACCGCTGTAGGCAAATACATTTATCACAACGGCAACCAGTGGTCTGGGGTTGCCGCCTGTGCAAGCTGCCACGGCGAGGAGGGTGCCGGCACAGACGAACTGCCACGCATAGCCGGCCAGCACATGCGTTATCTGGTGAGCCAGTTGCGCGAGTTCAATGAGCGCGAACGGACTGACGAAAATGCCATCATGAGCTCGATTGCCACCAAGCTGACACCCATGGAAATCGAGGCGGTTGCCCGCTATCTGAGCGGAATTTGACTCAAATCGCGCATTTTGTGTCAGCCCCTGTGTTGCCTTGCGGCTGTACTTTGCACTGTAACCTGTTGCTGTGCGGCCGACACCCGAAGGGGCCTGCCAGAATGAAGCCAGGACACCGCGGCACGCATCACTCTTCATATGTGTTGCAGGGTGCAGGCACAAAGCCCTGACGTAGCCTGCCCAGGTGCAAAAAGTGGCTGATTTTTTCTTGGCAAGCCGGTATCATTTGCGCCCGCACTGTAACGCGCCCATAGCTCAGCCGGATAGAGCATTCCCCTCCTAAGGGAAAGGCCGGTGGTTCGAATCCACCTGGGCGCGCCATTCTTTCCGGCCAGACAGGCTTCCTGCTGTTTTTTCCCGCAATAAAACCGTTAAAACCATTTTTCAAACGATACGGACTGGTTGTTTTTTATACAAAATTGACCGTTCGTCAGAAAATGCCCGGTTTGCCAATACAACCCCCCGAAGGCAATTTTTGTTACTTGGCGAACGTCCGATAATGCCAGCTGATACAGTGTGTTAGGTTTTTTTTACCACTTGCCGCAGAGGCTTTTTTCCGGGTCCGCCTGCTGTCTGTTGGCAGTGAAATTGATGGTTGTAATGGTTTGCCCATGCCTCTAGGGTAAAAACCGTTTTTAACAACCAACGGGATTCATTGTGAGTATTGCCACAGTCACCCTGCGTCAACCTACTGACCAGGACGGCTACTCCCTGCATCAGCTGGTGTCACGTTGCCAGCCCCTCGATATCAACTCGGTTTATTGCAACCTGTTGCAGTGCACCGACTTTGCCGACACCGCCATTGCTGCCGAAAACGCGCAAGGCGCACTGGTCGGGTTTATTTCCGGTTATTGCCCACCCGCACGGCCCGACACCCTGTTTGTCTGGCAGGTGGCGGTGGACAGCAGCATGCGTGGCCAGGGCTTGGCCTTGCGGATGCTGCTGGCGCTGATCAAGCGCGTGGCTGCCGGGCAGGGCGTACGCTATCTGGAAACAACCATTTCCCCCGACAACAGTGCTTCCCAGGCGCTGTTTCTCAAAGCGTTTGCGGCGCTGGGCATTGAATACCAGACACGCACGCTGTTCAGTCGCCAGCAGCACTTTGCCGGCCAGCACGAGGATGAAGTGCTGTACCGGGCTGGACCTTTTCCTGCACATTCAGACTCAACCATTACTACAAAATAAAAGGTTACCCATGGAAATCTTCAAGCAAAATGAATCCGGTGTACGCAGCTACTGCCGTTCTTTCCCTGTTGTCTTCAACAAGGCACTGGGCGCAGAGCTGTTCAGCGAGGACGGTACCCGTTATATCGACTTTCTGGCCGGCGCCGGCACCCTCAACTACGGGCACAACCATCCTGTGCTCAAGCAGGCGCTGCTGGACTATATCGAAAGCGATGGCCTGACCCATGGCCTGGACATGTACTCCAAGGCCAAGGAGCGCTTTCTGGAAACCTTCAGCCGCATCATCCTGAAGCCGCGTGGCATGCAGGATTACCGCGTGCAGTTTACCGGTCCGACCGGCACCAACGCGGTTGAGGCAGCACTGAAACTGGCACGCAAGGTTACCGGCCGCAGCAATGTCATCAGCTTTACCAACGGTTTTCACGGCTGCTCACTGGCCGCGCTGGCTGCCACAGGCAACGAGCACCACCGTGGCGGTGCTGGCACAGCGCTCAATGACATCAGCCGCATGCCCTATGCCAACTACTTTGGCAAGGAAGTCAGCACCATTGCCATGATGAAAAAGATGCTGGAAGACCCGTCCAGTGGCATCGACAAGCCGGCTGCCGTAATTGTTGAAGTGGTACAGGGTGAGGGCGGCCTGAACACCGCCTCTGCCGACTGGCTGCGCCAGCTGGAAAAGCTCTGCCGCCAGCACGGCATGCTGCTGATTGTCGATGACATCCAGGCAGGTTGTGGCCGCACGGGCTCTTTCTTCAGCTTCGAAGAGATGGGTGTGCAGCCGGACATCATCACACTGTCCAAATCACTTAGCGGTTACGGCCTGCCATTTGCCGTAGTGCTTCTGAAAAACGAACTGGACCAGTGGAAGCCAGGCGAGCACAACGGTACTTTCCGCGGCAACAACCATGCCTTTGTCACCGCCGCCGCCGCGTTTGAGCACTTCTGGCAGAGCGAAGACTTTGCCCTGAGTGTGCGTGAAAAAGGCCAGCGCATCCGCACCCGCATGGAGCAAATTGTTCGTCGTCACCCCGGCAACAAACTGTTTGTGAAAGGTCGCGGCATGATGCTGGGCGTGAGCTGCCCGGACGGCGAGACAGCCGCCCGCATTTGCGAGCTGGCCTTTGACAAGGGCCTGGTAATAGAAACCAGCGGCAACCACAGCCAGGTCGTCAAGTGCCTGTGCCCGCTGGTAATTACCGAAGAACAGATTGATCGCGCCATGGACATTCTGGATAAAGCCTTTGCCGAAGTGTTTGCCGATAGCAACAGTACACGCAAGGCATCCTGACTCCCGGGCCCGTCCCGCCGGCCTGTGCCTGCAAGGGCTTTCCTTTGCATGGCCTGCCGGGCCGGTGGAACGGCGCTGGGCTTTGCCTCCACCATGATGGCCTGCTGCACTCCCGGCTCCCGTGCAACCTGTGTGCCGCTGCTGGTACAAACAGGCATCCGTATTACACACCTGACAAAAGAAGAGAAACCAATGATCGTCCGTACTCTGGAAGAATGTGAAAACAGCCCGCGCCGCATTGTGGCGCAAAACTGGGAAAGCACCCGCATGTTGCTCAAAGACGACAACATGGGCTTCTCCTTCCACATCACCACCATTTACGCCAATACCGAAACCCACATCTGGTACCAAAACCACCTAGAGTCGGTGTACTGCATCAGCGGCGAGGGCGAGATTGAAACCCTGGCCGACGGCAAGGTGTACCCCATCAAGCCCGGCACCCTCTACATACTGGACAAGCACGATGAACACCTGCTGCGCGGCTTTTCTGAAATGAAAATGGCCTGCGTATTCAACCCGCCACTGAGCGGTAAAGAGACCCATGATAAAAATGGCGTTTACCCGGTAGACGGCGAACCGCTTTAATTCACTCATCCTGTCAGATAGCAGAGTTGCAGTTTTTTGTAGGAAATGAGCCCGGGCATTTGCTCATTTCCTACAGGATGCGTGCTGCTGACTGATTAAGGAAAGGCTGGACAATCTGGCAAACGGCGCAATAAAGCCTGGAACAAGCAGTGTGCAATCCAGCCAGTTGCCGTATAGCGACTTGATTCAGTGTTTTCATAAAGCCTGCGCAGGTTACCCGTTAGCACTATCGACACCTGTTCTACACCCCAAGTGCCGCTTTTACATGGCACCCACGACGCAGTTACAGGAGAATGATTATGCGTTTTACATCCCCGGCACTCGCTTCGCTGATGTTGGCCGGCAGCCTGGCTTTTTCTGCACAGGTTGCCGCACAAGACATAGCGCCCGAGCCGGAAATTGCACCTGCAGTGCAGCAGAATCAATACACTGACCCTGAACTGGTTCAGCGGGTTATGGACAAATTACAATAACTGCACCTGAATGCTACAAAAAAAGCCCTGCAGGGCTTTTTTTGTGCCCGTGAATTCTGCACCATGGCAGCCAGGAACAGATTACAGGAGTGTCGGCATGACACTGGAAATTGCGCTGGTACTGGCCATTGCCGCAGGTGCCATGGCACTGTTTGTCACCGAAAAATTACGCGCCGACGGTATTGCGATACTGGTGCTGGTCAGCCTGACACTGCTGGACCTGGTCAGCCCCGGCGAGGCCCTGAGCGGTTTTGGCAACCAGGCCACCATTGCCGTGGCGTCCATGTTCATTCTGGCAGCGGGCCTGCAGAATAGCGGTGCCCTGTCGGGGCTGAGCACCCTGCTGGGCAGGGCCCGCTCGCCGCTGCAGTTTTTGCTGATGCTGTTTGGCCTGCTGGCGCTGATTGCGCCGTTCGTCAACAACACCGCGGTGGTGGCGGTGTTCATCCCGATTGTGATTGCCGCCAGCCTGAAAATCGGGCTGGCCCCGTCCAAGGCACTGATACCGCTGTCCTATGTGTCACAAATGGTCGGGGTATGCACCCTGATCGGCACCTCGACCAACCTGATCGTCAACTCGGTGGCGCGGGACCTGGGCCACCCGGGCTTCAGCATGTTCCAGTTTCTGCCGCTGGGCGCCATCTGCTTTGTTGCCGGCTGCCTGTACCTGCTCACCATCGGACGCTGGCTGTTGCCGGAGGTGCGCAGCTCCGACCTGGACAACCTGTATGACTTTGGCCATTACATTACCGAGCTGAAAATTACCGGCCACTCCAGCTTGCTGGGCACCACCGCAGAACAGGCGCAGCTGGGCAAGGAATACAGCGTGTATGTACTGGAGTTGCTGCGCGAGGGCGAGAAATACTGGTCGCCACGTTCTGAAGAATTGCGCGAAGGGGATGTGCTGCTGATCCGTGGCACCTGGCCGGACCTTGAACGGCTCAAGGATGAACACAAGCTGGAATTCAACAGCCAGATCGACTTTCAGATCAAGGGCAGCAAGCAGGGCAAAACGGTGGTTGCCGAGGTAATGATTGCTCCCCAGTCCCGCATGGCCGGGCGCATGCTGGCCGCCCTGAACCGGGGCTGGCGCTACCACTCCTCGGTGCTGGGCGTGCAGCGGCGCGGGCAGATCTTTCGGGAGAAGCTCAACAGCCTGCGCCTGGAAGTGGGCGACATCCTGCTGATGGCACTGCCCGAGCAGGACATGGCCAGCCTGCGCAAGGACAAAAGCGTACTGGTACTGTCCCAGCGTCAGAGCAGCGAGCAGTCCGGCTGGCGTGCGCCCTTTGCCCTGCTGGTGATGGCGCTGGTGGTGGGCGTGGCCGCCGTGGGCTGGCTGCCGATTGCCATTACCGCGATGACCGGTGCCGCAGCCATGGCGCTGGCCGGCTGCGTGCAGGCCGACGATGTGTACGAGTCTACCGACTGGTCAATCGTGATCATGATGGCCGGCCTGCTGCCGCTGGGCATAGCCATGAGCAGCAGCGGGGCGGCGCAGTTCATCGTGCAACACACGGTGGGGCTGGTCAGTGACATGGGCCCGCATGTGGTGCTGGCGGTGGTTTACCTGATGGCGCTGCTGTTTGGCGAGCTGATGAGCAATTCTGCGGCGGCGGTATTGCTGACGCCGGTGGGCTTTTCCTCCGCGCAGATGCTGGGTGTGGACGCGACGCCGTTTTTGATTGCCGTTACCTTTTCGGCGTCCACCAGCTTTCTGACCCCTGTCGGTTACCAGACCAACATGATGGTGTATAACGCAGGCGGTTACGATTTCACCGATTTCATCAAGGTGGGCTTGCCGCTGAATGCGATTTTCTGGGTGCTGGGGGTGATTTTCATACCGCTGTTCTGGCCGTTCTGAGCGGCCCGGCCGTATCAGGCTCCAGGTGATCAGACAGGCACATAACCCTGTACGCAGAGGTGCAACTTTTGAGAAAATCCGCCGAATGTTTTCCTCGCATGCCGGCTTCCGTTACCGGACCCTGGCCGCCATGCGGTCATGCCAACAGGGCACACCCATGAACTACCGCGGACGTTTCGCCCCGTCGCCCACGGGCGATTTGCATTTTGGCTCGCTGGTAACCGCCACAGCCAGCTATCTGGATGCCCGGGCCAATAACGGGCAGTGGCTGCTGCGTATCGAAGATGTGGACAAGACCCGTACGGTGCCGGGCGCGGCTGACCAGATTTTGCACACGCTGGAAGCCTTTGGCTTTGCCTGGGACGGGCCGGTCTGGATGCAGAGCCAGCGTGACGCAGCCTACCTTGCCGCACTGGAGCAGCTTGCGGCCCGGGGCCTGCTGTATCCCTGCCAGTGCTCGCGCAGCCAGATTGCCGCAGCGGCGGTGCACAGCCTGACCGACGGCAGCCTGCTGTACCCCGGCACCTGCCGTCCGGTTAAGGGCAGCATGCATGTGCTGACCGAATTTGCCCCGTCTGCCGCCTGGCGCCTGCGGGTGGACGACCAGCGGGTGATCTGTTTTGACGACCTGCTGCAGGGGACGTTTTGCGAGCAGCTGGGGCTGGAAGTGGGTGACTTTGTGCTGCGGCGTGCCGACGGCCTGTTTGCCTACCAGTTGGCAGTGGTGGTGGACGATGCCGAGCAGGGCGTCAATGCGGTGGTGCGCGGGGCCGACTTGCTCGGCTCTACCGCACGGCAGATGTATCTGCAACAATGCCTGGGCTATCCGCAGCCGGTGTACGCCCACCTGCCGCTGGCCACCGATGCGTACGGTAAAAAATGGTCGAAAAAACGGCTGGCACCGGCCCTGCAGCCGGCCGAAGCCGGTTTGCTGTTATGGCATGCCCTGCGTTTTTTGGGCCAGCCGGTGCCGGACGAGCTGGCCGGTGCCGCCCCCGGCGAGCTGTGGAACTGGGCCTTGCAGCACTGGGCGCTGGCACAGGTGCCCCATTGCATTACCTTGCGCACGCCGGCAGCACTGATCTGACACGACCGGCAGCTGCCAGCATCTGGCCGGTACAGCCCGTACACAAAACCGCAGGCACCAGCGCACAAACGGCAGCAGACGGGCGGCTGCACACTTTGCGGGTAACCGGCGCCGACGACCCGCAGGTGTCGGCACTGCTGCTGGAAACCTGGCTGGCGCTGTAGCTGGGGCCGCTTTTTGCTAGAATAGCCGCTTTGTTTCACCTTCTGACCTCTGGATACCCTTCATGACCAAAGTTGTTCGTACCCGCGTTGCGCCTTCACCCACTGGCGATCCCCATGTTGGCACCGCCTATATCGCACTGTTCAACATGTGCTTTGCCCGCCAGCACGGCGGCCAGTTTATCCTGCGCATCGAGGATACCGACCAGCTGCGCTCCAGCCGCGAGTCCGAACAGCAGATTTTTGATGCCCTGCGCTGGCTCGGTATCGAGTGGGACGAAGGCCCGGATGTCGGCGGCCCGCACGGCCCTTATCGGCAGTCCGAGCGCAGCGAGATCTACCAGAAGTACGCCAACCAGCTGGTCGAAAAAGACCACGCCTTCCATTGCTTCTGTACGCCAGAGCGGCTGGACGCCGTGCGTGCCGAGCAAATGGCCAACAAGCAGACGCCACGCTACGACGGCCACTGCGCCCATCTGGACAAGGCCGAAGCACAGGCGCGGGTGGATGCCGGCGAATCCCACGTGATCCGCATGCGCGTACCCGCTGAGGGCGTTTGTGTGGTTAAAGACATGCTGCGCGGTGACGTGGAAATTGGCTGGGACCGCATGGACGAACAGGTACTGATGAAAGCCGACGGCCTGCCGACCTACTTTTTGGCCAACGTGGTCGATGACCACCTGATGGGCATCACCCATGTGCTGCGTGGCGAAGAATGGCTGTCCTCGGCACCCAAGCTGATCAAGCTGTATGAAGACTTTGGCTGGGAACAGCCCGAGCTGTGCTACATGCCGCTGCTGCGTAACCCGGACAAGAGCAAGCTGTCCAAACGCAAAAACCCGACTTCGATTACCTTTTACGAGCGCATGGGCTACCTGCCCGAAGCCATGCTTAACTACCTGGGCCGCATGGGCTGGTCGATGCCGGACGAGCGCGAAAAATTCTCGCTGACCGAGATGATCGAACATTTTGATATCAACCGTGTCTCGCTGGGCGGGCCGATCTTTGACGTGGAAAAGCTGTCCTGGCTCAATGGCCAGTGGCTGCGCGAGCTGCCGCTGGAAGAGTTTGCCAGCCGTGTACAAAAGTGGGCGTTCAACCCGGACTACCTGATGCAGATCGCCCCGCATGTGCAGGGCCGGGTAGAGAACTTCAGCCAGATTGCCCCGCTGGCGGCGTTTTTCTTCTCCGGCACGGTACAGGTCACGCCCGAAGCGCTGGCGCACAAAAAGCTGGATGAAAAGCAGGTGCGTCAAACCATCCAGTTTGTCCTCTGGGCGCTGGAAGAGCAGCGCAGCTGGAACAAGGATGCCATCACCGAGTGCATCAACCGTGTAGGCGCGGCGCTGGAGCTGAAGTTGCGCGATATCATGCCGCTGATGTTTGTCGCCATTACCGGCCAGGCCAGCTCGGTGTCGGTGCTGGATGCCATGGTCATCCTCGGCCCGGACCTGACCCGCTTCCGCTTGCGCCAGGCGCTGGAAGTGCTGGGTGGAGCCTCGAAAAAAGAAGCCAAAGAGTGGGAGAAGCAGTTCCGGGACGTTTGACTGGGGAGGTTTTGTACTGTGGCGTCTGGGCGTGTCGGGCTGTTGCAGCCGGCTGACGCTGGTTCGTGTCAGCAAGCTGCCACAAACCGCTAAGGCCGGTGACAACACCCCACCACGCCCGAATCTGCCTTGTACGGGCGGGGGGTGTTGGCCCGCCATACATGGCGGGCTGCTGTCGCGTGGGGCGGAAAGCTGGTTTGGTTTTGCGGGGCTTTGTGTTTGGCGGGAGGTTTTGTACTGTGGCGGCTGGGCGTGCCGGGCTGTTGCATCCGGCTGACGCTGGTTCGTGTCAGCGAGCTGCCACAAACCGCTAAGGCCGGACACAAAACCCCGGCACGCCCGAATCGGTCCTGTACAGGAGAACGTTGTATGGCCAGTTATGCACCGCCCTTAACCATTACCCCGCACATCCTGAACCGGGTCGCCGGGATTAGCGAACAGCTGGGACGTTTTGCCGAACGAAAACAACAGGCCCAGGCTTTACGCCTGAGGCGGGCCAACCGCATTCGTACCATTCAGGGCTCGCTGGCGATTGAAGGCAACAGCCTGAGCCTGGAGCAGATTACTGCTGTGCTTGAAGGCAGGCCGGTCATTGCGCCACCGCGTGAAGTACAAGAAGTGAAAAATGCCCTGGCTGTGTATGAGCGGTTTCCAGAGTTTGATCCACAACTCGAAGCTGATTTGCTACACGCACACAAGCAGTTGATGCTGGGCCTGATGGATGAAACAGGCTGTTATCGCAGTGGCGGGGTGGGCGTGATGAGTGGCAAACAGGTCATTCATATGGCTCCGCCTGCCAGTCAGGTATCACGTTTAATGTCGGAGTTGTTTGCCTGGCTGCAAACGACGGAACAGCATCCGCTGATTGCCAGTGCAGTTTTCCATTACGAGTTTGAGTTTATTCATCCATTTGCCGATGGCAATGGTCGCATGGGTCGGTTATGGCAAAGTCTGATTCTGGCGGACTGGAATCCGCTTTTTGCCCATTTGCCGGTTGAGTCTCTGGTCTATCGGCAACAGCAAGCCTATTACGCTGCCATTGCCCGGAGTACGGAAGCGGTAGATTGTGCACCCTTTGTTGAGTTCATGCTAGATGCGATCTGGCAGGCACTGCAGGAGGGAATCGGGCAGGAAGCAGAAAGTGAAGACCATGTACGGCTAGAGTCGCGGCTAGAGTCGCGGCTAGAGTCAAAGCTGGCCGCCCGGCTGGTACTTTGTCTGGCCAAAAGCGAGCTGGGCAAGGCAGAAATGGCCAGAGAGCTGGGGCACCAGACCGTCTCTGGCGAGCTGCACAAGCAGGTTCGGCGGCTGGTCGAGCTTGGCGTGATTGCAATGACACTGCCGGATAGGCCCAGCAGCCGGCTGCAAAAATATCGGTTGACGGAGCAGGGAAGGGAGCTGTTGGTGGTGGGTTCTTGAGGGGGTGTTTGGCTGGGGTGGTTTTGTACTGCGGCGTCTGGACGTGCCGGGGTGTTGCATCCGGCTGACGCTGGTTCGTGTCAGTAAACTGCCACAAACCGCTAAGGCCGGAGACAACACCCCACCACGCCCGAATCTGCCTGGTACGGGCGGGGGGATTTGGCCCGCCATTTATGGCGGGCTGCTGTCGCGTGGAGCTGGGAGCAGGTCTGGTTTTACGGGGCTTTGTGTTTGGCGGGTGGTTTTGTACTGTGGCGGCTGGGCGTGTCGGGGTGTTGCATCCGGCTGACGCTGGTTCGTGTCAGTAAACTGCCACAAACCGCTAAGGCCGGTGACAACACCCCGTCACGCCCGAATCTGCCTGGTACGGGCGGGAGGGTTTTGGCCCGCCATTTATGACGGGCTGCTGTCGCGTGTCAGCTGGCTGTTTATGTCTTTTGTATTTGCCGGCGACGCCGAATTCCCTTCTGTTGTGCTGAATGCTTGTGGGTAGGTGACCGGTAAATCTCTGAATAGTTGGTGCTGCTCCAGCAGGTGCAAGGTGGTCAGCTTCATTGTGTTACGAATGGGACGATGGGGCACACGGGTGACAGGGCTGGCCAACTGCAGTGGCCGGCCCAGTTCGAACAAGTAGTAAAGTTCGGTTTTTTTCGGCTCAAGCTTGCCGGCTTGTTGCTCGTTGAGCTGGTTGCGCGGCACCAGCGTGACACTTTTTACAGGCCATATCCGGTCAATCTGTTTGGTTGTAGGCTCCGTGGTGGAGGTGCTGGCCAGTGCCAGGTAACGAATTTCATTGGTTACATGCTGCTGAAACCGGTCTTCAAATGTTTTCTGTGGCAGGTGATACCAGCGTGCTGTGCCTTGGTTAAATGCAGAAAAATAATCCGCGCTGCGGCTTTTTTGGTCACCTAGTGCAACAGTCAAAGTCAGGTCCGGGTAAAGCACCTGTTGCATTCCGTGAACAGGGATGCGGGCAGAATCCTGTACATACAGCTGTTCACGTCGAATGGCTGTATCGTAAGTGGTAACTTGCTGGCTGAGCACACCCAGTTTTTCAACAAGAAAAGCCCGAAGCCAGCGGCTGCCGTCATGATGTATCCCGTCATCCGGTAGCAGGGCAAAAGCACCGATGCCGATTTCATGGATGGCCTGCGCGTAGGGGTTTTCATTGTTGTGCTGGTCAAAAAAGCCGGGATAAAGGGCAAAGGCACCAAATACCGGACGGCTTTTGTTTTGCGTTTGTGCCGGGTTGTCATGATGCAGGTAGATCAACGCATCCCTGTAACGGTGCATCTGGTTGATGGCGTCGTTCGGTACGTGATCGCTGTTTTTGATTGCTTCCTTTTCTTTATCGTCATCGTAGCGGTCAGGCTCGGTTTTGATGCGGTATTTGGCATCAAACAGCCAGATAAAGCGGGTTTTCTGTCTGTCGGTGCCGTCGTCGGGAAAAGTAGCCTCAAGTACGATGTCCGGTTTTTGAGTGGTCAGCCACGAGCGGATTGGCTGTCCGGAGCGGGTGAATTTTGGCTCATGGGCCAGTCTGATACGGATACCGTCAGCGCGTGTAAACTCGAAGGCACCGGCAAAGCCGTCTTGTAGCTGGTACTCAAAAAACTCATTTAGCTCCAGCGTGTTCTTGCTGGCCTGCTTCTCAACAAAACCAAGGTCGTCCAATAAAATCTGGCGAATGCGTAAAAAGCACCAGATTTCATAAATTTCCGCCACTGACTTCATTGATACTTGCGACTGGCCCGCCATGGCAGACAGGTAAAATTTTAGCTCCTGCCAGGCACGGTAAACGGCGCTGTAGCCGGTTTTTTGCTGCAACACTAGCGATTCGCGGCTCATGCCGGCATAGTCACCCACATCTTGCAGAAAGCTTTGATCAAGCATCTTTTTCAGCGGGGACTGCCATTGCTGCAGCTCGTCCAGAAAGCTGTCGGAAATACGCTGGCGATCCGGTGCACGGTTGTTGTTGCGCAGTTGGCGCTCAAAGGTAGCCAGTTGCTGCCGGCTTTTGTTGACGACCATTTTGATGAAACGGTTTTCCGGCGTGTCCACACTGAGGTGTTTTTTCTCGATGCGGTAACGACGATCATGCAGCCCGTTGCTCATGTCCTCTCGCACGCGGCTGGCAATTTTATGGGCAATGCGTCCGCCGAGGCGGTCGGCACGAATATGGCTGACTTTGGCCTGCAAACGATTGTGCGGCGCTTGCCTTATTACCTTTAAGCCTTGCTCAAACTGCTCGCGCAAACGGGCAAATTGAGCTAACCAAAGCAGGGGGAAGTTGCCGCGTTGACGACTGCTGGCCGCATCTTGGCTTGTCTGGCCGACTAGGCTAAAGCGCCAGAGCGGGAACACTTCGTCAATATCGCTGTACATCGCCGGCAAATCACGCTGCAGCAGCATTTTGGTTGGCTGCACTTCAAAAGCTATGGATTGCTCTAGCGTTTTCCCGTTGCGTTGGTAACGTAGCGGTAGGCGCATCCAGCCTACGTCATTGCGGGTGTTGAGGTTGCCGGTCAAACGGGCTGGCATACCGGAACGTGCCGGCACAAAACGAAACGAACTGTTCAACGCATGGCTACGATGTGCCAGCGTTGCGTCCTCCACGCGGTTAAGAAACACCCACTCAAACTGGTATTCGGTGTTTTCAAAAAACAGCGGTTGATCCAGTGGCAGGTTGTCGGTATTTGACGCTGATTGGCTATACCCGCCCAGCTTCACATCGCCATTTTTTAGCGGCGGATCAAAACGTAAAACCGTGTTGGGGCTTACCGCTCTTGCCTGCTGGCGCTCCAGCGTACTGTGCAGAGTTTGCAGGCGATTGCTGATGTTACGCACCCAGATCGTCAGCGTAAAATCCGGCGTATTCAGCTCCAGCAAGGTGCTCATGGCGCAACTTCCATCATATTGCGCTGCTTATGGCCAGAAGCTGGTAAAGCCGGAGGATTCCAGACGCTCCCGCATCCAGCGAATTTTCTGCCGTGAGCGGCAGGGAATCTTTATCTGCGAATCTTTTCTCGTGCGATAAAAATCGGTGCGCGTCGGGCTTTCAGGGTCATTTCCCCAGATTCGGTCCAGCCGGGTTTCCAGTACTGCCTGCAAACGGCTCAGCAAATCACCCTGGTCATCCTGCTGCAGCTTGTCGGCATCACCCTCGATTCGTGGCAGTACTTTTTGCATCAGAAAGTCATCCCAGACCGCCTGCAAATCGGCGTCATTATCTGACGCACCATGGCAGTGAACAGCTAGCAAAAGCTCGTTCAGCGCACGATAGGCCAGTTCGAAGGGGGTGTTTTTGAGCACAGCGTTAATGGCCTGCAGAAACTCAATGCTTGCTTTAGCATCTGTATCGTCCAGAGCCTCTTTACCACTGGAATAACGGGGGAAAGTCAGCGGCACCTGGCTGATGCTGCTGGTATAAAAGTCATCAAAATCGTTGGGGAAAAACTCGCCAAAATCAAAACTCATGGCACGATCAATCACTTTGCGCGAAAAGCCGTGGGTGGTTTCGTCCATGTTCACCGTGCCGGCCACAATCAGGTTAGGTGGAATGGCGATGCCATGTTGCAGGAAGTGTTGCCAAAGCAGGTGCTCCACCGTCAGGCCCAGCTCAACGGCCAGCTTTTGCTGTGCTTCTGCCTCAAGCGCGTTCAGGGTATCCGCCGCCAACAGTGCACCGCAGCTGTATTCAAAGTTATCATCGTCCCAGCTCCACTCCCGGGTTTCGATCAGCGCCAGATAGTCGGCAAAATACTGTTCCACCGGTGCTAGGTTCATTTCGTCCAAACACAGCCAGTAGGGCAGCACCGCATCCAGTTGTTCGCTGGTACCGGTCAGCAACACGTCATCCAGCGTGCCGTTTTCATCTGGCAGTGTGCAGCCTTTGTCTAGCAACTCCTGCCACGCCTTGACGATAAACCTCAGCACCGGCGTTGCCACATATTCCGCCGTGCCGGACAGACGGGAAACATAACCCAGCAAATCGCTTGGTTCGTGCCAGTCTGGGCGCACAGCCACCAGCTCGTAATTTTCTCTGTCTCTGGACGATCCAACTTTCGCAGCTTTCGCAGCTTGCTGGCGTACAAAGCGAGATTTTCCGGTGCCGGAAATGCCGGCGAGCAAGAGGAAAGGTTTGGGGAGTTTGATATTACGGAGCTTTTGACTTTGTTCTGGCATCATGGTTTCTTCATTTCCTGCCTGTCTCCAGGGCAGCTTTTCTATTCTTTGATAAGCTGCCAAAAGATTGTTTAAGTCTTGAATAAGTATGGCATCTTCAGGAATATTTGTTGCAGGGTAAAACTTTGCTCGAATGCTGGCGGTTTCGTAAGATTTTCCGAGTGGAGTTGTGGCTTTCAACTCTATTTGTGCAGAGTCCCATGAAGAAAGCTCTTGTGTGTTTTGTATGATATAGCTTTTGATGCTTTTAGCTCGTTCTGTTGCCTTTACTTTTCCAAGCTCGCGAGTTGGCTGGGTGACCCCTTGTATAAGGGAAAGATAGACTCCAGAACCATCTGCGCAAAACAGATAAACGGGATATATGCCATCCTCTGTCGTTTCAGTTATTTTTGGGTTAAGTATGGAAAGCCAAGGTACGTTTGCCCAGTTTCCTGCGCCAACACTGGCTTTGGTCATCCAAGCGCTACTATTACTATCTACTACGGTGCGGATTTTTGAGTGAAATTCATTACGAAAAAATAAAGCCAGTGGGTGATTCGTGAAAACCTCTTTATTGGCAGAGGTCCAGTTTTCAAGGATGTGTTCTATGGCTTGTTTCAGAGTCATTTATTTCACTTTTTCTTTTATGGCTTGTGTTTTCTTGAACTCCGGGCGGCAAATGAGCAACCCTTTGTATTGTCTGGAAACTTCGTTGAAGGCTAAAAGGCTAAATAAAGTATTTTACTTAATCTTCGTCAAAAGCAAACCTGCCTTTATGTCCCTGAGTGCATATGCCAATCCAAGGCTGTTGTTCGTCCTCAACTTCAAAAGGGATATGTACTCTGTTGCTGCATAAAGGGCACATTATGTAGCAAATATCTGAGGTGTAGGTGCTTATATAGTCAAAGCTAAATTGTGTTTTGCTTGAACTCATGCTTCGATCTCTTTGCTAGTCCTTTGTGGCGTTTGTTTTAGCCATTGAAAATCAAGTTCTGAGTATATTCTCTCTGTGAAATTCCAGAAAGTCTGGCTGTGGCCAAAACTTACTGGGCAGCCTAATCTGGCAGCCATCATAGCGCCACAAGCTATCTTGCAAAAACGAATCTTCGCTGTTGTCGAGTAAATGTGAAATAACGACTCGATAATCTTTATCTAGCGTTAGGTAGCCTAGATCAAAAGCCTTATCGTGTAGAACAGATAAAGCCAAACCATTGCGAGGATTAAGACGGTTTTTCTTGTCTTGACTCCAAGGCACAATATGGCTTGCTACCAGCAGTTCCGGCACCGCGAGCCCAGAGATACAACAACGATAATCGTAGGCGCTGAGTACGGCTTGGCGAAACAAATTTTGCCCGATGCGTTGCTTGCGGCGCACTATGGCATCTTCAGCGGAAAAATCTGTGTCTGGACCGTCTTTTTCTAAGGGTTCTATCTCGATCACGCCCAAATCGTCCAGAGCTGCTTGACTGCGCAGGGCAAAGCCTTCCCAGTCTTGCTGCATGCTATCCCACATGCGTTGGTCGGCTTGGGATGCACCTTCTAGACCTTTGCGGCCTGACTGGATAAATACCGGGTCAAGGCTGGCAATGTTGCATAGCTTCATGGCCAAGGCGCTGGGTGTTCTGCCGATGAGTTCGGCATAGCGAATAAGCTCAGGATTTCGTTGATGAAACAGCCCGAAAGGTATGCGGCAGTAAAGGGCAAAAGCAACTAAAAGCTGCTGTTCCGTCCAGCGATTATTTTTGGCCATAAAAAAGCTATCGGTCTTAGTAATAGCAGGCTAGGGTAGGGCTGTACCCTGTTTATGGCAAGAGGCTGCTATTAATCGACACCACAGCCAGCTACTACAGCGTGCTGATAGTAGTGGTTATTCTCCAGCGTTTGCCAAAGCTAAAAAGCCACAGGTGTTCATTCGTAGGGTGGGCTAA
The DNA here is from genome assembly GCA_012728415.1 of Gammaproteobacteria bacterium. Lineage (GTDB taxonomy): Bacteria > Pseudomonadota > Gammaproteobacteria > Pseudomonadales > Pseudomonadaceae > Thiopseudomonas. The sequence continues at coordinate 68,226 of JAAYFD010000047.1, forward strand.
CTGCATGTTGCGTGGCATCCTGTGCGCAATTTGACTGGATAAACAAGCATGCTGGACTTTTTCTTGAATGCACTGCCGGATGCCCTGACCGGCTGGCAGGTGCTGTTGCTGGTGGTCATGGCGGGTTTTACTTCTTACATGACGGCCAGTGTCGGCATTGGTGGCGGGGTGTTGCTGTTGGCGGTCTTGAGCTTGGTGATGCCGGTGGCGGCGATCATTCCGGTGCATGGAATGGTGCAGCTGGGGTCGAATGCCAACCGGGCGTTGATGCTCTGGCGACATATCAGCTGGCGTTCGGTGCTGTTTTTTCTGCCGGGGGCGCTGCTGGGAGCCGCTTTGGCAGCGGTATTTCTGGTGCAGTTGCCGTTGCCGATGCTGCAGCTGGCGATTGCCTCGTTCATTCTTTATTTGGTGTGGGGGCCGAAGCTGCCCAAGCTGATGCTGAGCGACTGGGGCACACTGGTTGCGGGTGGGTTAACCACCTTTCTTAGCCATTTTGTCGGTGCCACCGGCCCGCTGGTGGCTGCCTTTATCAAGCAAAAACACGCAGATGACCGTCAGATATCCGTTGCCACCTTCGCCGCGACCATGGTGTTACAGCATGGCCCGAAGGCGGTTGTGTATGGCGCTGCGGGGTTTGTTTTCAAAGAGTGGCTGTTGCTGGTTGCCCTGATGATTGCAGCCGGAGCACTGGGCACCAAACTGGGCCTGCTACAACTGGCCAAACTCACCGACCGGCGCTTCACGCTACTGTTCAACACCGTACTGACCCTGCTATGCCTGCGCCTGCTCTGGCAAGCCGCCACCGGCTTGCTGGCCTGAAAACAAGTCCCAACCTGGCAGCAATCAACGGCTACACGCGACAGCAGCCCGCCACGTATGGCGGGCCAACACCCCCCGCCCGTACAAGGCAGATTCGGGCGTGGTGGGGTGTTGTCTCCGGCCTTAGCGGTTTGTGGCAGCTCGCTGACACGAACCAGCGTCAGCCGGCTGCAACAGCCCACCACGCCCAGCCGCCACAGTACAAAACCTCCCCAGCTGCCATTTGATGACGAATTTGCTAAGCTTGGTCACCTTTTCTAGCTTCCCCCCATCCCCGACCAACAAAGGACACATCCGTGGCAGAACACTACGTCTGGATCAAACACTTCCACATGGGCATGGCATACCTGACCATTGTGCTGTTTACCCTGCGCGGCCTGTACCGGCTGGCCGGCGGCGCAAAAATCAACCTGCGCCTGCGCAAAATCACCGACCGCATCAGCTACGGCGTAGACAGCCTGCTGCTGATAATGGGCATCCTGCTGCTGGTCATCCTGCAGCTAAACCCGATCACCACAGCCTGGCTGTCCAGCAAACTGGGCTTTCTGGTGGCCTATGTGATTTTGGGCGTCTTTGCCTTCCGTGACCGCCTGCCCATGGCAGGGCGTTGGCTGTGCTTTGCGCTGGCCATCGGCTGCTGGGTGCTGATGTTCCTGACTGCGAAAAAACACCTGCCCCTGTGGATGTGGTAAATCACACAGCAAAGGGTGCAAGACGCGCTACAGGGAATAAAAGCACAACAGGCCCGGATCAGCTTTTCTCGTCGTGGCCCAGCTGGAGCGGTTTTTTCGCCGCTTCGCGCTGGTAAAAACCTTTCGGAGCCTTGCCTTTCAGATACCAGGCAAAAGCAATGATTTCGGCAATGGTCTGGTACAGGGACTCGGGGATGGCATCGCCCAGCTCCAGCCGGGCCAGCAGCCGGATCAGCTCGGCGTTTTCATAAATGGGCACCTGATGCTCACGGGCTATGGCCAAAATGGCCTCGGCCAGCTCGTCATCGCCCTTGGCAGTCAGGGTGGGGGCGTTGCTGCCGTCATACTTGAGGGCAATGGCCTGGCTGGGTGTCTTGTCGGGTGTGCTCATGCCAAATCATCAATCCAGCGTTGTTCGATCAGTGCCTTGGGTGCGGCAGGCGGGATGCCCTGTTCGCAATCCAGCTCGCGAATGTTAAGCCCGGCGGCCAGCAGCTTGTCGCGCAGGACATGCAGTTCTTTTTTCACCAGTTTGGCGGTGTTTTCCTGTTCGGCCCACAGACGGCTGGACAGGTTGTCTTCCTGCAGGTTGACCTGCACATGCAGCGGGCCCAGTGGCTCGATTTCAAAACTCAGCTCCAGCCGCCACACGGGTGGGCGCTGCTCCTGTTCGTCGGCCGGGTTGTGCTGTTCCTGTTGAAACTTGACCTGCAGGGGTACCACGTTGTCCTGGTCGCGCATGGGGACTTCGGTTTGCCAGGTGGTTACCTGGGTGCCGTCCGGTGTGGTGTAGGTTTGTGCCAGGCTGGACAGCTGATGGGTTTGCAGGCGGGAGATGGCGGCAGCCGCCAGACGCAACAGTGAACCCAGGTCGTTGGGGTTGTCGAGTTTTTCCAGAATGCGACTGGTGACCGGAAAGCGCAGCGCCTGTTCGCGGACCGAAGCAGCCGGGCCGCCCAGCTCACGCAGCAGCTGGGGCAGGGCCTGTGAAACGACTGCTGCCTGGGTGCCGGCAGTCAGCGGGTTGGCGTGTGCCTGTTGCGGCAGAATTTGCCCGATCAGGCGCAGCAGGCTGGCCTTCAGGTCTTGCTGGGCTGTTTGTTCGCCGTGTAGGCGGCTTTCCATCTGAATGCCGCTGTTTTTGATCAGTTCGGCAATCTGGCTGCCGCTGAGCTTGCTGCCCAGTTCGGGCAGGCCGGCCAGCAGTTGCTGGACCAGTTTCTGGCTGTCGGCAGGCAGCCCGGACAGGGGGCTGCTGCTACCGCCGCCGGGCTGGGCCAGCTGCATCAGCTGTTGCAGCACCTGGGCCGGGCTGCCCTGACGGATGAACTGGCTGCCCAGCTCTTGCCGGACCGCCAGTTGCTCGAAGCTGTGCCGTGCGGGAATCAGGCTCAGCTCAAAGCGGCCGTTGACCTGTGCACTGACCAGGCTGTTGACGGCCAGCGCTTTGGGTGACTCGACGACAAAGTGTTGCCCGGCCTGCGCCCCGCTGTTCAGGGTCAGAGTGATGCGGAAGTTGCCCTGCGCTTGCGGTTCAACCTGCAAGACCCGCGCCTGGATCTGGCTGCCAGGCGGAAACTGCGCCGGGTCAAAACGGGTCAGCGCCGGAGCGGCCTGCGCCCCCGACAGATTGAAAGTGAAATTTTGCCCACCGACAGCGGTGAGGTTGAGTATTTCGCCGGGGGCGATTGGCTGGCTGCTTTGTGCCTGAATGCTGGCCTGCTGCCCGTTGGGCATCTGCAGTTTAAGCAGCAGGTTAAACAGCTGGGCGGCTTCGCGTGTGGCAATCACCTGGGCCTGCAGCTGCTGGCCGGCGACCAGGTTTTGCGGCAAGGCTTCCAGCATGCGCAGGCTGTTGACCGGCTCACCGGCTGAAGGACGGCCTGAAGGGGGAATACTGGCGCTGGGGCTGCTGGCAGGAATTTCGCTGGGCATACTGGCTGTCTGTTTCCAAAGGCTGTGTCTGCAGATTGCCGTTCATCATAACAACCTTGTGCAGGCCAGGGGGATATTCAGTGGTGGCCGGTCTGACCAGGTGGTCAGCGTGAAAGCACACTAAAAGCTATCAGACTAACGAACAGCATTAAAATTAACAAAAAATAATTAATTTGTTATAAGGTTATGTGTGAGTTGTCGCACGGCCAAGGAGTGGCGCAGTTTGTGCTTGGATGGGGGGTGTTGCTGCGCTGAATGCTTCCGGTACGCCGGTGTTGTCAGCCCCAATGACCCACATGATGAAGTTGAAACGCTACCCAGTGGGGGCGATAAGGGAGGTACGGAATGAAGAGTGTCCGTAATTTGAGCAGGCTGGCTCTGGCGCTGGGGCTTGCCATATCAACAGCACATGCTTTTGATGGCGATGCTGCGGCAGGTGCCGAGTCGGCGGGTTTGTGTGTTGCCTGTCACCAGGCGGATGGCAGTGGCATGAATATTCCGGGTGGTGAGTCCTGGCCGCGGCTGGCGGGGATAAATCCGGAATACCTGTACAAACAGTTGCAGGATATCAAGGCGGGCACACGCCAGAGCCCGACCATGGTGCCTTTTGTCAGCATGTTGAGCGATCAGCAAATGAAGGATTTGGCGGCTTATTACGGCGCGCAGCCGGCGACTGAAGCCAAAGGTGGCGAAGAGGCTACCGAAGAGCAGCTGGCCCATGGCCGCAAGCTGGCAGAGGAGGGGGACTGGGACCGCTATATTGTGCCCTGCGCCAGCTGCCATGGGCCGGGCAACAAGGGTGTGGGTGGCAGCTTTCCCGGTATTGCCGGTCAGCATGCCGGTTATATCGCCGATCAGTTGTATAACTGGCAAAAAGCTACCCGTGACAACGACCCGCAACACCTGATGGCTGCCATTGCCGAGCGCCTCAGCGACGATGACATTCAGGCTGTTTCGGCCTGGTTGGCCCGCCAGCCTGCACAATGACAAGGAGCCCGATAATGAACAAACAAAGTCGTTTTTTACTGCAGGGCCTGGCTGCTGCGGTTGTCGCCGCAACTTTCAGCGCACAGGCGCAAACCGTCAAAGAGCCGCGTTTTCCGGTAAATAATCCGCAGCCGGTTGAGGGGCAGTATGTACACGTACCGCCGACCATGCAGGACCTGGAAGAAGCAGACTTGCACCCAGAGCTCAAGCGCGTGATCCGCCGTGGGCATGACCTGTTCATGAATACCCAGCAACTGCGCGGCAAGAATGTTTTCAACAGCATGAACTGCAGCAGCTGTCACATGGGGGAGGGCCGCTTGCCCTTTGCCGGGCCGGTCTGGCCGGCAGCAGTGGTGCTGCCGAACTATCGCCCGAAAAATGATCAGGTCAACAACCTGGAAGAGCGCATAGCCGGTTGCTTTAGTTACTCGATGAACGGCAAGCCGCCGGCCTGGGGCAGTGACGATATGGTGGCACTGGCCACTTACCACCAGTGGCTGGCCAAGGGTGTGCCCATTTATCAGCCCGGCAAGAGCATGTATGGCCGTGGTTACCCAAAACTGCCCGACCCCGAGCTGAAGCCGGATTACGCCCGTGGCGAGCAGGTGTACCGGGAACACTGCCAGCTGTGCCACCAGGCTGATGGCGCCGGTGTGGTTCAGGATGGCGAAGTGGTGTTCCCGGCAGTCTGGGGTGACAAGTCTTATAACTGGGGGGCGGGCATTAGCCGTCACTATACGCTGGCATCGTTCGTCAAGCACAACATGCCGCTGGGCCGTCCCAATAGCCTGACTGACCAGCAGGCCTGGGACGTTGCCTATTACATCAACAACCACGAGCGTCCGCAGGACCCGCGCTATACCGGTGACGTCAAGGAAACCCGCGCCAAGTACCTGGATACCTTCCATGTGCACACCAGCTACGGGCTGGAGCATGACGGCAAGTTGCTGGGGGAACATGACAATGTCGGCGAGAAGGATTTCCTCAAGCCGGATGCGCTGATCCGCCGCACCTATACGGCTGACTGATGCCTGCCTGGTCACAGGCTGCCTGGCAAGAAAAAAGGGTTCGCGTGCGAACCCTTTTTCTTTGCCGCAAAAGCGCAGGCCGGATCAGGACTGCCCGCTGACGGTCACTATGGCATCGGTAACTGCATTGATATTGCCAAGGTTAAGTGCGGCCACGCAGATGCGCCCGGTGCTGACCGCATAGATGCCGAACTCTTCGCGCAGGCGGTCAACCTGGGCAGCGCTCAGGCCCGAGTAGGAAAACATGCCGCGTTGCTCGGTGACGAAGCTGAAGTCCTGGCTGGCTCCCTTGGCCTTTAGCTGCTCAACCATCAGCTGGCGCATTTGCTTGATGCGGCTGCGCATCTCGCCCAGCTCCTGCTGCCACAGGGCATTCAGCTCGGGGCTGCCAAGTACAGTGCTGACGATGGTGGCACCGTGTGTGGGCGGGTTGGAGTAGTTGGTACGAATGACACGCTTGACCTGTGACAGCACACGCTCTGCCTCCTGGGCGGAACTGCAGACCACAGACAGCGCACCCACACGCTCGCCATAAAAAGAAAACGATTTGGAGAACGAGCTGGAGACAAAGAAGTTCATGCCCGAGTCGGCAAACAGGCGCACGGCCACGGCGTCTTCTTCGATGCCGTCACCAAAGCCCTGATAGGCGATGTCCAAAAAGGGAATATGCTGCTTGCGCTGCAACAGGCTGATCACCTGCTTCCAGCCGTCGGCTGTGAGGTCAACCCCGGTGGGGTTGTGGCAGCAGGCGTGCAGGATGACGACCGAGCGTTCTGGCAGGGCCTCCAGGTCGGCAAGCATGCCGGTCAGGTTCAGGCCGTGGCTGGCCGGGTCGTAATAGCTGTAGTCAACGACCTGGTAGCCGGCGGCAGTAAAGAGCGCGCGGTGATTTTCCCAGCTTGGGTTGCTGATCGCGACCATGCCACTGCTGTCCAGCGTCTTGATAAAGTCGGCCCCCAGCTTGAGCGCCCCGGTACCGCCGATGGACTGCACGGTGGCCACTTGCTGGTTGGCCAGCAGGGGGGAATTTGCGCCGAACAGCAGCTTTTGCACTTCAATGCTGTAGCTGACAACGCCTTCGATTGGCAGATAGCCGCGGGCGGCCTGTGCTTGCTGGCGCAGCTCTTCGGCCCTGGCCACAGCCTGCAGCAGCGGGATCTTGCCCGCTTCATCAAAATAGACACCTACACCAAGGTTAACCTTGTCAGCTCTTGGGTCGGCGTTGAAAGCTTCGTTCAGTCCCAGGATCGGGTCCCGGGGGGCCAGTTCAATGGCGGAAAAAAGACTCATGCGTACTCGCTCTGTTGGTCAGGGTGAATAAAACCAGAAAGCCGGCAAATCAGACACCCGGCTTGGTTGAGGGGTGACTGGGCCGGGCCGGCAAGACAGGGCGTCGGTTACCCTGCAGAAAACAGGCATTCTTGTGGAACAGGGCCGGCTAAAACTAAAAACAGCATTCTATGTTGATTGGCTGTGGCATGACTGTCAATGGCCGAAACAAGGTGGATCTTTTAACTGGCAGGTGTTTCAGGTAATGTTGCGCACTTGAGTCTGGAGTACAGTATGGCGCGTCCACTTTGGTCATTACATGCATATCATGTTTTACAGGTTGATGAGCAACTTGACCTGTTCGGTTGCAGTGAAGGCTGGCAGCATGGCGTCGAGCGGCAGCTGGCACTGGAGCAACCGGTTGATCGTACCCTATGTGGCACATTGCTGCCGTCACAGCCGCGCTGGGATGTGCTGGACCGGAATAAACTGCAGGGCAAACAGTTTTGTCCGCACTGTCGGGATGCCATTGCAGCGCAGCGGTACAATGCACAGCCGGGCTGGAACAACCCGCCGGTGAAACAGCCAGATGCACGATAAGTTCAACCGTTTAAAGTAGGGTAAGTATGATGCTTGTTAGAGGACTAGGCTTGTGCCTGGCCGCTTGTGCGGCGTTAGGCCTGCAGTCGGCCGTGATGGCCGCGCAGTGGCCGATGCCGGCCCCGGGCAATGACCTGGTGGGTGAAGTGCAGCTGTACCGTGCAGCCTATGAAGATACCTTTGCCGATATCGGCAAGGCGAAACACCTAGGCTATCTGGAAATGGTAGCGGCCAACCCCTTTATTGATGCATGGCTGCCAGGTGAGGGCAGGGAGGTGGTGTTGCCGACCCGCTATATCCTGCCGGATGTCGAACGCACCGGCATTGTCATGAACCTGGCCGAGTACCGCCTGTACTTCTACAACAAGGATGGCTCGCTCTATACCTACCCGATCGGCATTGGCCGTGAGGGCTGGAGCTCGCCGGTCAACTCCACCACCATTGTGATGAAAACCCCCAATCCGGGCTGGACACCGCCGCAGTCGATCCTGAAGGAACATGCCGAGGCCGGCGACCCCTTGCCATCCTACGTGCCACCCGGGCCGGATAACCCGCTGGGGCCGTACAAAATGACGCTGGGCCTGCCCGGTTACCTGATTCATGGCTCGAACAAGAAGTTCGGCATTGGCATGCGCGTCAGCCATGGCTGCTTCCGCATGCTCAACCCCAACGTGCTGGAGCTGGCCGACATGGTACCGGTGGGCACCAGGGTGCGCATTATCAACGAGCCATACAAGCTGGGCTGGGAAGGCGACAACCTGTACCTGGAAGCTCATACGCCACTGGATGACCACGGCGAGCCGTCGGTAGTGGACAAGCATCAGCTGGTGCTGGAGCTGATCCGCTCACGCAGTGACGTCACAGACAACGCACGCATCGACTGGAACCGGGTGCGCGAGGTGGTAGGCGCAGCGACGGGAATTCCCGAAGTTATTGGCACCCGCCTGTAAGAGAGTTTGCCAAAGGTGTTGACAGAACATAATTAGACCGTATAATACGCGGCCATTGAAGGCACATAGCTCAGCTGGTTAGAGCACCACCTTGACATGGTGGGGGTCGGTGGTTCGAATCCACTTGTGCCTACCAAACAAACCCGCATAGCGCGGGGCTTAGAGGGCAATCCGGAAGGTTTGCCCTTTTTGTTTTTGAAAAACTTTTGAATTACTTTTGAAAAAACCCTCCGCACAAATCATTTAAGGGTGAGCCCTGCAGATACCTTTCTATATTCTACTTCGTCTCCGTCGTGACCTTTCTGGTAGTACTTTGTCATGCCCTCTGTAGCGTGCCCCATCAGCGCCTGGACGTATTCCACAGGGTATCCCTGCTGCTCATACATCCATGCCCCCAGGGCGCGCAGCTCGTGCAAAGTAGGGCGGGCGGCCCTGTTTTTTATGTGATCGTATGCTTTGGCGTCATCTCTGGCTTTGCTGAACGACTTAGTCAGATAGTCGTTGGTCACAGCAGACCAGTGCTCTTTTGCATCTCGGGTTTGTTTTGTCATGCGTTTTGGCCGGTACCGAATTAGGTGCGGCCCGACAATTGGTGACTGCAGGCACTCGATAACCACGGCTCTAAGATCTGGGCCCATTTCGATTTCAAGGTGTATGGGGTTTTCGTAGCCCTGCGCTTTGCCCGGGCTGACCCTGATGGTGTTGGCTTCCAGGTCTACATCTGACCGAAGCCATGACGTCAGGTCCTCGCGTCGCTGCAAAGTCAATAGCGCCAAGCGGATAGCCCGCCTGAGCCACGCAGGCGTTGTTGTCGCTTCCAGTATTTGCTGAACGCCTTCGGGCGTGTGCCGCTCTCTTACCTTTTCATGTTCGATTTTGCGCAGGGTCATCTCGGCAACGTTTTTTTCTGCTAGCCCCTTTGCCACGGCAAATCTAAAAATCTGAACCCAGAGAGCGCGGTGCTTTGTATACGCGTTGTTTTCAAACTGGTCCAAATACTCGGCCATAGCCAGAACGTCAATTTGGCGGAGCAGCTTTCGCCCGATATCAGCCCTGTAACGATCCAGTCTAATGCGGGTTTCGCGGAGAGTTGAGGCCGCTAGGTTTCGGGACGGCAAGTACTCTTCTTCAAATCGATCAATTATGCGGCTAACTGTTTCTGCCTGTTCGCCCGTGATGGCCTCAAGCAGCTCTGTATCGGATACTAGCGGCATAAGCTTTGCGTTCGCGGCCTTGGCCAGCCTGACGGCCTCCTGTCGCGTCCGGTTCACGCTTATGCGCTGACCGGTGACAGGATTCACGTACAGGAAGTATTTTCCGTTCACATAAAGGTTGGGTGGAAGGTCGCGCGCACCAGCCCCCCTTGGTCTTGCTGCCATATCATCCCACCTTCAGCATTTCGCTCAACAGCGGATCATCACTGCCCAGCAGCTCGGCAGAAAGGTCCACGAAGTACATGCCGTCTTTGACTTCGCCAACAATAATGCCTTGGTCGATCCATTTCTTCAGCTGCTGGACGCTGGGCTTTCTTCCCTCAAAGCGAGCGGCCCTGTATGCACTGACCTCCATCAGCCTGGGCATTTTAACCAGCTTTTCAGATATGACCTTCATATCGCTCTCCTTTTATCTCAAAGCGCCGCATCGCCTGCAGCGCCCGTTCTTTTCTTTCGGACACAGTTCAGCGTCCCGCCGCGTTTTGCGGCAGATAGTTTTCGGTTTGTTCGTTTCACGCGCCTATTCCATTTTTCAGCTGCCTCCTGCTTGCTTTGCTGCGGCGAAAATCCACCGCTGGCCGGGCAGATACCGACTCGGCAGCAGGCCACTGATGAGTACTCAAGGCCGTCATGTTCTGCGCATTTAAGCACAGCTCTGCCGCCACAAAACGGGCACGGCTTCAGCTCAGGCTGCTTCGTTTGCATCGCGGCTCACTCCCCTTGCTCCTGGGCATCCTCAAATTTAACCAGCAGGCGCCGGTTGTCGTCTGTACAACCGTGCTCCCGAACCTCGTACCTGCCCGGCGGGTTCTTGCATATGCCGGTGATTATGCCCTCGGCAATTTCCGCCCCGATTTCGAGCGGTGGTTGAATGTTGTTTTCTTCAACCCATGCTTTTTCAAGCTCGAGAGCAATATGGTTAATCTTCCACCGCATCCCGCCAAACACTTCAATGTCGTCTTCGTGTAGGTCCCAGCCGTCTCGATCCAGCTCTTTTGCAATGCGGAACCCGTCGGGACCGTAGCCCACATACGCGTCCGCAATGCATTCTGCGCTGTCTTCTGGCCAGCGCAGCTCGCGTGCCGTCTCGGCGGCCACTTTCAGAATGATTGCTCGGGTTACTTTTGGCCGTGGTGGATATTTGTTCATTTCTTTGCCTTTGATAAGTTTTGGTCATGCTTCCATCATCAAAATTGCTTCCAGCAGCTGAATGTTTTCCGCCGGTACCGGGCAGTGCTCAGGCACAGTGTTGGATTGAATGTCACGAACAATCACGGTCCGGATGTTTTCCGGCAGATGCGGCCATGCTGCTGGCAGTTCGTATTTCAGGAAGGCGTAACTAGAAATGGTCGTGCGGTACATCCAGTACCGCCATGCTCCCAATACCAGGCACGGCAGATCCATGTGCTTGAGCGCAGCGGAGTAATCCCGCAGGTGGTCTTGCTCTGCCGCCAGCGCTCGCATGCGTCGCTTGATTGCTGTCTCGACAGTTTTCTGTAGGCCGCTCAGCTCCAGCGCATCGAGGCACTGTTTCAGCGTGAAGGTTTTGACGCGCTCCTGGCGGTCGCTGGCGGTCACGGTGAAAGTGTCGTGACCGTTGTATGTTCCGGAGTAAAACGGGTTTTTGTTCATGGTTATTCCTCTTTCACAAACGCCCCGCCGGGCACCATGCGGCCTTTCCTGTCCTTGATTTCCAGCCATGCCGCTTCGCAACACTCCATGAATTGCATGTCGTGCCATTCGGCTAGCGTTCGCAGCAGGCCGATAGCCGAGTCATAACTCACGTCACGATCATCCAGTGCTTGCGCAAAAAAACCGCACAGGCTGGCTATGATCTGGTCTACCCTGCTGTATCCGTACGCAATGGCTGGCTCGTCTCTGCGAATGCTGCCCACGCTAACATTCATGTGCGAGGCATTTACAAGGCACACAGCCACGTCACCGATTGCGTCTTTGAGCGCATCACGGTCGCCTTTGATGATGGCGTCTGCCAGTTCGCCCAATTCGGACAGGGCCTTCAGTAGTTGAGCGGTGATTGTGCTGTGCTCATAAATGCCGCGGTCGGTGGCCCACTGCACTACGTTTGCTTTGAATTCAGTGAAGTTCATGTGATCTCCTTGCGGGCACGGCAAAGCGTCCCGCGTGTTCGAGTGGATATTTCTGGTCGATGGTCAAACCGCTGTGCAGCGCTTGCTGGCCTCTATGGCTTCACGCAGTTGCTTATTGGTTGTCATTTGGAACCTCCCCAATCAGCGCCATCGCATCCATGAGCCATGCTCCATGCCTTGCGGTAAACCTTCTCGACTTGGATGTTTGCGTCCGCCAGATGCTTGGTGGTCTCAACCATTTGGGAAAGCTGTTCGACGGTGAATTCCTTGATCGTGTCCGCTTTGTGGCTCTCATAAAGCATCGTGACCGCCACCCCCGCTGTCTCGGCCAAGCAGGTGCGCAGCTTCTCGCACTCGGCTTGCAGGGCTTCGTAATCGCTGAGGCGGATCAGCGACTGACCATTTCCGTTTCGTGCGTTGAGTGAGACAACTGGCAGCGTCGTCTTTGAGCTGGGAAAGTACCACGCTACCACCTCCGGCTTATTGGTTGTCATGACCACGCCTCATCAATTTCATACAGCGCACTGGCGACCTCGAACGGCCCGAACGAAAGATCCTCCAGAGACTCGGCAAGTCCTGGCTCGTCCGGCAGCATGTCATCCCAATCGCCCCGTTCACCATCCGCCTTAGCCCTTCCTCTGGAGATCATAATCTTGCGCTGCTCAGCAATTACTTGGTCGCCGGAATACACGCGCTCTGACCATCCTTGTGCGGTGATTTCGATTACTACTTTTGTTGGTTTATTGGTTGTCATAGCTGGGATCCTCTTTCTCCACCTCACGCATCAGGTCACGCAGCAGACCAAGCATTTTTTGAGCGCTCTCTTCGCGCATGGGCATGGAAACGGCCACGCGCCCTCTGTGCAAATCAGCCTGCTCCTTCCTGATCGACCTCTCGGCAAATGACTTGCCCCAGCCGAAGCCGGCGGCGAATATGACGGCAACGGCGCAGGCTATTGCGGTTGGATCGTAGCTCATGGCTGGGCTCCCTGCTTGCGGTGGGCGGCCAGGGGTGCCTCAATCGACGGCAGTGTTCCATGCGCAGGGTCTGGCGTGTCCGCGTCGGGCATCTGAATACAGCCAAGTGCGACTCCGTTTGTGATGAACTGATGCGCGGCTTCCAGCGCCTCCACTAGTGCTGATACGTCCGGCGAATCTTGGCGGGCATCCCAGTAGCCTTGGTGATACCCGTCACCGTAACGAACGTTTCGGTCGCCCAGCATTGCGTTCAGGATGCGCTCTTGCTCATGCGTATGAAGCTCTCCATTGAACTGGATGCGAGCAACCCAGTTTCCTGTCGGTCTGCTCAGTGTGTAAAAATTCGGTTCACCATCTGCTCGGTGTTCAAGTCCACCAAGCGGGTCATCAGGTGGTGATTGCGGCGCCGGCTTCCCCTGCACAGCAGGCGCGGCTGCGATCACGGACAGGATTGCGTCAGCCGTGATGCCTTCTGACTGACCACGGGTTGCCAACAGGCACTGGATCAGGTCGTCGCGGGACAGCACCACCCCGCTGGCCGGCTCACCCCGTACCATTTTGCGGGCGTCAGCAATATGGTCAGGCGCGGCCGCCAAAACATTTTGATTGTTCATAAATTCTTGCCCTCGTCAGAACGGGATGTCGTCGTCAAAGTTATCGAATTGTCCGCCAGCCTGTGGACGCTGCTGGCTTTGCTGCTGTGCAGGACGCGCTGCTGCCTGCTGGTCACCGCCGGCATTGTCGCCCTTGCTGTCCAGCATCTGCATAGTGCCGCCGATATCCACGATGACTTCCGTGGTGTAGCGTTTGATTCCATCCTTTTCCCATTCGCGGGTTTGCAGTCGGCCTTCGACATACACCTTGGAGCCTTTGCGCAAATATTGGCCGGCAATCTCGGCCAGCTTTCCGAAAAACACCACGCGGTGCCATTCGGTGCGCTCCTGCTGCTCGCCGGTTTGCTTATCTTTCCAGCTGTCGCTGGTGGCCAGGGCGATATTGCACACTGCGTTTCCGTTGGGCATGTAGCGCACTTCAGGGTCTGCGCCCAAGTTGCCAATAAGAATGCATTTATTTACTCCGCGAGCCATTTCTAAGCCTCCACCTGGGTATTAAAACGGTGGTGGCCATAATCGGCCAGGTCACCGTAGTCATTGCGCAACTTGTAATATGAATCACTGCCATAGTGAGTGATGCCCTGCACCTCGTACTGAGAACCGATCGACAGCTGGCCCTCAACATCGCGATTGTCAGTGCAGGTCACAATGATGGCCCGCGCCCTTCTGTATTCAGCCTGCTTTTCCACTTTCAGCCTCCATGCGCCTCCGTAAGCGCTCAAGAATCTCTCTGGTTTCCCGCCTGCACTCCTCTTCTTCACGCTCAGTAACTAGCTGAGCGATCCTTTCAACCAGGGGCAGGGTCCAGCGTTTTTTGCCGTTAAATCCGACGTCGTCAGGCGCCGGCAGCAGGCCTTCGCTGCGCAGGGTGTTTAACACGCCAACCTTTATTCCGTTCCTGTGTGCAATCTGGCCCAGTGTTAGCGAGGTAACGACGGGTCGCGACGCTTTCGCTTGCCTGGCCTTGCCTTTTGCTGGCGCTGATCTGTGCGGGGGCAGTGGTTTGTACTCAAAGCTGGGCAGCTTGTGAATCTTGCCACCCCGATTTATGAATGCCCTTACAGACTCGGTTGTCATGCCGCCATCCTTTCGCGCATTTCCTTTTCCAGCTCGTCCAGCTCCTGCAGGAACTCGACAATGGCGCGCTCCATTTCGGTGATGCGCCGGTCATCACGCTCGAAACGGTAACAGGCGTAATCCAGCGGTGCCGGCAGGCGGTCGTCGTAGCTCACGAAGTCCACCCACTCAAGTTCTGCGCAGGACATTTGGGCCAGCATTTGCCACTCGTATTGCGGGTCATGCTTGCCAGACTGGATTACGGCAACGTGCTGGGCGGTGTTGGGGCATTTGATCTCGATGCCGCCTTTGGCCCCGGGCAGAATGACGATGCCATCCGGCGATGCGCCAAACATCAGAATGGACGGGTGATCAATCAGCCCGACTTCTTTCACATCATGCGGGCTGTCCATTTCGTACATGCCGCGCGCCACTGGCTCCAGCTCAAGGCCGCGCCGGATTGATGGCGTGCTGAATGATGGTGCTGTTTCGCCTGACAGCCGCTCGCAAAGCAGCTCCATCATGTAATTCTTGCGGGTAGCGGAGGGCGCACCACCGCGCCCTGTGGCCATCACATCCTTGACTCGACTGGCAGTTACTTTGCCAATCCTGGCGGCAAACCATTCGTCAGACCCCTGGGATATCATCGTTATTCACCTCTTCGTATTCAGCATCAATGGCTTCTGCCTTGGCAGCCTGCTCGAACTCGTCCAGTGCCTTTTTGCGCTCGTTGTATGCAGCGATAAAGGCGGCTCGGTGCTGCGGGTGCTTGTCGTTTGCGGCCTTTCCAGCTGCCTTCAGCTCTTCAACTGATTGCGCGTTCGCGATGGTTTCCAGCTCTGGTGAAATATCCACTGTGCTTTGTGCTGCCGGACCAGCAGCGTCCAGCGTCACGCCCTGCATGCGGTCCGCCTCGTCTGGATCAACAATGCCTGATAGGCCGAATGCGTAACGTGCGGCTTGAATGGTCGCCTTGTGACGTAACATGCGCACCGGCCACTTCCTCCACGGCTCGCTTGAGCCTTTGCACTCGGCCAGATATTCGGTTACTTCTGTGGCGCGGCCGCGGTCTTTGCGATAAATCCGGCAGGTAATGGCCTGCAGTTTTCCGTCATCATCTTTATGGTCTTCAAACTCCATACCATCAAACTGCGGGTGCGAGTTGATGATTTTCAGCCAGCCATCCACTGACACAATCGGTTGAATTGCACCGCGATTGTTGAATGCGTAGATTTCTTTGCTCAGCGGGTTGAGCTTGTACTCGTTGGCGATGGACATAAAAACCATCAGTTCGTCATCGGATACCTGGCCATTGTTTTTCGCTTTCATCAGCGTGTTGACCATCAGGTTTTTTACGGCAACCGGGTCCATGGATAGGCGGCCAGCCATTACGTCAAAGGGTTTTGCTGTTGCGACTTGTGTGCTCATTGTTCTGATCCTCAATAATTGATTGTTACGTTCGGCACCTGGCCCTTAACGATTGCCCGAATAACTTCCCGCGCCTGCTCGTCAGACAGTGATCCGGCCTGCTGTATGGCTTCCATGGCGGCGCGATTGATGTTGCCCTGATGCTCGCGGTCGGCTTCACGCGCTGCCTTCTCTGCATCTGCTTTTGCCTGTTCAGCAGCAATGCGGTCACGCTCTGCCTGGGCTGCGGCTTCTGCCTGCTGCTTTGCCCTGGCTTGCGCCTCAATGCGGTCAAGCTCAGCTTGTTTTTCTGCTGCGATTCTGCGCTGCTCGGCCAGCTCCTTTTCAGCTTGTGCCTTGGCCAGGGCTTCGGCCTGTTCTTGTCTGGCTTTCTCGGCAGCTTCGCGAGCAATGCGTTCCTCACGCTCTTTCTGCTCGCGTTCAGCGGCCTCTTGGCGCAGCCGTTCCAGCTCTGCCTGCTCAGCTTCCCGCTGCTCGGTAACTGCAAGCAGCTCACGCAGGCCCGTCAGTGCCTTATCTTTGGCTCGGGCTGCCTCAGCTTCGTACTCTTGCCATGACTCACCCAGCTCGACTGCCTCAACTTCGGCCATGCGCTGCTTGATGATTTCGGACGGCGCGTGTTCCAGCTGGTCATCCCAGTTATTCAGCCAGTCGATTTTCTGCTCATGAGCCCGCTTGCGTGACTTTTCGACTGCCTCCCACTCATTCAGCGGGGCGCGCACTTCGTCACGCAAAGCATCCATGGCGGTAACGAACTCGCGTAATTCGGCTTCAACAACCTTGGGCATTTCCTTCAGCTTGCGTAGATAGTCACGCCCTGGCTTTTCGACTGCTGATTTGCTGCGAGAAATTGAGTACGCAAGGCTGGCAATCCGGTCGCGGCCTTTCTTTGTGCTCAGGTCCGGCACTTCGCCGGCCACTTCCTCACGAACCCGGTCAATAAACTTTTGCAGGCCACCTGCAACGTAAATGGTTGGTGCGTTTTCTTCGGTGATGCTGTCCAGCTCAATCAGTTCGGTGCTCATGCTTCGGCTTCCTCTTCTTCCGGCCACTGCTGGGCCGCCGATATGATTGCATTGGCGATTTCCAGTGCCTTGCTTTTGTCGTTTATGTACAGCATGACGCCGGATGCTCCGCCAGCACCCAGGGTCATGTATCTGCGGCCTTCCAGATCATTCATTCCGGCTTTGATCTCGTGCTGACGCCAGATGTGCACGTTCACTGATGCGTGTATCGGCATGCTCATTTGCAATTCCTCTTCTCAAAATCCGGCCAGCCCCTGCGCTGCGCTGGCTCCACATTCAGCGCCGCATCTGCTTTCCACAGCGCTACCATTTCGCAGTACTCGCGGTGTGCGTTTTCTGCATCTTGCACGTCAGCCGTTGAAACCATGGCCCAGCCGAATATTGCGCTGGCGATTACTGCCAATGCGAAAAATCCCTGCTTATCCTGTGTATGCATATCTTTCCTCTGCGCGTTCGATTGCCGTTTCAGTCCGGCTTTCCTGCTGGCCATGCTCTATCGCTGCCAGCAGGCGCTCTTCGATTTCATTTGCGATGCCGAACTCGTCAATTACGGCATCGACCAGATCATCTTTGGCGTGCCACTCGATATACGGTGGCTCTGCTGGCTCGCCCCACGTCGCGAGACTGCCAGGTAAATAGTCTGTAATGCTGAAAACGACAGGTTTGCCGCCCAGCTTTAAAGTGATTTCGGTCATATTTCACCCACGACAAAAAAGACCGGCGGCCTGGCTGCTGCCGGTGTGTGATGGAAAAGGGTAGGGTGGCCGTCTGTGGCCAGTGATGGCAGCGCCGGGGAGTGGTACAAGCTCGTGCCGCTGGATAAACATCGAAAAGCCTGCTGCCGCACAGTCGCCAGACCGGATTCTAGGGTTAGAAAATTCCGGCAACAGGCTTTTCAATGCCCACCAGATTGCGCACTGGTGGGGCTGCGGATGCGCCGCGCCGTATCGACACGACTCAAGATCATGCGGCGGCATCGAAGTACGCCCTGAGCCACTCCAAGCCCCTTGATTTGCTTAAAAAGCCCAAGGCGCACTTCGATGGCCAGCAGGTTACCCACTGCTGGCGCTGGGTCGCTGCTCTGTCGCCGCCGGCGCAACTACCGGCCTATGCAGGCTGGTAAGCCCTGTGGCTGGCCGATTACTCTTAATGGCTCACGGTTTAGCCGGGTGTGATACCGGCAGTCCGAATAAAGGAGTTCGGCCCTAATGAGTCATGTGCTCCATGCTGCGATCGGTTGGCGCTGCCGTTGCCATGCTGTTTATGTAACATCTTTGGCGTACTTTTTGAGCCATATTTCACTGAGAATTCTGCTCTGCGCTTGTCGAGCCAGCTCAATCAGTTCTTCGGCCAGTATTCTGGCGTTGTTATCGTCGGCGGCCAGGCTCAGTGCGTCCAAGCCCTCGATCAATCCAGCCAGAGAGCCCAAGTTATTGTTCAGGCTTTCAATGCTGTTGGCTGTCAAATCAACCAACGCATAATGCTCGGCTGTCTCGATGTATCGAGTGACCCGAGCCCTGCACCTTTCTCTGTATTCAGGCATGGTGCTCTCCTGGTTACTCCCGTTGTGTTTCAGGTGCCCACTGTTGCCAATGGGCACGAAAAACATTTGGTCGGTGTTTTGCGCCACCGCCGACTGGGCGCACTGTCAAATAATCTGACAGTGATCTCCACAACGCTTTCTTGTCGGGCTTCCCCACCGCTCATAACACTCACCAACTGGGCATCTTGTGCTATGGACCTGCGTTGCTTCGCGTGACCACATGCCGGGTCACGACAGGTTCCAGAGCCTGCATGGCCACGGGTATTTATTGCTCGCACTGCCTCAAAGAGAGGGTTGCCCGTGGGCGAGGATCTTGAGTTTTTAAAGAACATTCCGGATTCCCGGTAGCAGTGGTTGCTGCTGATGGGTGTAGATTACAACTTAAAGTTGATTCATTGCAAGCAAAATTTGCCATTGTTGTGATTTAAAGTTGTAAGTGTTTGATCTGAAAAGAATGGAAAGGTGTGGCCTGGAGTTGTGAGCGTAAGAAAAACTTGCAGTTTAGGTTGCAGGTCTAGTTTTTTGTCACAAAAAAGCCCGCTCGGGGCGGGCTGCTGGCTGCTGGCTGCTGGCTGCTGGCTGCTCAGCGTTACATGGGTTCGTACTTACCGATAACCACGCCAGCTATGTGGCAGTTGCTATTGATTTGAAAAATACGTTCAGGCCAGTCAGGATTCAAAGCCTTTAAAAAGTGATTGTCACCCTCGATCACCAGCTCCTTGAATGTGGCCTCCCGGCCGCCCGTCAGCTTGGCTATGACAAGACTTCCATGCCCGGCAGGGCGTTCGGGATCAACAAAGATCAGGTCGCCATCTTTAAATGATCTCTTGCCTCGCGGATCAAGCATCGACTCGCCTCGCACGCGAAGCACGAACGCCCTAGGGCTGTGTGCGACCGGGCAATGCAGCCAGTCCTCCGCCTCCGATGGGTCAAACACGTCCGCTATCTCCGTCCATTCTCCTGCTTGCACCCAGCTAATGAGCGGCAGCCTGCCTTTAATGCTCGGGCCGTGCTCTATGTTTCCAGACAGATCACCAACCATCAGGTGGCTGACTGTCGTGGACAGAATAGAGGCCAAAAGCTCTAGGCGCTTACCGCGTGGCACGTTTTGCGCGCTTTCCCACTTTTGAACAGCTTGCGGGGAAACGGATAAACGTCGAGCCAGCTCCGACTGTGAGAGACCGGCGGCTTCACGGCATGCAATCAGTCGTTCAGGGAATTTCTTCATACACCAACAATACAACTCTGGGTTGTATCTGTCACTGCAATTGTAACTTGTAGCTGTTTCGTTTATTCTGTAACTTTAAGTTGAAGCGTTGAAGGGAGAGATCATGAAGAAAAACGCGATCCAGCGAGCGGCTGACGCTGTCGGAGGGCAGTCGGCATTGGCAAGGTTGCTGTCGTGCACGCCCCAAGCTGTTCAGAAAATGTGTGCGACCGGTCGCGTTCCGGCTGAACGAGTGCTGAAAATCGAGAAAGAGACCGGGGTGTCACGTCATGAGCTTAGGCCAGATCTGTACCCAGTTTAAAACACAGGCAATAAAAAAGCCCCTGAGTCTCGACACCAAGGGGCTTTTCCGCGCGGCCAAGGCCGCCTCAACACGGAGTTGATATTACATGAGAGATTTAACGGTTACAACAGCGGCAAGCATGAGCAGCAGGGAAATTGCTGATCTGGTTGAGTCGCGCCATGACAACGTGCGAGTGACCATCGAGCGGCTGGCTTCGCGGGCTGTAATTGCTTTACCTGCAATGCAGGAAAAGGCCACTGCAGGCCGTCCGGCCAAGGAGTACATCTTCAGCGGAGAGCAGGGCAAGCGCGACAGCATTATTGTGGTGGCCCAGCTATCCCCGGAGTTCACCGCTCGACTGGTTGACCGGTGGCAAGAGCTGGAGTCACGGCAGCATGTCGCGATTCCGCAAACCTACGCTGAAGCACTTCTCGAAGCCGGCCGCCTGGCGAAGATCGCCGAGGAGCAGGCCGCGCAACTGGCCATCGCCGCACCCAAAGCCGAGTTCGTCGACAAGTACGTTGAATCCACCGGTCTGAAAGGCTTTCGCCAGGTCGCCAAGCTGCTCAAGGCCAACGAGGCGCGTTTTCGTGAGTTCCTGGTAGACCGAAAGATCATGTACCGCCTGGGAGGCGAATGGCACGCCTACCAGAACCACATCGACGCTGGCCGCTTCGACGTGAAGACCGGCTCCAGTGATTCCGGCCACGCCTTCAACCAAACCAAATTCACACCCAAGGGCGTCAACTGGATTGCCGGCCTATGGGCGCAGCACAACCTGCAAGGGGCGGCGTAATGCAGTACGCACTCACCATCAATCAAGCCAGGGCGTTGGAGTGGGGCTTAAATGCCCAGCAAGCGCTGCTGTTCTCATTTGTCTATGAATGCCCGAGCTGGGCCAAGTCGATATCGAGTGAAGATGGCGTCTTCTTCGCGTTGAGCAAGGCCAAAATCGTTGAAGAGCTGCCCCTTTTAACTGACAAACCAGACACTGCTTACAGGCTTTTGAAGCAATTACAGGCGGCCGGTTTAATTGAGCTATCCAGCACATCAAAAATCACCCTTGTGCGACTGACTGAAAAAGCTAAGTGCTGGAATAAAAAGCATGACGGGTCGGAAATATATCCGAGCAAGAGGCGCGGAAAAAAATCCGAGGTCGGAAATAAATCCGATGTAGGTCGGAAAAATATCCGAGGTAAGGTCGGAAAAATATCCGAGCTGAGGTCGGAAAAAAATCCGACAAATCAGTATACCAATAATCAGGGTACCAATAATCAGGATACCAGTAATACTTTGGCGCAGGCCGCTGACGCGACCATGCCTGCCGTGGGTGAGCTGATGCCAGCCGACGACCCTGTCCAGCCCAAAGTCGAAATCCCTGCGGACATGCCAGGGCCGAAAGACCCGAAAGCCAAAACGTTCAAGACCTGGGCCAACTACGCAATCACTTATCGCCGTCGTTACGGTGTCTGGCCGGTGTGGAATGCCAGAGTCGCAGGACAACTTGGCAACTTGATCGACCGCATTGGCCATGACGCCGCGCCGAAGGTGGCCGCGTACTACCTGAGTATTTCCGATCAGCGGTTTATCACTGAGCAGCACAGCGTTGGTCTGCTGCTGGCCCGTGCCGAAGCACTGCACACCCAATGGGCTACCGGCACCCGTGTCAATTCAACCACAGCACGCCAGAACGAGCGCACAGCAGCAAACTTTGAAGCTGCCCAGACTGCAATCGGCAGACTGACTGGTGAAGCTCCAGCAGCAGGAGGATCGATTTATGACAACCCGTTCTACGTCCGCTGACCGCTTGGCTGGAATTGCCCAAATCATCACGGCAACCGCTGAGGTGCTTGGCCATGAAATCACTCCAGCAGCAGTCGAGATGATGGCGCTGGACTTGGCTGAATACCCTGACCAGCAAATCGCACTGGCCCTGCAAGCGTGCCGCCGCGAACTGACTGGCCGCCTGACTCTGGCCGCCATACTTGAGCGCATTGCCGTGCTGGATGGCCACCCCGAACCGAATGAGGCATGGGCAATCGCTCTGAGAGCGTCAGATGAAACCGCATCAGCAGCTATGACGGCAGAAATCGCAACGGCCCTGCATGCCTCCAGCCCTGTACTGGCCGCCGGTGACGAAGTGGGTGCCCGCATGGCTTTCATCGACAGTTACAAGCGCTGCTTGATGGAGTCGCGGCGGGAGCGCAAACCGGTGCGCTGGTACTTGTCGCCCGGCCATTGTCCGCATGGTCGCCTTAGCGAAATTGAGCGCATGAAGCGGGAAGGGATGATCGGAGAGACCGAGAAAACCCAGCTGATCGAGCAGCACACGCAGCAGGCCTTGTTGACTTCGCCGGAAGTGGGCGCGGTTGTCGCCCTGATTACCGGAAAGCCGGCCAGCCAGTCGCTGACGAATGCGGAGCAGATCGAGCGCGCAAGAATGCTGCGTGAACAGGTCGAGAAACAAAATCAGAAAACCCTGCAGCAGCAGGAAGAGACCAGGCAGCAGGAGCGCGCCCGTCACGAGCAGCTGCTGAAGCGTCACGCCGAAGCACTGGCCATTTTGGAGGGTCACTGATGGAGCTGATGCTGATGAAAACACCTGCCGGCGCACTGGTTCCTGTGGACAGCGAAAGCCAGGAGCTGCTGGGCAAACTGCCTGTCGGCCAAGGGTTGCGCGGCAAGTACAGCAGGGCGCGAAACCTACAATTTCACCGAAAAATGTTTGCCCTGTTCAAGCTGGCTTTTGACGCATGGGAGCCTGACGACAGCATGCAATACAAGGGCCAGCCAGTGGCCAAGGACTTTGACCGGTTCCGCAAGGACATGACGATTCTGGCGGGGTTTTTTAACCCGGTGGTGAATGTTCGGGGCGAGATTCGACTTGAGGCGGAAAGCCTGTCGTTTGCATCAATGAAGGAAGAGCGTTTCGAGCAGGTGTTCAAGGCGGTGCTGACAGCGGTTTGGACCCGGGTACTGCAAACGGCTGGGTACAGGAATGAGCAGGAAGTTGAGCGGGTTCTGGAAGAATTATTGAGGTTTGAGCAGTGAGTAAATTGCGGAAAGCGGCAAAAGGCAGGCAGTGCCAGATCAGGATTACATGCGTGTGTAACGGAGACTCAGAGACGACCGTGCTAGCCCATTACCGGATGTCTGGCCTGTGCGGCACCGGCACCAAGCCGAGTGATTTTGTCGGGGCGCACGCCTGTTCTGCCTGCCATGACCAAGTTGATGGCCGGAGTAAGCCGCTCTACCCGAAGGACAAGCTGCGGCTATGGCACCTTGAGGGAGTGGTGCGCACGCTTTCGCAGCTGGAAAAAGAGGGCTTAGTGGGGGCGAAGTGATGGCGTGGATCTGGAAAGGCTTGATCCTGTTTTTAGTGCTGGCGGTAACCGTTCCGCTGGTGGTCGGCAGTTTTATCGAGAAGGGCAGCAAACATGAGTGAGATTCAAAAAACATTGGCCGATCGTGGCACAACCTACGGCAGCTTCAAGGACGTGGCCAACTTGAGCCAAAGCTTGCAGGCGACCATGCGTAACAGCAAGAACTGGGGCAGCATGCAGAACGAAATGCGTGAAGCACTGCAGACAATCAGCTCGAAGATTGCCCGTATTCTGAACGGTGATCCGAATCATGCTGATAGCTGGCACGACATTGCCGGGTACGCGACGCTCGTTGAGAAAGAGCTATCGGGCCAGATCACGCCCGACTGGAATGCCGCAGAGAAGCGCATGGACATAATCGGCCCAAACGGCAACGACGGCACCCACTACGACACGCTGGTACTGCCGGAAGACGTAATCATTCCCGAGTCGGCGCATTTTATTGACGTTTACGAAAACGGGCAGATGTTCGCGCACGATCTGAGGCCGGCTTTGGTGCAAGGCCGCTGGCATGCCGCTGCTGGTAACCAGTACATCGGCTTGGGTGACGGCTCGCAAGCGGGGCTGTATGAGCGCATGCCGGGGGATATCTGGGTAAGGGCTGACTGATGCGTTGGCAGCAGAGAAAAGACCGAGACGGCAACCCAGTACCTAACTGCTGGGTGTCTGGTGATTACATCGTTGCCCGAGTGACGATCGGAACAGCGAAGCGTTTCATCGTCACGGCACCAGGGCAGCGCAAGCCGTTCCTGTATGCAGACAGTCGTGACGAAGTAATCCAAGGGATCAAAGAACATAGGCAGGAGATGGCAGCGTGAGCAAAGCAGAGGAAGAGCTGAGTTTGCACTTACGGGCGGAAGATATTGAGTTTGTGCGAGAGCACCGATTTGGTGCTGAGGCAGCAGGTGGTCCGGGCAAGGGCCTGCGCCAACGGCTTGCCGATGCCGGACTGAAAGACTGGCGGTTCGACTTCGCCATGCCGGATCAAATGCTGGCCGTGGAAGTTGAGGGCGGCGGATGGTCCCAAGGAAGGCATACGCGGGGAAAAGGTTTTGCCGAAGACCTGCGCAAGTACGATGCAGCCATGCGCCTGGGCTGGGTTGTGTACCGGTGTTCGCCGGAGATGGTGAGCAGTGGCAGGGCGATAAACACGATCAAGTCTCTAATTGAAACTCGACGCAAGGAACAATCATGCGCTTAATCTCCGCTCGCCAGGTGTGGCATGACGCAACACTGACAGGCTGCCGAAGCAGCTTTGAGGCGCTGGTCGAAGCCGAGCGCCTGGGTATTCGGGTGCAAACGACTGACATCAGCCACACTTCCGGACAGATCGTGCACAGCGTGCTTGCTGGTCACGTGCTATCTGCAATCGACAAACTGCCGAGTCATGTCCGGGCCTTCGGCAACGCTATGTATGCGGCCAACCCAAGTGCTGACGATCTGGATACAGCGCGGCACATAGTATTCAACATGGCGTACACGACCTACAACAGCCAGATGTATGCGAAGAAGTACGACAAAGCGCTGTATGTGGCCATGGCCGTGTTTGACGGGTACCGGAGACGGCACCAGGGCGGGCAGTCGGAAGGGCAGGATATGTTTCCTTCGCCGGCAAGCTTCAGGGGGTATTTGGAGGATGAGTACGGAGTAAAGCTGCAATCAACAGCCTGGGATAGAGAATGGGGTGACTTTATACGCTGCTGCGAAACCGCGTGCGATGATATGGACAGGCTGTCACTGGCACCGATAGGAGCGCTGCTTTATCGACTGAAAGATACGGCTTGACTAAATGCACGGATTTGACGTACTATTTCTCACAATTCACAGTTGCGCCTATGCAAAGCAAAGTCGCAAAAAACAGCATTTTAAGCCCTGGCCAATGTGCCGGGGCTTTTTTATTTCAGCCCCAGAAGGGTATTAGGGATGATTAGGATGCCTGAGAAAAACCCCGACCTGTTGGCCAGCATTGCTGCCTGGTGGGCGCTCCATCAGGCGTCCATTCACGCCATGTTTTTGTCCATGGCTGTCGCCGTAGTCCGCGTAATCTACGGCGGTGGCAAGCTCAGGCAAATGATTCTCGAAGCTGTGCTGTGCGGACTTGCCACTCTGTCGCTGATACCTCTTCTGGAATGGCTGGGGCTTCCGCAGTCCATGGCCAGCTTTATCGGCGGCATGGTCGGATTCCTAGGTGTCGATAAGCTGCGTGATCTGGCTGAGCAGTTCGGTAGGCGGCAGGTATCTAAGTAGTGGCACGGCAGAGAGCGCTCAAACCCTGTGCGGCTCCGGCATGCGCAACCCTGGTGCGTGGCGGCACGTACTGCCAGAGACATCAGGAAGAGTACGATCAGCGCAGAAAGCAAGCCCTGAAGCGCACTCACGCAAAGTACAATGAGCGCAGGGCAGAGTCGGATAAGTTCTACGGCACCAGCAGATGGCGCAAGCTGTCGCTGTATTACCGCCGCCTGCACCCGCTGTGTGTTCGGTGTAGAGAGCTTGGCCGGGCAACTCCGGCTCAGGTGGTTGACCATATCAAGCCGCTCAAGACGCACCCTGAGCTCGCGACAGAGTGGGATAACCTTCGCTCCCTGTGCCATGCATGTCACAACCAGATTGGCGAGAAGGTTGGTCTGGGCCCGGGAGTGTAGGGGGGTAACCCCTTGAAAACTCTAGGACTATTTGGCCCCGAACGACAGGGGGAACCACATTTTTACGCCCGCGAATTTAAAAGTTTAGCTGGAACTGCCGGGAGGTCCCATGGCGATAGCACCAGGGCGCGGCAGAAAGCCGAAGCCGACAGCGCAAAAGAAGCTGGCCGGCAACCCCGGCAAGCGCGAGCTGAATCATGCCGAGCCAGATTTCACCAAGGTTACGAACATTGATCCACCAGAGTGGATGGAGTGTCGTGCGCAAGATATGTGGCGGCACCTGGTACCTGAGCTGCTAAAGGAAAAGGTGCTCTGCGTCACAGACCTGCACAATGTTGAGGCGTTTTGTGTTTCGTATGACAAGTGGCGGATGGCTGAAGAGGCGGTTCAAGAGCACGGGATTTTAATAACCACGGAATCCGGCGCGGTAATCAAAAACCCCGCCTTGACTGCGGCCAATGAGGCGTTGCGTCAGATTGCATCGTTCGGCGCTCAGTTGGGCCTTGATCCAAGCTCGCGCAGCAGGATTATTGGCGGAGGCAAAAAAAACAAAGACAACCCATTCGAAGGACTTTTATAAAATCTGGATGCGCATATGGCATTTGCTCATGAAAACGTCGATGTGGCGTCTCAGTGGGCAAAGGAAGTTTTGCAGGGAAAGCACCCTGCATGCCTGTATATCAAGCAGGCAGTCCAGCGCCACTTTGACGACCTAAAAAAATCGAAGCGGGATGACTTCCCGTATTACTTTTGCCCGGCGACTGCTGAGCGCAAATTAAAACTGATCCAGCTGCTGCCTCATACAAAAGGCGAGTGGGGCATGAAGCGTCTGCCGCTCACGCTGGAGCCATGGCAGCTGTTCGGCCTGTCCAGCATGTTCGGCTGGCTGCGAAAAACTGACAATTACCGAAGGTTCCGGGAGGCGTACTGGGAGGTGCCGCGTAAAAACGGTAAATCCGCTATCGCTGCCGGTGTCGGCATCGCCATGTTTGTTGCTGACGGAGAGTTCGGGGCGGAAATCTATTCTGGTGCGACCACAGAAAAGCAAGCGTGGGAGGTTTTCAGGCCTGCGCGGCTAATGGTTGATCGCAGTCCGCTGCTGAAGTCTGCGAAAGGGATCGAAGTCAACGCTTCGAACCTGAATATCCCTGCGGACGGCAGTCGATTTGAGCCGATAATCGGCAATCCTGGCGACGGCTCGTCGCCTAGCTGCGCGCTAATAGATGAGTATCACGAGCACGACAGTGCGGCGATGTATGAAACCATGCTAACGGGCATGGGAGCCAGGAAGCAGCCGCTGATGTTCATTATCACAACGGCAGGGTCGAACATCGAGGGGCCTTGTTACGACAAGCGCCGGCAGTGCGTTGAAATGCTTGACGGGCAAGTTCCGGATGATGAGTTGTTCGCCTGGATCTGGACGATTGACGAGGGTGATGACTGGACTGACCCGAGCGTACTGGCCAAGGCCAATCCGAACTTCAATGTCTCGGTTTATCGTGAGTATTTGGAAAGCCAGCAGGCTCGCGCTATACGCTCGGCGCGGTTCACAAACACGTTCAAAACCAAGCACCTGAACGTATGGACCAGTGCGAAAGCTGGTTTTTTCAATATTCAGTCCTGGGAAGCATGTCGCGACACCAGTCTGACATTGGAAATGTTCAGCGGTGAGCCTAGTTTTGCCGGACTCGACTGCGCAAGAAAGCTCGACATGAACTCGTTTGTTCGGATTTTTAAGCGCGATATTGACGGAATTACGCATTACTACTGCGTCTCCCCTATGTTTTTTGTCCCGGAAGATGCGGTCTGGCATAACGACAACCAGCGTCTGGCGGAGAGGTTTCAGGCCTGGGTTAGTCAGGGCTACCTTTTCGATACAGCAGGTGCAGAAGTCGATTACCGGGAGATTCTAGAGGAAGTGCAGGCTGCACATGAGGAAAACCCCATTCTTCAGGCTGGAATTGACCCGTTCGGTGCGACCGCCCTGCAGCACGCCCTGGATGACGAAGGAATAACTCCGGTTGTCATCAATCAGAATTACACCAACATGTCGCCCGCGATGATGGAGCTTGAAGCTGCTATCGA
This sequence comes from Gammaproteobacteria bacterium, assembly GCA_012728415.1. Taxonomy (GTDB): domain Bacteria; phylum Pseudomonadota; class Gammaproteobacteria; order Pseudomonadales; family Pseudomonadaceae; genus Thiopseudomonas. Next base: position 96,098 of record JAAYFD010000047.1, read on the forward strand.
GTCAGGCAGGTTTCATCATGACGGCAACCCGATTATGACCTGGTGTATTTCCTGTGTCGTGGGCAAGTACTTGCCTGGTAATGACGATATTGTGCGACCGGTAAAGCAGGGCGCGGATAACAAAATTGACGGCGCGGTGGCGCTTTTGATGGCCATAGGGAGAGCCATGTCGGAGCGTGTCGATGATGGCGAGGACTTCATGGACGCGATACGAAACAGCCTGAACAGGAAAAAGACATGAACACAGCTGTAATCGCATGCTTGCTGATGTACTGCATCGGCTTTGGCCTAATTGTGACTTCAATTTACATGCTGGTCGGCCAGCCGTGGGCTGTGCTGGCTGCGGGTATCGTGTTTGTCGGCGCGGCCTTCGACGCATCAAGAGGCTTGAAAGCGCCTGACAGTCGGGTAACGAAATGATTTTGCTCCCTTTTTCAGGTCATCGCGCAGCGAGTCCGAAAGCGTCGGGACGGAAATCGCCAACAGTAACTGTGTCTGGCCTTAGCGCTTCGGAGTTTTCTTCAGTTACTGCTGATGCCGCGCTCAGGGTGTCCGCTGTTTGGGCCTGTGTCCGGCTGATTGCAGAGACCGTAGCGACGCTACCCTTGTCGATCTATCAGCGACAGCCGGACGGCGGCCGAACTGCGGCAAAAGACATGGCCCTACACGGGATTATCAGCAGCTCCCCGAACGATAACATGACGGCGGTAAGCTTCTGGGAGTCTGTTTACGCCAGCATGCTGTTGGCAGGGTCTGCCTATGTCGAGATTCATCGGCGCCCTGTTTTTGGAGTAGTGGCACTGGATATTTTGCTGCCGGCAACAGTGACTTTCTGTAAGCAGCAAAAGAAATGGCGCGTCACCAAAGACGGGCGTCAGCGCTGGATTGAGCGAAAAAACATGATGCATATTCCGGCGTTTTCGCTGGACGGCATCAATGGTCTTTCGCCGATACGGTACGGCGCCCAAGCTATCGGGTCCGCACTGGATGCAGATCGGGCGGCGCGGAGCTCATTTAACCGCGGCCTAGCCCCTGTAGTAGCGTTCTTGGTAAACAGAAAGCTCTCCAGAGACCAGCGTGAAGAGTTTCGTGAATATGTCGAGACAGAGCTGGTTGGTCCAATGAACGCGGGTCGCAGCCCTGTTCTTGAAGAGGGTGTGAGCACCCAAAGCATCGGTATTGACCCGCGTGACGCTCAATTACTGGAGTCTCGCAGCTGGAGCGTTGAAGACGTCTGCAGAATATTCCGCGTACCGCCCTGGATGGTCGGTCACACCGAAAAAAGCACCAGCTGGGGCAGCGGGATGGAAGAGCAAATGATCGGCTTCCTGACCTTTACCCTGATGCCCTGGATGCGCCGAGTAGAGCAGGCGATTAACAAGCATCTTCTGACGATAGAAGAGCGGCAAACATATTACGCAGAGTATTCCGTAGAGGGCTTGCTGAGGGCAGACAGCGCTGCCCGCGCTGAGTTTTACGCCAAGATGACCAGCAACGGCATCTACACGCGAGATGATTGCCGTGTTCGGGAAAACCTTCCCCGCAGAGGCGGCAACGCTGACGAACTTACCGTAATGAGTAATTTGACAACCATCGACAGCCTGGGGGCTGACAGCCCTGAGCAGGCGGCCCGTGCCGCCCTGCGAAACTGGCTACAAGAGGAATGACCCCATGCCCAAAGCATTTGAACTGAACCCGCGCGCTCTTGAGCTGTGGAATCCCAGCCTCGCCCCTATCGAAAAGGAGGGCGAGCACAGCATAACGCTGACAGGTATCGTCGGTGACGAGTGGCCGTATGACGAAAACGCCCGTCCACTTACCGTTGCGCGTGTCGATGCCGCCCTGCGCTCCATTGGTGATAACCCGGTAACTGTCTACATCAACAGCCCGGGCGGCTCGATGTTTGAAGGCATTGCAATTTATAACCGCCTAAGCCAGCACAAAGCAGGCGTGACAATCAAGGTGCTGGGTCTTGCCGGTTCGGCTGCCTCGGTGATTGCGATGGCTGGCCAGCGCCGTGAAATCGGCAAAACGGCATTCTTGTTCGTGCACAACAGCTGGACGATTGCGGTCGGCAACCGTCACGAAATGCACCAGTGCGCCGCTGCCCTGACCGAGTTCGATCAAGCCATGTGCGATCTTTACATGGACACGTCCGGTCAAACGCAAGAGCAGGTGACCGAATGGATGGATGGCGAAACTTACATGTCGGGCCGTACGGCAGTTGAGTCTGGGCTGATGACGCACTTGCTTGAAGATGACGAAATTACAACGAGCGTCAGCGGCAAAAGCGATCTGCCTGCAGCTCGCAAGATTGAAGCGGCCCTGATCCGTGCCGGATTGCCTCGCAGCGAGCGCCGCAAGTTGATAGCCGACTTCAAGGCCTCATTGGCGCCGATGACTCCGCCGACTCCGGAAGCTCTTGCGCCTGCTCTAAGCGCAGACGCTTTCAGCGAAGCAAGCGCAGAAATCGAAAACATCATGAGCTTTCTGCAAGACCAGAAATAGCCCGAAAACCCAAATTCACAACCGCCAGATGGCGGTTTTTTTATGCCCAAAAACAAGCCCCGAACTACTGCAGTCCCGGGCGTGGCCACGCTTCGCGCTGTCCAGAACGGCAAGCTTCGCGCTGCCTGCGCAGTAACACCGCACACATGACATCATCGGAGAATCACCATGTCTGAAGACCTGAAGAAAATCGAAGAAACCCAAAAGCAAACCGTTGCTGCTTTAAAAGAAATCGGCGACAAACTCAAAGCGCAAGCAGAACAGTCCGAAAAGGAAATCAAACTGCATGCGAAAATGAGCGAAGAAACCAAAGCCAAGGTTGATGAGCTGCTGACCATTCAGGGCGAGCTCAAGGCCCGGCAGCAGGCGCTGGAACAGCAGCTTGTTGCTCAAGAAGGCTCCAAGTCCGGCCAAGAACAGCCTCAAACCGCCGGTCACCTGGTCGTAAGCTCTGAGCAAATGAGCGAAATGAGCTCATCCTTCAAGGGTACCGCCCGTATCGTGGTTCCGCGCGCCGCCATCACCAGCAGCGCTGATTCTGGTGGCGCGCTGGTTGCGCCCGACCGAGGCTACGGCATTCACGCCGCCCCTGAGCGACGCCTGACCATCCGTGATCTGATTGCCCCGGGCCGGACTGACAGTAACAGCTACGAGTTCGTGCAGGAGACCGGCTTTACCAACTCCGCCGCGCCGGTGGCTGAGGGTGCTGCCAAGCCATACTCTGAGCTGGAATTCGAGCTGAAGACGGCGCCTGTCCGCACTCTTGCTCACCTGTTCAAGGCTTCCCGTCAGATTCTTGATGACGCCCCAGCCCTGCAGAGCTTTATCGACGCGCGCGCATCCTACGGCCTGCGTCTGGCAGAAGAGCAGCAACTGCTGTACGGCAACGGCACCGGCGCAAACATCGGCGGCATTGTTGCCCTGGCAGAGGACTACTCAGCGCCGGGCGGCGTCACTGTGACCGGCGAGCAGCAGATCGACCGCTTGCGTCTGGCTCTGTTGCAGGCTGAGCTGGCTGAGTTCCCGTCTGACGGTATCGTTCTGAACCCAATTGACTGGGCACTGATCGAGCTGCTGAAAGATGAAAACGGCAACTACCTGATCGGCCAGCCTCAGGGTGACACACAGCCTCGCCTGTGGCGCCGCCCCGTCGTTGCAACTCAGTCCATGGTGCAGAATGACTTCCTGGTTGGTGCATTCGGCCTGGGTGCGCAGATTTTCGACCGCATGGATGTCGAGATTCTGATCTCCACCGAAAACGACAAAGACTTCGAAAACAACATGATCACTGTCCGCGCTGAACAGCGCCTGGCCTTGGCTGTGTACCGTCCGGAAGCCTTTGTTACTGGCAGCCTGACCGATGCTGCTGGCGGCTAGACCGACTAACCAACCTGCGGCGGCCTTCGGGCCGCCTGCCTGGAGAGCGAAATGAAAGAAGCATTGATTGCTCAAAAACGTTTTTTGCATGACGCCGTCATTCTGGCCGTTGGCGCGCTGTTTTATGCGCACAAGTCAGTGGCTCGCGAGCTTATTGCGACAGGTCTTGCGCGCCAAGCAACGGCTGAAGAGCTGCAAGCAGCGCAAGGCATTGATGGCGAGCAGGGCAATGACGCAGACAGTGGTGACGCTGTAGATGGCGAGCCTGCTGCTGACGAAGTAGCGGAAAAAACGCCTGAGAACGAGCCAGCCAAAGAAAAGCAGGAGCAGAACAATGACGCAGACAGTGGTGACGCTGGAGCAAGTGAGGAATCAGCTGCGCCTGTGCCCAAGCGACGAGGCCGAAAATCAGCATCTTGAGCTGCTGATTAAAGCCGCTGTCTCACACGCCAGTCAGTACCTTGACCGGCCCATTCCTTGGACTAACAAGGACGGCGAGACCGTCCCTGTGCCGGAAGACGTTCAGTTGGCTATTTTGCTGATTATCGGTGATCTGTATGAAAACAGAGAGGGGCAGTTTGTCGGCATAGCGGTTAGCGAAAATCAAACCGTGCAAAACCTGCTGCACTTTCACCGCGTGGGGCTGGGCGTATGAGAGCTGGAAGGCTGCGCCATAAGGTGCAAATCGTCACTCTGGGTCATGACCTGCGCAAAACCTGTCACGGCACTATCTGGTGCGGCATCACCGCAAAGGATGGTGCTGCGCCACCAATGCCAGCAGGGCTGCGCACCGGTGCCAGGGTTGATGTTCGTGCTCGATACACTGATCGGCTGCAGCAAGGTGCGTACCTACTAACCGGTGACCGCATCCTGCACGTGACCAGCGTGCGTGACGTGACTGGTAAGCGTGCCGGGCTGACTGCAAGCTGTGACGAGTTTGTCGGTCAGGCTGCGCTGTACCAGTCGCCCATGCGGGGTCAGATCAACTGCCGCGCCCACCTGACGCACGAGGCTCCGTTTCTGAACGATTTCGGCCAGATCACCGATTACCGTACTCGCGCCGAAGTGCTGGTGCTGGAGGTGGGCAGGCCCCAAGTCGATGACCGCATCACCATTGCTGGCACCACCTACATCGTCACGCAGTATGCAGGCGGCACCGATGACGGAGTAGTGCGCAGCCTATGGTTGCAGGCCATGGAGTAACCGACATGCAAGTCAATGTGAAGCTGGAAGGTGTTGATGCGGCAAAACTCAAGCTAGCGCTGATGCGAAAGAGAATCGACCCGGTGCTGCGTGGAGCGCTAAACACCACTGCAACAAAAACACGGACTGAGCGCTTCGTGAAGCCGCTGAACAAAACGCTGGCCGGCAAGCGGGTGCGTGCCGGCATGAAGGTTAAGCGTGCCCGCCGAGGGTTGATGAACTCAAGAATCATCCCGTCCAGCGCGGGCATCCCGGTTGTGATGTACAAGAACTGGGGCATGTCCGACCCGATCAGTCCTACCAGGGCGCGCATCTGGGTAGCCGGACCAAACGGACACAAGACAGCAGCGGGCTTTATAAACCCAGCATCTGCAAGAAAACTGCCACTGGCGACCAGAAGCCAGCGCGGCAAGTACCGGTACGACTACGAAAACCTTCAGCTGGCGCAGGGGCCAAGCCTGGCCTACTGGTTTAAAGGCCTTGCCGGGCCGTCAACGGCTGCATGGGCTGGCGAATTCCTCCGGAAAGAATTTGTGCGGCGAGCACAAAAGGAGCTCGACAAATGAGCAAAGGCTCAGAACTTACCGACAGCCTTGTCGAATGCCTGGGGCGCATATCCACCGGCAACGGCTATGCCACCGACATTCAGGGCGGCTATGTGCATGCGGAAGCGGTGCCCGATGGTGCCCAGCTTCCTTGCGTGCTGATCAACATCGAGAGCGATGCAGTCACCGGCTCAGCCGGAGTGCAGGCCACTCGTGAGCGCACCTACAGCATACAGGTCGCATTCAGGAGGGGCGCAACGGAGAAAGAGCTCAACGCAGCGGCCTGCGACATCTTGCGCGCAGTCGGCTTTGGTCGTCACGAGTACGAGCGCGAAATCAAAGGGCTGGTCACTGACGAGCAGGAAATCAACTACGACTTTGCCACCAACGGCAGTAGTTACACCACGGTCACCATGTTGGTGACGTTTGTATATGTAGAAACCTACGCATAGGAGCCAATCATGGCCGAACTCATGAAACACACCCAGCTTTTCCGGGGCCCCTGCCTGGTTGCAGATTGGCCGAGCCATAACTACGAAGAGCTGTTCAAGCTGCAGGATGTGAGCGCAGAGCCGACCACCAACGAAATCACCATTGCCGACCCGACCCGTATCGGTCTGCCGCCACTGGACACCGTTCAGACCGTCAGCCAGATCGACATCAATGGCGAGGCAGTGGATTTTTCCCCGCGTGCCGCAGCGGTCCTGATGTATGGCTCGGTGGCAGAAACCCCGTCCGGCAGCACAGTTGAAGAGCATGACGCATACATCGGTCGCGACATTGTGCTGTCGGAATTCCCGCTGGAAGTGGATACCGTGACGGACGAAGACGATGTGGAGTACGAGCGCAACGTCGACTATGCGGTAACCCATGTGGGCCTGCGCATTCTTCCGGGCGGTGCGCTGGCAGCCAAGATTGCCGCGCAAACTTCGGTACCTGGTGAAATGAAAAAGACCGCCATCACGGTCGAGTACACCTACCCAGCCGCAGATGTGATCAAGCCGTTCATTGAAGGGCAAAAGCACTTCCGCGTCCTGTTTGGCCAGATCAACGAAGGTGGCAACAGCGAGCGCCGGCGCATCCGCTGCTTCTACTGCAAGATCAGCCTGAACGGTGGCCTGCCAATCAACCAGGGCACTGACTTCGGCACCGTGCCGGTCAAGATCACCCTGATGGGCGACCCGAACATTGTTGACGCTGGCGAAGCGTCCATGTGGGACTGGAAGGTCGAGCGCAAGTAAAGCGGGCTGAGCAGATGCCTAGTAGCTTCTGCATTATTGCTCGCTGGCTGCCAATAGCTCCATTGCTCTTGGTAGCCGGTTGCGGATGTTTTTATCTGCAGATGTTCCGGTGAGCGGCTTTCTGGCACCTGATGCAACAAGCGGGTCAGCGTCATGCTTCCTGGCAAGTGCCAACCATGTCTGGGCAACTCTGATTTCGTGCTTATAGTTTTTGTCTTTGCGAGCAATGATGCAGGCACGAAGAAAGGGCGCGGGTGAGGGTGGTGATATATCGTTTAGGGAGTTTGTTTTGTACAAGTCCAGCTCGGCCTTGCAGCAAGCCAGCATTGCGCGGAAGTCTTGCGGGTGGCTTTCCAGCCATTCTTTGGTTGTTTTGCCATCATGTTTTGCAGTCAACAGAACGCGCCCATACCTGCCAGACGGCAACAGTTGGACGAGGCCTGCATCAGTGGCTTTGTGGTCAACGTATGAAGCGAAGTTCAGATATACGCCGGGCGGATTGCTGTAGACCACCTCTCGGACATTGCCCAAAACATAAAAAGCGGGATCATCAGCCAGCTCGGAATGGCGCTCGGCTACAGAGCGGCGCAGATATCCGATCTGAAAGCCGTGCACGTAAACCGCGATTGCATTTCGGTCATATGGGTTGTCTGGCTCGCGAACAAAATCGACGGTATCGCCAGGTCGCACGCGAGCATGAATAAATGAACTGCGGGATTTTCCACCGGTATCAAAACTGGTGCCTGCAACCGCACAAACAAAACTGTCCAGTGCCTTGTCCCGCGGATGCGCTGAGCTTGGTGGTGCCACATGCTCAGCGAGATTGGCAGCAAGCGGCTTGCTTGGGAGGTCTGTAGATGCTCGAAAAATCAGGCGCAAAAGCGCAATAAACGGGAGCGTGATCAGCGCTGCTATTCCGAGCAGCAGCTCAGTATCTTTGTGTTTCTTGGCCATGTAGTAATTCCTGACTGCCGCCTGCAAATGACCAGTCTTGCCCAGAAACCTCTTATCTTCCAGCTTATTGGGCTATAGTCTGCCTTTTAATCAAGTGCAGGGAGTAGCCCATGAAATGCCCGAACTGTGATTTTATCGAAAAGGACGAAGCCTTTGGGCAGCCGCCAACTTGCCCGAAGTGTGGCGCGATTTATGAGAAAGCGCTGAGGGTTCGCCAGCTGAAAGAGCTTCACCTGAAGAAGCTAAAGGCTGCGGCAGAGAAAAAGGCCCAGGAGCAGCCAGCCCAACAGCAAGCAGCTGAAAAGCAGGAGGCAGTTGAGCCGCCTGCAGAGCCCGAAGAAGTTAAAGTCCAGCCAGGAATGGCAGCCAGTATATCCGCTGGGATTGCTGAGGCTCGCGCCGAAAGGCAGCGCGAAGCTGATGAAATTGCAAATAGGGTGACGAGTAATGTTGTAATAACAGATGTTCAAATCCCGTTTTGGCCTTTGGTCTGGCTGATGATAAAGCTGGCCGTGGCGGCAGCGCCTGCAGCAATAGTGTTTACATTCGTTTTATCTGTTCTCGGCGAAATAATGCGAGGCATATAACGCCACACAAACAGAGATTAAAAAATCAAACCCGCTCCGGCGGGTTTTTTATTGCAGGTAATTCATGAAAGAACTGAAAACCATATACCCGGCTCCGGCCACAGAGACCGTAGGCGACCTAACCGCAGAGCTGTATCAGATCAAGATTCGTAACGCCCAGGCGTATGCCGAGCTTACCGGAGCACTTGCGCCGTTGCTGGCCAGCCCGTCTGAGGCAGCCTGTGCTGCGTTCTGCGCAAAGCACGGTGACGCAGCCGTCAAACTGCTGCAAGACCAGACCAGCATAGATCCGGCATCTTTCGACACCATGAGCAGCAATGACCTGATCATCTGGATGGCTCTATTAATGCTGAGGAATGCCGAGGCTTTCAGTCACGCCCTGCCCGAAGCAATGCAAAACCTATCGGGTGGGGCGAAATCCACCAACGGCTGATCAGTGCCGGTCACCCGCCTGCCGGTATCGGTGACTACACCCTCCCGCAGGTAGAGCTATATCTGGAAGCCATCAGCAAGGCAGACGGTCAGAAGCTGCACCTTGATGCCACGGCAGCTCGGGCGGCAAACATCAGCGATCAAGATTTCAAGAAATTTATCAAGAGCTTAAAGTAATGGCCAGATCACCAAAAGTTCAGCTTGTCATCGATGGCAAGGACAATACAAAAAATGCTTTTGGGGCTATCGACAAGAGCTTGGGCGCACTTGAAAAGCGCACTGCATCAGTCGGCAAGGCCATGGCCGGAGCATTCGCCGGACTGGTTTCCATTGCTACGCTAAAGCGTATTGCCGACATCAACATGGAGTTTCGCGAGCTCGACAAGGTCTTGCGCCAGAACACCGGCAGCTTGGAAGAATTCAACTTTGCGCAAGACGAAACAAGTCGGATAGCGGATGAGCTGGGTGTTTCGCTGGACCAAGTGGTCAACAATTTCGGCAAAGTGAACGGCAGCCTGGCTGCATTAGGATACAGCAGCCGCGACTCCCTGAAGATGGTGGAAACCATCAGCAAGCTGATGTCGCTGGAGGGTGCAGACCCCGGCCCGACCATTGCCCGTTTCAACCGCGCCATGTCAAAAGGCGAGCTGCACGGCGCTCGCTTCAACCTGATGTTACAAGACCAGCCGGCGCTGCTGGATTTGATTGCAGAGGCTACCGGCAAGACAATCGCTGAGCTTCGCGCCATGTCCGAGGCGGGCGAGCTGACTGCCGAAATTATGGGCGACTCGCTGCTTCAAATGGGCACGGCTATTGACGAGCGGTTTAACGAACTGCCGAAAACCATCGAACAGGCCACTACCCGCATCAAAAATAATATTGCCGAAGCCTTCCGTGATGAAGAGCTGATGCAGCCGGTAGTGGATAGCCTCAACTCCCTGGCAGACACACTGAAAGACCCCGACGTTCAATCTGGCTTGGCCAATCTGGCCGCTGGTATGGCTGGCGCCGTAAAAACTGGCGCCGGCCTGGCTGCTGAATTCGGCGCGCTTGGGCAGCAGGCGGGGTATTGGGCGGCATCGCTTTCTGGGCAAGTGACCGAGCTGGACAGGCTGGAAGCGGAGATCAAAGACGTTGACCGCGCCCTGAAGGCCAGTTTTCTGACCAGGCCGATTCGGTACCTCGGTACCAGTGATGAAGAGCTGAGCAAAATCAGAGCGCAGCTGGAAAAGCAGAAAGAAGCCGTCATTAACGACATGACCGGCACAACCGCTGCAATGCGCGAAGCAGAAGAGCAGCGGCAGCGCGAGCTTGCAGCCGAAAAAGAAAAAGAGATGGCCATCCATCGCAAGTACGTCAACGACTTAAAAAAGGCCAATAACGATGCCATCAAAGCGGTAGAAGATCGCGGCAAAGAGTTGGCCAAGGCCGAAAAAGACGCAGCCAAAAAAGTGCTGGATGCGAAAAAAGAAGCCGAAACCCTGCTCAAGCAGTTCGACGATATCCGGAAGGATATTGCTGGCGGCGGAGACAAAGAGCCATCCTTTGCTGATTACCAAGCGCTGGCGACTTCAGCGCGCCAGGCGCTAGCCGCTGGCGACACCAGGACAGCCAAAGAAGATGCGCTGGCCGCAGCCAACCTGCTCAAAGAGCTGGCCGCCGCTGGCGAGAATACCTTTGGCTTCCAGGGGCTGGTCAAATCGATGCAGGACGTGGCCAAAAGCGCGACCGACATCGAACAGAGCAATGCCGAAGCAGAGCTGGAAAAAATTAAAGCCGAGATGGCCGAACTGGCCGAACAAGCAGCAGCGCTCAAAGAGATGCCCGTCAGCATGCAGGCTGACGAAGAAAGCCTTGAGTCTGTGAAAAACCAGATCACCGCAATCCTGGAAAAGCTGAAAGTCGAAGCCGTGATTCCGGTCCGCATGGAGACATCAGGCGCAGCGCCAAGCGCCAACCCTGTGCCAGCTTTTGCCGAGGGCGGATGGACTGGGCCTGGATCGAAATATAAGTTCGCCGGTTTTGTGCATGCTGATGAGCACGTGCAGCCAAAGCGAATTGTTCGCGAGCCTGGCGCTTTGCAGTTCTTAGAAGAGGTCCGCCGCAATGGCTTTAGAAACACGATAAACAGGATCAATAACATGCAGATATCAAAGCTCGACACCGGCGGGCTGGCTGAACAGGTAGCGAATATCGAGCCAAGGCAGCCGCAATCAGTGGGTACTCTCAACTTTAACCTGCCCGGTGGAGAGTCCTTCAGCGTCAATACCGTTGGCGACTTCAGCGAAGACCTGCGCCGCGCTGCGCTCAAATACGGCAAGCCACGGAGGTAGTCATGCGACCGCACATCACCCTAGGCGGCCTGCCCATAGATATACACGCAGGCGCACCGCAAGAACAATACAGCCCCGAAACGGGCTGGACTGACGTAAGGCTGTCACAGGGTGCGCTGGTACGCATGGCGCACTGGGTCAAAGAGTCCATCACGATATCCGGCACCGGCTGGATGGGTGCCGGGCTTGATGGCCTCGACTACACCCAGCCGCAGGAGCTGCGCTGCACAGCGCCGAAAACCGTCACCGGCCCGGACGTTACGCTGCACATCACCGGCACGCCAAGGCCAGACGTACCCCCGTGGGCGCACGCACTGGTAGGCAATCGCTGGGTGCGCACACCGGTAACCATGGCCGACAAGGTGGCCACGTGCACCCCAGTTCCCGGTGCCAGCACATACCGCGTCAGCTGGATGCCGGTGTTCATGGTGCTGTGCCAGCCGCCGCCGGAAGCGCTCGACTCCGGCGCTGCGGTCACTTCATGGAGCTTCACGGCGCGTGAAATATGATAGATTTACGCTATAGATAAAAACAGGCATTTACTGAGCTGTGGAATACATATTGCATTGCGCTGTGATGCCTGTATTTAAAGGTGCCTAGCGATAAAGCAACAATCGTTCCACATAGCAAAAAGCGCACATAGAGAAAATCAATCATGATTAACGGCTACCCGCTCAACACAGCAGCAATCAATAGTGCGGGCGGGAGTACCGATATTGACCCGGTCGATCCGACCCCGATTGATCCGCCGCCACCGCTGCCAGACCCGACACAGCCGGACCCAAGCACTCCCGCTTATCCCGGCTTCCCGCCGATCGATGCGCCGGAAGGATACAGCCTGCCCTGGACTGTGCACATCAGCCTGGGCGGTCAAGACGTTACGGACTTCCTGACCGAGACTGTGCGTGTAGACCGCAGCGAAGGCGCGGCTGGCATGGCCGAGTTCTCGCTGTTTTACCCGGTCGGCACGCCGGTACCGCTTGATTTGCATGACGGGCCGGTGGTGATTGTGTTCACCAGCAGGGGCGTTCAGCAGCTGCTGTTCACCGGCTGGGTCACGCGGCCCAGCTGGCACGCAGCCAGTCGTGTGATGCGGATCATCGCGACCGACCGACTACAGCAGCGTGTTGAAGCCATGTCGCTGGCTGACATCGAAGCATTAACCGGCGGCCTGTATTCGCCAGATGTGTTCACCGATGAAATTGAGGACCACTGGCGTTACGCGCAAGACAGGCTCAGCACTCGCCCTGTATCGCTCGACTGCGACACGCACGGCAACATGCGCGTCACGAACTGGCAGTCAAAAAAGCACCCGGACTACACTTTCAACCCCGGCTCTACGGTGTATCAGTCAGTCGATGTGCGACTGGCCCAGCCCACGGAGACCACGAACAGGGTCGAGCTGACAATCAAGTACCGGTATCCGCGCCTGTGGCAAGCGTCCGCAACCTTCGGCTGGGTTCACCCGGGCACCGGCGGCTTCGGCGGAATGCAAGGCTTCTGTGCTTGGCGGCCAGACTCGACCGAGCTGCCCACCATCGACATGTACTTGTCGGCTGTAGGCTCTACCGGCCTGACTCCGGTGTCGGCGAGCTGGCATCTGCTGCCGCCGTCAATGGGCGATCCCTGCGGCAATGGACAGCCATGGATCAACAATCAGTCCGAGCTGTTGATTTTAGGCGGCAGCGTAGTCGCACGCAGGCGCTGGGTGCAGCAGGTCACTGAGGAATACACAGTCACGCTGGCAACGGCAGCAGGCGAGCCTGAGCAGTCCAGAGTCGTCAGTCGGAGCAGCATCAACGCTTCGGTGGATTTTGGCGAAAGCTGGCCCAACAGTTTGAGGCCATACCAGTACTCACCCAGCGGCGGTGCCGGCATCGGCCCTGGCACACCGACAACTCCGGTCACGCCCGGCGATCACGCAGACGAGCCGCGCCGGCAGTTGGCCTTCAATACTGCGCTGAACAAGGCGCGCACAGAGATCATTGAGGCGCACCGGCGTACGCAAGTTAGCTGGCAGGTGCCGACGGCACTGATTGCAGGTGTCGATCTAGTGCACACGCTGTATCTGGATGACCAAAACACTGTGGCACAAGGAAAATGCGTGCAGCGCCTCGATGAGCTGAACATCGAAACCGGCTCAGCACTGGCTACGCTGACCATTGCGATTTTACGCGAAGCTTCGGGCGTAGCTGATCCGCTGTCAGTCCCGGCCCGCATGGGTGCAGACGAGTCAGAAAGCGCGGGCGTAATGTCCCGCAGTTACACGCTCGGCACGCAGCTCGGCGGAAAGTTCACATCGCCCGAATACGATGATGAGCTGGATGGATTTTCGGGCAACTACGATGCGAAGCAAGACGCCACGCTGGAAGTATTCCCGCGAAGATTTTCAGCAACCGGCCCCGAAATACCCGACGCGCGCACTGATGAGCACGTACTAACAGCAGCCGAAAAGACAATCAGAGTCGCCTTCACCGGCGACCTGCTGGAGATTTGAACATGGCATTTATCAACAACTGGGCCAGCCGGCTGGAGTTTGCGCTGGCCAGCGGCACCGGGCAAAGCCTGCCGGTACCGCCTGATGACAAATCCAGGCTGGCTGGAGGCGTGTACCTGCTGACACTCAGTGATGAGGGCCAGCAGGTCGAAATCATCGAGTACGACGGCACGCAGGACGCAATCACCGCGCGCGGGCTGGAGGGCACGCAAGAGCGCGCATGGCCAGCTGATGCCGTGATTTATGCGGCGGTTACTGCCGGACAGCTGACCGGCATCTTGTCTGCTATTGAGCAGCTGGAGGTCAGCGTCACCAGCCTAGCGCAGCGTGTTGATGTGCTAGAACAGCAGGGCGGCGATGCCGGCAGTCGCACGATCACGGTAGAGGCAAGCCCAGACAATAGTACGGATGCTTATGAGTACGGCTTCAGGGAATGGTTGTCGTTCGGAGCGGTTAGCGATAAGAACATAGATGGGCGCGGCGAGATTTCGGAGCTCTTCTGGAGCGAATCTTTAGTGAGCGGTGCGTGGTGGCGATACATGACTTTGCACATTGAAAATGGCACTGATTTGGACTTGGTGACCGCAGCTAAAGTAACAATAAACAGTACAGTATTCACGCTTGATGCGTACGCTGGCGACAGTAGCTATGTTCGTCTTAATTGTCAGATTACTGAAGGACAGTTTAACTCACTGCCGCAGTCCGGCGATCATGCGTTTCAAGTGGAGCTGCTGCCATGACCGACAAGATCAAATCCGATATCAATGCCCTGATCGACAGCGAACCACCCCGCACGGCACTCCCTGCTATCGAGCCGGTCGGCGGCTACCCTGCCCAGCGAGGGCGCTCCACCTACACAGCGGCCCAGCCGGCAGGCGGCGGTGGTGGCGGCATCGCCAGCCCGCTGACAGAAACGGACGCGAGCGCACGCACGTACCATGCCGATAGCTATATCCTTTCCGGAGACATGTTGTTCGGAATGATGCTGCACCCTGTCGACAGTATTTTCATGACGGACGCCAATGGCGGCAGCGTAGAGCTGAGATTTGATATCCCGCCGGAGAACTAGCGTGTTTGACTCAATAATATCGACGGCGATACCCGGCAGGGTTGTGCGTTTTGGAATATCACAGCACGGGCTTATACATTTTCCGCCTGACGGACAAGATCAACTATTGTCAGATAGAAAAGATCATTTCATAGAAACACGCGCTGGCAGACGTGTAGCTGTAAAGTACGACAAATACTCTATGGCGTACTTGCAAAAGGTATACAGACCTGAGTTCCTGCCTCGTCCATTTTTATACATGCACCCGTCCGCCAAGCTTGAGGCTGAAGACAGCAGCGGGCTTGATTGGTCAGGATATGTGATATTTTACCAAGGTTTTGCCGGAGGGTATCTAGATAAATACGACTCTGCATTCACGCCCGATGATTTCAGCCAGGGAATTGTATTAAATGGAAGATATGCCCGCGCGCCTCTACGCCTAGAGCTTATGACAGATGCGCTTTCCGAGGTAGATGGGTTTTGGCCGGATGCGGGGAGTTATTATCACATATCGACTGACGGAAGATTTCGTGTATTCGGAAGGCTTGCGAGTATCCGACAGGCAATTGAGTATTCTGACCCTGCCTCCGCTGATTTTCCTGCTAACTACTTTGAGCTATCAGCTGCAGAGCTTTCCGGAGGAAGCCTGAACAAGGAAGGGCTCCCAGAGATATACTCATCAAGAGTCTCAATTGCGCAGCCACCTCAACCGGAAAAACGACAAGAAAGCAGTTTCGAGCTGGGAGAGATTGAGGTTCTTGAGGTGCGAGGTGGTGGACATGGGGGGCTCTGCTACGATCCTGATTCTCTCGAAGATTATTACGCTGAAGTCACGCGAATTCCCAGAAATCATTCGACTCCGGCTTATAGTTTTTCGAGTAGCGGCGCGACGACCCCTGTGGATGCGCATATAGATTCTGCTGGGGGCGCATCTTTTTTAACGCTGTCACTGGACTATAAAACCGAAACAACGCGAGAGCAGAGTGTGTCCTTCCTCGGTGGCGGAATGACCACGGAGGCATGCGACCTCTATGGAAGCGGTGACGGCAGGACGCCGGCCAGCGTTTGGTATAGCACGCGCGAGCAAGAGGGTGTTCACTCTGAGAGTGAGCGCGAAATCACGCTAACCGGCTGGGGCGAGTCTAGTAGCGCTGTATTCACCGAAACCAACGAGCGAAACACAACCGTCAATAGTAATTTTTTAGACTGGTCAGCGACAAGCACTACCGAGAGCCAAGCAGAGTTCCAATGGTCACTAACATTTGAGGGCCAAACGATTATGCAGGGTGATGGCGGTGCTAGCGAGGCATCGCTTACCAGCTATCCGGCAATCCCTGAGTGTGTACGCATTCAGGATATCGGCTCCCTGCCCGGCTATTTTGACTCGCAAGCTCAAATTTACCATGTGATGGATGCGGGGCTAGGGCGCGTTGTTTTTATTCGGGTTTTGCCGACAAACCTCAGAGCGGACGGAGTTTGGGCGCTCGCTGCGCACATTGCAGAAGGAGAGCTCATACATTCCGGAGGGGTCAGCTCTATTGAAGTTGATAGCGAACGCGTCATTGTGGGCCGCATTTTCGGCTTTGGGAAAAGCACGCCCGGATTTGAGGTGCCTACGGACATGATTCACAAAAAGCTGTTTATCGCATACGACCCCTTGGAAGAAAAATTCTCTGGTATCCACGAATACCCGATCTTTTATCAGTAATGCAATTCTACAAAGCCGCCTTGAACGGTTTTTATGCCTAAAATTCGGAGCCATCATGACCCCAGACACCTTAAACCTGCGTTTACAGCGCGGGACGGATACGGCTGTGCCGATTTTGTTGATGGCCAGCGATTTTCGCTATGCCGAAATCACTGAAATCAACGCCACGGCCCCGCTCACAATCACCGCTCCGGCCCACGGCCTGCCCGCGCCGGAGTGGCCAGCATGGCTGGAGGGCACAAGCTCCAGCCAGCTTAACCGCGACAAGACACGCCAGCCGTTTCAACTGCTGACAGTGCTGGACGATGACACGCTGGAAATTAACAGCATCAACGGCCTGCAGCTTAAAGCGTCCGGCGGCAGCGTGGTGTATCACCCTCCGCTCGATACAGACGAATGGCAGTTTGAGGCGCTGTTTTATGCGGCAGATGCAGAGCTGCTGACCTTGCGACTTGGAGCCGGACTTACAGCCACTGCAGGCGGCATACGGCTGGATATTTCAGTCGATCAAGCCGAGCAGCTGGCCGCAGCTACCCGCTGGGAGCTGATCGTCATCAATGCATCTGGTCGCCAGCGGTATCTGTGCGGATCGGTCAACATCGTGGAGTGCCAGCGCCATGACAGCTGTCATTGAAAAGCGCGTGACTGCGCTGCCGTGCGCTGAAAAAGTCAACACGGCAGTTGTCACTGAAACGGTTACGGCAGCTGTCCAGCTCGACAAAACCGTGGCCGTGGTCGTGGCCGGCACGCAAGGCCCAGTTGGCCCCCGTGGCCAGCCCGGCCCAGCCGGTGGCAGCGCTTTTATTCGCATTGCGGGCGAGCCTATCAGCGCCCTGCGTGCTGTGTATGAGCTGCCCAGCGGTGCAGTACACCCGCTGTCCGCTGACGATGCTGAACACATCGACCTGCTGGCCGGCATCACGATCACCAGCGCATCGGCAGGGCAGGAAATAACCGTGCAGCGAGCCGGCCCGCTTGATGCCAGCGGACTCAATTTACAGCCCGGCCGCGTATGGCTGGGCACGGACGGGGCACTCACGCAGACCCCGCCAGAAAGCGGCTTTGACACCCTGCTGGGCTACGCCACGGCAGAACAAAGGCTTTACATCGACATATCCGAAACAATCCAACTGGAGCAATAACCATGACCGCACAACGTTTTTTAACCCGCACCGGCGGCAAGACCAAGCAGGCACAAGGCAAGGCCACATCAACCGGCGCAACAGACGCGGGCGCTCTTGTAGCGCTTGACGATACCGGCCGACTTGATCCGTCTGTAATGCCGCTGGGTATCGGTGTTCAGGTGGATATTCTGCCAGCCGGCGAGGCGCTGGATGCAGGCGACTTTGTAAATATTTTCGATGATGCTGGCGTGGCCAAGGCCCGAAAGGCTGATAACAGCAATGGGCGTCCGGCTGATGGCTTTGTCACCGCCGCCGTATCCAGCGCGGCAGACGCTACTGTCCACCCGCTGGACGGCGTGAACGCTGCAATGAGCGCGCTGCTGCCCGGCAAAGAATACTGGCTCGGCACAGCTGGCGATGTCACTGATACCCCGCTGGACGAAACCGACCCAGCGAACGCAAACAAAATCAGCCAGCAGCTGGGCAAGGCTTTGTCCGACACTGAGCTGCGCACTGATGACTACGGTTACGTCATTCTTTAAAAAGGAGTCTGCTATGCGGCCTTTGATTCGATCCGGCGGCAAGACGATACAGGGGCCGCGGACTGTCACAGAGGCACCCCTTGACGGCAAGCAGTACGTCCGAAAAGACGGGGGATGGTCTGAGACAGACTTCACGGGGGCGCTACGCGACAAGCTGGTTGGCCTTGATGGACCGACCAGCATTTACATCACCCAGACCACCGAGTACACGATCACCGACTACGACGTATTCAGTGGCTACGAGGTGCAGGTAAGCGCCGGCACTGTCAGCATAGATGGCGATACCATCACGTATACAGCTCCAGGCGTTGCGGGTCCCGTGGTGCTCACGGTGATTGTCGGGGATCACCAGCGCAATATAGAACTGGAGGTTCTACCCGAGAAGCCGGCCGCCCCTGTCATTACCTCGCCCGAGACCACGGGAGTCATGGGCGACCCGCTGCTCGCGGCTGGGCCTTTTGAGATGATCGGTCCGAACGCGGACACGCATGCCGCAACGGACTGGGAGGTCTGGACCGGGCCTGGTCGGACTGGCGAGCTCGTCTGGTCATCGATAGGCAACACGGTTGATCTGCTGAGCATCCGGATGCCGGATATTCTCAATGTATCGACTGACTACTACGTGTCAGTTAGGTACGCCGGGGAAACTTTCGGTTACGGTGATTGGTCGGAAAGGGGGTTCAGAACTGCCGACCAGTTCCTGCCAACCGTTATCGGGCAACCTTTCGGTGGCGGGTTCTACGCCGGAAAGGTGCAGCAGAGTGACGGTATATACGTGCTCATCGTCGCGCCCAAGGCGTCAGAGGCATCACTGGCGTGGAAGGATGCAAACACTGCAACTGCCGGCACAGACAGCCTGAATGACGGCCTGGCCAACAGTGACGCGATGAACAACGCGACCCATGCCGCAGCTCAATATTGCCGTGCGTATAACGGCGGCGGATTCAGCGACTGGTATCTGCCAGCCAAGGATGAACTTGAGGTCTGCTACCGGAACCTCAAACCGGACTCGACAGAGAACAATACGTCTAGCGGGGAGAATACGAACAGCGTACCCGCTGCCGCCAATTACACCGCAGGAAGCCCCGCCCAGACAACTGCCGCAGCATTCAAGGAGGGCGGGGCTGAGGCGTTCACGGTGCCCGACTACTACTGGTCCTCGACTGAGGCCTCCGCGAGCACCGCCTGGTTCCAGCGCTTCAGCGATGGCCGCCAGCTCAACAACCTCAAGCTATACACGAGGCTGGTGCGCCCCGTCCGCAGATTAAAAATTTAGCCTTTAATCCTTTAATTTCCCGCGCTTGCGGGTAGCTCTTAACCCGACCAAAACCGTGTTACAGCCCATCGACCGTGGCGTGGATTTTGTCGGCCAGGTCATCAAGCCCTGGCGGCGAGTGCTGCGCGGCAGGATGCTGCCAGCCGCAATCCACAGGATCAGCGCCACTGATGACCCTGCAGCTCGCCGCAGCAGCGCAAACAGCTATCTAGGCCTGATGCGCCAGTGCAGCGCCTACCGCGAGCGAACGAACATAGCTCGCCGCATGCTTCGTTATGGGCACCCTGTAGACAGTAAGTTCACCCGTGCTTTCGCGCATCCTGGAGATAAGTAATGCGATATCTGAAATACACCTACGTCGACGCTGTGACCGGCGTACCGATCACTGATGCACCTGCCCGAAACGGCCCAGCAGCGCCTGCTGTCGGCGGGCTCGCGTTCGGCTTCGCGCTGGAGTCACTATATCCCGCTGCTGTCCCAGTGCTGTACGGCACCTGCCCAGACGGCGTCGCGCTGGACGTGCCAGGCGTAATCGCCGAGCTGACCGAGGCGGAATACACATCAGCCCTGGATGCCGAAATGATCAGCCGGCTTGAGCGGGCGAGGGTGGACGCAACCGCTGCGAACAATGCGGCTTACGAGCAGGCCATTGCACTGATGACTGCCGACTACCCGCCCGCTGAGATTCAGACGTGGGAGCGTCAGCGTGCCGAGGCCTTGGCCTGGAACGAGGACGCTTCTGCCGAAACGCCATGGATTGACTTGGCAGCGCTGGCGCGCGGACTCGATCGTGAAGAGTACCTGGTCCGCACGCTGGCGAAGGTCAGCGCTTTCGCCCAGGCCAGCGCGTGGCTGACAGGGCGCCGCCAAGGGATCGACGACGCCATACGTGCAGCTACTTCCGCCGTAGAAGTCCGGGCTGTCGTGATTGATTACGCCTTACCGGGAGGGTTCGCATGACCGTTCATCTTGCGCTGCGCAAGCACGACACGCGAGCATCGGCCCGGCTGATTCAGCTGTGGACGGGTTCGATTTACAGTCACTGCGAGCTGCTGGTTGACGGGTGGTGCTATTCCAGCTCAGCAGTGGACGGCGGTGTTCGCCGCAAGCAGATCAGCCTGGACCCAGAGAAGTGGGATGTTATGAGCCTGCCCTGGGCTGATAGTCGACAGGTACTGGAGTTCTTTTCGGAGACGGATCACTACCGCTACGGCTGGACTGGGCTGGTCTTGAGCCAGCTCTTCAACCTAAACCGCGCCCAGGACAAGGCGCAGTTCTGTAGTCACTGGTGCGCTGCCGCCCTGCAGCTACCAAACCCTGCGACCTTCAGTCCGGGCACGCTGGCGGGGATTTGTGATTTTATTGGCGGCCTAGTGTGCAAGGAGATCACCGCATGAAGATAGCTCTTGCCGGATTCCGCGGCGAAATGCCAATTATTGATGAGCGTCTTCTGCCGCCACGTTTGTGGTGGCGTGGTGGTGGAGCCGAGAGAAGACGCAGCATGAGTACCGAGTTAAGGATGGCAAGCCTACCTACACAGTCTGGCATAAGGGATGGCTACCGACAGAATGGGATAGACACTCTATTCTTGATTTTGCTTTACCCGCAGTCGCTGTGGTTCTGTTTTCGATTCTTATCAACTGATTCACTCCTGCCATGCGGGGCGGTGATCAAAGTTGAGCATAAGGAGTTAGATGATGATTCCAATTAAATACACACTCAGCGACGTAGTTGAAAAAGCAATCAAGCCGGCATATGCACTGCTGCCGGTAAGCATGCGCAGCCGAGAAGCCACGGCCATGCTACTGGCCATTGGCTTGCAGGAATCCGCTTTTAAGTATCGCCGGCAGATCAAGGGGCCAGCGCGGGGCTTCTGGCAGTTCGAAGCAGCTGGCGGGTTTCGCGGCGTTCTCCAGCACCGGTCAACCGAGCGGCACGCAGCTGCGCTGCTGGTCGAGCGTGGCCATGGCGGCATGATTGAGCGGGAGCAATTCGACCTGCTGGAGCATGACGACGTGCTTGCTGCCGGTATGGCCCGGCTGCTGCTGTGGACCGACCCGAAAGCACTGCCGGCGCTGAATCGCCCTGATGATGCCTTCGAGTACTACCTGCGCACATGGCGACCAGGTGCATATACCCGAGGCGCAACCGAGCAGCGAACCGAGATCCGCGCGCGCTGGAATCGAGCCTACGGCGAGGCCATGCAGTATGCGTAATTTAAGCCTTTACGCCCTGGTAGCCGTATCAGCAGCCATTGGCCTGTGGCTGCTTGCTGCTGCGCCCCGCATTGAGCTTGCGCAGACACAGCTGGATAACGCACTGGCCCGAATTGAGTCAGCAGAACGTCTGGATGCCGAGCGAATAGCCGTCATCGAAGCGCAGGCCGGCCAGCTTTCAAATTTGTTGGTGGCAGAAACTAAAAACAGAGAACTGCTGGCGCAAATCGCCAGCCAGGGCAGGGCGCACACGCAAGCACTGCAGGAGTTGAAAAGACATGATGCGCAGATTATTGATTACCTTCGGCAGCCTGTTCCTGCCGACCTTGGCCGGCTGTACCAGCGCACCGAAACCACCGACCCCGCTAGTTATCGAAAGCAGGTCGGCCTGCCCGCTGACTCCGTGCGTGCTGCCGGGCCGGATGATGATCGTCACGAATGACGACTGGGTGCGCAGCGTGGACGAGCTGGAAGCGGCACTGGCAATCTGTGCTGCTCAGGTGCTGGACTGTATCGAGCGGCAGCGGGAATAAACCACGAATTCCAGGCAATAAAAACCGCTCACGATGGAGCGGTTTCGGGGTATGCTTGCAGCCGAGGCGTTTGGAAAAATGAAGCGCTAAGTTATTGATTGTTATAGCCTGTTTGTGTTGGTTTTCACGCTATTAATTGCTCGACATTTCCCTTTTAGATCATGCCGTTATGCGTTGGAAGCAGCCACCTTGACATGGTGGGGGTCGGTGGTTCGAATCCACTTGTGCCTACCAAATCAAACAACAAAAGCAGCCGCTTACGAGTAAAATCGAGCGGCTGTTTTTGTTTGTGCTGCAAAAAACCGCGGCACAAAACAGCCCGTTCCAGCGCTTTGCCTGCTTTTCTGGTAATGGAAGGAGAGGTGGCCATGTCACTGAATGTTGTACACCTGCTGCGCACAGCGGCCACGTCGGAGCAAGCTCTGATAGCCATCAAGGGACTAGCTGGAGCTGAAAGAAGCATTACAAAATAGCCTGTTGCCAATATTGGTCGAAGTGCATCTTTGGTCTGAACTACCCAAGGCTTTTCATGCCAACATAGAGCAGGCGTACGTAGTGTTGCAGCCGGGCGTTAAGTCTGAATCCAGAAACATAGGCAACACAAGGTTTGTTGGTAGTTGGCGTCTGCATGCCTACCAGCGCAGGTAATTATTCAGGCCTTCCTTGGGTCTTGTCAGGCGTAATCGGCCTAATGTCTGCTGGGCTAAGATACTGGAGCCATTGGGGTATCAGGCCGCAAACCAAAACACCCGAGCCCAGTGCGTACCATGACCCAGCCTGTACCCCGTTGTCACATCGGCTTTTCCTGGCTGCAAATTCGTAATAGGCTACGCAGCAGTTATTGCCCTGGAGCCGTTTTCCGTGAAGCACCTGATCGAGTTTTTCAAGATTCTTGCCGTGGCTATCCCTTTCAGTCTGGTGGTTTCCAGTATCGAGCCGTACCCGAACCACAGCGAGCTGCTTGTGATGCCGGCCAGTCTGGTGCTGTTTATGGTTGTGGCCTATCTATTCAAGCGGCCACAAAGCCGGCGTCGCTGGCTGGTATTTGGCCTGATCACGGTGGTTTGTTATGTGATTGCGCTGCTATGGTTCTGGCAGGGGGCCATGCGCGGTTTGTGGTTTCCGCCGGTGCTGCCGGTCATTGAGCAGTTTTTCACCGTGGACGGTGAAGGCAAGCTGGATGCGGCGGTCAGTAACCTGTTCCTGATGCTGTGGTTTGTAGGGCTGGTGCTGGGCGGGTTGCGCTTGTTACAGGCGCAAAAGCCCGTAGTTGTTGACTGATGCTGCATCGCTGCCTGCCTTGACAAGCCGCACAGAAAACGGATAATCCCACCCTCGGGCCGCCAATGCGGCCTTTTTGATTTGTATCGCAGCCAAGGCTGCGTCCAGTAACTCCGGTTTGCCATGCCAGGGGAACTCCCGTCTGCCACTGTAGGGCAGGAGGCACGCAGGCCGATCTTGCTGGCTCATCCCAACCCATGTGACCTTTGGTAGGGGTCACCACTAGGAGAGGAGGCGCCAATGCCCGTTATTACCCTTCCTGACGGAAGTCAGCGCAGTTTTGATCATCCCGTATCCATCATGCAGGTTGCCGAGTCTATCGGTGCTGGCCTGGCCAAGGCCACGGTCGCTGGCCGCGTCAATGGCCGTTTGCTGGATGCCTGTGACCTGATCACCGAAGATTCCGAGCTGCAAATTATTACGCCCAAAGATCAGGAAGGACTGGAAATTATTCGTCACTCCTGTGCGCACCTGATCGGTCATGCGGTCAAGCAGCTGTATCCTGACACCAAAATGGTGATCGGGCCGGTGATTGAGGACGGCTTTTATTACGATGTTTACAGTGAGCGTCCCTTTAACCCGGAAGACCTGGAAGCCATCGACAAGCGCATGCGCGAACTGATTGGCCAGGACTATGATGTCATCAAAAAGCTGACACCCCGTGCCGAGGTGATCAAGACTTTCCAGGAGCGTGGTGAAGAGTACAAGTTGCGCCTGATTGACGACATGCCCGATGAAACCGAAATGGGCCTGTACTATCACCAGGAATATGTGGACATGTGCCGTGGCCCGCATGTGCCCAATACCCGTTTTCTCAAGCACTTCAAGCTGACCCGTTTTTCCGGTGCCTACTGGCGCGGCGACTCAAAAAATGAGCAGTTGCAGCGCATTTATGGCACTGCCTGGGCCGACAAGAAGCAGCTGGCCGAGTACATCAAGCGCATTGAAGAAGCCGAAAAGCGCGACCACCGCCGCCTTGGCAAGCGTCTTGACCTGTTCCACACCCAGGAAGAAGCAGCCGGCATGGTGTTCTGGCACCCCAAGGGCTGGACGCTGTATCAGGTGCTTGAGCAATACATGCGCAAGGTGCAGAACGATAACGGCTACCAGGAAATCCGCACACCGCAGATTGTTGACCGCATTCTCTGGGAAAAGTCCGGTCACTGGACCAACTACGCAGAGAATATGTTCATTACCGAGTCCGAGGCCCGCGATTACGCGATCAAGCCGATGAACTGTCCCTGTCACGTGCAGGTGTACAACCAGGGCCTGAAGAGCTACCGCGAGCTGCCGCTGCGTCTGGCCGAGTTTGGTTCCTGTCACCGTAATGAGCCATCAGGAGCATTGCACGGCATCATGCGGGTGCGTGGTTTCACCCAGGATGATGCGCATATTTTCTGTACCGAAGAGCAGATGCAGTCAGAGTCGGCAGCTTTCATCAGGTTGACTCAGCAGGTATACCGTGATTTTGGCTTTGATGATATCGAGCTTAAATTGTCCACCCGCCCTGAGCAGCGCATTGGTTCGGATGATCAGTGGGACCGGGCTGAAAAGGCGCTGGAAGAAGCCTTGAAAGAAGCGGGTCTGGCCTATGAGCTGCAGCCGGGCGAGGGTGCTTTTTACGGCCCGAAAATCGAGTTTTCTTTGCGTGATAGCCTGGGCCGGGTCTGGCAGTGCGGTACCTTGCAGCTGGACTTCAACCTGCCGGTGCGTCTGGGTGCCGAGTTTGTCACTGAAGACAACAGCCGTGCCCATCCGGTGATGCTGCACCGGGCCATTCTCGGTTCGTTCGAGCGCTTTATCGGTATTCTGATCGAACACTACGAGGGTGCATTTCCTGCCTGGTTGGCACCGGTGCAGGCCGTGGTGATGAACATCAGTGAAAAACAGTCGGACTTTGTTCGTCAGGTGCACAAAGCCCTGCAAGAGCGTGGTTATCGGGTGAAAACTGATCTGCGTAATGAAAAAATCGGTTTTAAAATCCGTGAGCATACCCTGCAGAAAATCCCGTATCTGCTGGTGGTGGGCGACAAGGAAGTGGAAAACAACCAGCTGGCGGTGCGTACCCGTTGTGGCCAGAATCTGGGCTCTATCAGCCTGGACGAGTTTGCTGCAACGCTGGATGCGGCCATCGCCAAGCGGGGACGTTTGGACTGATCGATCGTTTCTATGCAGTAACCCAAAGCGCCAGAAGCTATGCCCTGGCGCTTTTTTTTGCCTGCATGTTTAGCCAGTGTCGGCCGGTTATGGGGCCTGCTGCTCTTTTGCCACAAAATTGCGAATAAGCCGTGCAAAACCCCACGGAATGGAGCCCAGTACAAGCAGTACCAGGCTACTGGGCAGGTCGGGCCCAGTACGCAGCACGCTGATGGATGGCATGGCATTCAGTACATATACCGGCACAGCAGTGTTGGGGTCGATAGTTTCAAAAATCCCAATGGGCAGGCAGAAGCAGGGCAACCAGCTGTTGTAGGTCTTGCCCTGGTAGTGATAGCTATACTGAATCAGTTGAACGTTTACTGAGTAGGCCTTGGTTGCGCGCGGCGTGTTATAGCCGCCGCCGGAACTGCGTATGCTGCCTTGTTGCATAATTGTGCCGGGGACGGCTGGCCAATACACACTATAGATACCCAGTGCGAAAATCAGGATAGTGGCCAAACCAATTGATCGGGCTAGCAGATCAAGCCAAGAGGCCAATTTGAGCAAAGAGCGGGCATCCGAAGAGGGCATGTGCCGAGTCCTTTCACAGACAGCGAGTGAGCAACCAATACGATCAGGACAGGCTTATGCGTAGCCAAGCTGCTGTTCAGCCGCTGCTTGCCCCAAGCTTTCCACCGTACGCCAGAGCCATTGGGGCAGGCTTTCCGGGTCCAGACTGTCGATCAGGTTTTTCACAGCCAGACCCAGCTCGGTGTCGCCATCAATTTGCAAACGGCGGCGGAAGAACAGGGTGTCAGGGTCTTCCTGGCGGCTGGCCAACAGCAAAAACTCCCGCCAGTTGCCGCCAATGGTCACTTCCACCGGAGCTTGCCGGGCCACTTGCAGCTGGTTGGTACGCGGGCTTTTGGTGATGCACCATTGCAGCCCCAGGTCATGGATGTGCAACTGTACCCAGCGGTCATCAAGGATGTCAAACAGGCCGTCTGCAATGGCTTCGGCAAATACCTTGTTTAGGCCTCTCTGCACGGCCAGACGCTGGGCGGCATAGGGTGTATGGCGGGCCAGCGGCAGTACACGATCACCAGCCGACAGCAACAGGGGTAGGGTTTTCTTTAGCATAGTCCGGCCTCCTCGGCGGTTACCATTCCGGGGCGTCCGTGCCAATAACCGTTACAGCCCTGCACGGCCAGCGGCGGTTGCTCACCCTGGCGGACGCGGTCCCAGGACTGGATGATGTCGCCCATGCCACGTGCGCGCGGGCTCAGGCGGGCAATGTCGGCACCCTGCTGTTTGAGCGAAGGGAAGTCAGCCAGCAGATTGTTGACCTCGGCAGACATGGTTTGAATGCCGTTGATGGTAAACAGCGGTTGTCCTTCCTGGCTGGCCAGGGGGATGCCTTCTTCATAGTTGATGCAGCAAAATTCGCATTCGTCTTTGGGACGGTTTTCCGCGCGGGCGGTAAAGCAGCGGGCCGAATAAGCCAGCGGCAGGTGGCCATAAGCAAAGACTTCGACTTCGGGCCGCTGAATGCCCATGTCGTCCAGCTGGCTGAGGGTGCTGTGGATCAGCTGACCCGAGCACTCGACCGGCGGAGCCCAGCGGCTCATGCCGCTTTTGATGAACTCGGCCAGTGCGCGTCCGCTATAGATGTTTAGCGCCGGACCGCCGGCAAACGGCAGCTTGCGCTCGGACAGAAACTGCACGGCAGCCATGTCGTTGGCTTCAACCATGAACTCGCCGTTATCGCACAGGCGCTTGAGGCTGGAAACTTCGGAGTTGGCTTCGATCAGGGTTAGGCCGGACAGCACGATTTGTGCCTTGGTGGCCTGCTGCAGTTCGCGGGCCAGTCCGATCCAGCCGTCCAGGTTGAACTCGCGGCGTTTAGAACAGACGGTTTCGCCCATGTAGATGATGTCGAGTGGCTGCTCGGCCATGTCGGCATAAAACCGTGTGACCTGGTCGCGGGGCCAGAAAAACAGGATGGGGCCCAGGGATAGTTTCATTGTTTAATCAACTCCTATTGCCAGGCGCGGTGGTAGGCACCCAGGGTGGTCTGGCTGCCTTCGGACAGGCCGGCCAGGGTCTGGCGCCAGTTGTCTTCGACACGGAAGCCGGATGGGTTGCGTTTGTAGCTGTCCAGCGCTTCGCGCCAGGCGCGGGTGACCTGTTCGGTATAGGCCGGGCTGCGCTGGCGGCCTTCGATTTTCACCGCGCTGACGCCAATCTTGGCCAGCTCGGGGATCAGGTCCATGGTGTCCAGGCTGGTCGGCTCTTCCAGTGCGTGAAATTTCTTGCCGTTGACGATGAAACGGCCTTTGCACAGGGTGGGGTAGCCGGCAGACTCGCCTTCTTCGTATCGGTCGATCAGTACTTCGTTCAGGCGCGAGCTGAGTTTGCCGTCTTCGTTGCTCCAGCGCACCGCTTTGGCTGGCGAGCAGACGCCGCACAGGTTGGGAGACTCGCCGGTCATGTAGGATGACAGGTGGCAACGGCCTTCGGCCATGATGCACAGGCTGCCAAAGGCAAAGACTTCAATGGGTACGGTGGTGCTTTCTGCCACCTGGCGGACTTGCGCCAGCGACAGCACCCGTGGCAGTACCGCCCGCTTGATATTGTAGCGTTGCTGGTAGAAGGACAGCGCCGGGCCATTGGTGGCCGATCCTTGCACCGAGAGGTGCAGGCTGAGGTCTGGATGCTTTTCGCTGGCGTAACCCAGAACTGCCGGGTCGGCGGCGATGAGGGCATCGACACCCAGAGCGGCGGCCTGATCGACGGCACGCTGCCAGCGTTCCCAGCCATCAGACTGGGCGTAGGTGTTGACGGCAATATAGAGTTTTCTGTTGTTTTTTCGGATCAGGTCGATGCCTTCGGCCAGTTGTTTGTCGGTCAGGTTGAGGCCGGCAAAGTGGCGGGCGTTGGTGTCGTCCTTGAATCCTACATAGATGGCGTCGGCGCCTTGGCGCACGGCGGCTTTCAGTGCCGGCAAGCTGCCGGCTGGGCAAACCAGTTGCATGAAGACTCCCGAAAAGCAAAGGGTGGGAGAGGCCATGGCAGGACTAGCAATGCATGGGGTGCCGGCCTCAAGCGATGGACCAGACTATGCGGGTGGCTGGTGACAAGGCGGCAGATAACCGCTTTGCCCAGGTCACACTTGTTACTGCATGGTGCTCTGGTTACAGCAGGTTAATCTAGGGGCTTTGGCGCGGAATAGCCTTGACCGAAGTCAAAGGGCACAAACGGGATGCGAGGAAAGCGGCTGCATCCCGGTGCAGATTTAGGCTTGCAGCATTTGGGTGGCAGCTTCCATGGATGCGGACAGGTCCTCGTCGGCAGACAGGCTTTGCTCAATGACTTCAAGGCCCAGCTTGCGGAAAGCATCAACGCCGGTCCAGTCGATCTTGCCCAGGGGGTGTTCGCTACCGGCATAGCTTTGCAGCAAGGCGACCTGAACGATATCCACGAGGTCTTGTTGTGGCGTCTGGCGGTCAAAGTCGAGATGCTCGACGGGTACGCAGGCCAGTGCTGGTGGAAAATCCCAGGCTTGCAAAATACGCTGGCCCAGCTCCGGGTGTAGCCGTTCGATGACTTTTTCCAGGGTGAAAGAATCGTTCAGCAGCTGACCGTTGTCTTCTGCATACGTCAGGATCGGCAGAATTCCGATCTGGTGTACCAGGCCGGCCAGCGTGGCCTGGTCAGGAGGCAGGCGGGTAAAGTGGCGACACAGCACATGGCTGATGCCGGCAATTTCGGTGCTGCGCTGCCAGACTTCGCGCAGGCGCCGGTCAATGACATCGGAGGTGGCCTGAAACATCTGTTCCATGGCCAGACCCATCGCCAGGTTGGTGGTGTAGCCCATGCCGAGACGGGCAACTGCCATGTTCAGGTCGCTGATTTCACTGCTGCTGCGCAGTAACGGGCTGTTGACCACCTTGATGATGCGGGCGGTTAGTGCAGCATCATTGCTGATCACTTTGCTCAGTTCGCTAATACCGACATCCGGGTCTTCGGCTGCTTCCCGCACTTGTAGCGCGACTTCAGGCAGGGTTGGCAAAATGAGTTCGTCGTTGTTAATTGCATCCATCAATTCTGACTGGACTGTTGCAATCAGTGTGCTCATGGTTACTCCAAAAAGAACAGGCAGGGGGCCAGGCCGGGATAGCCGCTTGCACTCTCAACTGCTGGCATGGAAATTCTTGCGTATGACCTGGCCTGATCATGCAGGCTGTCGTGTGTTATTAGCTGTTAGTTGGAACTGCCTTGCCGGCTAACGTTGAATCTCGCGTTCGACATCAATCTGGTATGGCAGGTCAAGCAATTTTGTTTGTGGTCGCCCGTCAACATCAAGGAACAGGGGTTGTTCCTGTGCTGTCTCGACCAGGACTATTGCCAGCAGCTCAATAGTGTCGCCGCTGTGGGCAGCACTGAGTACCTCGCCGGCTTTGCTGCCGTCTGCCTGCAACAGGGCCGTGCCTGTCACGGGCAGTTCGCTGGTCGTGCTGCCAAAGCGCAGCATGTGGCGCTTTTGTTTGCCAAGATATTGCATGCGTGCAACGATTTCCTGGCCGCTGTAGCAGCCTTTTTTGAAGCTTACTGCATCCAGGGCTGGCAGGTTCAGCATCTGGGGGATGTAGCTTTCGTAGGTTGCTTGCGTTACCTGGGCAATGCCTGCAGCGATCAGCCCAAGTTGCCAGGCGTTGTCGTCCAGCTCTTTTACGCGGGTGGCGAGCTGACGCTGGGTGCAGGGTGCGTCTGCAGCAGGTATCCAGAGTTCGGCCAGTTCGCGGTTGATGCGAATCGCCAGCATCTGGTTGTGCTGGGTGACAGCTCCGGGGGTGTCTGCCAGCTCGATGCCAAGCTCTTGCAGGCTGTGTTCGGGGTTGATCAGGCCAAGCTGGACCCACTGGTCACTCTCATCCTGCAGTGTGGACTTGGAAAAAACCGCAAATTTTTTTATTTCGGCCAGCTGGGGCTGAACCAGTTCGCGAGCCATTGATAGCAGAAAGCCGTCCCCCTGCATGGCCAGCCGGAAGCTCGACTGCATGCGCCCCTTGGGGTTGCAGCGGGCGCCCAGGCTGCTTTGGTCATAACTGACATAGTTGAGGTTGCAGGTCAGCTGACCTTGCAGGAATTTGCTGGCATCTGTGCCGCGCACTGCAAGCATGCCCTGCCGGTTGAGAACTACAAAGGCTGGCGTCTGGCTCATGGTCGAATCTCGTGATAAGTATAGCGGGCCCACATGATAGAGCTTTCGCGCCGGCTTGTCAGTGGGTGCCAAATATAGACGGCTGGCTTATACTTGCGCGCATATTCAAGCGGAGACTCCCAATGAGTAAAGAAACTGAACTAAATCGCCTGTTCTGGCACAGCCGTCGTGGCATGCTGGAGCTGGATGAGCTGCTGGTACCTTTTGTGCGCGAAGCCTACACAGAGCTGGCTGCCGATGATCAGGCACGTTACGAAAAGTTGCTGAGCTGTGAGGATCAGGACATGTTTGCCTGGTTTATGCGCCGCAGTCAGCCTGATGATGCTGATCTCCAGAGAATTATCGGGCTGGTGCTTGAGCACAGTCGTACGCGGCGGGCGTAACACTGGTGCAAGCCTGCTTTTGGCAACCATCGGCCATGCTGGCTGGGTTGCAGGGCATGCTGGCCTTGCTGGCAGGACTGGCTGTCGCCGGCAGCGGCATGCCGCAACCTGCAGCGGGTGTGCTGGTGGTGTTTTGCATGGCCTGGGGCGTCTGGTGCTTGCTGCGTAGCCGGAGAAGACACTGCGCAAGCGAGCGCAAGGGGCTGCGCTATCAGCGGAACACCGGCTGGGAGCTGTGGCAGCCAGGTACTGGCTGGCAGCCGGTCCGGGTGCTGGCCGGCAGTCTGGTTACCAGACATCTGGTGGTACTGCATTTGGCTGAGGTCGGCCGGCGCACGATGCGTCTGCCAGTACCGGCTGATGTGCTGGATGCCGACAGTCACCGGCGTTTGCGCGTGTCGTTGCGCCTTATTCCCTTGGCGGAGCGGGTTGCAGGATCGTCTCCAGCGCTTCCGGCAGAAGTTCGGGATAGTCCAAAGTAAAGTGCAGGCCGCGGCTTTCCTTGCGCTGCATTGCACAACGAATCATCAGCTCGGCGACCAGTGCCAGGTTGCGCAACTCCAGCAAGTCGGGGCTGACCCGGTAGTTGCTGTAAAACTCGTCAATTTCCTTGTGTAGCAGGCGTACACGGTGCAATGCCCGCTGCAGTCGTTTGTCGGTGCGTACAATACCGACATAGTTCCACATAAAGCGGCGCAGTTCGTCCCAGTTGTGGGAGATCACAACGTCTTCGTCCGAATCTGTTACCTGGCTGGCATCCCAGGCCGGCGGCAGCCTGGGCAATTCAATGTGCGTCTGACAGCTGTCGATGTGCTCGGCTGCCGACTGGGCGTAGACGAAACACTCCAATAGCGAGTTGCTGGCCATGCGGTTGGCGCCATGCAGGCCGGTGTAGCTGGCTTCGCCGATGGCATAGAGCCCCGGCAGGTCGGTACGGCCCTGCTGGTCCACCATTATGCCACCACAGGTGTAGTGTGCGGCCGGCACTACCGGGATGGGCTCGCGGGCAATGTCCAGGCCAAACTTGAGACAGTTCCGGTAGACGGTGGGAAAGTGTTCGCGAATGAAACTGGCCGGTTTGTGGCTGATATCAAGATAGACGTGATCCAGCCCCAGACGTTTCATTTCGTGGTCGATGGCGCGGGCCACAATGTCGCGTGGAGCCAGCTCCATGCGCTCGTCGTAGCGCTCCATAAAGCGTTCACCACTGGGCAGGCGGAGTACGGCACCTTCGCCACGCAACGCCTCAGTCAGCAGAAAACTCTTGGCTTGCGGGTGGTACAGACAGGTCGGGTGAAACTGGTTGAATTCCAGATTGGCCACGCGGCAACCAGCACGCCAGGCCATGGCGATACCATCACCACAGGCACCATCGGGATTGCTGGTGTAAAGGTAAACCTTGGCAGCGCCGCCCGTGGCCAGAATTACGAAGCGTGCGGCATGGGTGTCCACTTCACCGGTTGCGGTGTTCAGGACATAGGCGCCGATACAGCGCCGTTCGCCTCCCGTACTGGTCTGGCGGCTGATCAGGTCGACTGCTACCTGGTTTTCCAGCAGCCGGATATTGTTGCGCAGGCGGGTGTGGCGGAGCAGGGTGTCGAAGATGGCCGCACCAGTGGCATCGGCTGCATGGATGATACGCCTGTGGCTGTGGCCGCCCTCGCGGGTCAGGTGGTAGGCGTAGTGCTGCTCCAGCTCCTGCTCGGGAGTGTTGCGGGTAAAAGGAACACCCAGCTCAAGTAACCAGTTGATGGCGTCTTTGCTGTTGGCTACGGTAAACTGTACGGCATCTTCACGGCATAGGCCGGCCCCGGCGCTCAGGGTGTCGCGTACGTGGGCTTCAATGCTGTCGGTTTCGTCCAGCACCGCAGCAACACCACCCTGGGCATAATAGGTAGAGCCACTATTGAGCTTGCCTTTGCTAAGTACGGCAATGCTGAGGTTGCCGGGCAGCTTAAGGGCGGCGGCGAGGCCGGCAGCGCCGCTGCCAATGATAAGTACATCGTGCCTGTAGGATTGGCTCATGTCGTGAAGTCCGTCAGGAAGTGGCGTTGCTAGTATAACGCTGCTGGCGGAGCAAAATGCACTTCATGGAACTTTTTCTGCAGCAGCGGCTCAATACAGGCAACCTGTGGCCTGTCTACTGCAGATAGACAGCCGAATTACGGGTGATCCTTGCCGCAAGACAGGCAGGGTCCGGGGGGATAAAACGAATGAACATCAAAATACACGGGCGGGGCGTATGCGGTTTGACCGGGTACGGTAGATGACCGCTGAAGATGACAAGCTGCTGGTTAAGCGGGTACAAAAAGGCGACAAGCGTGCCTTTGACCTGCTGGTGCTGAAGTACCAAAGCCGCATCATGGCGCTGGTGATACGTTTCGTACAGGATTCACACGAGGCGCAGGATGTGACTCAGGAGGCATTCGTCAAGGCTTATCGGGCACTGGGGAACTTTCGTGGCGACAGTGCTTTTTATACCTGGTTATACCGGATCGCCGTTAATACGGCAAAAAACTATCTGGTATCACGTAACCGGCGACCGCCGAGCTTTGACGTAGATGCGGATGATGCCGAGTTTTATGACGGGGACCACGGGCTAAAAAGCCTGGAGACCCCAGAGCGTTTGCTGTTGCGTGACGAAATTGAGCAGACCGTACAGGAGAGTATTCGCCGCCTGCCGGAAGACTTGCGGGTGGCGCTGACCTTGCGCGAATACGAAGGCATGAGCTATGAGGATATTGCCCATGTCATGCAGTGTCCGGTGGGGACGGTACGCTCGCGCATTTTCAGGGCCCGTGAAGCAGTTGATAAAGCCTTGCGTCCTTTGCTGCATGAAAGCTGAATTTTCTTGAGGAAATTGTGACATGACTGAACATAGCCTAGAACAGGCCCTTTCCGCCCTGATGGATGGTGAGGCCAGTGAGCTGGAGCTGCAGCGCATTCTTGGGCGCCTGGATGAGCCTGAGGTGCGCCAGACATGGCAGAACCTGCATCTGGTGCGCTCCGCAATGCACCAGGAGCCGGTAATGGCAGTGGATGTGTCTGCTGGTGTTAGAGAGGCGCTGAACAGCATCGCGATGGATGAAAAACAGCCCGGAGATGATGCTTCTGCTCCGCAAGTGGCCGGCTGGAAAACCTGGCAGCGCATGGCGGTGGCTGCCTCGGTAACCCTGGCGGTGCTGGGTGGGGTGCGCTTTTATAATCAGGTGCAGCTGGAGCCGGCAGAGCAGGTGCTGGCCGGTACGCCGGCCCCGGCCACACCCCTGGCAGCACCTGCTTACGTGCGGGAGCAGCCTGTAGTGCTGGCCAGCTACGGTGGTCAGCAGCTTCAGAAAGAAGAGCAGCAAAGCGAGATAAACTCAAATGACTGGTATCGCGAACATTTGCCGCTGTACCTGAAGCAGCATGCTCGCCAGAGCGGCATTGGCGGTGCCGACAGTGCTTTGCCGTATGCGCGTGCTGCCAGCATGGAAGGTCGCTGATACTGTGTGGTGCCGGCTTGCCTGGTTGATAACCCTGGCTGTGCTTCTGGTGGGTGGGCGTGCCGTATCTGCACAGCCTTTGGGCCAGCAGCTATTATTGTGGCAGCAGCTGCAGGAGCGTGCGAGCTATCACGGCAGTTTCGTTTATGAACGCAAGGGCGTCTTTTCTACTCATGAGGTTTGGCGTCAGGCTGCTGCTGACGGCAATTATCGCGAGCGTTTTTTGCGCCTGAATGGCAGCAGGCTTGAGGCGTTGCGCCATAATGGCCAGCTTGCCTGTATGGTGCACGCCCGGCCCGGCGCTTTGTTGGGCGGTCCGGCCGAGCCGGCTTTGCCACTGAACCGGCTGGACCTGGAGCGCCTTGAAACCGGCTACCATACCGAGCATATTGGGCGTGGCCGGGTGGCTGCCCGTGAGGCAGCAATTCTTCTATTTACTCCACGTGACATTCACCGCTACCCGCTTGAGGTTCACTTTGATTTGGACACGGGTGTGGTGCTGAAGTCGTTGCTGCTAAATGAAGAGGGCGAGCTTTTAGAGCGCTTTCAGTTTGTCAGCTTCACAGTTGGCGAACAGCCTGACGACGCGCTGCAGGTAGAGGGCTGTCAGTCAGTGCTGGCAGGTGCCCGGCTGAAGGATGCTCCCGCTCTGGGCTGGCAGGCAGCCTGGGTGCCGGATGGCTTTGTTCCCGTGACTGAACGTCTGCAGGAGCAAGGTGGCACAAGCAGCCGGTTGTTTTTTGACGGACTGGCGCATTTCAGTATTTTTGTAACACAGACCGAACGCGGCGCAATGGATCTGGAGCACCGCCAGCTGGGACCCACAGTGGTGATCTCACGCCCCATGGAGCAGGACGCGCTGCATTACATGGTGACTGTGCTGGGCGAGATCCCGCCTGCGACCGCTCAGCGCATAGCCTTGTCTGTTTCGCTAGATGACCACGGGAGCAAGGATGATTGAGGAGCGTGGCCAGGTTATGGCAGTGGAGAGGGGGCAGGTCAGGGTTGCTGTAAGCCGGCAAAGCTCCTGCGGCAGTTGCAAGGCGCGTGCCGCTTGTGGGCAGGGACTGATGCAGGGCCTCAAACCAGGACGGATACATGAAGTGCTGGCCCTGTGTGAGTTGCCCGTACAGGCAGGTGATGTCGTGGTGCTGGGCGTTGACGAGTCGCTGGCGTTGCGTGGTGCGTTTCTGGTCTATTTGCTCCCTTTGCTGGCCCTGCTGGCCGGTGCGCTGCTGGCAGAGCGGACTGGGCTGGGTGAGGGCTGGGCGATTATCGGCGGGCTGGTCGGGTTTTCTTCCGCGGTTGCCGGGCTGTACCTGTACAACCGCAGCCTGGCTGGCCGTGATGGCATGTTGCCGCGCGTGTTGCGGGTTGAGCCGGCCACGGAGCAGGTGACTGCTGTGCGCTGGTTGCCCTGAGTTCTGAACTTGTAGCCATAGTGCAGGTCAGAAAATCGTATCCCGGCTGGTGACACTTTTATACTGTGCCGGGCTGTTCACTTTAGAAGCAAATCTTGTACTGGAGTAATAAAGGATGCGTACAGCGAAAGCAATCGTTGCCGGGTTGTGTGCCAGCCTGCTGATCATTCTGGCGCCGGCTGTTCATGCAAAGCTGCCAGACTTCACTGAGCTGGTGGAAGAGTCATCACCAGCGGTGGTTAACATCAGTACCCGGCAGAAGCCGCAAGCAGTCATCAGCAGCAGGCGCGGGCAGCAGATGTTTCCGGAGCTGGAGGGATTGCCGCCCATTTTCCGTGATTTTTTTGAACACGCATTTCCGATGCCGCGCTCGCCCAACAATCCGCGTCGCCAGGAGTCCCAGTCGCTCGGCTCCGGTTTCATCATTTCTCCGGATGGTTATATTTTGACTAATAACCATGTGGTGGCCGATGCGGATGAAATTATTGTCCGCCTGTCTGACCGCAGTGAGCTGGTGGCCGAGCTGGTGGGTACTGACTCACGCACTGACGTGGCGCTGCTCAAGGTCAAGGGCAAAGGGTTGCCGGTGGTCAGAATTGGCAAGTCACGTGACTTGAAAGTAGGTGAGTGGGTACTGGCAATAGGTTCTCCTTTTGGCTTTGACCACTCAGTAACGGCCGGAATTGTATCGGCCACAGGCCGTAATCTGCCCAGCGACAACTATGTCCCCTTCATCCAGACTGATGTAGCGATCAATCCGGGCAACTCCGGTGGTCCACTGTTTAACCTGAAAGGCGAGGTGGTGGGCATCAACTCGCAAATTTTCACCCGCTCGGGTGGTTTCATGGGGCTATCCTTCGCCATTCCGATGGAAATGGCAATGGATGTGGCTGACCAGTTGAAGAGCAGTGGCAAGGTTGAGCGGGGCTGGCTGGGGGTAGTGATCCAGGAAGTTAACAAGGATCTTGCCGAGTCCTTTGGGCTGGACAAGCCGGCTGGGGCACTGGTAGTCCAGATGCTTGAAGACAGTCCCGCCAGCAAGGGAGGGATTCGTCTGGGTGATGTCATCCTGAGCATGAACGATAAGCCTGTAGTGATGTCGGCAGATTTGCCACACCTGATTGGTGCCTTGAAGCCGGGCGCAACCGCAAGGCTTGAAGTAATGCGGGAGGGCAAGCGCCAGACCTTAAAGATCAAGGTGGGGGCTGCACCCGGTGAGGATGGCGAGTCTGTGGCGGATGCTTCGAGCCCGGGTGGCCAGCGCATGAAAAACCCTCTGGGTATCACGGTTGGAGAGCTGAGCGCTGAACAGAAGAAGATGATCGACCTGGAAACGGGCGTGCTGATTCAGGATGTTCAGGAAGGGCCTGCGGCAATGATCGGGTTGCGTCCGGGGGATGTCATCACCCATTTGAATAATCAGCAGGTCGATTCGGTCAAGTCGTTTAATGCTATCGTGCAAAAGCTGCCGCGTAATCGTTCATTGTCCATGCGTGTGCTTCGACAGGGCAGGGCCAGCTTCATTACTTTCAAGCTGTCGCGCTAGACAGCGCTGAAGGATCAGTAACAGAAACCGGAGTTTGCTCCGGTTTCTGTTTTTTGGGCTGCCCAAAGTGCCCTTATCCTGCTGGAGCAGGCTGTAAATACACGGCAAAGATGACTAAAGCAGGGCGCATCAGGTAAACTTGCCTACTATTTTTACCGGCTTTGGCCGTCTGGTTCTTAAATTAGAGTGAAGTTCTGTGAGCGACCTGAGTCATATTCGTAATTTTTCAATCATTGCCCATATCGACCACGGCAAGTCCACCCTGGCTGATCGCCTGATTCAGATTTGCGGTGGTTTGACCGAGCGTGAAATGGAGTCTCGCGTGCTGGATTCCATGGATCTGGAGCGTGAGCGCGGTATCACCATCAAGGCTCACAGCGTTACCCTGGACTATCAGGCCCGTGATGGACAAACCTATCAGCTCAACTTTATTGACACGCCTGGCCACGTTGACTTTACCTATGAAGTCAGCCGCTCGCTGGCCGCCTGTGAAGGTGCACTGCTGGTGGTGGATGCCGGGCAGGGCGTAGAAGCACAGTCTGTCGCCAACTGCTACACCGCCATTGAAATGGGGCTGGAAGTAATGCCGGTCCTGAACAAAATTGATCTGCCGCAGGCCGAGCCGGAGCGCGTGCAGGAAGAAATTGAAAATGTAATCGGGATTGATGCCACCGATGCAGTGCAGTGCAGTGCCAAAACCGGACTGGGTGTGGAAGATGTCATCGAAAAACTGATTGAACAGATTCCTCCGCCTGAAGGCCAGATTGAGGCACCCCTGCAAGCCTTGATTATCGACTCCTGGTTTGACAACTACCTGGGCGTAGTCTCGCTGGTACGGGTCAAGCACGGCAGGGTAAAAAAGGGGGACCGGATTCTGGTCAAGTCAACCGGTCGTGTGCACCAGGTGGACAGTGTTGGTGTATTTAATCCCAAACACACCCAGACGGAACATTTGCAAGCGGGTGAAGTTGGCTTTGTTATTGCCGGAATCAAAGACATTCAGGGTGCGCCGGTGGGCGATACCCTGACTTTATCCAATACGCCCGAAGTCGAAGCCTTGCCCGGCTTCCAGCGTGTCAAGCCGCAAGTGTATGCAGGGTTGTTTCCAGTCAGTTCTGACGATTTTGAAGATTTCCGTGATGCCCTGGAGAAACTGACTCTGAATGATGCCGCACTGCAGTACGAACCCGAGACCTCAGAGGCATTGGGCTTTGGTTTTCGCATCGGCTTTCTTGGCATGCTGCACATGGAAATCATCCAGGAACGTCTTGAACGCGAATATAACCTTGACCTGATCACTACTGCGCCAACCGTGGTGTTTGAAACCGTACTCAAGAACGGTGACATTATTTATGTAGACAACCCGTCACGCATGCCGGACCCGTCACTGATCGAGGAAATGCGCGAACCGATAGTCAAGGCCACCATTCTGGTACCGCAAGAGCACCTGGGCAATGTTATTACGCTCTGTGTCGAGAAGCGCGGAGTTCAGGTTGACATGAGTTTTCTCGGCGCCCAGGTGCAGGTGGTGTACGAGCTGCCAATGAACGAGGTCGTGCTGGATTTCTTTGACCGGCTGAAATCGGTCAGTCGTGGCTATGCTTCGCTGGAGTATAGTTTTGACCGCTTCCAGGTGGCCAACCTGACACGTCTGGACATGCTGATCAACGGTGACCGAGTGGATGCTTTGGCACTGATTGTGCACCGTGACCAGGCCGCTGCCAAAGGCCGGATTCTGACAGAAAAAATGAAAGAACTGATTCCGCGACAAATGTATGATGTGGCCATTCAGGCTGCCATTGGCGGACAGATCGTTGCCAGAACCAACGTCAAGGCATTACGTAAAAATGTACTGGCCAAGTGTTATGGTGGTGATGTCAGCCGCAAGAAAAAACTGCTGGAAAAACAGAAGGCCGGTAAAAAGCGCATGAAACAGGTGGGTAATGTGGAAATACCACAGGAAGCTTTCCTTGCCGTACTGCGGGTGGATGACTAAACCATGAATCTGGACTTTCCGCTTATTCTGGTCATTGCTGTTGCTGTCAGCGGAGCGTTGACGCTGGCTGACCGCCTGTGGCTGGCGCCACGGCGCCGCCAGGCGATAGAAGCCTACAAACAGCAGGTGGCCACCCCGGACGAAAAAGTTTTGCAGCGGCTGAACAAGGAGCCAACCGCAGTTGAGTATGGCAAGTCCCTGTTTCCGGTGCTGGCGATCGTGTTTGTATTGCGTTCGTTTTTGTTCGAGCCGTTTCAGATTCCCTCTGGGTCGATGATTCCAACCCTGCAGGTGGGTGACTTTATTCTGGTAAACAAGTTTTCTTATGGTATCCGCCTGCCAGTAATCGACAAGAAAATCATTCCGCTGGGTAATCCGCAACGGGGTGATGTCATGGTGTTCAAATATCCGGAAGACCCGCGTATCAACTACATCAAGCGCGTAGTCGGCGTGCCCGGTGATATTGTTACTTACAGCTTTGACAAGCAGCTGTACATCAATGGCGAGCGGGTGACTGAAACGCTGCTGGGTGAGGAGCCGGGCAGCCTGGGCCGGGCCAGTTTGTATACTGAGCAGCTGGGCGATCACACATACCAGATTCGCAAGGAGAACAGGCGTCGTATGGAGCCAACCCGGGAGTGGGTGGTGCCAGACGGGCATTATTTTATGCTCGGTGATAACCGCGATAACTCCAAAGACAGCCGCTACTGGAACGATCCGCATATTGCACCCGAGTTTATGGGAATGGTGCCGGACTCCTATATAGTAGGCAAAGCTTCCATCATCTGGTTAAGCTGGCCGTCACCCAAGACCGGCAACCTGCCCGGCCTGTCGCGTGCCGGCCTGATTGACTGACATCTGCAACACCAATCCGGAGAGGAGTTTATGAATAGCGCAAAGCAGCGTGGCATCTCGCTGACAGGTTGGCTGGTCATTCTGGTTCTAACGGGGTTTTTTGCCAGTGTTGGTTTCAAAATCCTGCCGCATTACATGGACAATCGTGCACTGGACAAAATGATCCGTGCTGTAGATCGTGATGTGGCCAGTGGTATCAGCGTACGCAATGCCGGCGAGTTCCGCAGTTATATCAACAAAAACATGCAAATCAACAACATTCGTAACCTGAATGCTGCCGATATCATGGAGGTTCGCGCCGAGGGGCCGGAGCTGTTTGTTCACCTCGATTACGAAGTGCGTGAAAAGATCCTGAAAAATATCGATCTGGTGGTATCTTTTGATAAAAAGTATCGGGTGCGTACCCAGTGAGTAATCCATTGAGCAGTCTGCAGCGCAAGCTGGGTTACGAATTCAAGGACAGCAGCCTGCTGACACTGGCGCTGACTCATCGCAGTTTTTCCGGGCGCAACAATGAGCGTCTGGAGTTTCTCGGTGATGCTGTTCTCAATTTTGTAGCTGGCGAAGCGCTGTTCCATCATTTTGATCAAGCCCGCGAAGGACAGCTGTCACGTTTGCGTGCCCGCCTGGTCAAGGGGGAAACACTTGCTATCCTGGCGCGCGAAATGGACCTTGGCAATTATTTGCGTCTTGGTTCGGGAGAGCTGAAAAGCGGCGGTTTCCGCCGTGACTCCATTTTGGCTGATGCTACCGAAGCAATCATTGGTGCAATTTATCTTGATGGCGGCATGGATGTGGCCCGTGAGCGGGTGTTGGCATGGCTGGAGCAGCAGTTTGCCGGGCTGACTCTCGTCGATACCAATAAAGATTCGAAAACCCGTCTGCAGGAATTTTTGCAATCACGCGGCTGTGAGCTGCCCGGTTACGAAGTCGTCGATATTCAGGGTGAGCCGCACTGTCGTACTTTCCACGTCGAGTGCGAGGTCAAGCTGCTTGATTACAAAACCCGTGGACAGGGCGGCAGCCGGCGGATTGCCGAACAGGTGGCGGCAACTGCAGCCCTGGTAGCTCTTGGTGTTGAAAACGGAAACAATCATGACTGAAACACAAACCAGCCGTTGCGGCTATGTGGCTGTCGTTGGCCGGCCCAATGTTGGCAAGTCAACGCTGGTCAACCATATTTTGGGCCAGAAGCTGGCGATCACCTCGCGCAAGCCGCAAACCACACGTCATAACATGCTTGGCATCAAAACCGAGGGCAGTGTACAAGCCATCTATATTGATACGCCAGGTTTGCATACGGGCGGCCAGACGGCCCTGAACCGCTTTATGAACCGCAGTGTACTGACTGCGTTGCGCGATATTGATGTGTGCGTATTTGTCGTTGACCGTATGCGCTGGACCGAAGAGGACGAGCTGGTATTTGAGCGTATCAGGCACCTGAAATGCCCCATACTGATTGCCGTCAACAAAGCTGACCGCCTGGATGACAAGTCACAGTTGCTGTCGCACCTGCAATGGCTCAACGAAAAGCTGCCGCAGGCCGAGATTGTTCCGGTTTCTGCCTTGCACCAGCAAAATCTGGATACGCTGGAGCGACTGATCGGTGAGCGTCTGCCTGAAAATGAACACTTTTATCCGGAAGACCAGATTACTGACCGTTCCAGCCGCTTCCTGGCAGCCGAGCTGATTCGTGAAAAAATCATGCGCCAGCTGGGTGCCGAGCTGCCGTACCAGATGACGGTGGAAATTGAAGACTTTAAACATGAAGGCCGCATCCTGCATATTCATGGCCTGATCCTGGTCGAACGGGAAGGGCAGAAAAAAATCCTGATCGGTGAAAAAGGTGAGCGTATCAAGCTGATTGGCCAGGAAGCGCGCAAAGATATGGAAGCGTTATTTGACAACAAGGTTATGCTTAACCTCTGGGTCAAGGTCAAGAAGGGCTGGTCTGACGATGAACGTGCCCTGCGCTCCCTGGGCTATCAGGACTGACTGCAGGGCAGTACGGCATGGACAGGCAGGCAGCAGACAGGGCGTTTGTCCTGCATGTGCGGCCCTACAAGGAAACCAGTGCACTGGTCGATCTGTTTACCCGCCGGCAAGGACGCCTTCGTACGGTGTTGCGTGGCTATCGCAGTCATAAAGGCAGTGCGGCACGGCCATTCAACTGCCTTGAGGTCGAGTTGCGCGGGCGCGGCGAACTGAAAACCCTGGCCAGACTTGAGCCGGCAGAAAGCTTTCTGCTGCTGCAGGGCCAGCGGCTGATGTGTGCTCTTTATCTGAATGAGCTGAGCATGCGCTTGTTACCACTGGCTGATCCGCAGCCGCAGGTGTTTGACCATTACGGACTGACCCTGCAGGCACTGGCTGCGGGCCAGCCGCTGGAGCCTTTGCTGCGTACGTATGAGTGGCGTTTGCTGGAGCAGCTGGGTTATGGCTTTTCTC
Source organism: Gammaproteobacteria bacterium (assembly GCA_012728415.1). Lineage (GTDB taxonomy): Bacteria > Pseudomonadota > Gammaproteobacteria > Pseudomonadales > Pseudomonadaceae > Thiopseudomonas. The sequence continues at coordinate 139,000 of JAAYFD010000047.1, forward strand.
TGGAACAGGACGCCGAAGGCAGCCCGCTGGAGCCACAGCAGTGGTACCTGTTGCAACCGGAGAGCGGTTTGTTGCCGGTTGGCGGTGTGCGCCCGGGTGCCTTTCTGGGCGCCGAGCTGCAAGCGCTGGCAGCTGTACAATGGCAGCAGCCCGAAGTTGTTCGGGCTGCCAAACGCCTTATGCGCCAGGCCCTGGCACCACATCTGGGCAACCGCCCGTTAATGAGCCGCGAACTCTTTATGCGGCACAAGGAGTCTTCTGCATGAATATCAAACAACGCATTTTGCTGGGTGTAAATATTGATCATATTGCGACTGTGCGCCAGGCCCGCGGAGGCCGCGATCCTGATCCGGTGAAAGCGGCACTGCTGTGTGAGCAGGCTGGTGCCGACGGCATCACCATTCATTTGCGTGAAGACCGTCGGCATATCCAGGACCGGGATGTCGAGCTGCTGCGCGAGCTGATCCGCACACCAATGAACTTTGAAATGGCGGTCACCGAAGAAATGCTCGCCATTGCTGAGCGCATCAGGCCGGAAAATGTCTGTCTGGTACCTGAAACGGCAGAAGAGCTGACCACCGAAGGCGGACTCGATGTTGCCGGTCAGGAAGCCCGGGTTGCAGTAGCGGTAGAGCGCTTGCAAAAGGCTGGCTGTACGGTTTCAATTTTCCTTGATGCTGATGAGCAACAGATTCTTGCGGTGAAGCGCACCGGCGCGACAGTCATCGAACTGCATACGGGGCACTATGCAGCAGCCAGTGACGCAGCCGAACAGCAGCAAGAACTGGAGAAAGTCCGCATGGCTGCAGCTTTTGCCCAGAAACAGGGGCTGGTGGTCAATGCAGGCCATGGCCTGAACTACCATAACGTGGAAGCCATTGCTGCGATTCCCGGTATCAATGAGCTGAATATCGGGCACGCTATTGTGTCCCATGCCCTGTTCGTTGGGCTGGAAAACGCAGTAGCGGAAATGAAAGCGCTGATGCTTGGCGCCGCCGGCTGACCCATCCCCTTGCGTCATCCGGCGTCTGCCGGATGACAGTTGCCTGACCATAACCTGAATCAAGAAACATCTTGGTCAGCTACTTGATATCTACTATATCTGCGTATAGTATCTGCGCAGAATCCCTATAACTTGTGTTTTGCGCCTTGCTGTGTAAGCTGCAGGGCATCTACAGGAGTGCCCCCATGAAACAGGCTTTGGAAACCCCAACATCAACCAGGCGTGGCATGGCCATTGCGCTGCAGCCAGCATCGGCAGACATCTGGGACGCCAAATACCGCTTGAAAAGCAAGGATGGGCACCCGGTAGATGAAACCATTGGCGCGACCTACGAGCGGGTTGCCCGTGCGCTGGCTGATATCGAGCTGCCAGAGCAGCGTGAGCACTGGTACGAACAGTTTTTGTGGGCCTTGCATCGCGGTGCCATTCCGGCGGGTCGTATTATTTCCAATGCGGGCGCCCTGGCCTGGAAGCCGGCTACCTCGACCATCAACTGCACCGTCTCCGATACCATTGGCGACTCCATGGATGACATTCTGGCCAAGCTGCATCAGGCGGGTCTGACCCTCAAGGCTGGTTGCGGAATCGGCTACGAATTTTCCACTCTGCGCCCACGTGGTGCCTATGTATCCGGTGCGGGTGCCTATACTTCTGGCCCGCTGTCGTTCATGGATATCTACGACAAAATGTGTTTCACCGTCTCATCGGCGGGCGGCCGCCGCGGTGCGCAAATGGCAACCTTCGATGTGGGCCACCCCGATGTGCTGGACTTTATCCGCGCCAAGCGTGAGGACGGTCGCTTGCGCCAGTTCAACCTGTCACTGCTGATTACCAGCGAGTTTATGCAGGCGGTTGAGCAGGATGCCGACTGGACGCTGGCGTTTCCGGTTAGTCCGGCAGAGCAACAGGCCGATCAGCTGGACCTGAATGACAGCTCGCAGATTGTCTGGCGTTACTGGCCTACCCATAAAAATTACATTGTGCGCGAAGACGGCAAGGTGGCTTGCCGCGTGTACCGTGTGCTTAAAGCCAGGCGCATCTGGGACTCGATCATGGCCTCCACCTATGATTTTGCCGAGCCGGGCTTTATTCTTATCGACCACGTTAACGAGATGAACAACAACTGGTTCTGTGAGGATATCCGTGCCACCAACCCCTGTGGGGAACAGCCGCTGCCGCCTCATGGTGCCTGCCTGCTGGGTTCGGTCAACCTGACCCGTTTTGTGCGTGATCCTTTTACTGCCGAAGCACGCTTCGACTGGGAAGAGTACCGCAAGGTGGTCAGCCTGTTTACCCGCATGCTGGACAACGTCGTAGAGATTAACGGCTTGCCGCTGCCCGAGCAGCGTGACGAAATTTACCGCAAGCGCCGTCACGGCATGGGGTTCCTTGGGCTGGGTTCGACCATGACACTGCTTGGCATGAAGTATGGTTCAGCGCAGTCGCTGGCGTTTACCGAACAGGTATCCCGCGAAATGGCACTGGAAGGCTGGCGTGCGGCGCTTGAACTGAGCCGCGAAAAGGGTGCGGCACCCATTATGGATGAAGACTTCACCGTAACCAGCGAGATGCTGGCGCGTCGCCCGGAAATGGCCGCTGACGGCCTGAAGGAAGGCGACAAGGTCAAAGGCAGGCTGCTGTGGGCCCGTTACAGCCGTTATATGCAGCAGGTGGCTGAAGAAGAGCCCGAGCTGGTTGCCGCCCTGGCCGAAGAGGGCGCACGCTTTACCCATCACACCTCGATTGCGCCGACCGGCACCATCTCGCTATCGCTGGCCAACAATGCCTCCAACGGTATTGAGCCGAGTTTTGCCCATCATTATTTCCGCAATATTATTCGTGAGGGCAAGAAGTCCAAAGAACAGGTCGATGTATTCAGCTACGAGCTGCTGGCTTACCGCCACCTGGTTGATGCCGGTGCCATGCCAGACAGCCTGCCGGACTACTTCATCAGCGCCGACGAGGTGACGCCAATCCAGCATGTGGATGTACAGGCCGCCGCACAGAAGTGGATTGACTCTTCAATCTCGAAAACCGCCAACGTACCGACGGACTACCCCTACGAAGACTTCAAGGATATCTATCACTATGCCTGGAAGCAGGGCCTGAAAGGCTGTACCACTTTCCGCTTCAACCCCGAGGCGTTCCAGGGTGTGCTGGTCAAGGAAGAAGATCTGGCCAACACCACTTACCGTTTCAACCTGGAAGATGGCAGCGTCATTGAAGTAAAAGGCAACGAAGAAATCGAGTATGACGGCGAGACGCACAGTGCTGCCAACCTGTATGAGGCGCTGAAAGAAGGCTATTACGGCAAGTTCTGATGCAACAGCATACAACGGCATGAGCAAGATGCCGACGCAACGCAACAATGGCATGTGATTGCAAGGCCGGCCAGCAGGAGCAACCGGCTTCGCAACATGCAGTACAGCCTGACTGACAGGCTTGTCACAGACGGACAGATAACATGACAATTCAAATTACCAGCAAGATTGTAGGCTATGAAGTGGTTAGCGCCGAGGCGGCTGCAGCAGCCAAAGCGGCAGAGCAGGCCGCCCAGCTGCCGGCGGAGCCCGACTACGAAGAAATGCACGAAAAGGTCAAACGCCCGGAACACCTGGTTGGCAGCACTTACAAAATCAAGACACCCACCTCGGAACACGCTTACTACGTCACCATCAATGACATTGTGCTGAACCAGGGAACCGAGTATGAGCAACGCCGCCCATTCGAGATTTTTATCAACTCCAAGAACATGGAGCACTATCAGTGGATTGCCGCGCTGACCCTGATTGTTTCGGCGGTATTTCGCAAGGGTGGCGACTGCACCTTCCTGGTTGAAGAGCTGCAGAGCGTCTTTGACCCCAAGGGTGGCTACCTGATGCGCGGGGGCCGCTGGATGCCGTCACTGGTGGCAGAAATCGGCGATGTACTGGAGCGTCACCTGAAGCATATCGGCATGATCGACTCGGAGCCGGATGCTTATCAGCAGGCCTATCTGGATGAAAAGCGTGCCGAATACGAAAAGCTGAGTACACCGGCACAGACAGCCAGCGACTGTGATGACAGCACCAGTGCCTATCCGGCAGGTGCGCAGCAGTGTGGCCGTTGTCACGTCAAGGCAGCGATCCAGATGGACGGCTGCCTGACCTGTCTGGCCTGTGGCGAGAGCAAATGCGGCTGATGCAGGCGACTCAGGTAGCTGTAGCCAGGTGGCTGGTGGGCAGCCGCTACTTGCCAAACGAGGCGCAATGACCGCCGGTGGGCGCCTGGCCGGACCCGAGCGCAAAGATGGACGGCTCCAGGCGCAGGTTGACCGGCTCTGCATACAGCCAGTCCCAAACGAAAAAGCCGCAAAGCACCAGCCAGAAAGCCAGTATGCGTGTGGTTTTCAGTTGTGCCATGGTTTAGTACCCGTAGTATTTGCGGATGCGCACACCCGCCAGTGAACCGATAAAAGCCAGTGCCACCCAGATCCAGCCGTGCAGGCTGCCGGTGGAAATGCCGCTGACCATGGCGCCGACGTTACAGCCGAAGGCCAGACGTGAGCTGTAGCCAAGCAGAAAGCCGGCGGTGATGCCGACAATCCATTGGGTGGTGGTCAGCTTGGCCTGTTTGTCATCTTTTTTACCGGCAAAGATCAGCAAGGCACCGGCCAGAATGCCGAGACTGGTAATGGTGGTGACATCCAGAAATACCGACTGCTGCAAGGCGGTGGCGTTGCTGGGCTGGCTCCAGAAAGCGTTGACGCCGGGATCAAACAGGTGAGTGGCCTGGGCGATTTTTGCGCCCCACAAGCCAAAGCTGTAGACAATGCCCCAAGGCTGGCCAGCGATCACCAGATTGAGTACGGCAAGAATGGCCAGCAGTACCGCGCCAATCATCAGGCCTTTGCTGAACACAGGACGTTGCACCGCGCTGCCTTTGCTCCACCAAAAACACAGGCCGGCAATGCTGGCCAATCCGGCAAACGTCAGCAGCAGCGCACCGCTCAGACCGGCACTGTCGAGCAGGCTGACCGGCTGCATGGCACCCAGATCCAGCCACCAGCCCAAATGGGCCGAGCCAAGGAAGCTGCCCAGCGCGAACATGGGCAAAATAGCCATGTTGAGCGGAATGCCCAGACCGGCTTTGTACAGGGTGCCGGAGCCACAGCCGTCGGCAATTTGCATGGCGGCGCCAAACACCAGAGCACCGACCAGCAGGCTGACGCCGGGCGGGCCAAGGGCGGCACTGAGCTCACCGGGAAAAGCGGCCAGCAAGGGCAGGGATACCGCCGCAGCAATGGCCAGTAGCAGCAGCTGGGCATAGGCGCCGCTGGCATCGCGTTGTTCGATCAGGTTGCGCCAGCCGGTGGTAAAACCAAAGCGGAAACCGGCCAGCACCAGCCCCAGACCAATGCCGACCACAAACAGCAGGCTCTGGCGGATCGAAACCGACCAGAACAGAAACAGGGTAAAGGCAATCAGGGCCAGAATCAGCCCGCTACGTTGTTTTAGCATGGATCATTGCACCAGTTGTTGAAATTTTGCCTTGATTTGCTGCCAGCGCCCCGGAGTATTGTCCATGGGCAGAGCAGCAGGGTTTTGTGTCCACTCGGCCATGGAGCCCGGGTACAGACGCACGTTGTCGAGCCCGGCCAGTTCGGAGAGCACGAACCAGTTGGTGGCAGCCCAGTGGCCGGTATTACAGAATGACAGGGTTTCCTCAGCCTGATCCAGCTGTTGCTCCCGGACCAGCAGGCGAATTTCTTCGGCTGGACGCACACGGGTATCGTTGGTGTTGAACCACTGCTGGAAAGGCAGGTTTTTCGCGCCGGCAATGGTGCCGCCAACACGGGCCGCAGGTGCCTTTACTGTGCCCTCAAAGAATGCCGGTGGTCGGGAGTCGAGCAATTGAAAGTTGCCTTGTTGGTGAGTGATTTTATCGAGCAGCTCATCGGTTCCCACCGCTAGTTGTGGCTGGACGCGGACACGGACAGGACTGGCCGGTAGCTGGCTGGCGGTTTGTTCGGTTTGGCTGCCCTGGAGAGCCTGCCAGAATTTGAAACCGCCATTGAGCACGCTAAGCCGCTCAAAACCAAGGTACTTCAAGGTCCAGTAAACCCGGGCGGCAGCACCGAAGTCTGTTTCGTCATCGCCGGTGGAGTACACCAGGATGTGCAGGTCGGGTGTCAGGCCCAGTTCCTGTACCAGCTGTTCGAATGCGTGTGGGCTGAGCAGCTGGCCGGGGTTGCTGGCCGGCCCGCGCCAGCGGCCATAAGGAGCAGAAATGGCGCCGGGAATATGGCTGGTCTGGTACAGCTCGGGGCTGCGTATATCCAGAGGCTGCAGCTCGCCATTGGCCAGCAGGGCGGCAGCCTGATGTGCTTCCAGCAGTGGCTGGGCGAACAGACTGGAGCTGGCCAGAAGCAGGGCCATGGCTAGAAAACGAATGTATGAGAGCATGGAAACCTCGGCGGGGCTGAATCGGGCAGGCATTTTCACACAGTCGCGGCGGAATTAAAAATAATTTTTATATATATATTAAGAATAAGGCGTGCACGAAAAACCCGGGACCAGCCCGGGCTTTCTCAGGGTATAGCAATGCTGCCGCCAAGGCGGCGGCATTTGACTCAGTTGCCTTCCGCGAGGAAGAACCAGGTATCCAGCACCGAGTCGGGGTTCAGCGACACGGTGTCGATGCCTTCATCCATCAACCAGCGGGCCAGATCCGGATGGTCGGACGGGCCCTGGCCACAGATGCCGACATACTTGCCAGCCTTGCGGCAGGCCTGGATGGCCATGGACAGCATTTTCTTCACCGCCGGATCACGCTCGTCAAACAGGTGGGCAATGATGCCGGAGTCACGGTCCAGGCCCAGAGTCAGCTGGGTCATGTCGTTGGAACCGATGGAGAAACCGTCGAAGTGTTCCAGGAACTCGTCAGCCAGCAGGGCGTTGGAGGGCAGTTCGCACATCATGATCAGGCGCAGCCCGTTTTCGCCACGCTTGAGGCCGAACTCGCCCAGCAGCTCGACCACCTGGGCGGCTTCGCCTGGCGTGCGTACGAACGGAATCATCAGTTCGACGTTGGTCAGGCCCATTTCGTCGCGCACTTTTTTCATTGCACGGCATTCCAGCTCAAAACAGTCACGGAAGCTTTCGCTAATGTAACGGGAAGCGCCACGGAAGCCGATCATCGGGTTTTCTTCGTGCGGTTCGTACAGCTTGCCGCCGATCAGGTTGGCGTATTCGTTGGACTTGAAGTCGGACATGCGCACGATGACTTTCTTCGGCCAGAATGCGGCGGCCAGAGTGCTGACACCTTCGGCGATCTTGTCGATGTAAAAATCGACCGGGCTGGCGTAGCCGGCCATGCGCTTGCCGATCACTTCTTTCAGGTCGGGAGCCATTTGTTCATAGTTGAGCAGCGCTTTGGGGTGCACACCGACCATGCGGTTAATGATGAATTCCAGGCGGGCCAGGCCGATACCCTCGTTGGGCAGCTGTGCAAAGTCGAAGGCGCGGTCGGGGTTGCCGACGTTCATCATGATCTTGAAATCCAGCTCGGGCATCTGGTCGATGGCGTTGGTGCGGATGTCAAAATTCAGGGCGCCGTCAAACACGAAGCCGGTATCGCCTTCAGCACAGGAAACCGTGACCTGCTGGCCATCTTCCAGGGCTTCAGTGGCGTCACCGCAGCCTACAACGGCAGGGATACCCAGCTCGCGGGCGATAATGGCAGCGTGACAGGTGCGGCCACCACGGTTGGTAACGATGGCGCTGGCGCGTTTCATTACCGGCTCCCAGTCGGGGTCGGTCATGTCGGATACCAGTACGTCACCGGGCTGGACTTTGTCCATGTGAGCGATGTCGTTGATGACGCGGACCGGACCCGAGCCGATGCGCTGACCGATGGCGCGGCCTTCAACCAGTACCTTGCCGGTTTCATGCAACTGGTAGCGCTCCATGACATTGGCGTTGGCACGGCTTTTTACGGTTTCCGGACGGGCCTGTACGATATACAGCTTGCCGTCGTCACCATCTTTGGCCCACTCGATATCCATCGGGCAGCCGTAGTGTTTTTCAATGATCATGGCTTGCTTGGCCAGCTCGGTGACTTCGGCATCGGTCAGGGCGAAGCGCTGGCGCTCGGCGGGGTCTACGTCTACGGTTTCGACTGATTTGCCAGCGGTGGCTTCGGTGCCGTAAATCATCTTGATTGCTTTGCTGCCCAGGTTGCGGCGCAACACGGCAGGGCGGCCAGCTTCCAGGGTTGGCTTGTGTACGTAAAATTCGTCAGGGTTGACGGCACCCTGTACAACGGTTTCGCCCAGGCCATAAGAGCCGGTAATAAATACCACATCACGGAAGCCGGACTCGGTATCCAGGGTAAACATGACACCGGCGGCAGCGGTTTCGGAGCGAATCATGCGCTGCACACCGACTGACAGGGCCACTTGGCGGTGATCAAAGCCCTGGTGTACACGGTAGGCGATGGCGCGGTCGTTAAACAGGGAGGCAAAGACTTCTTTGGCAGCACAGATAACATTGTCTACGCCGCGAATGTTCAGAAAGGTTTCCTGCTGGCCGGCAAAGGAAGCATCAGGCAGGTCTTCGGCGGTGGCCGAGGAACGTACGGCAACCGCCATGCTGTCATTGCCCTGGGCCATTTCGGCAAAGGCAGTACGGATGTCTGTGTCCAGCCGGGGCGGGAGCTCGCCCTCCATCACCCACTGGCGAATCTGGGTGCCGGCTTTGGCCAGTGCATTGACGTCATCAACATCCAGGGTATCGAGCAGCTGGTGAATGCGCTCATTAAGGTTGTTGTGATCAATGAAGTCGCGGTAGGCCTGCGACGTTGTGGCAAAACCACCCGGGACGCTAACGCCTGCTCCGGCCAGATTGCTGATCATTTCGCCAAGGGAGGCGTTCTTGCCACCCACCCGCTCGACGTCGTGATTGCCGAGCTTGTCGAGGGAAACTACGTATTCAACCAAGGTGATCTCTCCACGTTTATTTGCAAAGGCCTTTTGGCCAGCGCCCGATTTTAGAACAAACAGGAATGATTGTCATGACCTGGATCCTGATTTGCCACTAAATGAGCAGTGTGGGCTTGCCGTTCGACCTGCTTTATGGTTTTGTTGTTGTGCTTTGAATATGCAAAATTGCACAAAATTGTTGCGGTTTTGCATATGTTTGCTCATGCAGGGGCGCATATACTAGCCCAAAACTGCTCTTGGCCCAGGATTTTTTACGCTTATGAAACGCACCGCACTCTTTATTTCGGATGGAACCGGCATCACGGCCGAGACACTTGGTCAAAGTTTGCTGGCACAGTTTGACGGGATCGAGTTTCGTTATATCACCCGCCCTTATATTGATACCGAAGACAAGGCACGCGCCCTGGTTGCGGAAATCAATGCCCTGGAAGAGGAAGGGCAGGGAAGGCCGATTGTCGTAGATACCATCATCGATACCAGAATTCGCGAAATACTTGAAGAGGCAGATGCTTTCCGTGTTGATATCTTTGCCAGTTATCTGGCGCCGCTGGAAAAAGAACTCGATATCCGTTCCAGCTATTCAGTGGGCAAGTCTCACTCGATTGCCAGCAGCCGCAACTACATGGAACGCATTGATGCAGTACATTATGCGCTGGATAACGACGATGGCGGGCGCACCCGGCACTACGATACTGCCGATATTATTCTGGTTGGCGTATCACGTTGCGGCAAGACGCCCACCTGCCTGTATTTGGCCATGCAGTACGGCATTCGTGCCGCCAACTACCCGCTGACCGAAGATGACATGGAAAACATGCTGCAGCTGCCCAAGGCGCTGCAGGAACACCGCGATAAACTGTTTGGCCTGACCATTGATGTGGATCGTCTCGCAGCCATTCGCAACGAGCGCAAGCCCAATAGCCGTTACTCAAGTTACGCGCAGTGTGAGTACGAAGTGCGTGAGGTGGAAAACCTGTTTGCAAGGGAAAATATCGGTTTCATCAATACCACGCATTTTTCGGTAGAAGAAATTTCTGCCAAAATTCTGGTGGACAAGGGGATTGAGCGCCGCTTTAAATAGTCTGCACGACATACAGAATAGCGCCTGCGAATGGCAGGCGTTTGGATATCAGGCAGCTGGTCAGAAGTCGTTCCAGCCGCCCATGGACTTCCAGCGGTTGACGATATCAAAAAACAGTTCGGCAGTTTTTTCGGTGTCGTAACGTGCACTATGTGCTTCGCGACTGTCGAATTCGATGCCTGCTGCCTCACAGGCTTTGGCCAGCACGGTTTGACCGTAGGCCAGGCCGGCCAGGGTCGCGGTGTCGAAACTTGAAAAAGGGTGGAAGGGGTTACGTTTGATTTTGCAGCGTTCAGCAGCTGCCTGCACGAAACCCAAGTCAAAATGGCTGTTGTGACCGACCAGGATGGCACGCTTGCAGCCGGCGCTTTTCATTGATTTGCGGATGCTTTTGAAAATCTCCAACAGGGCATGCTCTTCGCTGACGGCCATGCGCAAGGGGTGATCCAGCTTGATGCCGGTGAACTCCAGTGCGGCTGGCTCGATATTGGCCCCTTCGAAAGGCTCAACACGGAAGAACAGGCTGTGCTCGGCATATAGCAGGCCGCGCTCATCCATGCCCGGAATCACAGCGGCAATTTCCAGTAACGCATCGGTGGCACTGTTGAAGCCGCCGGTCTCTACATCGACAACAACCGGCAGGTAACCGCGAAATCTTTGCGCCATGGGTGAGGCCGGTTTGCTTTTGGTTTTTTCCGGGCCTGCTTCTGCGTTTTCGTAGTCATCGTAACCAGTGAACTCTTGAGTCATGCCGGGTTCTCCAGCAAGCGCCACTGTAATGTTTCGCCAGCACACAGGGGCACCACCTGGCTGTCGCCGAAGGGCAGCTGGTCAGGCACCTGCCAGGGTTCGCGTACCAGGGTGACTGTTTCGCTGTTGCGCGGCAGGCCGTAAAAGTCTGCCCCAAAGTGGCTGGCAAAGCCTTCCAGCTTGTCCAGTGCGCCTTCTTGCTCAAAAGCTGTTGCATACAGCTCAAGGGCGGCAAACGCACTGTAGCAGCCGGCACAGCCACAGGCTGCTTCCTTGGTGTGTTGCGCATGCGGCGCAGAATCGGTGCCCAGAAAAAACTTCGGACTGCCGCTGGTGGCGGCTGCCAGCAGGGCCAGCTGGTGAGTGTTGCGCTTGAGCACCGGCAGACAATAAAAATGCGGCTTGATGCCGCCAACCAGCATGTGATTGCGGTTGAACAGCAGGTGATGCGGGGTAATGGTGGCGGCTATATTGCTGCCGGCTGATTCGACAAACTGCACCGCGTCAGCGGTGGTAATGTGCTCCATGACCACTTTTAGCCCGGGAAAGCGCTCCACCAAGCTGATGAGCTGGTCATCAATGAAGCGTTTTTCACGATCAAAGATATCCACCTCGTCGTGGGTGACTTCGCCGTGCACAAGCAGTGGCATGCCCACTTCGGCCATGGTCGCCAGCGCGGGGTAGATATGCTCCAGAGCGGTCACGCCGGAGTCCGAGTTGGTGGTTGCGCCGGCCGGATACAGCTTGGCGGCGTGTACAAAACCGCTGGCTTTGGCGGCGCGAATATCTTCGCTGCGGGTCTGGTCGGTCAGGTAGAGTGTCATCAGGGGTTCAAAAGAGCTGCCTGCGGGTACTGCATCAAGGATGCGCTGACGGTACTCGCCGGCCTCGGTGACATTACGCGCCGGTGGAACCAGGTTGGGCATGATGATGGCCCGGGAAAACATGCGGGCGGCATCCGCAACCGTATGCTTCAGGACGGCACCGTCGCGCAGGTGAATGTGCCAGTCATCGGGGCGAAGGAGAGTCAGGCGGTCGGTCATGGGCTGGTTTCCGTAGCTATGTGGCGATAAATGGCCAAGAATCGTACCGTAAAACGCTGGATTAATCACCCCGGCAGTGCCTGGCGGCTCAAGAAACCCGGTCAGTTGTCGATACCCTTCATATGAATTGTACGGGAGTTGGCCTGATGCGCCGTTTGTTATTGCTGGGTGCCATGCTTTGCCCGCTGTGGGCACATGGACTGACATTCCAGGAGCCCATCGAAGATGTCAAGTGGGAAGTAGAGGGTGACCGATTCGAATGCCGGCTGATTCAGCCGGTATCCCGCTTTGGTCGGGGCGAGTTTGTCCGCAGGGCCGGAGAAAAGCCGGTATTTCGTGTGGTAGCCGGTGAACCCTGGCTGGCCCGCGGTGAGGCATCGTTGTACGCAGCTGCAACGGGTTGGCAGGTTCGGGAAAGTGACCTGTTGCTGGGGCGCATTCCGGTAACCGCCAACGAGCGCTCGGCCCAGTCCAGCCAAGACCAGGCGGCACGCTTGCTGACCGCTATGCTGGAAGGACGTGCGCCAGTCATCAGACATAGAACTGCGCAGGGCGACCGGCTGGAAGTCCGTCTGCAGCCGGTCAATGTTAAAGATGCCTATCAGCAATATCTGGACTGTGTCAGCGGTTTGCTCCCGGTAAACTTTGATCAGGCCAAGTTTACCCTGGTGCGTTTTGAGGGTGGCAGTTATGAGCTGAGTGAGCGGGCCAAAGCCCACCTGGACATTCTGCTTGACTATATAAGCGAGGATAAGAGTGTCAACCGTATCCGTCTGGATGGCTATTCTGACAGCAGCGGTGACCGGCTGTTGAACCGCGACATGTCACGCCGTCGTGCGCTGATGGTAAAAAATTACCTGGTTGCTCATGGTTTTGACGAGGATGGCATCATCATTCGCTTCCATGGTGAGCGCTACCCGGCCAAGCCGAATAACAGTGCTGCCAACCGTGCCGCGAATCGTCGTGTCACCATAGAACTGGAACGGGTGGATGAAACCTATGCCTTGACCCGGGAGCAAGAAGAAGAGCGGCTGGATCTTTAAACTGTTCGTCTGGTTAAAGTTGGTGTCCAGGGCGCTGGTATTGTTGTACTGTTCCTTTTGACATCCTCCCCGCCCTAAAGGACGGGATTCCCTCTACAGGACGGCCATGCCCGACCGCAAGAATGTTCTTGGCCGCATTGATGTCGCGGTCGTGAGTGACACCACACTCACTGCAAGTCCATTCTCTTATTCGCAAACCTGATCTACCCTTCGGACTACTGTCG
>JAAYFD010000048.1 GCA_012728415.1 Gammaproteobacteria bacterium
ATCTCTACCAGTTGGCATATGACTCTGGATGGCAATGAACAGCATTATCGCCTGGTGCATGGCACACGCCTGAGCGGCCTGTTTGCGACAGCACAGCAAAAGGATGGCCCGTTGCGTGGTCAGTTGGTGCTGGGCGGGCAAGTGGCACGGCTGCCGGCACGCGACGGAATCTGGATCGCTGGCCGGCTGCCGCGCTTGCAGGTACCGGACTGGCTCGATGCTATCGGGCGCTATGGCCCGGCAGCCAGAGGGCCGGGAACCGCAGTGGCGGTGCAGGAGGTGCAGCTGTCAGCTGGCCGGCTTGAAGGGCTGGGCATTCCGCTGGAGCAGGCACAGTTGAGGGTGCGTCCAGAGGGCACGGGCTGGCAGGTGCGACTTGACAGTGCGCAGGCCAGCGGCCGGCTCCATGTGCCAGCCAGCGGAAGCATGATGGTCAGTCTGGACCGGTTGCAGCTGCCCACAGGTGATGACAGTCTGTTGTCCAGTGCTGGGGGGCTGCAGCCTGCCAATGTTCCAGCGATGCAGGTTCGGGTAAACCGGCTGCTGCTGGGCGATGAGCTGCTGGGGTCGGCAGGCTTTGCCAGCCGGACCGATGCGGCTGGCGATGCCTGGTTTGAGGACATCAGTGCCGACCTGAAAGGCCTGCAGATTGCAGGCAGTCTGCAGTGGCACGGTGGTCAGGAGCAGCGTAGCCGTTTTCAGGGCGCGCTGAGTGGCGCCCGGCTGGAGCAGGTCTTGCAAGCCTGGGGGTATGCAGAGTCCATGAGCAGCGAAAGATTCAACGTCGAGCTTGACCTCGGTTGGCCAGGTGCCCCCCAGGCATTTGCTCTGGAGCAGCTGGATGGCGTTGCGCAGCTGAAGTTCCGCAAGGGACAGTTAAAGGCGGCCGACGGTAGTGCGCAGGTATTGCGAGTGTTCGGGCTGCTGAATTTCGACTCAATCGGGCGGCGGTTACGGCTGGATTTTTCCGACCTGTGGGGCAAGGGGCTTTCCTATGACCGTATTGATGGTGCAATGGACATAAAAGGTGGTGTATTCCGGACCCGTGACGAGCTGGTTTTGGAAGGAGTTTCCAGCAATTTGAGTGTCCAGGGTGTGCTTGATGTGCCAGCGGGCACTATTGATGCGGACCTGCAGGTGGCGATGCCAATCAGTCGCAACTTGCCGCTGGCCGCAGTGGCGGCGGGTGCCCCGGCAATCGGTGGTGCGCTGTTCGTGATTGACCGGTTGGTGGGGGACAGGTTTTCCCGGATGGCGGCAGCGCGTTATAGCATTACCGGTGACTGGCAAAACCCGGACATCAGTCTTGCCCGTGGAGGCCGCGAGAAATGAAGCAGGCAGGGCAGGCTGTTTCTGGTTCTGTGCTGACTATTGATCGCAGTCGTGACCTGGAGTTCATGCGTGAAGCGCTGGAGCTGGCACAGCAGGGTGCGAGCCAGGGCGAAGTTCCGGTGGGTGCAGTGCTGGTGCGTGATGGTGTGGTACTTGGGCGTGGTTTCAATCAGCCGATTGGACTGCATGACCCCAGTGCCCATGCTGAAATGCAGGCGGTACGGGAGGCGGCTTGCAGCGTACAAAATTATCGTCTGCCGGGCAGTACGCTGTACGTCACACTGGAACCCTGCAGCATGTGTGCCGGGCTGCTGGTACATGCGCGCATTGCCCGGGTTGTTTATGCGGCCAGTGAGCCGCGGGCCGGAATGGCGGTCAGCCAGGGACGCTTTTTCGAGCAGGAGTTTCTTAATCACCGGGTGCACGTGGAAGGCGGTTTGCTGGCGGACGAGTCGGCGCAGCTGCTCAGGTCGTTTTTTCATGCGCGGCGCAAAAAACGAGGGAAGGCGCAGGCCGGCAGGCTGCCGGACCGGCCAGGTTCGTGCGAAGCTTGATATTGCGTTGCTGTTTTGGTCAGGCTGCGGCTTGCTGTTTAGAGTCTTGGTGGTCCGGATCTGGCTCGGAAGCACCTGGAGCAGGGCTGTTAGTCCTTGATGGCGGGCGTGTGCAGGCCGCCCAGGATGCTGTCTTCGCTGGCTGGCAAGGTGGACCAGGACAGGATGTCGTAATAGCGGCGGATATTGTTGACGAAATGTACCGGCTCGCCGCCGCGGGCAAAGCCATAACGGGTTTGACTGTACCATTGTTTTTGGGACAGCCGCGGCAGGATTGAGCGCACATCAATCCAGCTGTCCGGATCCAGGCCGGCTTGTGCTGTCAGCCGGCGGGCATCTTCCAGGTGGCCCAGCCCAATATTGTAGGCAGCCAGTGCAAACCAGTAACGCTCGGGGTAAGCAATGCTGTCTGGCAGGCGTTCCAGCATCTGGGCCAGATACTTGGCACCGCCACGGATGCTTTGAGTCGGGTCCAGGCGGTCCTGCACACCCAGTTCGTCAGCTGTCCGCTGAGTCAGCATCATCAGTCCACGTACGCCGGTTTTGGAGCGTGCCTGGGGGTCCCAGTGTGATTCCTGGTACCCCACTGCCGCCAGGAATCGCCAGTCCAGACCAAACTCTTGCGCATGCTTGCGGAACAGGCTTTCATACTGCGGCATGCGTTGTTGCAGGTGCTTGGCAAATGCATTGGCGCCGATATAGCCCATGACATCAAGGTGCCCGTAATAGCGTTCCACAAGCGCATCTATCAGCCCCTGTTCGCGGCTTTGTTGCAAAAAGCTGTTCACTGCGTCCAGCAGGCTGGTGTCGCTTCGCTTGCGCGGCTGGCGGAGTGCCCATTGCAGATCAAGGGCCGGCTCCAGGCTGAAGGCCAGCTGGATATGCGGGAAGTACACCTGGTGCATGGCCAGCTCGTTGGAGTTGACCAGGGTAATGTCGATCTGGCCTTCGTCCACCATGCGTAACAGGTCAACACTTTCGACTGTGTCAGAGGTGTCGAATGATAGCTCGGGGTGCTGCTGCTGTAATTGTTTCAACAGTGTGGCATGGACGCTGTCTTTGAGTACCAGGATGCGTTTTCCGATCAGGTCTTCAGGCCGCCGTGGGCGAGCGGCCTTGCTGTGATAGATCACTTGGGGCAGAACTTGCAGGTAGCTTTGACTGTATAGAACGTCGGGCTGCCGTGCCGGGTCGGCGGTCAATCCGGCAGCGGCCAGCAACGGCTGCTGGTTGATAAGCATCTGCAGATAAAGTTGCTCAATAGTGTCTGCTGTTTCAACACGCAGGCTGACTCCCAGCTGGCGGGCAAAAGCCATGGCCAAGTCATATTCGAAGCCTGCAGCGTCGTTGCGCTCCTGAAAATAGGTGGATGGAGTGTTGCGGGTCAGGATAACCAGCTCACCGGCCGCACGGATCTGCGCAAGGCTGTCAAGTGCGGGCGGGGCAGGGCTGTGTTCCTGGTCTTCCTGACAGCCAGCCAGAACAAAAAGCAGTGGCAACAGCATCAGCAGGGAGTGGCGGAAGCGGGATAGTGCAAACATATCGGCAAGTATACAAAGCCGCA
Source organism: Gammaproteobacteria bacterium (assembly GCA_012728415.1). GTDB lineage: Bacteria > Pseudomonadota > Gammaproteobacteria > Pseudomonadales > Pseudomonadaceae > Thiopseudomonas. Next base: position 3,451 of record JAAYFD010000048.1, read on the forward strand.
GCGCCGGGGCCAACATGTGGAGGCTTGTCCTGTTCCCTCGAGCGCCTCAGGTGATGACGGGCAGAATTGATTGGTCATTTGCTGCATGGGCGATTAAAATACCGCCTCCTGTTAGCTCTGATCAGAGGCTGTTTCAACGATGCTCATTTTGCGTGGTGCACCTGCCCTTACCGAATTCCGCCATCAAACCCTGCTGCAGAAAATCCGTGCCATTGTGCCGGAAGTCGAACAGGTATATGCCGAGTTCGTGCATTTTCTGGACCTGACTGCAGAGCTGGATACGGTCGAAGAGCAACGCTTGCAGCAGCTGCTGGACTACGGCCCGGCAACTGCGGTACAGAAACCGCAGGGCCGGCTTTTGCTGGTGGTGCCCCGTATTGGCACCATCTCGGCCTGGTCGAGCAAGGCTACCGATTTGCTGCGCTATGCGGGCGTCGACAAGCTCAAGCGCATTGAGCAGGGGATTGCCTATTATGTGGATGCAAAGCTGGACGATGTCCAGCTTAAAGCGGTACAGACCCTGCTGCATGACCGCATGAGCCAAAGCGTGCTGGCTGAGCTGCAGGCTGCCAAAGCCTTGTTTGCCGAAGCAGACCCTCGCCCTCTGGCTGTGGTGGATGTGCTGGGCGGTGGCCTGGCTGCCCTGCAACAAGCTGATGCCGAGCTGGGTCTGGCTTTGGCCGAAGACGAGATGGAGTACCTGGTAGACAGCTTTGGCAAGCTTGGCCGCAACCCCCATGACGTCGAGCTGATGATGTTCGCCCAGGCCAACTCCGAGCACTGTCGCCACAAGATTTTCAATGCCAGCTGGGACATTGATGGTCAAGCACAGCAAAAATCGCTGTTTGCCATGATCAAGAACACCTACGAAAACAACAGTACTGGCGTGCTGTCCGCCTACAAGGACAACTCTTCGGTGATTGAAGGCTTTACCGCCGGGCGTTTCTTCCCCGATGCCAGAGATGGCCAGTACCGTGCCCATCAGGAGCCGGTGCATATTCTGATGAAGGTGGAAACCCACAACCACCCATCCGGCATCGCGCCTTATCAGGGGGCCGGAACTGGTTCGGGGGGCGAATTGCGTGATGAAGGTGCCACCGGTATCGGTTCGCGTCCCAAGGCCGGGCTGACCGGGTTTACCGTGTCCAGCCTGAACATTCCGGGTTATCAGCAGCCCTGGGAGTTGCAGTATGGCAAACCCGGCCGCATGGTGGATGCGCTGGATGTGCTGATTGAAGGCAGCAAAGGCGGTGCCGCCTTCAATAACGAATTTGGCCGTCCGGTTCTTAACGGCTATGTGCGCAGCTTCGAGCAGGAAATTCAGACCGCCAATGGCCGCGAGGTTCGTGGCTACCTAAAGCCGATCGTATTGGCCGGAGGCATGGGCAACATCCGTGAAAACCACGTCCAGAAAGGCGAAATCAAGCCCGGTAGTCAACTGATTGTGCTGGGTGGCCCGGCCATGCTGATCGGGCTGGGGGGGGGTGCCGCTTCCTCAGCCGACACCCTGGCCGAGGATGATCTGGATTTTGCTTCTGTACAGCGCGGGAACCCTGAGCTGGGCCGCCGCTGTCAGGAAGTCATTGACCGTTGCTGGCAGCTGGGTGATGACAACCCCATTCGCTTTATCCATGACGTAGGTGCTGGCGGCCTGTCCAATGCTTTTCCGGAGCTGGTGAATGATGCGGGCCGTGGTGGCCGCTTTGAGCTGCGTGACATGCCCAGCTTGCAGCCGGAACTGAGTCCGCTGGAGCTTTGGTGTAACGAGTCGCAAGAGCGCTATGTGCTGGCAGTGGACAGCGAAGACTTGCAGCGCTTTGCCGCCATCTGTGAACGTGAGCGCTGTCCTTATGCTGTGGTTGGCGTGGCCACTGAAGAAAAACAATTGGTGCTGGGGGATCGGCACTTCAACAATAATCCGGTCGACATGCCGCTGGATGTCCTGCTGGGCAAGCCACCACGCATGCACCGGGATGTTGCCCGTGTGGAGGCACCGGTCAGCCCGTTTGATACTGGCAGTCTGAAAGTGTCTGAGGCGGTAGAGCGTGTACTGCGCCACCCGGCTGTGGCCAGCAAGCACTTTGTGATTACCGCCTCTGATCGCAGCGTGACCGGGCTGGTGGCCCGCGATCAGCTGGTTGGCCCTTGGCAGGTGCCGGTGGCTGATTGCGCAGTCACTGCGCAGGCCTTTGACAGTTTTTATGGTGAAGCCATGGCCATGGGCGAACGCACCCCCGTTGCCAACCTGAATGCGCCGGCCTCGGGCCGGCTGGCTGTAGGTGAGGCCATCACCAACCTGGCAGCCGCGCGTATTGGCAAGCTGAGCGATATTCGCCTGTCTGCCAACTGGATGGCTGCCGCTGGCCACCCCGGGGAGGATGCCCGCCTGTACGAGACCGTCAAGGCGGTGGGCATGGAGCTTTGCCCTGCGCTGGATATCACCATTCCGGTGGGCAAGGATTCGATGTCAATGAAAACCCGCTGGCAGGAACAGGGTGTCGAGAAAACAGTCACCTCGCCGGTCTCTCTGATCATCAGTGGTTTTGCGCCGGTGCAGGATATCCGCCGGACACTGACCCCGCAATTGCAGCTGGAGCAGGGCGAAACCACCTTGTTGCTGGTGGATTTGGGGCGCGGCCAGAACCGTATGGGTGGCTCCACCCTGGCGCAGGTGTATGCCGAGCTGGGTGATGTCACTCCCGATCTGGACAATGCGGCCGATCTTCAAGCGTTTTTTGACAGCATTCAGCAACTTAACCAGGACGGCAAGCTATTGGCCTACCATGACCGCTCCGATGGCGGCTTGTTGACGACCGCAGTAGAAATGGCTTTTGCCGGTCATTGCGGCTTGCGTCTTGGGCTGGATGCGCTGGGTGTCACCGCCGGGCAGGTCAATGAGGCCTTGTTTAGCGAAGAGCTGGGTGCGGTGTTGCAGGTACGCACCGTGGACGTGCCGGCGGTGCTGGAGCTGTTCAACCAGCAGGGTCTGCAGGGCTGCGTCCATGCCATTGGCCAGCCGCAGGCTGGCAACAGCATTGAAATCAGCCTGAATGGCCAGCAGCTGTATCAGGAGCAGCGCAGCCAGCTGCAGCGCATCTGGAGTGAAACCAGCTACCAGATTGAGCGTCTGCGCGATAACAGCGACTGCGTGCAGCAGGAGTTTGATGCCTTGCTGGACGAAAAAAATCCTGGCTTGAGTGCGCAGCTGAGCTTTGATCCGGCACAGGATATCTGTGCGCCTTATGTCAATACCGGAAGCCGTCCAAAGGTTGCCATCTTGCGTGAACAGGGCAGCAACGGGCAGGTTGAGCTGGCCGCAGCCTTTGACCGTGCCGGTTTTGCTGCCGTCGACGTGCATACCAGCGATTTGCTGGCGGGACGCATCAGTCTTGAGCAGATGAAGGGGCTGGCCGTCAGTGCCGGCTTCTCCTTTGGCGATGCCTTCGGTGCCGGTGCCGGCTGGGCCAACAGCATCCTGCTCAACCCGCAGTTGCATGACCAGTTCGCCGGCTTCTTTGCCCGCGGCGACAGCTTCACCCTGGGTGTGGGCAATGGTTGTCAGATGCTGAGCCGTCTGCAGGCAATAATTCCCGGTGCCGAGCACTGGCCGTTGTTTGTGCAGAATACTTCAGAGCGTTTTGAGGGGCGTCTGGCCATGGTCGAGGTGCAGGAGTCGCCATCCATCATGCTGGCCGGCATGGCCGGTTCGCGCCTGCCGGTCACTGTCGCCTGTGCCAGTGGCCGTGCCGAGTTTGCCAGTGTGGATGCCCGCACGGCCACCAATGCCTCCGGGCTGGTGGCGTTGCGTTTTACCGATAACCATGGTCAGGTGACCGAAGCCTACCCGGCCAACCCGTGCGGTACGCCGGACGGTATCACGGGCCTGACCAGCCGTGATGGTCGTGTTAGCCTGTTGATGCCCAACCCGGAGCGCCTGTTCCGTCGGGTGCAGCATAGTTGGCACCCGCAGGACTGGCAGGGTGATTATGCCCCTTGGTTGCGGCTGTTCCGCAATGCGCGGGTGTGGGTCAATTAGTCGCTGCTGTCGGGCTGACTTGGCTGGCCACCCAATAAAGCGCTGGGGTGGCCTTGCTGCCCTCGTCAGTAACGCCGCCCTTTGGGCGGCGTTTGCTTTTTTGTGTCTCGATGCGAACTGGTTCGCGCGGATTTTTCCAGGCTGATGCTGTTGCATCGTGTCCGAACCAGTCTGTTTTTTAAACAAGTCAGCCGGTCGGGCAAGTCCGCTGCTCGAATACATTCGAACCTGCAGGGTTTGTGTCTGGATGGCTGGTAGCAGCTGCGTCCGGGCACGGTCGCTGCGCGGATCTGTGGCGGGGCAGGCTTCTGTTTACGGCCGGATTTCTATCATGGTGTGATCACTCACCAGGTTCCATACCTCCTGCATGTCCTTGTTGGCCAGGGCGATGCAGCCGTCGGTCCAGTTCAGGGTGTGGAAAAACCACTCGGGGTATTCTTCATCAGTGGGCGTGCCATGCAGCATGATCATGCTGCCGGCTGGTTTTTGCAGCTTGTAGGCCCGCTTCAGATCGTTGGCGTTAGGGTAGGAAATGTGCATGGCAAGGTTATACTTCTTGCTGTGCTGGCGCCAGTTGATCCAGTAAATTCCCTCAGGTGTACGTTGATCGCCTTCATATTGCTTTGGGCCGTCCTGCTTGCCCAGGGAGACGCGATAACTTTTCACCACCTGGTTTTGACTTAGCAGATGCAGCTTTTGCTCTGACTTGATGACCAGTAGCTTGTCGATGACGGGATGTTCATTGCCAGTGCCGGCATTAGTCGTGGCAGCAAAAACAAGGATGAGCAGAAAAGAAAATACCTGTTTCATGATGTCAGGGTGCAAGGACTGAGGTTTGTGGCAGTTGCCGGGTCGGTTAAATGGAGCGATTCTAGTGGTTTTTTACAGCAGAGATAAGGGCTTGCAGACAATTTATGCCTTTGCAGTATTGGGTTGGAATGCTGACCGTGGCATGATGCACGGTATAGAGCTATTTGAGGTACCCCATGGTTGAGGATGTTGTCAGGCGTCTGGAGGGCTACAGGCCCAAGCGGTTGCAACCGGTTTTGCCATTGCCGCAAGCGGCCGTATTGATACCGCTGACTAGGTCTGAGCAGCCCGAGCTGATTTTGACCCGGCGTGCAGAGGCCCTGTCAACCCATGCCGGTGAGGTGGCCTTCCCGGGAGGGCGGCGCGATCCTTGTGATAGCGACCTGCTGCATACCGCATTGCGGGAAAGCCAGGAAGAAGTCGGGCTGGACCCGCATTGTGTACAGGTGGCCGGCAGCCTGAGCCAGCTGGTGTCACGTCATGGTATCGAAGTGACGCCTTATGTGGGCATCGTACCGCAAGGCCTGAACTACTGTGCCAATATTGATGAGATTGACTCGATTTTTTCCGTACCGCTGGAGTTTTTTGCAGAGGATGTGCGTGAAACCACCCACCGGATCGATTATCTTGGCAAGAGCTGGTATGTACCCAGCTACCGTTTTCATGAATACAAGATATGGGGCCTGACTGCTGTCATGGTGGTCGAGCTGGTGAATTTGCTGTACGACCGCAGGCTGCGCCTTGATGTGCCGCCGTCTTTGTCTAAAAAAGAGCTATAGCGAGGAACAACAGATGAAATACCGTCTTGGAGATGTACGGGTGCAAGCCCATGAGAGTAGCTGGGTTGCTCCGGACGCCGCAGTGATTGGCAAGGTGCGCCTGGACGAGGGAGCCTCGGTCTGGTTTGGCGCGGTCCTGCGGGGTGACAACGAGCTGATCCATATCGGCGAGGGCAGTAATGTGCAGGATGGCTGTGCCCTGCACACCGATATGGGTTTTCCGCTGACTCTGGGCAAAGGGGTGACAGTTGGCCACAACGCCATGCTGCACGGTTGTACCGTGGGCGATTACAGCCTGATTGGCCTGAATGCGGTGGTCATGAATGGCGCAAAAGTGGGCAAGCACTGCCTGATTGCCGCTAATGCATTGATACCTGAAGGCAAGGAAATTCCTGATGGCAGCTTGGTAGTGGGTGCGCCGGGCAAGGTGTTGCGCGAATTGACCGATGCGGAGAAGGATAAAATCCGCGCCAACTCGGCCCACTATGTAAAAAATGCCGAGCGCTACAAGCAGGAACTGGCGGTTGATGAGGACTGACTTGAAGCGTATCGAGAAGCCTCTGCCTTCGCCTTGTGTCAGTATCTGTGTGCTGGATGAAAGCGACCTGTGTGTCGGCTGCCAGCGGACCGGCCAGGAAATCAGTAGCTGGGGCAAAATGGACAATCAACAAAGACGCGCTGTTCTGGTGAAAACCGAACAGCGTGCACGTGAACAAGGGCTTATCCGTTGACTATACATCAAGATCAGGTGCTAATTGGTACACCCGGGACGGCAACCGCCACCCGGGTGTTGTTGTGCGGCAGTGGCGAGCTGGGCAAAGAGGTGGCCATCGAGCTGCAGCGCCTGGGGGTGGAGGTGATTGCGGTTGACCGTTATGCCAATGCTCCGGCCATGCAGGTGGCCCATCGCAGCCATGTTGTCAGCATGCTTGATGGTGCTGCCTTGCGGCAGGTCATTGAACAGGAACGGCCACACTACATAGTGCCCGAAATCGAGGCGATTGCGACCGACACCCTGGTTGCACTGGAGCAGGAAGGCTACACAGTCATCCCCACGGCCCGTGCCGCTCAGCTGACCATGAATCGTGAAGGCATTCGCCGGCTGGCTGCCGAAGAGCTGGGTCTGCCAACCTCGCCTTACCGCTTTGCCGATGACTATCAGCAGTTCTTGCAGGCGGTGGAATATATCGGCTTCCCTTGTGTGGTTAAGCCCTTGATGAGCTCATCCGGGCATGGTCAGAGTACTCTGCGTGCTGTGCAAGATATACAGGCTGCCTGGGATTATGCCCAGCAGGGTGGTCGTGCTGGTGCCGGGCGCGTCATTGTCGAAGGCTTTATCGATTTTGATTACGAAATTACCCAGCTGACCGTGCGTCATGCTGACGGCACTACTTTTTGCGAACCGATTGGCCACCGTCAGGAGCGGGGTGACTATGTGGAGTCATGGCAGCCGCACCCGATGAGCGAGGCTGCCTTGCAGAAGGCCCGGGACGTTGCCCTGAAAATTACTGATGCTCTGGGTGGTCGCGGCATTTTCGGTGTTGAACTGTTTATCAAGGGCGATCAGGTCTGGTTTAGTGAAGTATCACCACGCCCACATGACACCGGCCTGGTTACGCTGATCTCGCAGGACTTGTCCGAGTTTGCCCTGCATGCGCGAGCAATTCTTGGCCTGCCGATACCGGTCATTCGTCAGCAGGGGCCAAGTGCCTCGGCAGTCTTGCTGGTTGAAGGCGAATCGAAACAGCCAGCGTTTGGTGGCTTACAACAGGCGCTGGCGCAACCGGATACGGCGTTGCGCCTGTTCGGCAAGCCGGAAGTGAGCGGTGAGCGGCGCATGGGTGTGGCGCTGGCCCGTGGTGACAGCCTGCAGCAGGCGCGGGGTAAGGCGACAGCTGTGGTTCAGGCGATTCGCGTTGAACTTTAACAACCCAGGGTTGAGAGCTTGCTAGCGTTGAGAGTTGGTCTGCCAGCATAAGCGGCTTTAGCCGGACTTTGACTTGCCTTGTCTTGCTGGGGCTTTCCGCGACTGAAATCGCTCCTACAGGGGCTTTGCTGGGGCTTCTGTAGTGGGGGTAACGTCGTCCTGCAGGAGCGGCTTTAGCCGCGGCCTGTGTTTAGTGTGGCCCCGGCATGGCTTGCCGGTTTGCACGCACTGGTCGCCACTAAAGTGGCTCGTACAGGGGGTTTGCGGTGGTTTCTGTGGTGCAGCATGATTGCGCGACAGAAACGCTATTCATTCAAGCAGTGTCAGGCGGGCTTTGCTGATGCGGTTGTCACGCACTTCCAGGGTTTCTACCAGATATTGACCGATTTGTACGCAGACAGCTCCCTCGGGAATGCTTTCCAGGATCTCGGTAATCAGGCCGTTGAGAGTCTTGGGGCCGTCGCTGGGCAGGTTCCAGCCCAGTGCCTTATTGATGTCACGGATGTAGGCGGTGCCGTCAATTTCGAAGTTGTTTTCACCCTGTTGAATGATTTCCGGCTCTTCGCTGGGATCGCCATCACTGAGCTCACCGACGATTTCCTCAAGAATGTCCTCAAGGGTCACCAGGCCTTCGATATCACCGTACTCGTCAACCACAATACCCATGCGCTTTTTGTGCTTCTGGAAATTTAGCAGCTGTACGGACAGCGCGGTATCTTCCGGGATGAAGTAGGGTTCGACGCAGGCTGCCTCAAGGACTGCATGAGTCAGCTTGTTAAGTGTCAGCATGCGGGCAATCTGGCGCATGTGTACCACGCCGACAATCTGGTTGATGTTGTCCCGGAATACAGGCAGGCGTGTGTGCGTAGTGGTGCGCAGCTGCCAGACGATCTGGTCCAGTTCGTCATTTAAGTCGATGCCCTCGATTTCATTGCGTGGAATCATTACGTCATTGACGGTGACGTTTTCGAGATCAAGGATGCCCAGCAGCATATCTTGACGCTGCTCTGGCAGATCGTCACCGGCTTCGCGTACTACGCTGCGCAGCTCTTCAGTTGACAGTGTATCCGGTGAGCGTTCTTTCGGGTTGATGCCGAGAATCCGCAGCAGTCCGTTGCTGATAAAGCTGGTTAGCCAAACGACTGGCAGAAGCAGAAGCATCAGGGGGGCCAGCAGGCGACTGGCAGGAAAGGCGACTGTTTCCGGACGCAGGGCAGCGAAGGTCTTTGGTGTGATTTCGCCGAATATGAGCAGGATAATGGTGAGTCCGGTGGTGGCTATTGCCACGCCGGCATCCCCCCAGAGATCAACAGCCACTAGCGTGGCGATTGAGGCAGCCAGAATGTTGACCACATTGTTGCCAACCAGGATGGTACCAAGCAGCCGGTCCGGCTGATTCAGCAGCCGGCCGGCATACTGGGCACCTTTGTGGCCTTCGCGCTGCAGATGCCGCAGGCGGTAGCGGTTGAGGCTAAGCAGGCCCGTTTCAGAGCTGGAAAAGAAAGCCGAGCAGATGATCAGAAAAGCCAGGAAGCCCAGCAGATAACCCAAGGGTAAGCTATTCACGGATGCTTGTGGCCTCAACCGAGAAGAATGAATTCACGAACCAGTTTGCTGCCAAAATAGGCCAGCATCAAGAAGAAAAAACCGGCCAGGGTCAAACGTATGGCTTTGTGTCCGCGCCAGCCCAGCTGGTGACGGCCCCATAGTAGCAGAGCGAAAACCACCCAGGCCAGGCAAGAAAAGAAGGTTTTGTGGGCCAGGTGCTGGGCAAACAGGTTGTCCAGATACAGCCAGCCGGTCAGCAGCGACAGGGTTAACAGTAGCCAGCCGCCCCAGAGCAGGGAGAATAGCAGGTTCTCCATGCTCTGCAAGGGGGGGAAGCTGCGGATCCAGGCTGACACCGGGCGTTTGCGCAGCTGCTGCTCTTGCAACAGCAGGATAATGGATTGCAGCACTGCGATGCTGATTACGCCATAGGCGACAATCGAGAGGAGAATGTGTGCAAGCACTCCGGGTCCTTCGTTGATTGGCAGCGCTTGCCCCCCTGTAACCAGGAGGCTGCCGGCTATCGCCAGGATGGCGAGCAGCTGGAAAGGAGCGAGCATCAGGTTGGCAGACAGGCACTTCATGCAGAGCAGCACCAGCAGGACAATGAACAGGGCGATCAGGCTGGCAGTGTTGAAAAAACTCAGCCAGAGCCCTTGCTCGCTGAACAATAGCGGATACAGTCCGGCTGCATGACAGGCTGCAGCCAGCAGGCTCAGGCTGACCATCATTGAAGTCGAAGGCTCGCGGCGAGAGAGGAAGCGCCGGATCAGGAGGATGCTTCCTGCCAGATAAAAAGCCATGGCTAAAATGCTAAACAAAACCGGGGGCATGCTCACGTATGGGTGCGTCCTTGAAGAAAGCTGTAATTTTGGCACAAATTGAGGCGGCGATAAAGCAAGGGCAGGCTTGCCAAAGCAGTAATAAAGATAAAAGGTGGCAGTGAAGCATGTGGCGGCGGCGTTTCGCGCCAGCATGCGGGCAGTACGGGCCAATACGGCTTGACCTGCGACATTGGCGCGCAGCCTGCTTGGGGCGGCTTGTCAGGATCGTGCCGCTGACAGGGCACATTGGCACAATACCCTTTGACAGTTGGCGGACGCATCACTAAAATACCGCGCCTATGTCTAATGGTCCCATTCCACTACAGGCCGACCCGCGAAGATTTGCTGATCGGGCCCTCACCTTTACCGGTGTGTGGCCGGTTTCTTCATTATCAAGGCTGGTTGAGCTGCTGGTCGATCCGGACGGCGAAGTGCAGATTTCGCTGTCGTTTTCACGTGACGAGCAAAAACTGCCGGTAGTGGAAATGACCTTGTCGGCACAGGTCAATATGCTTTGCCAGCGCTGTCTGGACAAAGTGTGCTTGCCGGTTTCCGGCAAGTACGGGTATGCGGTGGTACGCCCGGGTAGCGATACCAGCCTGTTGCCCGACGCTTACGACATTATAGAACTGGGTGATGAGCCACTGGATGTACAGACATTGGTTGAAGAAGAGCTGTTGCTTTGCTTGCCGATTGTTCCCAGGCACCCTGAAGGAGAGTGCAAACATCCGGAAGGCTATGTAGAACCCGAATTGAGCGGTGAGGACGTTAAGAATTCGAATCCGTTCAGTGTGCTGGCGCAGTTAAGGAAACCCTGAAAATCGCCAGACACGACAAGTAGCCGGCATGCATGTGTTGCGTGCAGGCGCTTTTCAGAGTTTCCTTGAAGCATAGAATTTAAAAATTCAGGAGTGTTAAAATGGCTGTTCAAAAGAGCAAAAAATCCCGTTCGGCGCGCGGCATGCGCCGCTCCCACGACGCGCTGACCAGCAAAGAGCTGACCGTTGAAAGCCAAACTGGCGAGGTGCGTCTGCGCCACCATGTTTCTGCGGAAGGCGTTTATCGCGGCCGCCAGGTCATTAGTCAGGGCTCTGACGAGTAATCCTTGACTGCAACTTTGCTTGCAGTTGATGCAATGAGCGGGGACCTTGGTCCCCGCGTCATTGTGCCCGCCTGTCTAGCGGCCTTGCGTCGCAACCCGTCTCTTGAGATTGTTCTGGTTGGCAATCCTGACAGCATTTCCACGCTGTTGCCAACGCTTCCCGGGCCACTTGCCGGCCGTCTCCACATTCACCCTGCTTCTGAAGTTGTCCTGATGGATGATCCGCCAGCGCAAATGCTTCGTGGCAAGCCCGATTCTTCCATGCGTGTGACCTTGCAGCTGGTGCGTGATGGCCAGGTGAATGGCTGTGTCAGTTCTGGCAATACGGGTGCCCTGATGGCTCTTTCCAGGCATGTGCTGAAAGTGATTCCCGGCATTGACCGTCCGGCGATCATGACAGCACTACCGGCGCGGGACGGGCCGGTTTACCTGCTGGATCTTGGCGCCAATGTCGATACTACGGCCGATCAGCTGGTCCAGTTTGCGTTGATGGGGTCGCTGGCTCTGGAGCTGACAGGTGTCGTACAGCCTCGTGTCGCCTTGCTCAATATAGGCATCGAATCGATCAAGGGCAGCCAGCAGGTACGCCAGGCGGGAGTCTTGCTGGAGCAGTCGGATTTTGTTTGCTATACCGGCTACATAGAAGCTGATGCAGTATTTGCCAATCAGGCGGATGTGGTGGTGTGTGACGGCTTTGTCGGTAATGTGTTGCTTAAAACAGTTGAGGGTGTGGCCCGTCTGATGGGCGGGCAGATGCGGGAAGAGGCGGGGCGGACACTGTGGCGCAGGCTGCTGGTCGGCTTGAACCGCGGCCTGTGGCATGGCTTGGCGCGCAACTGGAGCCCCGACCGCTATAATGGTGCAGTGCTGCTGGGGGTGAACGGGCTAGTGGTCAAAAGTCATGGAGCCGCGGGAGAGCGGGCGTTTCTTGCGGCACTGGAGCAGGCTGTACAGATTGCCGGTGAAGACTTGCCCAGCCGTCTTGCGCAACGTTTTGGTCAGCTGCCGGAAGTCCTGCGGCAAACTCCCGGGTGTGACTCCTGAGGTTTGGGCATCATCCAATGGTCGGTTTGTTTGTATTCATATCGGCGTGGCAGACTGCGCCTGATAATTGACCAGGTAGAATTTATAAATGACTGCATCCATTGCTTTTGTTTTCCCGGGCCAGGGCTCCCAGGCTGTCGGCATGCTGGGTGAGCTGGCGGCAACCGAGCCGCTGATCGAGGAAGTCTTTGCCGAGGCATCGGCAGCGCTGGGCTATGACCTGTGGCGGCTGTGCCAGGAGGGCCCCGTTGAACAGCTGAACCAGACTGACAAGACCCAGCCGGCAATCCTCACTGCTTCTGTTGCGCTCTGGCGTTTGTGGTCCGCACGCAGCGATGTGCGCCCGGCCTATGTAGCCGGGCACAGCCTTGGCGAGTATTCGGCACTGGTGGCGGCCGGATCGCTGCAGCTGGCAGATGCCGTGCGGCTGGTGGCCCGGCGTGGCGCACTGATGCAGCAGGCGGTACCTGCCGGTACCGGAGCCATGGCGGCGATCCTAGGTCTTGAAAACGCAGATGTGGAGGCAGCCTGTGCCGAAGCGGCACAAGGCGAAGTGGTTAGTGCGGTCAACTATAACGCGCCGGGCCAGGTGGTAATTGCTGGTGCGGCAGCCGCGGTTGAGCGTGCCATCGAAGCGTGCAAGGAGCGTGGTGCGCGCCGGGCCATGCAGTTGCCGGTCAGTGTGCCATCCCATTGTGAATTGATGCGACCCGCCGCCGAGCAGTTTGCTGCCGAAGTCAGTAAGGTTGGTCTGAAGGAACCGCAGATCCCGCTGGTACAGAACGTGACGGCCGCTGCCGTGACCGACCTGGCCGGCCTTGAGCAGAACCTGCTGGCACAGCTGTATAGTCCGGTGCGCTGGGTCGAGTCTATGGTCTGGCTGAGCGGGCAAGGCGTCAACAGTTTTGTTGAGTGCGGCCCCGGTCGGGTACTGGGCGGCCTGAACAAGCGCTGCGTCAAGGGCGCCACCAATCATGCGCTGGATACGCCGGATGCGCTGGCGGCCACTCTGGCGGCACTGAACTGATAAATGGAGAGTGAAATGAGTCTTGCAGGAAAAGTAGCCCTGGTGACAGGTGCCAGTCGCGGCATCGGTAAAGCAGTGGCTTTGCAGCTGGGCAGCCAGGGAGCGACCGTTGTCGGTACCGCCACTTCGCCTGCCGGCGCCGAAGCCATCAGCAGTTATCTGACAGGAGCCGGTGTGCAGGGGGCGGGACTGGTGCTGGATGTATGCAGTGACGACTCGGTTGCCGAGGTGTTTGAACGCATCCAGGCCGAGTTCGGTGCGCCGCAAGTTTTGGTCAACAATGCCGGCATCACCCGCGACAACCTGATGATGCGCATGAAAGACGATGAATGGCATGGCGTGATCGACACCAACCTGAACAGCCTGTTCCGGGTCAGCAAGGCCGCATTGCGCGGCATGACCAGGGCACGCTGGGGCCGCATCATCAGCATTGGCTCGGTGGTCGGTGCCATGGGTAACGCCGGGCAGGCCAACTATGCAGCGGCCAAGGCGGGTGTTGAGGGGTTTTCCCGTGCACTGGCTCGCGAGCTGGGTTCGCGTGCAGTGACTGTCAATACAGTAGCCCCTGGCTTTATTGATACGGACATGACCCGTGAGCTGCCGGAAGCCCAGCGTGATGCCCTGCTGACGCAGATTCCGCTGGGCCGCCTGGGACAGGCAGAAGAGATTGCCAGTGTCGTCGGCTTTCTGGCGTCAGACCAGGCTGGTTATGTAACGGGTGCCACCATCCCGGTGAATGGCGGCATGTATATGTAATGCGGACTTGCGACAGCGGCGTGCTTGCTGACTGTAACTGGTCGACAAAAAGAATTTTATAGGGGACTAAACACGCAGTTATGCGTATAATGCCCCACTTTGTTTGAATGGCAGCCTGTGCTTGGGTTGTCTTGTTTATCCTTCAGGAGCAAAAAAGCAATGAGCACTATTGAAGAGCGCGTTAAGAAAATTGTAGCCGAACAGCTGGGTGTCAAACTGGAAGAAGTTACCAACAGTGCTTCGTTCATCGAAGATCTGGGTGCCGACTCCCTGGACACCGTTGAGCTGGTCATGGCTCTGGAAGAAGAATTCGAGACTGAAATTCCGGACGAAAAAGCCGAGAAGATCACCACTGTACAAGAAGCCATCGACTACGTTAACGCGCACGCGCAATAATGTAGCTGCGGTTCGATACAGCTGAAAACCGCACATCCATGCGTTGGTCGTGCGGTTTTTTTTTGACCAATTTTTGCTGGTTTTTTGAAAACGAAGAGGGTTGCGCCATGTTGCGTAGACGCGTCGTAGTAACCGGCCTTGGCATGCTGACTCCACTGGGGCTTGATGTGGCCTCGAGCTGGGCAGGCATTCTTGCGGGCCGAAGCGGTATTGCTCCGATTGAACACATGAACGTGGAAGCTTTCAGCACCCGCTTTGGCGGTTCGGTGAAGGGCTTTGATGTCGGGCAGTACATGCCGCCCAAGGAAGCGCGCAAGTTCGATCTGTTCATCCAGTACGGACTGGCAGCCTGTTATCAGGCAATGCACGACTCGGGGCTCGAAGTAACTGATGCCAACCGTAGCCGCATCGGTGTGGTTATGGGGTCCGGCATTGGCGGTCTGACCAACATTGAAGAAACGTGCCAGACCTTGTTTGACAAGGGGCCGCGGCGTATTTCTCCGTTCTTCGTGCCGGGTTCCATTATCAATATGGTGTCCGGTGCCCTGTCCATGCAGCTGGGTTTGCAGGGCCCCAACTATGCCATTACTACGGCCTGCACCACAGGGACTCACTGCATAGGCTCTGCAGCCCGTACCATTATGTATGGCGATGCCGACGTGATGGTTGCCGGTGGTTCTGAGATGGCTACTTGTGGCCTGGGGCTGGGTGGCTTTGCCGCATCCCGTGCGCTATCCACGCGTAATGATGACCCGCAGGCAGCCAGCCGTCCGTGGGATGCCGGCCGTGACGGTTTTGTATTGTCCGATGGCTCCGGTGCAGTCGTTCTGGAAGAGCTGGAGCATGCACGTGCACGCGGCGCCACCATTTATGCCGAGGTGGCCGGTTTTGGCATGAGCTCGGACGCTTTCCATATGACCCTGCCGCCTGAAGACGGCAATGGTGCGGCACGTTGCATGGCCAGTGCGGTCCGCGATGCAGGTCTGGATACGACAGCTATCGACTACGTCAACGCGCACGGTACATCAACGCCAGCGGGTGATGTTGCTGAGGTTAAAGCGTTAAAGTCCGTATTTGGCGAGCATGCTTATCAGCTCAGTGTCAGTTCGACCAAGTCGATGACAGGTCATTTGCTGGGTGCAGCGGGTGCGGTTGAAGCCATCTTCAGTGTGTTGGCCATCCGCGACCAGGTTGCGCCACCCACTATCAACCTAGATGAGCCGGGTGAAGGCTGCGACCTGGACTTTGTCCCGCACCAGGCCAGAGAGCGTCCGGTTAACGCGGTACTGTCCAACTCGTTTGGTTTCGGCGGTACTAATGGCACCTTGGTGTTTACCCGGTTCAGCGAGTGATTGACAGCCGGATTGACGGCCAGCCAGCTGCGTCCGTGGCACTGGCCGACCGTGGGTTGGCCTATGGTGACGGACTGTTTGAAACCATGCGGGTTGAGCGGGGCAAAATTGCCTTGCTCGACCGGCATATGCAGCGCCTTCAGCTGGGTTGCCGGCGTTTGCATATTCCGCTGGACATACAGCTGGTACGTCGGGAGGTCTGCAGTTTTGCCCAAGAGTTGCAGCAGGGTGTCTGCAAGCTCATCCTGACCCGCGGTGACGGTACGAGGGGCTATGGCTTGCCACAGCCTGCTACGCCCCGTCGCATCCTGCAGGCCGCCCCCTTGCCGCAATGGCCGGCACAAAATGCACACTTTGGCGTTTGCCTGTATCCCTGCCAGACCCGTCTGGCAATTCAGCCCCTGCTGGCTGGCCTGAAGCATCTGAACCGGCTGGAACAGGTACTGGCCCGCGCCGAGTGGCAAGACCCCGCTTTTGCCGAAGGGCTGATGCTGGACACTTCTGGCCGCATTATTGAAGGTGTGTTCAGCAATGTTTTTTTTGTATGTGGAAACACGCTGTTAACGCCTGCCCTGAGCGGGAGCGGCGTAGCCGGCATCATGCGGGAACAGGTGCTGGAACTGGCTGCAGGGCAGGGCCTGGCGGTAGAGATTGCCGACCTGTATCCTGACCAGCTGGGCAGGATGGACGAGGTCTTTACCTGTAACAGCCTGTATGGCATTTGGCCGGTGCTGGAGTATGCCGGCCATAGCTGGCCCGCAGGGCCGCTGACACGCAGGCTGCAATCGCTTATCAACGGACAGGACACATGATCAAGGCTCTGACACTTACCTTTGGAAGTTTTTTTCTGGCTGCGGTTCTTGTCACCGGCGGCGCTTACTGGATGTATGACAATGTGCAGGAGCAACCGCTGCAGCTGGAGCAGGAAGAGGTATTGCTGGTGGCAGCAGGTGATACGCCAAGGGCCGTACTGAACCGGCTGGAGCAGCAAGGCATCATCAGGGGGGCGGTCTGGATGCGCTCCAAGTGGCGCCTGCAACATGAAGTACCCACACTACAGGTTGGAGAGTATTCCATGGTGCCCGGCATGAAGCTGAGTGATTTGCTGGAAAAATGGCGCACTGGCGACATTATTCAGCATCGCATTACCCTGGTGGAAGGCTGGAATTTTGCCCGCTTGCGTCAAGCGTTGGCGCAAAACGAGGTGCTCGAACACCTGACCGGTGACTGGAGCGGCGAAAAGCTGATGGAGGAGCTTGGCTACAAGGGCGTACACCCGGAAGGCCGTTTTTATCCGGATACCTATCAGTTTACACGTGGACAGTCTGATCTTGATGTATTGCGCCAGGCCAGCCAGCGCTTGCATGATGTGCTGGCAGAAGAATGGCAGCAGCGGGCCGACAATTTGCCATACGATACGCCAGAACAGGCCTTGGTGATGGCGTCCATTATCGAAAAAGAAACCGGCATGGCAAGCGAGCGTGCTGCCATTTCCGGAGTGTTTGTTCGCCGTTTAAACAGGAACATGCTGTTGCAGACAGATCCTACCGTCATTTATGGGATGGGGGACAACTATAAAGGCCGGATTACCCGTGCTGATTTGCAGCGGCCGACGCCGTACAACACTTATACTAACGCCGGTTTGCCACCGACGCCCATTGCCATGGTTGGCCGTGCTGCCATCCATGCCGCGCTGCATCCGGCAGAGGGCGATGCACTGTACTTTGTCGCCAAGGGTGATGGCAGTCACCAGTTTTCCCGCACCCTGCAGGAGCACAACCGTGCAGTGCGCGAATACCAGCTCAAGCGTCGCGCCGACTACCGCTCCAGTCCGGCTCCGGCCGTGCAGCAGGAGGACTGATGGCCAAGGGGCTTTTTATCACGCTGGAAGGCCCGGAGGGGGCCGGCAAGACCACCAATCGCGAGTTTCTTGCCGAGCGTTTACAGCTGGCTGGCCACTCAGTGGTATTGACCCGGGAGCCAGGCGGTACCGGACTGGCCGAGAAAATCCGTGAGCTGCTGCTGGCAGAGCATGACGAACCGGTGGCTGTGGACACCGAGCTGCTGTTGATGTTTGCAGCCCGTGCCCAGCACCTGCAGCAACTGATTTTACCGGCACTGGAGCAGGGCAGCATAGTGCTGTGTGACCGTTTCACCGATGCGACCTATGCCTATCAGGGAGGTGGGCGCGGTATCGATCCGCAGCGGATTGCAGTTCTAGAAAATTTTGTGCAGGGCAGCCTGCGCCCGGACCTTACCCTGTTGTTTGACCTGCCTGTTGCCGACGGCATGAAGCGGGCCAGATTGCGCGGCCAGCTGGACCGCTTCGAGCAGGAGCGTCACGAGTTTTTCGAAGCCGTACGCAACAGCTATTTGCAGCGGGCACAGAGTGATCCCGAGCGCTTTCGTATCATCAATGCGGCTTTGCCGCTGTCACAGGTACAGCAACAGCTGCTGCCGGTACTAGACGAAATAAGAGATCGTGATGGTTGCTGAGTATTTGCCGTGGCACCAGCCTTTGTGGGAGGCGCTCAGCGGGCGTGCCGAACAAGCCCATGCCTACCTGTTGCACGGGCCGGCGGGTAGCGGCAAGCGCGCCCTGGCCGAGCGCTTTGCGGCCTGGCTGTTGTGCTGTCAGCCGCAAGTGGAACAGGCGTGCGGCAACTGCAGCTCGTGCAGGCTATATCAGGCCGAAACCCATCCGGACCTGTTTTATCTGCAGCCCGAAGAGCCGGGCAAGGCCATCCTGATTGGTCATGTGCGTGACTTGGTTGGCTCCATTCAGCAAACGGCACAACAGGGCGGGCGCAAAGTAATCATCCTTGAGCCCGCTGAGGTCATGACCACGGAGTCAGCCAATGCCTTGCTGAAAAGCCTTGAAGAGCCAGGACCGGGCACAGTGTTTTTGTTGCTGTCTGACCAGCCCAGCTTTTTGCTGCCAACCATCAAGAGCCGTTGCGTCCTGCAGGCCTGTCCATTGCCGCCGGCAGACATGGCGACACAATGGCTGGCGGAAAAACTTCCGGAAACCTGCAGCGAAGAGCGTGATACCCTGCTGCAGCTGGCCAGTGGCTCTCCCCTGCTGGCGCTTGAGTACGCCAGGGATGGGCTGTTACGCCAGCGTGCCGAAGTGGTTGAGGGTGTGAAGCAGCTGCTCAAGAGGCAAAGCAGTGCCAGCGAGCTGGCCACGCGCTGGGCCAAGCTGCCAGCAGTATTGCTGCTGGAGTGGTTTGCTGACTGGTGTCAGGCTGCACTGCGCTATCAGCTGACGCAAAACGAAGAAGACCTGGGTTTGGCCGACATGCAGCCTGTGTTAAAGTACCTGTCGGGGCTCGCCAGTGCAGATGCCTTGTTACAGCTGCACGACTGGATACTTGAGCGCCGGGTCAAGTTGCTGCGCCGTGCGCCATTGCGCCAGGACCTGCTGCTGGAAAGCATGCTGGGCCAATGGCTGGCCCTGGCGCAGCGCAAACGCTAAAGGACGCCGAGTAATTACCCGGGCTGTCGGGTCGCTGTTGAAAAGCCGCTCAAAATGCTCACTTGCTACCAGTAAACCGGGCTTTTTCGCTATTTTCGCCTAGCCCTGGCTGCCTCGCCAACGTTATTCAGCCCATCCTGAGCAAGCCGGTTAGCTATTGTATATGGTCTGTGCTTGTCGTTTATTTATCCGGTCTTGCATAATGGGGACAGATTAAGCCGTCAAAGGAGCGTTTTATGGGACTACCACCGGGACTGGGAGCACGACATGGCATCATGTCGTTAACAATCAAGGACAAGGCAGTGCTCTACGCTGCTTACATGCCCTTTGTAAAAAATGGCGGGTTGTTCATCCCCACCAATAAGAGTTTTCAGATCGGCGATGAGGTATTTCTGTTGCTAAACCTGATGGAAGAGCCAGAAAAACTGCCGATTGCCGGCAAGGTCGTGTGGGTTACGCCGCGCGGAGCCCATGGCAACCGGGCTTCGGGCATTGGGGTTCAGTTCAGTGAAAACGATCTTGCCGTGCGCAATAAAGTCGAACAATATCTGGCCGGTGCACTGCAGACAGATCGCCCCACACACACGTTCTAGCGTTCAGAGTGCCATTTCCGTTGCTGCAAGAGCAGGTCTGCACGGTGTGTCCATCCTGTTCCGCGTGGGGGGCAGGAGCGCAGCCGGTAGGGCTGCGTTTAAAACAATTACCACTGATACTGCCCGCTGGCCGGGCTAATGTTTGGAAACCAAGGTTACATGCTGATTGATTCACACTGCCATCTTGACCGACTGGATCTGACCGCTTTTGACGGCAGTCTGGATGCCGTACTGGATTCAGCCCGGGCGCGTGGTGTCAGACATTTTTTATGCATTGGCATCAGCACCGAAAATGCTGCCACTGTACGTGCGTTTACCGAGCGCTATGCCGATGTCGACTGCTCTGTAGGCGTACACCCGCTGGACCTGGTGCGTGGTGGCGAGCCAACGCTGGACTGGCTGCTGGAAGAGCTGGAGCATCCGGGTGTCGTGGCTGTCGGTGAGACAGGCTTAGACTACTACTATCAGACTGAAACAGCGGTGATGCAACAGGATTCTTTCCGCTTGCACCTTGAGGCGGCACGCCAGACCGGCAAGCCGGTAGTAGTGCATACCCGGGATGCCAAGGCGGACACCTTGGCCCTGCTGCACGAGGCTGACCTGCCCAATGCCGGTGTTATGCACTGTTTTACCGAAGACTGGGACATGGCCAAAGCCTGCCTTGACCTTGGATACTATATTTCCTTTTCCGGCATCGTCACATTTCGCAATGCCGACATGCTGCGTGAAGTCGCGCGCAAGGTGCCGGCTGACCGCTTGCTGGTCGAAACCGACTCGCCATACCTTGCGCCGGTACCGCATCGCGGCAAGAAAAACTTTCCCGGTCACGTCGCTGATGTAGCGGCTTTCCTTGCACAGTGGCGTGGTGAAAGCTACGAGCAGCTGGCAGCGCAAACTACGGCCAACTTCAAGCGGCTGTTTCCACTGGCGCGTGTGGCTGATGAGTAAGCCTGGTGTGCAGCTGGAGGAGAGCTGGAAGCAGGCGCTGGCCGGAGAGTTTGAGCAGCCCTATATGCAGCAGCTGGGCGATTTTTTACGCGCCGAGAAGGCAGCTGGCAAGCGAATCTATCCGCCGGGCGGACAGATTTTCAATGCGCTTAATCTGACGCCGCTGCCAGCTGTAAAAGTAGTCATCCTTGGACAAGACCCCTACCATGGTGAGGGTCAGGCACACGGGTTGAGCTTTTCAGTACCCCATGGCGTACCGCCACCACCTTCGTTGCAAAATATTTTCAAGGAGCTGCAGCGTGACCTTAATATTCCGCTGCCAAATCATGGTTGCCTGCAAAGCTGGGCAGAACAGGGGGTATTGCTGCTTAATACTGCGTTGACGGTCGAGGCAGCGCAAGCAGGTTCGCATGCCAAAGCGGGCTGGCACCGGTTTACCGATCGCATTATCGAAGTGGTCAATGCCGAATGCCGGCATGTGGTGTTTTTACTCTGGGGAGCGCATGCACGCAGCAAAAGCACCTTGCTGGATCCGAAAAAACATCTGATTCTGACGACAGCTCATCCGTCACCGCTGTCGGCCTATCGCGGCTTTTTGGGCTGTGGTCATTTTAGCCGCTGCAATCAGTTTTTACAGCAAATGGGGCGCGAGCCGGTCAATTGGCAGCTGCCGGCAGCCTGACATACATGTAATCGGGCCCGGTTTGAGGCGTAAAACGGCGTTTGCATCACCAGTCATACACCAGCCACGCACATGAGCTTTGTGACGGCGGCGCATCCATGGTGATAATAAGGCTTTTGCTTCGGCACTGCCGTATGCCAGCGGGCAGTCAAGGGCTGAGCTTGGCGTGACATCCTGGCGGCCGGGCCGGGCTGGTGCGGACACAGATGCTTTTACGCTAATGTTATGCCAAACAGGATTATGGCTGGCCGACATTTATCGTTATCATTGACGTATTTTTCGATAGGGCGCAGAAAATTCATGCAGTATCCGACCCTTGCCGACTGTATCGGCAATACTCCCCTCATTCGTCTGCAGCGACTCGGCTGTGAGACAGGCAATACCTTGCTGGTCAAGCTGGAAGGCAACAACCCGGCCGGCTCGGTGAAAGACCGGCCGGCATTCGCCATGATTGAGCAGGCTGAACGGGCTGGGCATATCCAGCCGGGAGATACCCTCATCGAAGCCACCTCCGGCAATACCGGAATTGCTCTGGCCATGGCTGCCGCCATCAAAGGGTATCGTATGATTCTGATCATGCCCGACAGTTCCACAGCCGAACGCAAGGCAGCCATGACTGCCTATGGTGCCGAGCTGTTGCTGACCGAAACCATGGAATCGGCCCGTGATCTGGCTCTGGAAATGCAGGAGCAGGGCCGTGGGCGGGTGTTGAACCAGTTTGCCAACCCGGATAACCCCAATGCCCACTACTGCGGCACAGGCCCTGAAATTTGGCAACAGACGGCCGGGCAAATTACTCATTTTGTCAGTGCGATGGGCACCACTGGTACCATCATGGGTGTGTCGCGTTACCTGAAAGAACAAAACCCTGAAGTGCAGATTGTCGGCCTGCAGCCAGAGCCTGACGCGTCCATCCCAGGCATTCGCCGTTGGCCCGAAGCCTACTTGCCAGAGATTTTTGAGGCTAGCCGGGTTGATCGTGTGGTCGACATGGGGCAGCAGGAAGCGGAAGACTGCATGCGCAGGCTGGCCCGTGAAGAGGGTATATTTTGTGGTGTATCTTCTGGCGGAGCTGTGGCTGCAATGCTGCGCCTTGCCCGTGAAGTAAAAAATGCCACCCTGGTTGCCATCATCTGTGACCGTGGCGATCGCTACCTGTCCAGCGGCATCTATAACGAGGCTGCAGAGTGAGCCGTCAGTCGCGTCAGGGGTTGCGTTTTCAACCGGCTGGTGGCACGCGGCAAAAAGGCCCCGCGGCAGGACAGAAACAAGTATTGAGCATTGAGCGGCTGGCTCATGACGGCCGTGGCATAGCTTTTGTCGACGGGCGTAGCTGGTTTGTCAGTGGGGCCCTGCCGCAAGAGCTGGTGCGTGTCAGGGTGCTGGCGGCTCGCAGCAAGGTGGTCGATGCCATTGCGGAAGAGGTCCAGCAGGCCAGCCCGCAGCGTATTGAGCCGTTTTGCCCGCTTGCTGGTGTTTGTGGGGGGTGCACCCTGCAGCATATGCCGCTGGAGCAGCAGCGCCGTTTGAAACAGGAATATCTGGCTGAGCAGCTGCAGCGCAACGGAGTGTTGGCGGAACAGTGGGAGCAGCCATTACTGGCCGGCGATCGAGGTTATCGCCGGCGGACCCGGCTTTCACTGCGAGTGGACAAAACCGGCTGTGTACAGCTGGGATATCGTGCGCTGGCATCACGCGAAATTGTCAATATCCGG
Source organism: Gammaproteobacteria bacterium (assembly GCA_012728415.1). Lineage (GTDB taxonomy): Bacteria > Pseudomonadota > Gammaproteobacteria > Pseudomonadales > Pseudomonadaceae > Thiopseudomonas. Next base: position 26,468 of record JAAYFD010000048.1, read on the forward strand.
CAGTGTCCGATACTGGTACCGGAGTTGCAGGCTGTGTTGCCGCAGCTGACAGATTTTGTTGGCGCGATGCAGCAACCGCAAGCCATCGGTCACCTGGAGCTGCTTTTTGGCAACACAGTGGCTGTACTGGTACGCTTGATCCGCCCGGTCACAGATGTCTGGCAGCAAGCCTGGCGTGATTTCTGCAACAAGACAGGGCTGCAGCTGTGGTGGCAAACCGGCGCTGAGCCTTTTCCTGACCAGCCGGGCAGTCGCCTTGCCTACCACCTGGCAGACCAGGCATTGGACATTGATTGCCGCCCGGGAGACTTTGTTCAGGTCAATGCAGCACTGAACCAGCAGATGGTCAATCGTGCGCTGGGCTGGCTCGGTGTACAACCGACTGACCGGGTGTTGGACCTGTTTTGTGGATTGGGCAACTTCAGTCTGCCTTTGGCCCAGCAGGCTGCTGAGGTTGTTGCTGTTGAAGGTGTGACCGCGATGGTGGAGCGGGCACGCCGCAGTGCTGCTGTCCAGAAACTGGATAATCTGCACTTTTATGCTGCAGACCTGTCACAGAGCCTGGCTGACCGGCACTGGGCGAGCGAGCCTTTCGACCTTATTGTGCTGGACCCACCACGTGATGGAGCCATGCAGATAACCAGCCAGCTGGCAAGGTTTGCTGCCCGCAAGATACTTTATGTTTCTTGCAACCCGGCAACACTGGCCCGGGATGCAGCCCTGCTGAGCAAACAGGGTTACCAGTTGGTACGTGTTTGCAGCCTGGACATGTTCAGTCATACGAGCCACGTGGAAGCCATGGCCCTGTTTGTAAAAACCGCATAGTTAAGGAAATCTCATGGTTCAAGTGAGAACTCAGCATCCCCTCAATGCCGATGGCAGTATTGACCTGGAGCGCTGGGTTGCGCACCTGCAGGAGGTGGATGGCAGCCTGGATGCAGCTTGCTTGCTGCGTGCTTGTGAGTTTGCCCGTGATGCAGAGTTGCAGGCGCATGCAGCGAAAAACCTTTGGCCCGATGGCAGCTCAAGTTTGCAGACAGGGCTGGAAACGGCACAGATCCTGGTGGACCTGATGCTGGATGAAGACACCTTGCAGGCTGCCATCCTGTATCGTACCGTGCGCGAAAACAAGGCCAGCCTGGCGCAGGTTGAGCAAGCATTTGGTGCAACAGTAGCCAAGCTGATCGATGGCGTACTGCGTATGGCGGCGATCAGCGCCAGCCTGAATCCACGTGAGTCGGTGGTGCTTAATGCCCAGACTCAAGTGGAAAACTTGCGCAAGATGCTGGTGGCCATGGTTGATGATGTGCGCGTGGCACTGATCAAGCTGGCGGAGCGTACCTGCGCTATTCGTGCCGTCAAGAATGCGCCGGATGACAAGCGTTACCGCGTTGCCCGCGAAGTGTTCGATATCTATGCCCCGTTGGCGCATCGTCTGGGCATTGGTCATATCAAGTGGGAGCTGGAAGATCTGTCGTTCCGCTATCTTGAGCCCAAGCAGTACATGCATATTGCCGGGCTGCTGCACGAAAGGCGGCTCGACCGGCAGCGTTTCATTGACGATGTGGTGCAACAACTCAATAGCGAAATGCAGGCAGCCGAGATTGACGCGGAGATTAGCGGACGGGTTAAGCACATTTATTCCATCTGGCGCAAGATGCAGAAAAAAAACCTGCGTTTTAGCGAAATTTACGATGTGCGTGCCGTGCGCATTTTGGTGCCGGAGGTGCGTGACTGCTATACCGCACTGGGTGTCGTGCACAGTCTGTGGAACAACATTGCCCGCGAGTTTGATGACTACATCGCCAACCCCAAGGAAAACGGCTATCGTTCCCTGCATACCGCTGTGATTGGCCCCGAGGGCAAGGTGCTGGAAGTGCAGATCCGTACCCGCGCCATGCACGAGGAGGCCGAGCTGGGTGTGTGTGCCCACTGGCGCTACAAGGGAACCGATGTTAATAGTCGCTCCGATCATTACGAAGAAAAGATTGCCTGGTTGCGTCAGGTTCTGGAGTGGCATGAGGAGCTGGGCGATATCGGCGGGCTGGCCGAAGAATTGCGTGTAGATTTTGAGCCTGACCGGGTTTATGTGTTCACACCGGATGGCCATGCTATTGATCTGCCCAGGGGGTCGACACCGTTGGACTTTGCCTACCGGGTACACACCGAAGTGGGGCACAACTGCAGGGGTGCCAAGATCGACGGACGAATTGTGCCGCTGACCTACCACCTGAAAACCGGTGATCAGGTAGAGATCATTACCAGCAAAAGCGGTGCGCCCAGCCGCGACTGGCTTAATCCCAACCTGGGTTACGTCAATACGGCAAGAGCGCGGGCCAAGGTGGTGCACTGGTTCAAACTGCAGGACCGGGAGCAGAATGTCGAGGCCGGCCAGCAGATGCTGGAGCGCGAGCTGAACCGCCTGGCGTTGATGCCGGTAAATTTCGATAAGCTGGCAGAGCGGCTTAACTTGCGTGGTGCCGAAGATCTGTTTGCCGCGATTGGTGGTGGTGATATTCGTCTGGCTCAGGCCACTGGTGCTGCCCAGAGTCTGCTCGACAAGGGTCAGCGCAGCCAGACGCTGGATCTGGTTCCGCGCAAGCCGACGATACATGCCGATACACCGCGTGACGAGGTGCGTATTGAAGGGGTCGGCAACCTGCTGACGCAAATTGCCAAGTGCTGTCAGCCAGTGCCGGGTGAGCCCATCACTGGTTACATCACCATGGGCCGGGGGGTGACCATTCACCGGCAGGACTGCCCAACCGTACTTGGTTTGGCCGAGCGCGAGCCAGAGCGCATTATCCAGGTCAGCTGGGGCAATGAGCCTGTACAAACGTATCCGGTCAATGTTTTGATTCGCGCGTATGACCGCTCGGGCCTGCTTAGTGACATCACTCAGGTGCTGTTCAATGAAAAGGTTAATGTGGTCGCGCTACAGACCAGCACCAGCAAGGAAGACAACAGTGCGCTGATCCAGCTGACGATCGAAGTCTCTACACTGGATACCCTCAGCCGGTTGCTTAACCGCCTGGATCAGCTGCCCAACGTGATAGAAGCGCGGCGCCAGCGCAATTGATGAAGGCTTGCAGGCCCTGGGGCGTGAGCCGGCTGGCTGACAGGCTCTTTGTTTTAGCGCGGCTTGTCAGCCAGAATCACTGCCCGGCGCGGTGCCGGCAGGCCTTCAACGGTAAGGCTGTGGTCGTTCGGGTCAAGAAAGGACTCCAGTGACTGCCATTGCATCCAGTCGGTGCTGCGCTGCTCTTCAATGGTGGTGATGCTTTCATCCACACAGCGTACATTGCGAAAGCCGGCGCGTCGCAACCAGAGCATCAGCGCCGCGACCGATGGTAAAAACCATACATTGCGCATCTGTGCGTAACGGTCCCCGGGCACCAATACCTGTTGCTCGTCACCTTCGACAACCAGGGTTTCCAGTACCAGCTCGCCGCCAGGCAGCAGGCAGTCCTTCAGCGCGAGCAGGTGGTCGATGGGTGATTTGCGGTGGTAAAGCACACCCATGGAAAAAACGGTATCAAAGCCTTCCAGCTTTGGCGGCAAGTCCTCCAGGGCAAAGGGCAAATGCCAGACTGGAGCTTGCGGCAGAAATTTTTTTATTGCATGAAACTGGCAGAAAAACAGCCAGTTGGGGTCAACCCCGACCAGAGTCCTGGCGCCGGCCCCGAGCATGCGCCACATGTAGTAGCCGTTGCCGCAGCCCACATCCAGTACACGCTTGCCGGCAAGATTGAGGTGCGGAGCAACGCGCTCCCACTTCCAGTCCGAGCGCCATTCGGTATCCACATGCACACCAAACAAGTCGAACGGCCCCTTGCGCCAGGGGTGCAGGCCACGCAGTGCCGAATCCAGCAGCTGGCGTTGCTCATCGCTACAGGGGCCGCTCAACTCAAGGCGCTCGCTCAGTTCGTAGTGTTCGAGCTTAAGTTGCGGCATTTGCTGGACGGCATTCATCCAGCGTGGCAAGTCGCCGTGACCGGTATCGAAATGCCGATTGAACTGATCTTGTACCGAACGGGCCCAGGATTTCAGCGGGGTGCGGTCCAAGTGACGGGCAAGGCTTGAAAAAACAATCATGGCAGGGCGATCATCGAGACAAAGTTGATACATTGAAACCAGAGGTGGATCCGGTTGAAGCCTGCTTCTTGTAGACGCTGGCGGTGCTCACCCAGGGTGTCCGGTAACATGACTTTTTCGATGGCACGACGCTTTTGGGCGATCTCCAGTTCGCTGTAACCATTGGCCCGCTTGAAGGCCAAATGCAGGTCGTTAAGCAGCTGGTGTTCTTCCGGGTCATCAAAACGCAGCTTTTCGGAGAGAAGCAGGGCGCCACCGGGCAACAATTGGCGCTGAATGTTGCCAAGCAACTCAAGACGACGCCCGGGTGGAATGAATTGCAGGGTAAAGTTCAGTGCAACAACCGAGCAGGGCTCAAGTTCGAGCTGTAAAATGTCTGCTTCGGCTACCTCGGCGGGCAGCAGCTCTTGATGCATGGCATCTTGCGCCTTCAGGTATTCACGGCAGCGGCCCACCATGGCCGGTGAATTATCCACGGCAAGAATACGACAACCGGGCTGGGTGACATGACGGCGCATGGCCTGGGTGACCGCACCCAGCGAGCAGCCCAGATCGTAGATCAGACTGTGGGGGCGGGCAAACTGTGCTGCCAGCACACCGCTGTTTTCTACAATTGTTGGGTAACCGGGTACAGAACGCTTGATCATGTCGGGAAACACCCGGGCTACATCTTCGTTAAACGTAAAATCGGGCACCTGGGCAATCGGGGTATCAAACAGGGTGTCGCGGCGCTGGGTCATGGAGTCTTCAGGGCAGGAATAAAAACCGCCATTATGACATAACCACAAGTTTGGCCATACAGGGTTAATGTTGTGGCTAACAGTTACGGCCTTTGGCCTATGGCATCAAATGTGTCTTCAGTCTATGCTGTTGCGTCTATCGGTAGCCTGCGTTGGGCAGGCACGACATTTGGCAGACCACACGCTCAGCGTGTGTTTTTTTGCCTGTAGATGACCTGGTGGTCTAATTGGGAGCTGATGGTCAGCTCCGGCGAGCGGAAATCGGAACAACACAATGATTGGTATTCGCAGCATTGCCAGCTATATCCCCCAAGGGCGAATTGACAACATAGCCCAGGCAGAAAAATTTGGCCGTGACGAGGACTTTGTTCACAACAAGCTCGGCACAACTACTCTGTCGGTCAAGGGGGAGTCTGAGGAAACCTCGGACCTGGCCGTCAAGGCCGTGGAAAACTTGCTGGTCCAAAACCCGGAACTCAAGCGTGAGGATATTCAGGCGCTGATCCTGATTACCCAGAACGGTGATGCTGAGCAGTTGCCGCATACTTCGGCGATTGTGCAGCACAAACTGGGCTTGCCAACCGGGGTGGCCTGCTTTGATGTTTCCCTAGGCTGCTCGGGTTATGTATACGGGCTGTATGTAGCCAAGGGTTTCATGCAGGCAACCGGACTGAAAAACGCTGTATTGGTCACCGCTGACCCTTACTCCAAGATTATGGATCGCGAAGATCGCATGACCACCCTGCTGTTTGGTGATGCAGCGACCGCAACCTGGATGACCAGTGATCAGCCGCAATGGTTGCTGGGTGCCAGTGCCTTTGGTGGTGATGGCGGCGGTGCCGAATATTTGGTGGTGCGTGATGGCCATTTCCATATGAACGGCCGCCAGGTGTTCAACTTCGCCAGCCTGAAGATTATTCCGCACATGCAGGAAGTACTGGATCAGGCCGGCCTGACGTTTGATGACGTACAGGCGATTTGCCTGCATCAGGGCAGCGGTGCCATTGTGGATGCCATTGCCAAGCGCCTTGGTGCAGAACATGGCCACAAGGTGATCAAGGACATGTTTGGGGCTGGCAATACTGTGTCTTCCTCGATCCCCATGCTGCTGGAGCACTACGCCGACAACCCCGAGTGGAACAACGTGCTGATCAGCGGTTTTGGTGTGGGCCTGTCCTGGGGCTCTGCATTGTTGAAGCGCAGGGCTTGAAAAAAACTTTATAGGCTCCATAAAGTAAACTTGGAGCAAGAATAACAGCAGTTCCGGTTTGTTGCTGCAGTGCCGGTAGACAAGCAAGGGCATCGACAAAGAGCCGCTCAGCTGTTATAGTTCACCTCCATCCACAGGTAACAACCCTGTCGGGGCCGATCAGGATTCGACGCCGGTTGCAAAACTTGAGGGGCATGCCGAGTTGGTAACAGAACTCGTAAATCCACTGTTGCACACTGATAGTTGCCAACGACGACAACTACGCTCTAGCGGCTTAAGTCCCGCTAGCTGTCCTTAGGGGATGCCTGTAAACCCGAATTCAGGACAGTCAGATAGAACAGGATCGCCGCCAAGCACGCTACGGGCGTAACGGCTAAAACTTACGTAGCTCGCTCCAAACACCCTGTCACTCGGGCGGTGAGGAGTTAACCCAGTAGAGATGACTACGCATGTAGAACCGAAAGCAGAGTGCTGGCGGACGGGGGTTCAAATCCCCCCGGCTCCACCAACAACGAAGCCGTAACACATTGATTATTCAGGTGCTACGGCTTTTTTATGCCTGTTTGTTTTTCAAGTTTGCCCAGAATTCGCCCAACAGGATTTAGTTTTACTGCTTGCCCGAGGTGATCCGGTGCCAAATGTGAGTAACGCATTGTCATATTTATGGTCGAATGCCCAAGAATTTGCTGGAGTGCGACCAAGTTACCGCCAGACTGGACAAACCTGCTTGCAAAGGTATGCCGGAGAACGTGCGAAGCTTGACCAGGAGGGAGCTGAAAGGAACACCGCTTCAGAGCACGGCGGAAAGATGAAAGGGAGCCAGTAAATGGCCCGTAGACTTGCCAATGCTCACGAATCAATAAAACAAGTGAATCGCTGACCGGGACGGATCGAACACGGCCCGACTTTGTGCCTTCAAACGTAACGAGGCCAGAGCGTACATCTTTTGCTGTCAAGCTTTCAGCCTCAGACCAGCGGCAACCAGTCGCTAAGCAGATCAATGTCAGAGGGTAGACGTGAGGGTTGTCAGTGCCGACCCGTATCACATCAAGAAGTTCGTTTACCTGGCAATCAGTCAGGAAGGTTAAAGACCTTTCCTGTAACTGTAACGGCTTAACCCGTGATAAAGGGTTTTCGTAGTCAATAACGCCCAGGCTGTAAAGCTCATTGAAAACAGCCCGAAGGTATCCAAGCTCATTATTCAGGGTTTTACGGCTTATCCCAACGGATAAACGCTTGCCTCGGTATTCAGCGAATGCTGCTGCTTTGAAACTGGCTGCAACTGGGTTGTTTAACGATTTAACCATGTGAGAAAGCTTTGATAGCCTGCGCTGACCATCACGAAGGTTAATCCCGTGCAATGCATACCACTCGAAAACGAGATCTGACAAACGACGAGAATCGCCAGATGCTGCCCAGGGCTTACCCTGCTCAATCCTGGAGAGTGTAAAACGCTCGAATCGTGCTGCATCGGTTCGTGTTTTAAATCGTTTGCGTACCCGGGTGCCATCAGGCAAACGCAAATCAACCGACCAGGTGCCAGATTTATTTTTTCTGATTGCCATTAAACAGCCACACCGTAGCGAATTATGCGTTCAGTCAGCTTGTCCCGGAGCCAGATGTAAATATCACGCTCACGCAGTCCCTTGGACTCGAAATGTTCCAAAATGACCTTGTAACCATCAAACTTTTTTAACTGCTCATGGGCACGGGTAGCCCCGACCCGCTCCCTGGCGATGATGCTAACGAAGTTTCCCAAAAACAGCTCAATATTCTTGCCGGAAAAACCGTTAGCCGTTTTGTAATGCCGCTTGTAATGATGCTCCTTGCTCAAGCACTCAGTCCCTGACTGAACGACAGGATCATATGCAAAAAGTGTCCAGGCGGGATCGTAGACCCCTTTTTGTTCAAGCAGCTTGAAAGCGTCAAAGCCGTAAGACCATAAGCCCTGCAGGTGCGGTGCAAGTTCGGCAAAGGTGCGGGTACCAATGAATTCGCCGGTTTTCTTGCAGACGGAACCATCAGCAAACTGCTGCACAACGCTATGATGATACCTCAGCTCGATACGCCAGACTTCTTCATCACCAGTATAGAGCGGAGTGTCAAAATCCTCGTAACAGCGCCCCCAAATCGTCTCCCAGTAGTCCAGACGATCAGTAGCCTTGGCCTGCTTTGTCTTGTTATAAATCGACAGCTGAACTCCCGAAGCACTGCCGAACATGAATGTTTCATTGTTGCCGTACACGCTGGCATTGGCTGCCCATTCAATCGTATCGATCCCGGAGATATCACGCACAAGGCGAGAACGGCACTGCATACGCGACACGGTATCAGCTGGTGGTTGCCAGCCAACTACATCCAGTGCCAGGTGAACAGCACACTGATTAGGTTTGCAATCGTCCAGTACCAGACTGGCCAGCCGATCAAGCTTCGCCTGCAAATTGTCAGGGCTGTGGTATTCGATGAAGTGGGGCGACACCTCGATTTTCAGGTGTGGGCCATAATCTTCTGGTCTAACGTTGAAATTTTTAATCAGCAGGATCAGGCCAAGGTCTGAATTTTGCAATTTATACTGGTACCCCGAGTCACGCCCGACACGGGAGGCCGCCCAGGAGTAACCGCCGAACTCGACAATGCCAGACGTTTCAAACAGGTCGAGAACGCCCTCGGCAATCCCGCCCCTGTACATCTGCCGGACTGTATCAACACCCAAACGCAGAATTCCAATGCCTGAAAGGTCTGTGAAACCGCCATTTTTTGGGTTAACGAAAATGCGGCCCTTGTCGTGAAACTCGCCGTGTTCGTTCATTCTGACCTGATGGACAACTTTAGACATGATTTTAACCTCAGTGGCCGTTAATGACCGTTTCGTTATGTTGTTTAATGACGTGTTACAGGAACGTCACCGAGCCAGCCGCCCGTGTTTGTTTGATAGCTCGCAGGCTCGCTTATCAATACAAAGCACGGGCGGCTGGCATAGCTTGTGCTGGTGTGGGACTGGAAACCGAAGAACTCGGCGGTAAAGTGGGGTTTTGCTGCATAGCGTACGAAACAGGATCAGGCCTGGCATGGTCGAAATAGCCGTACTTTACAACCGACATACAGAAGTCATACTCAATATCCAAGCGCGTGGCTTGCTGTGTGTAACACTGACAACCAACCCCATCCTTGACCTGCCAAGGGTTTAAGCGAGCAGTGTAAGACTCCGCATCACTGGACATGCAGGTGAGCTTCGGGTACGTCTGCGGTGCCGTGAGCTCGTCATAAATCGGTGCTGAACTGGGGACGTTTCTTAGCCTGGGGGTGTGCTGCTCAAAGTAATCGAGCTCAGGCTTAGAAGACTGATCATCTTTAAAAGATTGAGGCTTGACGACTTCTAGCATGTTTTTAGCGGTTGAGACCACAGCGGGTTGAGCTTGACCATGTGACGGCTCGGTTTCATCAGCGCCGGTTTTATCGGCATACAGTGAATAAACGCGATAAAGCAAAAAAGCAGTAATGAGCAGCACAACAATAGACCAAATCAGTTTTTTTGATGGCTGAAACTTAAAATGGTGCTGTGCGTTGCTGCTCGTGTACTTATCGAACATTTTGGAATCGATACGCAGCCGTGTTTTGTCCGCATCCTTAAAGCTGGACATCACATCGACCCGTTCAATGACAACTTCAGACTCAAACCGGAGCAGCTGGCGGGACTTCATCACGCGCCAATAATGAACATGCACGTTTGCAAGTCGCCTGGCGTGCGTATCCAAGAATCTTGGGTCTTGGGTAATCAAGTGCACCTCAAACCCAGAATGTCGCATTGTCTCGAATGCTGTTAAGTGCGGCTCCGGTTTATGCCTAGGATCACGGTTGCCGAACCAGCCCTGTGCTTCATCAATAACAATAATTGAGTTATGGGGCAATTCATACCACTTTGTGGGGTCTTCAAACTCATACCAACGAGCTTCTAGCTTATCGGTCTGAAGCCCGTTGATATTGTGATAATAAACAACTCTCGAATCTCTAGCCGCCTGCCGATCAACCTCTTTAATTGTATTCAGGGTTTTACCGTGTCCAGGCTTTCCCGTACGAATAACTAGCATTTATTTCACCTATGCCTCTATCGAACCAGGGCCCCCGCCTGGCTTGGTCCAAACACGTTGACGCTTGCTATCAGTCGCCTTGTTGAAGCCGGACAAAATAAACCTTGTTGTCACAGCAGCCAGCATAATATTTATGCAAACGTCTACTTTCATTAAACCGAGAATTGAAACAATCGCTGCGCCGGACTGTCCGACCTGTGCAATGATGTAATCTTTGGCCTGATCAATTATCAAGTTAATACCAAAGTAGGTAACAAACCCGAAGCCGATCATGCGCAGCACCATTTTTATTAACGGGCCAATGATCAAGATAATCAGTTGAACGATCCAGACAAAATGCATGTTTAACCCTCCGAGCCTCGCCCGATATATAAGGTAGCAAGAACTGTTGCAATAATAACTAACAGCGGTGAAATTGAACTTGCAGCCTGACAAAGCGGCTCATAGCTCAGCGCGAATGTGCGGCCACCGCCTAGACGCAAAGTCATGGTTTCATCTGGTGGACAGGATGAAGAACCTAGCCAACGAGCGTGCATATCGAGAAAGCTTGGAACCTCGATAGCTTCAGCACCTTCTATCAAATTAAATTCATCACCCTGTAGCAGGCCTTCAATATCGCCTTTGTGAGCCTCGTAGTCGTAAGCTTTCTCGAAGTCGCAACGCATACGCCATTGCTGATCAACGATCCCGCACTGAATGGCATCACCGGAGCACTCGGGAGCAGTCTCACAATCAGCCCCACCGCTGTATTTACCCTCGCCTTCGTCCTCACCATCGCCATCACCACCAGTACCGCCATCGCCAGTACCGCCAGTGCCGCCAGTACCGCCAGTACCGCCAGTACCGCCATCACCACCAGTACCG
>JAAYFD010000049.1 GCA_012728415.1 Gammaproteobacteria bacterium
TTGGCGAGTTTGATTTGCATGGCGGTTTTTCTTTCGAGAAATTGGGATCAGGGTAAAAACCCTCAAACAGAATGTCATCCTGCGTGAAGCGTTGCGTAACCGCAAGCTTCACGGACTCCGCGACTGCGCGGAGTGACAAGGACAGTCAGGCCGGGTTTTCCACCTTGATGATTTCCACCTCAAAGGTGATGTCGCGGCCGGCCAGCGGGTGGTTGAAGTTGATCACCACTTCGTTGTCGTCGAAGGATTTGACCACGCCGGGCATTTCATTGCGGCGTGCATCCTGGAAAATTACCAGCATGCCCTCTTCCAGCTCCATGTCGTCAAAATCCTTGCGCGGCATGGTTTGCAGGTTGGCATCATTACCGCGGCCAAAGCCGCGCTCCGGTGGAATCACCACAGTGCGCTTGTCACCGGCTTTGAAACCGAACAGCGCCTGTTCAAAACCGGGCAACAGGTTGCCGTCACCCACGGTAAAGGTGGCCGGATCTTTGTCAAAGTTGCTGTCCACCACATCGCCATTGTCCAGTTTGAGGGCAAAATGCAGGGTGACAGTGCTGTGCTGCCCGATACGTTGTTCAGTCATTGCTTTGCTCTTTTTTATTCACAATCATGTCCAGAATCAGGATGCTGGCACCGACGGTAATGGCGCTGTCGGCCAGGTTAAACGCCGGAAAAAACCAGCGGTCCTGCCAGTGCACCAAAATAAAGTCCACCACGTGACCGAGCACTACCCGGTCGTACAGATTGCCCAGTGCACCGCCCAGTACCAGTGCCAGGCCGGCGGCCAGCAGGCGCTCGTGGCGCTGCAGGCGTTTCAGCCAGACCAGCAGCACGCCGCTGGCCACCAGTGCCACCAGGGCAAAAAACCAGCGCTGCCAGCCGCCCTGATCCGCCAGAAAGCTGAACGCCGCACCCTTGTTGTAGGCCAGCGTCCAGCTGAACAGGTCGGGAATCACCACGATCTGCTCATACAGCGACAGGTTATGCTCAAACCAGTGTTTACTGGCTTGATCAAGAGCAATCACCAGCACACTGAGCCAGAGCCAGACCAGCTGGCCTGTTTTACGCATACTGGCGTTCCTCGCCAGCGCCTTCGATATTGTCCACACAACGAGCGCAAACGGACGGATGCGCCGGGTTGCTGCCAACATCGGCACGGTGGTGCCAGCAGCGCTCGCACTTGGGCTGCTCGGACTTGACCACGCTCAGGCGCAAGCCGTCCACTTCGGTCTCTACTGCATTTTCCGGTGCGGCAGACAACGGCTGCACGCTCGCGGTCGAGGTGATGGTGACAAAGCGCAGCTCATCGCCCAGCTGGCCTAGCAGTGCAGCCAGCTCCTCGCTGGCATACAGGGTGACTTCGGCCTGCAGGTTGCCACCAATGGCCTTGGCGTTGCGCTGGTTTTCCAGCTCCTTGTTGACGGCATCCTTCACTGCCATCACCTGTTGCCAGTAGCAGTTGTCCAGCTCGGCACCTTGTGGCAGGCGGCTCAGGCCGTCATACCAGGTATTCAGCATCACCGACTCATTGCGCTCGCCGGGCAGGTGCTGCCAGATTTCTTCGGCGGTAAAGCTCAATACCGGTGCGATCCAGCGCACCAGCGCCTCGGCAATCTGGTACATGGCGGTCTGGCAGGAACGGCGCGGCAGGCTGTCAGCACCGGTGGTGTACTGACGGTCTTTAATGATGTCCAGATAGAAGCCACCCAGCTCCTGCACGCAGAAGTTGTGTACCTTCTGGTAGACGTTATGGAAGCGGTATTCCTCATAGGAGCTGTGGATTTCGTCCTGCAAGCGGGCCGCGGCATCCACCGCCCAGCGGTCCAGCGCCAGCATCTGGTCAGCCGGCACCTGGTCTTTGGCCGGATCAAAGCCGTTCAGGTTGGCCAGCAGGAAACGCGCGGTGTTGCGGATGCGGCGATAGGCATCGGCACTGCGCTGCAAAATGGTTTTCGATACCGACATCTCGCCGGAATAGTCCGCCGACGACACCCACAGACGCAAGATGTCGGCACCCAGGCTGTTGGTCACTTCCTGCGGTGCAATCACGTTGCCCATGGACTTTGACATCTTGCGGCCCTTCTCGTCCACGGTGAAGCCATGGGTCAGCAAACCGCGGTACGGCGCATGGCCGTCAATCGCGCAACCGGTCAGCAGGGAGGAATGGAACCAGCCACGGTGCTGGTCGGAGCCTTCCAGATAGAGGTCGGCCCTTGGTCCCTGCTCGTGACCCTGCGGGTGCGAGCCGCGCAGCACATGACTGTGGGTGGTGCCGGAGTCAAACCAGACATCCAGGGTATCGGAGATTTTTTCGTAATCGGCGGCTTCTTCGCCCAGCAACTCGGCGGGTTCCAGTTTGAACCAAGCCTCGATGCCCTGCTGCTCGATGCGCTGCGCCACCTGCTCCATCAGCTCGACGGTGCGCGGGTGCAGCTCGCCGGTCACGCGGTGCAGGAAAAACGGCAGCGGCACGCCCCAGTTACGCTGGCGGGAAATACACCAGTCCGGGCGACCGGCAATCATGTTGTGCAGGCGTGCCTGACCCCAGGCCGGGGTGAATTTGGTCTGTTCGATGGCATGCAGCGCACGCTCGCGCAGGTTGTCACCGGCGGCCACCTGTTTGTCCATGCCGACAAACCACTGGGCCGTAGCGCGGTAAACCAGTGGCGTCTTGTGTCGCCAGCAGTGCATGTAGCTGTGCTGGATGCTTTCGTGCTTGAGCAGTGCGCCGTTTTCTTCCAGCTTGGCGACAATGTTGGCATTGGCCTTCCAGATGAACTGGCCGCCGAAGAACTCCAGCTCCGGCTCGAACACGCCATTGCTCTGTACCGGACGCAAAATGTCGTCCTGGTGCATGCCGTATTTCAGGCAGGTATAAAAGTCGTCCTCACCGTAGGCTGGGGCCGAGTGAACAATACCGGTACCGGCATCCAGCTCCACATAGTCAGCCAGATACACGGGCGCGTTGCGCTCATAAATCGGATGTTTGAAGTTGATCAGCTCCAGTTTGTCACCTGTGGTGCGGGCAATGATCTCGCCTTCCAGACCGTAGCGCTGCAGCGAACTTTCCACCAGGGTTTCCGCCAGCAACAGCAGGCGCTCGCCCACATCAACCAGCGCATAGATGGCTTCCGGATGAATGTTCAGCGCCTGGTTGCCTGGAATGGTCCAGGGCGTGGTGGTCCAGATGACAATCTGCACCGGCTTGCTGACTGCAGTGTCAAACGCGGCGGCCAGTGTGTCGGTATCCACACAGGTGAAGCCCACGTCGATGGCGTCGGATTTTTTATCCTGATACTCCACCTCGGCTTCGGCCAGTGCAGAGCCACAGTCGAAACACCAGTTGACCGGCTTCAGCCCCTGGAACACAAAACCGCCCTCGACCATTTTTGCCAGCGCACGGACAATGCCGGCCTCGTTGGCAAACTCCATGGTCTTGTAGGGGTTGTCCCAGTCGCCCAGCACACCCAGACGGATAAA
>JAAYFD010000008.1 GCA_012728415.1 Gammaproteobacteria bacterium
CTGACGGCCTTTGCAGCGTGGAAAGGTGGCGGTGGGCGTGGTACATTTTGTCATGGCGGCTGTATCGGCTAATTCTTGGTTAGGCTCTTGAATTATAACCGATTTTCAGCCGCTTTTTTCATGCCTGGTGCAATATTCGGGATAGCAGTGTTTGACCGCAACCTGCGCATCAGACAAGTCAACCATGCTTTCACCCGCATGACAGGGTACGAAGAAATAGAGGTACTGGACTGCCCGCCGCATTTTCTGCATGCGCCCGGCGCGTCATCCGAGCTGGCCGGCCGAATCTACCAGCAAATTTTTGAAGGCACCCCCTGGTCGGGCGAAGTTCAGAGTGTCCGTAAAGATGGTACCGAGCTGGTTGTATTTCTACGGGTATTCCCTTCGCGCTCCCCTGCTGGAGATATCACTGGTTTTCTATCGATTGCTGAAGATATTACCGACAAAAAGAACTATAGCGCACTGCTTGAACAACTCAGCCAGCACGACCAGCTGACCGGCTTGCCCAACCGCGAGCTGCTGCAGCAGCATTTTGACCAGCTTTGTGCCGACCACCACCAAGTTGCAGTTCTGTGGCTCGACCTGGACAACTTCAAAGAAGTAAATGACGCTCTTGGCCATGCGGTAGGTGACATCCTGCTGCAACAGGTGGCCTACCGTTTGCGTGACAGCCTGAAAAAAAACGAAAGCATCGGGCGCATTTCCGGGGATGACTTCGTTATTCTGCTAGCCAGCGCCAGCGAAGAACAGGTGATACGCCGTACCCTGGAGCTGCTGGAGCTGACCGCTCAACCCCTTTCCCTGCCAGAACAAACACTCTCAATCACTGCTTCGAGCGGTATTGCCCTATGGCCAGCCGATGGTGATAGCCTAGGCAGCCTTCTGCAAAAAGCCGAAATCGGAAAGTACAAGGCCAAAGCCAGCGGCCGCAACAACTACCAATTCTACGAATCACAAATGCAGGAAATGGCCAGCTTGCGCCTGGCACAAAACAACGCACTGAAAACAGCCCTTGATAACCAGGAGCTGCACCTTTGCTTTCAGCCTCAAGTTTGTCTGCAAGACCAAACAGTGGCCGGCGTAGAAGCCCTGCTGCGCTGGAACTCCAGAGACTGGGGGGTCGTACCACCCTCCGATTTTATTCCATTGGCAGAGTCCAGCGGGCTGATTCTGACCATTGGCGACTGGGTCTTGGATACAGCCATGGCACAACTTCGTAACTGGCTGGACCAGGGTATTCCGCCCGTTACCATGGCGGTCAATATCTCGGCGATCCAGTTCGAACACCCGGATTTCATTGAACAGGTCAGTTGTGCTCTGGCCCGCTACAGGATCCCGCCGCAGCTGCTGGAGCTGGAGCTGACCGAAGCCATGGCAATGAAAAAACCGAAAATTTCCGAACAGCGTATGCGCGAGTTGCACATGATGGGCGTAAAACTGTCGATTGATGATTTCGGCACCGGCTACTCATCCCTGAGTTACCTGAAACGCTTCAAAAGCGACAAATTGAAAATTGACCGTGAATTTATCGCCGATATGGATCACGATCCGGATGATCAAGCCATTGTGACCGCTATTATCCAGATGGCACGCCGCCTGTCGATCAGCGTATTGGCCGAGGGCGTGGAGACGGCCCGGCAAGCTGAATTGCTCAGGCGTCTGGGCTGCCACCAGATTCAAGGCTACCATTACAGCAAGCCGTTACCGGCCAGCGATGCTGCCAGCTATATCAGGCAGCACTCTTCTCCAGCTTGAGTCTGCAGCACGCTGCTCCCCTGCCGGCATCAGACCAGGGGTGCGCTAAATACTATTAACGAGGGAGGCAGCCAGAACCAGGCAAGAAGCAGCGAAAAGCGCAATTGACCGGTAGTACATGAGCATTTTGAGCGGGCTTTCAACAGACCTGACAACACAGGCAATTGTTCAGCACCTCCCAAATGGCTTTTACGCCCTGTTTATTCAAGACAGCTCAATCAGTCGCTCGCGCAATGCACTGACCTGGTCACGCAAGCTGGCTGCCGCTTCAAACTCAAGGTCACGGGCATGCTTGAACATCTGCTCTTCCAGCCTGCCAATTTCCCGGGTGATCTCTTTCGCTGTACGCAACCCGCTGTAATCGCCCTGTCCCTCGGCAGCCCGCGCCTGCGCCTTGCGCTTATTGCTGCGCGAGCCCGGCACGGTTGCGCCTTCCAGGATTTCCTTGATGTCTTTCTGCACGCCGCGCGGAGTAATGCCATGCTCCTCATTGAAAGCAAGCTGCTTGGCGCGACGGCGCTCAGTCTCGTCGATCGCCCGCTGCATCGAACCGGTGATGCGATCGGCATAGAGGATAGCTTTGCCGTTGAGGTTGCGCGCAGCACGGCCAATGGTTTGGATCAGTGAGCGTTCGGAACGCAGAAAACCTTCCTTGTCAGCATCCAGAATTGCCACCAGCGACACTTCCGGCATGTCCAGTCCCTCGCGCAGCAGGTTGATGCCGACCAGCACGTCAAATACGCCCATGCGCAGGTCACGGATAATTTCCACCCGCTCCACAGTATCAATATCCGAGTGCAAGTAACGCACCCGAACGCCATGTTCGGCCAGGTATTCGGAGAGGTCTTCGGCCATGCGTTTGGTCAGCGTGGTGACCAGTACCCGCTCCTGCACTGCCACCCGTGCGTTAATCTGGGACAGCAAGTCGTCCACCTGGGTCAGGGCCGGGCGGATTTCCAGCTCCGGATCGACCAGCCCGGTCGGGCGCACCACCTGCTCGACGACCTGGCCGGCATGCTCGGCCTCGTAGGGGCCGGGCGTAGCGGAGACAAAAATCGCCTGCGGGCTGGCGGCCTCCCATTCATCAAAGCGCATGGGGCGGTTATCCAGCGCCGACGGCAGGCGAAAGCCGTAATTGACCAGGGTTTCCTTGCGCGAACGGTCACCCTTGTACATGGCGCCGATTTGCGGCACCGAAACGTGGGATTCGTCGATCACCATCAGGGCGTCGTCCGGCAGGTAGTCATATAACGTGGGAGGGGGCGCACCGGCAGGCCGGCCCGACAGATAGCGCGAGTAGTTCTCGATACCGTTGCAGTAACCCAGCTCAAGAATCATTTCCAGATCAAACTTGGTGCGCTGCTCCAGCCGCTGGGCTTCAACCAGCTTGTTCTCGTTGTACAGAAACTCCAGCCGTTCGGCCAGTTCCAGCTTGATTTCCTCAACCGCTTCCAGCAATACCTCGCGCGGAGTCACATAGTGGCTTTTCGGGTAAAAGGTAAAACGTGGCAGACGGCCCAACACCTCCCCGGTCAATGGATCAAAGGCACTGATGTTTTCTACTTCATCATCGAACAGCTCAACGCGAATCGCCTCGAACTCGGATTCTGCCGGATAAATATCAATCACATCACCACGCACCCGGAAAGTGGCACGGGCAAAATCCAGGTCGTTGCGGGTGTATTGCAGCTCGGCCAGCCGCTGCAAAATCTCGCGCTGGTTGATGCGATCGCCCCGGTCCAGGTGCAGCACCATTTTCAGGTAACTCTCCGGGCTGCCCAGACCGTAAATAGCCGAAACAGTCGCAACTATAATGACATCACGCCGCTCCAGCAGTGCCTTGGTCGCCGACAGGCGCATCTGTTCGATATGGTCGTTGATCGAAGCGTCCTTTTCGATAAAGGTATCGGACGCCGGCACATAGGCTTCTGGCTGGTAGTAGTCGTAGTAGGAAACGAAATATTCCACCGCGTTATGCGGGAAAAACGCCTTGAACTCGCCATACAGCTGCGCCGCCAGTGTTTTGTTCGGTGCCAGCACTATGGTGGGGCGCTGCACCCGCTGGATGACATTGGCGATACTGAATGTTTTACCCGAGCCGGTCACTCCCAATAGCGTCTGGTAAGCCAGCCCGGAGTTCAGCCCCATCACCAGCTGCTCGATTGCCGCCGGCTGGTCGCCGGCAGGTACAAAGGTTGTTACCAAATTGAATTCTTGCATTGGAAAACGTGCGCTTTGCCCTCAACATAAAACCTTGATCGGCCCAGTTTAAAGCAAGCACGCGGAGCCTGGCCAGAAACCGTATTACTGCGGCAGTCATATGACAGATTCTGCACGCTGGCTATGGGTATCTCTGCAAGACTGTCGGACAACATACAGTATACAGTCAAGGTTGCAATTGCTGCTCAATCAGCGGCCAGGCGTTGTCCAGCAACAGCGGCTGCGCCTTGGCGGTCGGATGGATGCCATCGCTCTGAATCATGCCTTTCACACCCCCGACGCCCTCCAGTAAAAAATCCAGCACAGGGACTTCCAGTTCCTCTCTCAACTGTTGATAGACCTGATAAAAGCCCTCGGTATAGCGCGGTCCATAGTTGGGTGGAATACGCATGCCAAGCAGTATCACCCTGCTGCCTTGTGCTTGTGCCTGCTGCACCATGTCTGCCAGGTTGTCTTTCAGGCGCTCCAGCGGCAAACCACGCAACCCATCATTGCCACCCAGCTCGATGATGGTCAGAAAGGGGGCGTGCTGTTCCAGCAGTGCCGGCAAGCGGGTGCGGCCGCCGGCACTGGTGTCGCCACTTATGGAGGCATTAACAACCTGATAAGATAGCTGCCTTTCATCGAGCCGCTGTTGCAGCTGAGCCACCCAGCCCTGCCCGATATCAATACCGTAGGCGGCACTGATACTGTCGCCAACCACCAGCAGGGTCTGTGCCTGTGTCATGCTCAAAAAGCCGGACAACAGCACTGCAAACAACAGCCGTAACCAGTTTTTCATCAGGGTCTCCATGTCCGAATACGTATTGCAAGCCCGCAACCTGAGCAAAACCGTCAGCGTTGCAGATCAGCCGCTGTGCATTTTGCACGAGTTGAGCCTGTCCTTGAAGCCCGGCGACAGCCTGGCCATTGTCGGCCGCTCCGGCTCAGGCAAATCGACCCTCCTGGGCTTGCTGGCCGGCCTTGATCTGCCCAGCAGCGGCGAAGTGATTCTCGCCGGGCAAAACCTGAACAGGCTCGACGAGGATCAGCGTGCAGCACTGCGTGCCCGTGAAGTGGGCTTTGTTTTTCAGTCTTTTCAGTTGCTGGACAGCCTGACTGCACTGGAAAACGTAATGCTTCCGCTGGAACTTAAAAATCGCAAGGGAGCCCGTCAACAAGCCCTCAAACTACTGCGCGAGGTCGGGCTGGAGCAACGCACCCGGCACTACCCACAGCAAATGTCCGGTGGCGAACAACAGCGTGTAGCGATTGCCCGCGCCTTTGCCGCCGAACCCCACATCCTGTTTGCCGATGAGCCCACCGGCAATCTCGACAGCCAAACTGGCGAGCATATCACCGACCTGCTGTTCGAGCTCAACCGGGCCCGCCATACTACCCTGGTACTGGTTACCCACGATGACCGCCTGGCGCAACGTTGTGCCAGCCAGATCCGCCTGGAAGCCGGTCGCTTGACGGAGCAGTCATAATGCGTTCCTGGTGGTTTCTGTTACACATGGCCTGGCGGCAGGCTTTGCGTGAGGCCCGGTCGCCCGAGCTGTATACGCTGTTTTTCGCTGTACTGATTGCGGTAGCCAGCAGTAGCACCATTGCCCACTTTGCCGAACGCCTGCAGCGCGCCATGGAGCTGCGCGCCAATGAGTTCCTTGCTGCCGACCTGGTTGTCAGTGGCAGCATTGCTTCCAGCCGCGAATTAATTGCGCAAGGCCATCAGCTGGGTCTGTCGACAGCTGTCACCATCGAGTTTGCCAGCATGCTCAGCAGTGAGCAGGGCATGCAGCTGGCCAGCCTGAAAGCTGTTGACGACGCCTATCCGCTACGCGGCGAGCTTGGCTCCAGCAGCCAGCTGCATGGGCCAGTCAGCAAGGGCGGCCGTCCGGCAGCCGGCGAGATCTGGCTGGATGCCGTGCTGTTCGATTTGCTGCAAATAGAACCCGGCGACCTGCTTGAGGTGGGTGCTGCCGAATTGCGGGCCAGCCGTGTCCTGATCGACGAGCCGGATCGTGCAGGCGGTTTTGCCGCATTCACCCCGCGCGCCATGCTGCACGTGAATGACCTGCCTGCTACCGCTGCCATCCAGCCTGGCAGCCGCGTGCAGTACCGCCAGCTGTGGCGTGGTGACAGTCAGCCCCTGGAGGAGTACCGGAGCTACCTGCAAGACCGCCTCCAGCCCCAGCAAAAAATCGACAGCCTGGCTGACGGCAACCCCACATTGAACCAGGCACTGGAACGGGCCCGCCACTATCTGGGGCTGGCCAGCCTGGCTGCCATTTTGCTGGCCAGCGTCAGTGTGGCCCTGTCCGCCGGCAATTTTGCCGGCAAGCGCTACGACCACGCTGCCCTGCTGCGCTGTTTCGGCTTATCGCGCCGGCACACCCTGCTGTTGTTTTTGCTGCAACTGTTGCTGGTGGGCTTGCTGGCCAGTCTGGCCGGCCTCCTGCTTGGCTGGCTGGCGCAACACCTGCTGTTTGCTGCCCTGGCCGACCTGCTGCCGGCAGAAATCCCGCCTGCTGGCTGGAGCGCCCCGCTGACCGCCCTGTTCACCGGGCTGGCCAGCTTGCTCGGTTTTGCTCTGCCGCCGTTAATCGGGCTCGGCCAGGTTCCGCCACTGCGCGTATTGCGCCGCGACCTGCAACCCATGCCGGTAGCCGGCTGGCTGGTCTATTTGCTGGCACTGATTACTCTGGCACTGCTGATGTGGCGCCTGAGTCTGGAACCACAGCTGACCCTGATCCTGCTCTCTGGCGGCCTGCTGACCGGTGTGGTGCTGGGGCTGCTGGTCTATCTTGCATTCAGGTTGCTGACCCGCCAACTGGCCGAACGACGGCTGGCCTGGCGTCTGGGCTTGGGGCACCTGCTACAAAAGCCACTGCTGGCCATCGGCCAAAGCCTGGCCTTTGCCCTGATCCTGTTTGCCATGACGCTGATCGCTCTTTTGCGCGGCGAACTGTTGGGCAACTGGCAAGAGCAGTTGCCACTGGAAGCGCCCAACCACTTTGCCTTCAACATCATGCCGGACGAGCGGGCTGCACTGACCGAGCAGCTGCAGCAGGTCAGCCCAAATGTGGCACACTTCTACCCAATGACACCCGGCCGGCTGACCCACATCAATGGCCAGCCAGTGCTGGACCGCCTTGAGCCCGACTCCCGCGCCCTGTCCACAATACAGCGTGACCTTAACCTGACCTGGAGCCTGAACCTGCCCGACGCCAACTACCTGGCTGACGGCCAGTGGTGGCAACAGTACGAAACCAGCGATGGCATCAGTATTTCCATGGAGAAAGAGCTGGCCGAACGCCTGCACGTCTCCCTGGGTGACGAGGTCAGTTTCAATATCGGCGGCCAGGTCATCCACACTCGTGTGCACAACCTGCGCACAGTGGACTGGGGCAGCATGCAGCCGAACTTCTTTGTCATTTTCGCGCCACACAACCTGCCAGCACTGCCACACACCTTCATTACCAGTTTCTATCTGCCTGCCGACCAGGCCGATGAACTGCGCGTTTTCAGCCAGCAGTTTCCAGCGGTCAGCCTGTTGCGCATAGACGCTGTACTTCATCAGTTGCGCGGCATTCTGGCCCAGGTGACCCTGGCAGTGGAATTCATCTTGCTGTTTGTGCTGGCTGCCGGTGTCAGCGTCTTGCTCGCCGGCGTGCAAAGCAGCCTGTCCAGCCGCATTCGTCAGGGTGCCCTGCTGCGTGCGCTGGGTGGCAACCGACAACTGCTGCGCGCCATCAGCCGGTACGAGTTCATCACCCTGGGCGCCACCAGCGGCCTGCTGGCCTGGCTGGCCTGTGAGCTGGCCAGCTACCTGCTTTACTTGCTGGTGTTTGAGCTAAAGTGGCAGCCACATCCCTGGCTGGTCCTGCTGCCGCCAGCCGGCGCCCTGTTAGTGCTGGCCGCCGGGCACCTGGGCACTCGCAGTGTGCTGAAAACCAGCCCCATGACCCTTTTGCGCGGAAGCTGACCTGATGCCAGATACGCCCTGCCCCTGCTCGCCGAAAAAACTGCTAACCAACTGTTGCGGCCGTTACCATACCGGTGAACCAGCACCCACTGCCGAAGCCCTGATGCGTTCACGCTACAGCGCCTTTGCACTGGGTCTGACCGGCTATATCCGCGACACCACCCGTCCCGACCAACAGGCCGGGCTGGACATGCAGGACATTGCTGGCTGGAGCCATAGCAACCAGTGGCTCGGCCTGCGCCTTCACCGTACAGGCGCCGCGGGAATGCAGCCGCGGCGGGAATTTGTCGATTTCAGCGCGCATTATTGTGACGCCGAAGGGAAGCTGCACGAGCACCGCGAGTTGTCGCTGTTCGTCCATCTCAAGGGACGCTGGTATTTCATACAGCCGGACTGATATTTGGTTGTCTTAAGGAAGCGCTGAATAATGTTGGCGAGGCAGTCAGGGCAAGGCAAAAATCGGCGAAAAAGCGCAGTTTACTGGTAGTAAATGAGCATTTTGAGCCGATTTTTAACGCAGCCCTGACAACGCAGGTAATTATTCAGTGTCTCCTTAAACAACAGCACCCATTTTAACCAGTATTGTCTGCCTCCAGACTCAATTAAGAATTATTTGATTTATACCATCCCGCTTTCACTCGATTTCCGTCATAATTGAAACATCATGTCAATGGCTGCAAGGCCTTTAAGGAGCTCCCATGCAACTGAAAAAACTGCTCGTGGTGATTGATCCCACCAGTAAAGACAAGCAACCTTCCCTCGATCGTGCCAGCCTGGTCGCCAGCCGCACAGGCGCTACGCTGGAGCTGCTGATATGTGACTACAACTCCGCGCTGGAAGATGGCTTTTTTACCGACCGCGGTGCCCAGCAGCGCGCCCGCACCGCACTGCTCGGCGAGCGACTGGACTGGCTGGAAGCCCTAGCCGCACCACTGCGCGAAAAAGGCATTCAAACGACCTGCAAGGTGCGCTGGGGCAAGCCTCTGTATGACGAGATCATCGCTCACGTCAAGGAATCCGCTCCTGATCTGGTATTCCGCAACGCCACCACCCACGGCACCCTGCAGCGCCTGCTGTTCAACAACACCAGCTGGCAGCTGATCCGCCGCTGCCCGGCCCCCCTGTGGCTGGTACGTGATGGCGATTGGCGCGGCCAGACAGTCGCCACCGCAGTAGATCCGGTTCATTCTGCCGACAAACCCGCCTCACTTGACCACCGTTTGATCCAGGCCAGCCTGGAGCTGGAAAAAAGCGGTATGCAAAGCCTGTACGTGCACAGCTACAATCCATTGCCCAAGACACTGGTGCTGGAGGCCGAGCTGGTATTGGCCTACGACGACTACCTGGCTGAAGCCGAGCAACGCCACAAAGATGCTTTCAGCGAGCTGTTTACCCAGTACCCGATCAAACCTGCGCAGCAGCACTTGCTAAAAGGTGTGCCGGAAGAGTCCATTCCCCGTTTTGTCGAGGAAAACAAGGTTGACCTGCTGGTCATGGGTGCCATCTCCCGTGGTAGCCTGGAAAACGCCCTGATCGGCAACACTGCCGAGCGCGTACTGGAAAACTCTGACTGCGACCTGCTGGTAATCAAGCCCGCATGACACTGCCGGGCCCTGCTGTCCGCGGGGCCCGTTGCTGCCGTTCTGGTCCCCTTCCCGTTTTAAATTTCAATTTATCCAATGACACTCAGCATGATCATGCTTGCCTGCGCTATAGCCTGTAGCGTGGCCGTATCCATACTGCTCAAGCTGGCAGAACGTTTCAGTTTGCAGGTTGCCCAGGCCGTGCTGGTCAACTATGCCGTAGCCTCACTGCTCACAGCCAGTCTGCTGCTGCCTTCCACTGCCGCTTTGCAGCAAGCGCTCAACCACTGGCCTTTGCTGATTACTCTCGGATTATTGCTGCCCAGCGTGTTTCTGGTAATGGCAGCGGCCGTCCGGCGTGCCGGCATTGCCCGCAGCGATGCCGCTCAGCGCCTGTCGCTGGTACTACCGCTGCTGGCGGCTTTCCTGCTATTCGGTGAAAATGCCAGCAGCGGCAAACTGATCGGTCTTGGCCTGGCGCTGCTGGCCCTGCTTGGCCTTATCCATCGTCACCAGCAGGCTGCCAAACTGCACAAGGGCGGTCCCTGGCTATTGCTGACGGTCTGGGCCGGCTACGGCATCATTGATATCTGCTTCAAGCAAACGGCGAAAGCCGGCGGCAGCTTTTCTGCTATCTTGCTGCTCAGCTTTCTGCTGTCCGGCAGCTTTCTCGGAGGCTGGCTGCTATTGCGCAAAGCCCGGTGGCACTTGCCCAGCCTGGCCAGCGGCCTATTGCTCGGCGTGTTCAACTTTGCCAATATCTACACCTACATCCGCGCTCACCAGAGTTTGCCAGAAAACCCCGCACTGGTATTCACCGCGATGAACATTGGGGTCATAGTGCTGGGCAGCCTGAGCGGCGTCATACTTTTTGGCGAGCGTTTGACCCGCATCAATTGTGCCGGACTGGTCTTGGCTGCAATGGCCATTCTGTTGCTGATTCCGGTCTGAAACCCTGTCAAGGAATACCATGTCCAGAAAACTGCTGACTGCCGAAGGCCATGACACGCTCAAGGCCGAACTCAACTATCTGCTGCGTGAACATCGCCCGGAAATCACTGCAATAGTGAGCTGGGCCGCCAGCCTCGGTGACCGTTCGGAAAACGCCGACTACACAGAAAACAAACGCAGGCTGCGCCAGATTGACCGTCGTATCCGCTATCTGACCAAGCTGTTCGAAGTGGCCGAACGTATTGAGTACAACCCGGCCCAAGAGGGCAAGATCTACTTTGGTGCCTGGTGTGAGCTGGAAAACGATGACGGCGAAACCCTGCGTTTCCGTATTGTTGGTGACGAGGAGGTTTATGCGGCAAAGGATTATATTTCACTGAAGTCGCCCATGGCCCGTGCCTGCCTTGGCAAGGCGCTGGATGACGAGGTGGTAGTCCGTACCCCCGAAGGCGAAAGACACTGGTATGTGGCCTCAATCAGCTATCAGAAAAGCTGAGGCATGCCACACCAATGAAAACCGGCACCAATGTAGCATTTCGGCATAACGGACCGCCCCCTACACTTGCACAGGCATGCACATGCCCGCCTGGCCATGTCTGGCGGCTATTTTCCCACCAAGAAGGAAGTTCACCATGAAAAAATTTCTACTGATTCCAGCCATGTTTGCCCTGATGGTCGGTTTTGCCCAGGCCGATGACAGCTGGCTGCCTACCCTGAAGACCGACACTCCCGAACAAGGCTTTCAGCTCGCCATCAAGATGTCGCGCATGGGTGTGAAAACTGCCCAGCCCAACATGGATATCCTGAAGAAAGGCCGTGCCGACTACTCCGTTGACGCTGAAAACCTGATCCAGGTATCCGGCGTGGTGGCCACCCACTTCGCCACTGTTGCTGCTGCCAACAATTACTGGAAATAAACCCTTGTGGCCATAAACGGCCCTGGTACAAACGGTTTGCCGGCCGGCAAGTGCCCGCCGGCACCCTAAAGCACCCTTTCTGAACAGGCTTTTCATGTACATCCTGCAAATTGACTTTCCTTTTGATGGTCCGTTCGGCGACGACATGGCCACAGCCATGCAGCCGCTGGCCGCCGACATAGCAACAGAAGACGGCCTGCTCTGGAAAATATGGACCGAAAACGCTGACAGCGGACAGGCCGGCGGCATATACCTGTTCAGCGAGCTCAGCGCTGCCGAGACCTACCTGGCCAAACACAGCCAGCGCCTGGCGGCAGCGGGTACAAACGATATCCGCAGCCGTATTTTTGCCATCAACCAGCCCCTCAGCCTGATCAACCGTGCCCCGCTATGAGCAGACTTGAAGAAATCCTTGCACAGAACGCACGCGATACCGAACGCGGTTATCGCGAAAAAGCCTTACGCATGTATCCGCACTTTTGTGGCCGCTGCGGCCGAGAGTTCAGCGGCCGGCGTCTAAGCGAGCTCACCGTCCACCACCGTGATCACAACCACGACAACAATCCGCCAGACGGCTCCAACTGGGAGCTGCTGTGCCTGTATTGTCACGACAACGAGCACCAGCGCCAGGTCGACCTGCATTATCAGAAAGAAGAAGCCGCCGGCCAAAAAAGCCCGCAGCAAACCTACAAGGGGCTGGCCGGACTGGCTGACTTGCTCAAGCAGCCCCGGGATTAGCACGGGTCAGGAGCGTCTGCCTTGTTGCAGCGTTTCATCCGCCGGTTGCTCCCTGCTGGTCGGCATGATCCGTCGTTATAAAAACCGCCCCTTGCGGTTTTCGACACGAAACTCCAGCGTGGAAGCCCGGTAACCCGTGCGTAGCTGGGGTAATGGCAGACAACTCTCCCAGTGCTGGCCAGCTGCCAAAGGCGAGTCGTCACCATAGGCCGGATTGTTGTAGCGCTCTTCAACCAAATTGACACGTTCGCCGGGACGGTAGGCGGCTATGCGCCAGCTCAGACTGGCCAAAGCCCGGC
Organism: Gammaproteobacteria bacterium; assembly: GCA_012728415.1. GTDB lineage: Bacteria > Pseudomonadota > Gammaproteobacteria > Pseudomonadales > Pseudomonadaceae > Thiopseudomonas. The sequence goes on from JAAYFD010000008.1 coordinate 12,431, forward strand.
CACTGGTATTGTCAATCAGCACCAATAGCGGCAAGTCCGGCGAGCACTGCTCCGGTGCATATTCCAGGCTTATCTGTAGCTGCGCCAACAGTTTTTCATCAGACTTCTCTTGCCACTGCACCCATATCGCCAGCCCCAGCAAGATACACAATAGCGGTAGTGCCACGGCCAAAGTGCGACCCGGATAACGAAACAGCAGTGCCAGCCAGGTCAAAGCCGGAATCAGCGGCGGCAACATGAGTTAGCCTTCCACATGATTACGTAAAAATACCAGATGATCCGGCCTGGACTGTTCCTCACTGAAGTAATAGCCGTCAACATCAAAGTTGCGCAGCCCGCTCACTGACCGGATACGATTCTGGATGATATAACGCGCCATCATCCCGCGCGCTTTTTTGGCATAAAAACTGATGATTTTATACTCGCCATTTTTCTGGTCCTTAAAATCGACATTGACCAAAGCTGCTTCTAGCCTGGCTGGTTTGAGCACCTTGAAATATTCATTGGAGGCAAGATTGAGCAGGGTACTCAAGCCCTGCTCTTGCATATACGCATTTAACGTGTCGGTCAGACTGTCACCCCAGAACTGGTACAAATCCTTGCCACGCGGATTGGCTACTTTAGTACCCATTTCCAGCCGGTAAGGCTGCATCAAATCCAGCGGACGCAGCAGCCCGTACAAGCCCGAAAGCATACGCAGGTGTGTCTGTGCATAATCAAGATCTGCTTCGTCCAGACTTTCCGCATCCAGGCCCGTATAGACATCACCCTTGAATGCCAGCAGTGCCTGCTTGGAGTTTTCCTTGGTGAACGAAGGTTGCCACTCGGCAAAACGGGCCACATTAAGGCCTGCCAGCTTGTCGGAGATTTTCATCAGTCCGCCCAGCTCTGCCGGAGTAAAGGCACGCATGGCGTCAACCAGTAGCTGCGCTTCAGTGACAAATTGTGGCTGTGTGCTTTTGTCGGTAACGGGCGGAGTTTTATAGTCCAGGGTCTTGGCCGGAGATATTACCATCAACATGTTTTTTACTTCCTGCTATGCAAGGCTTGTATTCCAGTTTTCTTGGCTCAAGTATACGCAGGGTGCCGGCTTTTTGCAGACAGTGTTTCGTACTATCGTAACAGCTCACACCACCTGCCCAGATCAGAAAAACAGAAGTGGACCTCTTTTTTGACATCCCCCCCGCCTAAAGTCGGGGGATTCCTACTGCGCCCACCCCGGCATCGAGCCGGAATGAGTCGCTTCGGTGGGTTCCTGCTGCTGGCGGCATTGCTGCACCGCTCACTTCACAGGCGCAATGGGCGTGTCCCGCCCTGAGAATGTTGATCGCGCCGACCAGATCGGCGTTTTCCTCGAAGCCACATTCCACACACGCAAATCGGGCTTGCGTCTGCCGGTTGTCGGCAGACACATGGCCGCAGCACGGACAGGAACGGCTCGTGTTCTGTGGCGGCACTGCAACCAGCCAGCCGCCTTGCCA
>JAAYFD010000050.1 GCA_012728415.1 Gammaproteobacteria bacterium
GTGTTTAGCCATACTGTATATATTACCAGTGCTTTGCAGATTAACCAATCGGCGGTTTCATGAGTTTTCCAGGGCTGCTTGCGCAGCCCGCGCTATCCTTCCCCGCACTAGAAGTACGGGGCTTGTCGCGCATTTTGGTCAATATGCGCAACCAGGCTTATGCCTTGCCTCTTGCACCTGACAGCAGCGAAAGTAGTCCGTTTAACGCATGCTCTATGCTTTTCCGACGAACGGTTTCGCGGTCACCATCGAATAGCTGTTGCTCACTGATAACAGCCTCACCATCTGCCCAGGCAAAGCATACAGTGCCGACCGGCTTTTCCTGGCTACCGCCGGACGGCCCGGCAATACCGCTGACCGCTACCCCATAGCGTGCACCACTCTGCTTTACGGCTCCCCTGGCCATCGCCTCGACCACCGGCCGGCTGACTGCGCCATGGCTGACAAACAACTCCGGCGGCACCTGTAGCATGGTGGTTTTTTGGGCGTTGGAGTAGGTCACATAGCCGGCCTCGAACCATGCCGAGCAGCCGGCCACACGGGTGATGGCTTCGGCAATGCCGCCACCGGTACAGGACTCTGCCGTGGTTACCTGCGCACTGCAGGCCTGCAATTCTGCCCCCAGCTGGACGGACAAATCAGTAATCAGGCTCACACCACCCCCTTAAAACCATGACAGTTATAGCTGCAGCTCTTGTACACAGGCGCTGCCCGGCCACAGGGCTGGCAGCGCCTGTTGCATCGCCGCCATATCGCCTGTGGTGTGCAATTCGAGTGTGGCGGCCGGTCCCGCCGCCAGCAAGCCGGCCTCATCCAGCAGGCAGTGCAGCCGCCGTGCCACTGCCGCCCCTGTATCAATGATGGCAATGCCATCACCTACCAGCTCACGCAGTAACGGTTTGATGAACGGATAATGCGTACAGCCCAGAATCAGGCAGTCACAGCCAGCCGCCAGCAGCGGATGCACATAGCCTGCGAGCAGTTCGCGGGTTGCAGGGCTTGCCAGCTCACCGGCCTCGATGCGCTCAACCAGCCCGGGGCAGGGCTGGGTATATACCTGCACTTTTTCAGAGTAGCGCTCAAGAAGCGCTGCAAACCTGGCGCTGCGCAGGGTGCCGGTAGTGGCCAAAACACCGATTTTCCCACATTGAGACTGCTGCGCCGCCGGCTTTACTGCCGGCTCCATGCCAACCACAATCAGCCCGGGCCAGCGCTCGCGCAAAGTCTGGATTGCTGCAGCCGTTGCAGTATTGCAAGCGACTACCAAAGCCTTGACTCCACGATCGAGCAAAAACTCACTGACCAGGATACTGCGCTCGACAATTTGCGCGGCGGTTTTTTCGCCATAGGGTACGTAGGCACTGTCGGCCACGTAAATCAGCGACTCTTGTGGCAGTCGCAGGTGTATCTCTGACAGCACCGACAACCCGCCCAGCCCGGAGTCAAACACACCTACCGGCATCTGGCCATGCATGGCTAATCACCACATACCGGGCAATCGGGGTCACGACTGATACGCAATTCGCGAAACTGGCTGCTGCCAAGGTCGACCAGCAGCAGGCGGCCTTGCAGGCTGCGGCCCAGCCCGGTCAGAAACTTGATGGCCTCTGCAGCCTGGATGCTGCCAATCACACCAACCAGCGGCCCCAGCACGCCCGCCTCGTTACAGCCGGGCGCACTCTCCTCTTGCTCAGGGAACAGGCAACGGTAACAGGGGCTGTCCGCGGCTGGCGGATTAAACAGTGTGACCTGCCCGGCCAAGCGAATGGCAGCACCACTCACCCAGGGCACAGCATGCGTGACACAGGCCTGATTCAACTGGTCACGGATCAGAAAGTTGTCCGTACAATCCAGCACCAAATCAACGTTCTGCACCAATAGGTCCAGCGATTCCGTATCCAGCTGCTGATTGTGCACGTGCAAACGGATCAACGGATTAAGCTGCTGCAGCCGGTTATGCGCAGATTCGGTCTTGAGCCGCCCTTCATGCAGCGTATCGTGCACAATCTGGCGTTGCAGGTTGCTGCTGTCAACCACGTCGAAGTCAGCCAGATGCAGCTCACCCACGCCAGCTGCTGCCAGGTACAGCGCAACCGGCGAGCCCAGCCCGCCCAGCCCGACAATCAGCACTTTGCTGTTTTTCAGCCGCAACTGGCCTTCAATATCAATGCCGGCCAGCAGGATGTGCCGGCTGTAGCGCAGCAGCTCTTCGTCAGTCAGCATGCCAGTGCCTGCTGCCGGTGTTGCCACTGCCCCAGCGTGATGCGCTCATGGCCGGCCAAGTCGGGCTCGGTGCGCACCTGGCTGAAACCGGCATGCTGCATCAGCTCGCGCACACTGGCGGCCTGCTGCCAGCCATGCTCCAGCAATAGCCAGCCGCCTTCGTGCAAATGGGCACCTGCATCAACCAGGATACGACGGATAGCATCCAGCCCGTCAGCGCCAGACACCAGCGCACTGGCCGGCTCGAAGCGCAGGTCGCCCTGCTCCAGATGGGGATCTTCCAGAGCGATATAAGGGGGGTTGCTGACAATCAGGTGAAATCTTTCACCCGCCAGTGCAGAAAACCAGTCACTCTGCAAAAAGCGTACCCCGCCCAGGCCACAGGCCAGTGCATTGTGCTGTGCCAGCTGCACCGCACCGGCTACACGGTCCACACCGGTCACTTGCCAACAGGGACGCTCGCTGGCCAGTGCCAGGGCAATGGCACCACTGCCGGTGCCCAGGTCCAGCACATGCCAGCCGGTACCGGGACCAGCCAGTTGCAATGCAGCCTCCACCAGCGATTCGGTTTCCGGACGGGGGATCAGGGTGTCACTGCTGACCCTCAGGTCCAGATTCCAAAAACCCTGCCGGCCCAGCAAATAGGCCACCGGCTCGCCGTTTTTGCGGCGCTCGAACAGCTGGCTGAATTCGTCTTGCTGGGCTGGCGTCAGCTCTTTGCCCGGCCAGGTGTACAGGTGGCTGCGCGATTGTTGCAGCACATGCGCCAGCAGCAGCTCGGTATCCAGTTTGGCGCTGGGCGAGTCCAGCTCGGCAGCACGTCGCAACAGGCAGGCAATGGTAACCATGGCGATCAATCGTCCAGTGCAGCCAGCTGATCAGCCTGATACTCCATCAGCAGCGGATCAATGACTTGCTCCAGCGAGCCCTGAATGATGTCATCCAGCGAGTAGAGCGTCAGGTTGATGCGATGGTCGGTGACCCGGCCCTGCGGATAGTTGTAGGTGCGGATGCGTTCAGAACGGTCACCACTGCCGACCAGTGAGCGGCGGGCATCGGTCAGCTCTTTTTGTGCAGCGGCAGCTTGCTGGTCTTCGAGGCGCGCCGCCAACCAACCCATGGCCCGGGCCCGGTTCTTGTGCTGCGAACGTTCTTCCTGGCACTCGACGACAATGCCGGTGGGCAAGTGGGTAATACGCACCGCCGAATCGGTCTTGTTGACGTGCTGCCCACCAGCGCCCGAAGCACGGTAGGTGTCTACACGCAAGTCGGCCGGGTTGATGTCAATGGCTGCCTGCTCGTCCGGCTCAGGCAGCACCGCTACCGTACAGGCAGACGTATGCACCCTGCCCTGGGATTCGGTTTCCGGCACACGCTGCACGCGGTGGGCACCTGATTCGAACTTGAGCCGGCCATACACACTGTCGCCCTCGACACGGGCAATCACTTCTTTAAAGCCGCCATGCTCGCCTTCATGTTCGGAAAGAATTTCAACCCGCCAGCCCTGGCGCTCGGCATAACGCGAATACATGCGAAACAGGTCGCCGGAAAAGATCGCCGCCTCGTCACCGCCAGTGCCGGCACGGATTTCCAGAAACACGTTGCGGCCATCATTCGGATCCTTTGGCAACAGTAAAATTTGCAACTGACTTTCCAGTTCGCCGATGGCCTGGCGGCACTCGCTGATTTCTTCTTCGGCCATCTCGCGTACTCCAGGGTCGCTGTCCTTGAGCAACGCCTGTGCCCCGGTCATGTCGTCCTGCAGCTTGCGCCAGCGCTGATAGGCCTGCACCACCGGCTCGATCTCGGCATATTCTTTTGAATAATCACGAAACAGGTTCTGATCACTGATTATCTGGGCATCGCCCAGCAACGCGGTCAGCTCTTCGAAACGATCATGCAGCGTATCAAGACGGGTAACTAGAGAAGCCTTCATGGATTGGTTTTACCTGAGTTCAAGCCGAACAGTTCCCGGGCCACGGCCAGCGCTTCGTGGCGGCCATCGGCGGACAGGCGTTTGAGCTGCACACTGGGGGTGTGCAGCAGTTTGTTGGTCAGGCCGCGCGCCAGCTGGCTCAGCACATCTTCGGCAGCAGTACCGTTGGCCAGCGCACGCAGCGCTTTTTGCAATTCTTCATCACGACAGGTCTCGCCCTGTTGGCGGTAGGCCCGTAACACGTCCACCGCTGCCAGCTCGCGCATGCGCGCCATAAAGTCGGCAGTACCGCGCAACACCAGCTTTTCGGCTGCCTGTGCCGCACCCTGGCGACTCTTCAGGTTCTCGGCAACCACTTCATGCAGATCATCCACCGTATACAAATAGACATCGTCCAGATCGCCGACCTGGGGCTCGATATCCCGCGGCACGGCAATATCCACCATAAAAATGGGTTTGTGCTTGCGCAGCTTCAGGGCGCGCTCTACCGCGCCCTTGCCCAGCACCGGCAGCTGGCTGGCCGTAGAGCTGATAACAATATCACTATTAACCAGCGCATCAGGGATATCCGACAGGACCACGGCTTCGGCACCCAACTCTTCTGATAACAGGCGTGCCCGCTCCAGGGTGCGGTTGGCGACCACGATGCGCCGCACACCCTGCTCGTGCAGGTGACGTGCCACCAGGGTAATGGTCTCACCGGCGCCTATCAGCAGTGCCTGGCTCTCGCCCAGGTCAGCAAAAATCTGTTTGGCCAGACTGACCGCAGCAAACGCCACGGATACCGGGTTTTCACCGATGGCTGTATCGGTGCGTACAGTCTTGGCTGTACTAAAGGTAGCCTGGAACAAGCGCCCCAGCAGCGGGCCAATGGTGCCCGCCTCGCGTGCGACATCGTAAGAATCCTTGATTTGGCCGAGAATTTGCGGTTCACCCAGCACCAGCGAATCCAGTCCGCAAGCAACACGCATCATGTGCCGTACGGCTTCGTCGTCCTCGTAGGTGTAGGCACAGCTGTGCAATTCTTCTATCGGCAAGCCATGATAACTGGCCAGCCAGCCAAGCACCCGCTCTTGCGCTGCTGTTTCCATTTCAAGGTACAGCTCACTGCGGTTGCAGGTCGACAAAATGGCAGCCTCACGAGCCCCCCCTTCGTGGCACAGCTGGCGCAAGGCCTCGGCCAGCTGATCCGGACCGAACGCCACACGCTCGCGCACGTCCACTGATGCCGTCTTGTGATTGATTCCCAAAGCAATAAAAGCCATGCCAGTCGCTACAACCCGAAACCTTGAAAGCGGATAATTGTCCTATTTCACAACCCATAGAACAACTGAACACCCGAAAAAAGCGGAAAAAATTGATTTGTATATGATTATTATCGCCAGCGACGCTGGTTTGGCCGCCGATAATTGTGTTGGCAAGTCTAGCGCGAAAGCGCGCGCTCTGCAGCATCGTCCTCGCTGGCCTGCCTGCAACCCTCTGGTTTGTTGCGCCCGCCCCGCCCGGGTCTGCCACATCCGGGACGCGTTGCGGAGTGGTTATTTCTTGGCCGGCTGTGTCATCATGACCGCATTGTATAAGCGCTTAACCCCGGTACCCGAATGAAAACAACTTTGCCATTATTGCTTGGTCTGCTTGCCCTGGCCGGCTGCCAAAGCCTGCCAGGCCCGGACGCCACCGAAACGGCCGCCCCGGCTGCAGACGCTGTTGCCACACCGGCACCTGTCCGCAACTTCGACAGCGAAACCCTTTATGATTTGCTGGTTGCCGAGCTGGCCGGCCAGCGCCAGCAGCCCGGACTCGCCCTGCAACGTTACCAGCGCCAGCTGCCCCGTGCACGCAGCCCCCTGGTGGCTGAGCGCGCCTATCGTATTGCTGAATACCTCGACCAGCACCAGTCGGCCACGCAAAGCGCCATGACCTGGGTCGAGCTGGCCCCTGACAACCCGGACGCCCAGCGTGCTGCCGCTCTGGCTCTGGCTCAAAGCGGCCAGTTCAGCGCGGCTCTGGAGCACACCAGCCTGGCCATTGCCCTCGACCCGGACAGCGAAAGCCATTTCGACTTCATTGCCTTTGCCGCCGCCCATTCAGACCCATCCTTGCGGGCCGCCTTGCAAGAGCAGTTTGCCAAACTGCTGCAACAGCACCCGCAACGGCACGAGCTGCTGCTCGGACAAGCCATCCTGCTGCAAGAAGACCATCCAGAGCAAGCCCTGAAGCTGCTACAGCAAATGCCGAACGACGACAGCACACCGGCCCTGGCGCTGCAGGCCCGCCTGTACCAGCAGCTGGAGCAGCCCGAAAAGAGCTTGCTCATCCAGCAACAGCTGCTTGAACAACAACCGGACAATAACGCCATCCGGCTCAATTACGCCCGCCAGCTGATCAGCATGAACCGCCTGGCAGAGGCACGCGACCAGTTCTTGCAGCTTTTGCAGTCCGAGCCTGACAATGACGACTTCCGGCTCGGGCTGGCGTACCTCTACATGGACCTGGAAGCCTGGCAGGAGGCCCTGGTGTATTTGCAAGAACTGCTGGATCGCGGCAGTTATACCGATACCGCCCTTTACAACACTGGCCGCTGTCTGGAGGCGCTGAAGCAACCTCAACAAGCTATCCAGGCTTACCAGTCAATCGGCCCGGGCGAGTACTTTCTGGCTGCCCGCCAACAAGAGGGCAACCTGTGGCTGCAGCTGAACCGCCCAGAACTGTTCAGACAAAACTTTGCCCGTGCCCGGGACAGCCAGCCAGACGAGCAAGCATCTATACTGCAGATTGAAATAGAACTGCTGAACCGCAACCAGCAGGCAGAAGCGGCGTGGCAACTGGCCGGCCAGGCTCTGGAGCAGTTTCCCGACAATCACAACCTGCTGTACACCCGCGCCATGCTGGCAGAAAAAAAAGACGACCTGCAGCAGCTGGAAACAGACTTGCGCCGCATCCTGGCTAACGACCCCGAACATGCCATCGCCCTGAATGCCCTGGGCTATACCCTCGCTGACCGCACCGACCGTCTGAACGAAGCGATGGAGCTGATCCGCGCCGCCCATGAGCTGCAGCCGGACGATGCCGCCACTCTGGACAGCCTGGGCTGGGTCTACTACCGGCTGGGCCAGCCGAAAGAAGCCCTGCCATGGCTGGAGCAGGCCTTCGAGGCTTACCCTGACCCGGAGGTGGCAGCCCACCTGGGCGAGGTTCACTGGGCACTGGGCAACAAGCGCAAAGCCCGCCATATCTGGCGCAAAGCGCTGGCCGAAAGCCCCGGGCATGACATTTTGCTGGAAACCGTCCAGCGCCTTGATCCACGCAAGGAGTGGCACAAGCCATGATACAGCGCCTTGTATTGCTGGCAGCCATTGTGTTGCTCGGCGCCTGCCAATCCTTCAGCGCACGTGACCAGCTCACAGGTGAAGGCTCACCCGCCCTCTGGCAACAACACCGGCAACACACTGCCCGGTTAAGCGCATGGGAGATCAGCGGAAAACTGGCCATGCGCAGCCAGGCCCAGTCTGGCAGCGGCGTACTGTTCTGGCTGCAGCGCCAAGACTACTTTGACATCCGCGTCAGCGGCCCGCTGGGGCAAGGCTCCACCCGCCTGACCGGCCGGACTGGCGAAGTACGCCTGACCACACCACAGCTAGACCTGCACGCAAGCAGCGCCGAACAGCTGATGCACGAGCAGCTCGGCTGGAGCCTTCCGGTCGATAACCTGCTCTGGTGGGTCCGCGGCTTGCCCGCGCCAGACAGCAAGTATCAATTGCGGCTAAATGAAAACAGCCTGGCGCAACACCTGGAGCAGGATGGCTGGCAGCTGGACTTTGTCCGCTATCAGTCGCTACCCGACGGGACACGCCTGCCTGAGCGCATCCAGCTGCAAGGCCCATATCTGCAGCTAACCCTGCTGGTCAAACAGTGGCAACTGCGCCCCGGAACCCAACCCTGATGAGCACCAATACCGACTGGCTGAGCCTGCCCGCACCCGCCAAACTCAACCTGATGCTGCACATTCTGGGTCGCCGTGCCGACGGTTACCACGAACTGCAGACCTTGTTCCAGTTTCTTGAGTTACACGACACCCTGCACCTGCGCCCCCGAAGCGACGGTCATGTCCGCCTGCTGGATGCCCTGCCTGATGTCGAGCACGATCGCAACCTGATTGTGCGTGCTGCCCGCTTGCTGCAACAACACTGCGGCAACAGCGTGGGCGCCGATATCCGCATCTGCAAGCGCCTGCCCATGGGCGGCGGCCTCGGCGGCGGCAGCTCCAATGCCGCCACCACACTGCTCGGGCTCAACCATCTCTGGCAGTGCGGCCTGTCACTGGAGCAGCTGGCCAGACTGGGATTGCAACTGGGGGCCGATGTGCCGGTCTTCGTGCATGGTCAAGCTGCTTTCGCCGAAGGCGTCGGTGAAAAACTGACCTTTGTCGAACTGGAGGAACCCTGGTTTGTGATCGCTCGCCCGCATGTAGAAATCAGCACCGGCAAAATATTTTCCGACCCGGGCTTGACACGCGACACACCCCCCTGTAAAGTGCGCACCGTTCTCAGGCAAGGCGGTCACAATGACTGTCAGCCGACAGTGGAGCGGCACTATCCGGAAGTCAGGCAAGCGCTTGAAAAACTCGGAAAGTTTGCCAAGGCAAAACTGACAGGAACTGGAAGCTGCATTTTTGGGGTCTTCCCAAACCAGACCGAAGCTGATAAAGTTGCGGCCCAGCTTTCAGACACACTGGAATGTTTTGTCAGCAAAGGTTGCAATCAGTCAGCATTGCATCAGCAGCTGGCAAAGCTGAAGTAGAGAACGATGTTTTACGTTACAGGGGCGTCGCCAAGCGGTAAGGCAGCAGGTTTTGATCCTGCCATGCGTTGGTTCGAATCCAGCCGCCCCTGCCATATTCGAAAACCCTTGTGGAAAGCAAGCGCATGACCACAAGGGTTTTTTTCGTCAGGCCCACCCCCAGTCAGCAACAGGTACTGTGCGTGTCCAAGATGATGATCTTTACGGGGAATGCAAACCCCGACCTCGCCCGCCGTGTAGCTCGCCAGCTGCACATCCCCCTTGGCGATCTCTCTGTCGGCAAGTTTTCCGACGGCGAAGTCAGCGTTGAAATCAACGAAAACGTCCGCGGCAAAGACGTCTTCCTGATCCAGCCAACCTGCGCCCCGTCCAACGACAACCTGATGGAGCTGGTGCTGATGGTCGACGCCTTTCGCCGCTCTTCGGCGTCACGCATCACAGCGGTAATTCCTTACTTCGGGTACGCCCGCCAGGACCGCCGTCCGCGCTCTGCCCGGGTTGCCATCAGCGCCAAGGTTGTGGCCGACATACTGTCTGCCGTAGGTGTCAACCGGGTACTTACGGTTGACCTCCATGCCGACCAGATCCAGGGCTTTTTCGGCATCCCGGTAGACAACATCTACGGTTCACCCTTGCTGGTTGACGACATCCAGGCACAGCGCCAGGATAATCTGCTGGTGGTCTCCCCCGATATTGGCGGCGTCGTACGTGCCCGTGCCGTAGCCAAAAGCCTGGGCGTAGACCTGGCCATCATCGACAAGCGCAGGCCCAAGGCCAACGAGTCCGAAGTCATGCACGTCATTGGTGATGTTGAAGGCCGTACCTGTGTACTGGTTGACGACATGGTCGACACCGCCGGCACCCTGTGCAATGCAGCCAAGGCACTGAAAGAGCGCGGCGCACTAAAAGTCATGGCTTACTGTACGCACCCGATTTTTTCCGGACGTGCCATCGAAAACCTGGAAAACTCCCTGCTCGATGAAATGGTCATCACCAATACCATTCCACTGTCCGCAGCTGCCCAGGCATGTGATAGAATCCGCCAGCTGGATATTGGCCCGCTGGTCGCCGAAGCGGTACGCCGTATCAGCAATGAAGAATCCATCAGTGCCATGTTCCGCTAGCCGGCACTGATACTACGGCCATATGGCCACCACCACATGCCCGGACTGGTCGCAAGTTCCGGGCTGTGTTTTTTTATTGGAGAAACCCATGAGCGAATTTACCCTCAACGCACAACTGCGTACCGACCTGGGGAAAGGTGCGAGCCGCCGCCTGCGTCGTAACGCCAACCTGGTTCCTGCTGTCATCTACGGTGCCGAGAAGGAAGCCACTTCGATCTCTATCGAAGAGCGCGAAATTGCCAAGCTGCTGCTCAACGATGCCTGCTACAGCAGCATCCTGACCATCAACCTGGATGGCAAAAAAGAAGACGTGATGATGAAAGACCTGCAGCGCCACCCGGCCAAGGGTTTCGTACTGCATGCCGACTTCATCCGCATCGTTGCCGGCCAGAAGCTGACTGCACTGGTACCTGTGGTGCTGCTCAACGAAAATGACTGTGTCGGCGTCAAGCGCGACGGCGGCGAGATCTTCCGTCCTGCGCCTGAGCTGGAAATCACCTGTCTGCCAAAAGACCTGCCAGAAGCCATCGAAGTCGATATCGCCAACCTGGAAGTGGGTCAGACCATTCACCTGTCCGACATTCAGGCACCTGCCGGTGTAGAGTTCACCGCCCTGCTGGCTGAAAACGACATGCCGGTAGTCAGCGTGGAAGCGGCCCGCATCCAGGATGTTGACGAAGACGAAGCGGCAGACGCACCAGAAGCAGCCGAAGGCGAAGAAGCCGGCGCACCTGCAGACGAGTAATCGTCCAGCAACAAACAAGGAGTCCCTGTCGTGAGTGCGGTCAAACTTATTGTCGGGCTGGGTAATCCCGGCCCGGAATATGCCAACACCCGCCATAACGCAGGGGCTCTTTTTGTTGAACGGCTGGCAGAGCACATGCACTGCCCGCTCACCCAGGAAAGAAAGTATTTCGGCCTGACCGGCAAGTTCAGCCACCAAGGCCAGGACATCCGCCTGCTGATCCCGACCACTTTCATGAATCGCAGTGGCCAGGCGGTCAGTGCACTGGCAAATTTTTTTCGCATCCGGCCTGAAGAAATACTTGTCGCCCATGACGAACTGGATATTCCTCCCGGCACCTGCAAACTCAAGCAGGGCGGCGGACACGGCGGGCATAACGGCCTGCGTGACATCATTTCCAGCCTGGGCAACCAGAACAGTTTCCATCGCTTGCGCATCGGCATTGGCCATCCCGGCCACAGCAGCCAGGTCACCGGCTATGTGTTGGGTCGCGCCCCCCGCAGCGAACAAGAACTGATAGATTCCACCATCGATTTTTCCCTTGGCGTGCTGCCTGACATCCTGGAGGGTCAATTCTCCCGCGCTATGCAGCAGCTACACAGCTTCAAGGCCTAACCAGCAAGGTACCAACCATGGGTTTTAATTGCGGTATTGTGGGTCTGCCCAACGTGGGCAAGTCCACCCTGTTCAACGCCCTGACCAAGTCCGGCATTGCTGCCGAAAACTTTCCCTTTTGCACCATTGAGCCCAACAGCGGTGTCGTTCCCATGCCCGACCCGCGCCTTGATGCCCTGGCCGAAATCGTCAAGCCTGAACGGGTCTTGCCGACCACCATGGAGTTTGTCGACATTGCCGGGCTGGTAGAGGGTGCCTCCAAAGGCGAAGGCCTGGGCAACCAGTTTTTGGCCAACATCCGCGAAACCGATGCCATCGCCCATGTAGTACGGTGCTTTGAGGATGAAAACATCATCCACGTGGCCAACAGTGTTGACCCCAGGCGCGACATCGAGATCATCGACCTGGAGCTGATTTTTGCCGATCTGGAAAGTGGCGAAAAGCAGTTGCAGCGCATTGCCCGCACCGCCAAGGGCGGCGACAAGGAAGCCATTGCACAAAAAGATTTGCTGGAAAAGCTGCTTGCCCATTTCGAAGCAGCCAAGCCGGCCCGCTCACTGATCAGGGACTGGTCGCCCGAAGAGCTGCGTATCGTCAAGGGGTTCCACTTTCTCACGACCAAGCCGGTCATGTACATTGCCAACGTGGCTGAAGACGGCTTTGAGAACAACCCCTACCTGGATATAGTGCGCGAGATTGCTGCCGCCGAAGGCGCCGTGGTAGTACCCGTGTGCAACAAGATTGAAGCCGAGCTGTCCGAGCTTGAAGACGGCGAAGAAAAAGACATGTTCCTGGAAGAACTCGGGCTGGAAGAGCCTGGCCTGAACCGCGTCATCCGCGCTGGCTACGAACTGCTCAACCTGCAAACCTACTTCACTGCCGGCGTAAAAGAAGTGCGCGCCTGGACCGTACGCATCGGTGCCACTGCACCCCAGGCAGCAGCCGTGATCCACACCGACTTTGAAAAAGGCTTCATCCGCGCCGAAGTGGTGAGCTATGACGACTTCATCCGGTACGGCGGCGAGGCCGGTGCCAAGGAAGCCGGCAAGTGGCGTCTGGAAGGCAAGGAGTACATCGTTAAAGATGGCGATGTCATGCACTTCCGCTTCAATGTTTAATGCAGAAGAACGGGCGCCCTGATGGTGCCCGCCACAGCGGCCGGCCCTGCCCGGCCGTTTTTTTATTTTATCGCTGCCCCGGGAAGACAAACCGGCATGCCTGCAGGCCCACATCACAGGCTGGCTGTTTCTCCCGGGTGACCCGGTTTCGCCGGCTGGTTAACTCAAGCCCGGATCACAGGGGTCCCAAGGCAAAGCGCCGTCACAAAACGCTGCAACACGACACCCTGGTCCCGGCTGCCGGGCCGACCAACCCGGTCAGCCAAACCGGCCATGAGCATTTACCTGGGCATGGCAGCTTCCACCTGTTCCAGCCTGCCATCCGTTACTTTTTGCACATCCATTTGCAGATAGCGGCGCGGTACCCGCGGCAGCAGCCCGGTCAACAGCGTATAGCTGATGGTGTCACAATGCTCCGCCACCTCATTGACCGGCAGCTCTGCGCCCCACAGTTCAACCTCATCCCCCACCTGCGCATCAGGACAGGCACTCAGGTCTACTGTCAGCATGTCCATGGAAACCCTGCCTGCCAAACGACAGCGCACACCATTAACCAGCACTGGCGTGCCTTCCCGGGCATGGCGCGGATAACCATCACCGTAGCCGCAGGCAACCACCCCGATGCGGGTCGGACGCTGCGTGACAAAACGTGCTCCATAACCCACTGCTTCGCCTGCCGGCAACCAGCGCACACTGATCAGCTCTGACCTCAGGCGCATAACCGGTTGCAACTGCCCACTCTGTGCCTGTTCAGCCCCCAGTGGAGACGCGCCATACAGCATGATGCCGGGCCGCAGCCAGCCCTGCCGGGCTGCCGGCCAACCCATGATGGCCGGTGAATTGGCCAGGCTGAGCGGGCAGTCCAGCTCCTGCTGAAGCGCCTGTAACCTTTGCAACTGCGCCGGAGTTGTACCGCTGGACAGGTCATCAGCACAAGCCAGGTGACTGGTCAGCGTGATCTTGCCAATGGCCGGCAGCGTCTGCAGGCGGCGGTAAACCATCGCTGCTTCTTCCACAGCAAAGCCCAGCCGGTGCATACCGGTATCCACTTTAAGCCAAATATTCAGCACAGCATCTGTCACTTGCAGGCCGGCCAAAAACGCCGCCAGCTGCTCCAGCTGCCACCCGCTATGCAGCACAATTTCGTAGCCATGACGCAAAATTCGCGGCAACTCATCGGCAGTGAAAAAACCTTCCAGCAGCAAAATCGGCTGCCTGATGCCTGCCGCCACCAGCTCATCCGCCTCCTCAATACATGCCACAGCAAATGCCGGTGCCAGATCAGCCAGGGCTGCGGCCACTGCAATCGCACCATGCCCGTAAGCATTGGCCTTGATGACCGCCACCGCTGTTCCAGCCGGCGAGCAGTCCAGCGCCAACTGATAATTATGGCGCAACGCAGCCAAGTCTATTTCTGCAACCAGAGGCCGAGCCATATAAAACTCCAATCAAATATTTCAAAACCCATTTGCGCAAAATGTTGCGCAACTCTACCTGCACAAGCTGTTCAGCTCGGCTTGATAAGCCCTGTCATTTACTTGCACACGCTTTGCAGGGCAGCCCGGCCGCCCTGCAAAGCAAACAGCTGCTCTACTCCCTGGTTTCTACAGTCAGCTTCGGTACGGCACCCTCTTTTTGCCTGGCGAAATATTCACGTGCAAGCCTGAAGACTACCGGGCTCAACAAAACCAGGGCAATCAGGTTGGGAAGCGCCATCAAAGCATTGAGCGTATCGGCCATCAGCCAGACCAGCTCAAGGCTGACCACGGCGCCAACCGGCAATACCATCACCCAAATGGCCCGGTACAACCGGATCACCCGGATACCAAATAGAAACTCCGCACAACGCTCGCCATAATACGACCAGCCCAAAACAGTGGTGAAAGCAAAGATCGCCAGCGCAATGGGCACCACATACTCGCCCAGCACCGGAATGCTGCTGGTAAAAGCCGCACTGGTCAATGCTGCACCGGAAATCCCGCTGGTCCAGACGCCACTAATAACAATGATCAAGCCGGTAATCGAGCAGATGATGATGGTATCAATAAAGGTTCCCAGCATGGCGATCAGTCCCTGACGCACCGGCTCTTTTGTTTGTGCGGACGCATGGGCGATGGGTGCCGTACCCAGACCGGCTTCATTAGAAAAAATCCCCCGCGCCACACCAAAGCGGATTGCCGCCCAAACCGCCGCCCCGGCAAAACCACCCCGTGCCGCCACCGGCGTAAAGGCAGACTCTACCACCATGATAATGGCCCCCGGAACCGCTGCAGCATTCAACAACAAAGCGCCCACGCCAGCAACCAGATAAAAAATGGTCATGGCCGGCACCAGCGCAGCTGCCACCCGCCCGATACGACGCACACCCCCAATCAGCACCAGCCCGACCAGCACCATCAAAATCAGGCCGGTCAGCCAGGCGGGCACATTGAAATCAGCCTGTAATACATCCGCTATCGAGTTGGCCTGTACCGTATTGCCCGCACCAAAAGCCGCAACGCATCCAAACAACGCAAAGACGGAACCCAGCCATGCCCACCTGGGACCCAGCCCATTCTTGATGTAATACATTGGCCCGCCCGTATGGTTCCCCTGTTCGTCCACTTCACGAAACCTGACCGCCAGCACCGCCTCAGAAAACTTGGTACCCATGCCCACCAGCGCACTCATCCACATCCAGAAAAGCGCCCCCGGACCGCCAAGAAAAATTGCCGTAGCCACCCCGGCAATATTCCCGGTACCTACCGTGGCCGACAATGCTGTCATCAGGGCCTGGAACGGCGGAATTTCGCCTGCGTTTTCTTCACCTTTTCTGGCTTTGGTGCCCTTTAACATCAGCCGGAAACCTGTGCCAATGCGCAAAATGGGCATCATTTTCAAGCCGACCGACAGGAACAGTCCCACACCCAGAATCAAAATCAGCATGGGCGGTCCCCAGACCACGCCATTAATGGTGTTCAGTAAATTAACCAGCGTATCCATAATTGTTACCTTTTTATTAGACTTGTATGACTTTCATGGTGATACGAGCATCCGCGGCCTGCGTGATTAGCCCGGCGCCTCAAACAGGCGCCCGGGGTCCGGAACTCCACGGCCTCGTAACCCCGGCCATCCGGACGTGCATGCAGACCATCTGCAAACCGGCAGGCATTGTCGCCATGCAGCCAGCAAAGAACCGTCCAGCTTGCCTGGGCATCAGCCCTGCATAAACACCCCTTCACGGCCGCATGTCCAGGGCTCACCAGGCAGATGGCAACAATGCACAAGAGGCGTCTGGCTCCTTTTGACAGTGCTTTGCGGTATGCTCAATCTGGATTATAGAAAACATGCATCAGTTGTTTTCACCGAACGAGGTACTGTTTTCAGGTGTATTACCGGTTCAATTCAACTTAAGTCTGGGGAATTCCACTATGAAAAGACCAAAAAGGCATCAACGTGAACTAGATCGCATTGATCGGCAAATTTTGCGCGAACTGCAGGCGCGCGGACGCCTTTCCTTTACCGAGCTGGGTGAGCGGGTAGGCCTGTCTACCACGCCCTGTACTGAACGGGTACGCCGGCTGGAGGAAGAAGGAACCATCCTGGGTTATCACGCCCGCCTGAACCCCGATCGCATCGAAGCAGGCCTGCTGGTGTTTGTCGAGCTCAACCTGTCCTACAAGTCAGCCGATATTTTTGAAGAGTTCAGGCGGGCCGCACTGCAGCAGCCACAAATCCTGGAGTGCCATCTTGTATCCGGTGATTTTGATTACCTGATCAAGGCCCGCATTGATGAAATGGCTTCTTACCGCAAGCTGCTGGGCGACATTCTGCTGACGCTGCCCCATGTGCGGGAATCCAAAAGCTACATCGTGATGGAAGAAGTAAAGGAAACAGCAGAAATACCTGTACCCAATCTGAAGCCAGGGTAAAAACCCCCATAAAACTCTGCAAAAAACGTATACCAAAGTGCCAACACTAGACTTTAGCGTGATTGAATAGTGCTTATCGCCAGAAAACCCTTTCCATTCAGTGAAAACAACTGCAAGAGCTTTCATATAATCCGGTTGAAGCCCCATCACACACAAAACAAGGAGATAAAGTATGCGCATTCTGGTTCTGGGCAATGGTGTAGTGGGTACCACCACAGCCTATTATCTGGCACGCCAGGGTTTTGAGGTGGTTGTAGTCGACCGGCAGAATGATGTCGCTCTGGAAACCAGCTTTGCCAACGCCGGACAAATTTCACCCGGCTATGCATCTCCCTGGGCAGCCCCTGGTGTCCCCCTCAAGGCCATCAAGTGGATGCTGCAAAAGCATGCCCCCCTGGCCATCCGCCCGACTGCCGACATTAATCAGTACTTATTTATGGCCAGCATGCTGCGCAACTGCACCACTGCCCGTTACAAAATAAACAAGGAACGCATGGTACGCCTGGCCGAGTACAGCCGTGACTGCATGGATGAACTGCGGGCCGAGACCAACATTCAGTATGAAGCACGACAGCGCGGCACCCTGCAGCTGTTTCGCACCCAGGCCCAGCTCGAAAATGCAGCCAAGGATATCGCCGTACTGGAAGAAATGGGGGTCCCCTACCAGCTACTGGAAGGCAGCGCCCTGAGCGAAGCCGAGCCGGCACTGGCCAAGGTCACGCACAAGCTGACAGGCGGCCTGCGCCTGCCCAACGACCAGACCGGCGACTGCCTGCTATTTACCCGGGAAATCGCCCGCATGGCCCGCGAGCTGGGAGTCGAATTCCGCTTTGGACAAACTGTCGAGCGCCTGGAGCATGATGGCGACCACATCCATGGCGCCATCATCAACGGCCAGCTGGAAACCGCCGACCATTATGTCATGGCCCTTGGCAGTTACAGCCCGCAGATTCTGGCTCCATTAGGCATCAAAGCCCCCATTTATCCCCTCAAGGGCTACTCGATTACCGTCCCCATTGCCAACCCGGACATGGCGCCAGTGTCCACCATGCTGGATGAAACCTACAAGGTGGCCATCACCCGTTTTGACCAGCGCATCCGGGTTGGCGGCATGGCAGAAATTCGTGGCTATGACCTGAGCATTGATCCGCGCAAAGGAGACACCCTGAAGATGATTGTGCACGACCTGTTCCCGGAAGCAGCGGACACCACCACGATCGACCTGTGGACCGGCCTGCGTCCGGCAACCCCCGACAGCACTCCCATTGTCGGCCCAACCAGCTATCGCAACCTGTTTCTAAACACCGGTCACGGCACACTCGGCTGGACCATGGCCTGCGGTTCTGGTCGCATGCTGGCTGACTTGCTGGCCGGCAAGCAACCACAAATAAGTACCAGGGGGCTGGATATCTCACGCTATGCCCGCTCCGTGTAAAAACGCTGGCGACACAAAGCCCAAGCACATGCGCCCGCCCCTACGGAGCATGCTCATGTCTGGAAAACAAAAAAAGAGAACAAGACAATGAACAAACACTCTTGGCAAATTGCGTTTGCCTATATGTCCGTGGTTATTGGTGGCGGCTTCGCCTCTGGCAATGAAGTATTGCAGTTTTTTACCGGCTACGGTCTGGCCGGCGTTGCCGGTTCAGTCGTATCCGCCCTGCTGTTTGCTTTTTTGGGCATGCATATTGCCCGCATCAGCTCAATCATGCAGGCTGGCTCACACAAGCAGGTGCTCTATAGTCTCTTTGGCAAACAGGCCGGGCTGGCCATTGACATCCTGCTGTCATTCTTCCTGTATGGTGTGGGTGTCGCCATGCTGGCGGGAGCCGGCTCGACACTGGCACAGCAATTTGGCCTGGCCCCGCTGGCCGGCTCAACCCTGATGACCCTGCTGGTAATCGGCACTCTGTGCCTGAACGTGCGCGGCATCATCAACCTGATCAGTGCCGTGATGCCCTTTTTGCTGGTCATGATACTGGCCATTACGATCTACTCGATCTATACCAGCAGCGGCAGCCAGGCTGAGCTGAGCCAGGCTGCGGCAGAGATCCAGACCATCAGCTTTCTGGGCAGCGATGTTGCCAACTGGGGCGCCAGCGGCCTGCTATATGCATCCTTCAATATTGCTGTGGGTTTTCCGATGCTCGCCGTCATCGGCGGACTGGCCCAATCGCCACGCGCTGCTGCCCTGGGAGGTACAGTGGGCGGGCTTGGTCTGGGCTGCCTGATCATCATCCTTAACCTCGGCCTGTTCGCAAACATGGATCAACTACTGGGAGTCGAAATTCCAACCCTGCTACTGGCCCAGCTTATCCATCCATGGCTGGCGATCTTGATGTCACTGGCGCTGATTTGCATGATCTACAGCACTGCTGTCGGGATGTTCTTTGCGTTTGGTGCCCGCTTCTCCACACCGGAAACCCGTCACTTCAAGCTGCTAAGTGCCGTGTTTGCCGTTGTTGGCCTAGGACTGAGCCAGGCTGGATTTACACGCCTCGTAGGCACCGTCTACCCAATGCTTGGCATCGTCGGCCTGGTCATGATCATTGCCATCGGCTTAAGCTGGGCACGCAGCCGCAAGCAGGCTGCCTCTCAGCTGCAGAAAGACTGCTGAGCCCGCCACAGACTCTATGGCTGCCTGCCGGCTTCCCGGAAAAACACACCCTGCCGTACTTTTTCTGGCCGGGTGTTTTCGCCCCTGAGGCTGTCTCTGGCAAAGCTGATCACCAGCGGCATAAACTCAAGAAAGTCAGCCTCAAACCCCGCATAGCCTGCTTCCAGCTCATGCACCGAACCAGCCAGTGTATTGCCCGGACGCAAGCGCTGCGCCATATTGTTCAGCGCACGGTGCATGTTTTCCAGCTGCGCATAGCTGGAAAGCCAGTCCTCCTGTGCCATGCGCAACAACACGCGCTTTGCCCGCTCAGGCAGAAGCGCCTGCTGTGCCCTGACCGCCTGATACATCTGCTCTGTAAAATCATCCAGGGTTTGCCTGCTAAATTTTTGCCAATGCCGAGCCAGCAAGTGATCATAAAACATGTCTACCATAATGCCCGCATAGCGTCGCCGCTGCGGACTGATCCGCGCTTTGCTGCGCAGCACCAGCTCGTGCCGGTCTGTAAAACCATCAACCTGGCGATGCAACCAGATTCCCTCCCGCACTGGCCGGGGCAACTCAATAGACCCCATAGGGCCTTTGACAAAATCACCCAGCAGGCTGCCCACAGCCTGCTGAGCTTCGTGCGGCCCCAATAACAAATGAGCCAAAAAATTCATACGGACAACCCTCAGACAAGAAGGGTCAGGTATAACATTTATTCGCTGCACCTGCCCCTTCTCCCCTCTTTGAGCGTGGACGAAGCTCTTTTGCACCGGGGAGGTAGCAGGCAAACCCGCCACTACATGCTTGTTTTGCCAGCTTATGGGTGAGGCTTGCTGCAGTTCCCTTGTGTGGCAAGCTTCAATTTTTTAATTTTTGCTTTTGCCTTGGCCTCATCGACGAGACGCAAGTTTGCACCACCGACAAAAACGCCCATCTTGATGTACTGCTGGACGTAGTAGTTTGTCCCGCTCTCTGCGGTAAAGGTCAGGTGATTTGGGGAGAACTCAGATTCAGTTGAAACTGTATGTTCAGTACCGCCGCCGGCAATTTCTTTCAGGAAAAATACATTGTTGGCTGTTTCACCCACACATTCGCCATTAAGCCAAACATCCTTTTTCAGGGCTTGCCCTGCTTGGGTGGCACGGTAAATGTACAGGTTTGCCGAGCCGTCGGCCGGTTTGTCGAATTGTTTTGCTTGCGTGCTGGAAGTTTCACTTTCCAGGTTTACCGAGGCGCAGCCGTGAAGCAAAGCTGCCGAAAGGGTAAGCAGGGCGAATTTTTTGTACATGATATTTTCCTTGTTTAATTCTACGTTATTGGTTCTATGCATTAGGAACAACAGAAAAAGCAGATCTGTCACACATACGTCACAAATCTGTCACAGAGGAAATTTGGCAGGATAGAAACAAAAAGGCGAACCAGTAAGTTACTGGTTCGCCTTTGTTTTGTCTGGTTGCGGGAGCAGGATTTGAACCTACGACCTTTGGGTTATGAGCCCAACGAGCTACCAGACTGCTCCATCCCGCGGCGCCCATTATAGGCCCAGAAAAAAAACTGTCAAGCTAATGACCACTTTCCCACGCCCAGAGCCATACAGCCCCCGCTTTGCTCACGCCATGATCGTTGATCCAGGTACAGTCTGCATCTGCGTTTCCTGCTATTATTCTGCCCCCAGAGCCAAACACAGTTATCGTCATGTCCCCGACCAAACAACAGCCAACAGCCTTTCGTTTGCAACACTACGACCCGGAAACATTTCGTGCTGCCACCCGCAACGCTTCCATTCGTATCATCCTGCTGTTTGCGGTAACAGCCATGCTGCTGTCAGCCGGACTGGTTGCCTGGCTGGGCGAACCGGGCGGCAACAACTTCAAATGGAATCTGACCGGGGTTGTGCTGGGCCTGCTGCTGACTTCTGCACTGGTAACCGGACTCTTTCGCAAGCAGCCCTGGATGAGCGCATCGGTTTACGGCTGGCGTCTAAAGCGCAACCTGATGAGCATCACCAACCGGATGCACCAGCTAAAAGCAGCCGTGGAACAGCAAGACGAAAAAGCAATGTATCTACTGCGCTTTTATCATTTGGCCCTTTATCACATGCATCAACTGGACGGCAACTCCAGCGCTGCCAGCGATCTGGTCCGCGAAATGGACGAGCACGTTACCGCAATGACAGCACTGCACCTGGAGCCAGACCAACCCGAGCTGAAGCCCGAGTGGCTGGCCCATATCAAGCCGTCGAATCACAAACACAAAAACTAGCCGGCTGCTCAGGCCGCCATTTACCTAAAAGGACCGGGCATGAAGCTCAGCAAACGCATTTTCATTTTTCTGCAATATCTGTTACCTCATCACGCTGTATCGCGCCTGATCGGCTGTATGGCTAATTGTGAGCGCCCCGGCATCAAAAACCCCCTGATTCGCTGGTTCATCAAACGCTATGACGTAGACATGAGCCAGGCCGTTCGCAAGCAGCCTGAAGACTATCGCCATTTCAACGACTTCTTTACCCGGGCCCTGGCTGATGGCGCACGTCCACTGGACAACAACAGCGGCAGCATCCTCTGCCCAGCCGACGGAGCCATCAGTCAGCTGGGCAGTATCCGCCATGGCCGCATATTTCAGGCCAAGGGTCATGACTTCAGTCTCGTAGAGCTGCTCGGCGGCGACAGTGAACGTGCCCGCCCCTTCCAGGACGGCCAGTTTGCTACCGTATATTTGTCTCCGCGTGACTACCACCGGGTACACATGCCGCTGGCAGGCACGTTGAAAGAAATGATTTATGTACCTGGCAAGCTATTTTCCGTCAACCAAACCACTGCCGAGAACGTACCCGGGCTGTTTTCCCGCAATGAGCGGGTTGTCTGCATTTTTGATACTGATGCCGGGCCCATGGCACTGGTTCTGGTAGGTGCAATGATTGTTGCCAGCATAGAAACCACTTGGGCCGACGAAGTGGCGCCAGCACGGCGTCGCCTGCAAACATTCAGTTACGGTGAAAGTGCCCGTAAGCCAGTCAGGCTGGGCAAGGGCGAAGAAATGGGCCGTTTCAAGCTCGGCTCAACCGCCATTGTCTTGTTTGGACCACAGTCTGCCAGCTGGCAAAAAGACCTGCAGGCCGGCAGTTCTGTACGCATGGGGCAAGCCATTGGAACCACTGGCAGTGCGCAACAACCAGAAACTGCAGCCTGTGACTGATGACCAGCCTGTTGACAGTCTGAAATCCGGCCTGGCTGGTTGATTAGCTCAAGGAAGGGCTGAATAATGTTGGCCAGGCAGTCAGAATACGATAAGGCAGGGCAGAGCTGGGACGGGACACCGCAACATTGCCCCGGGCCTTCAGCGCCAAAATTGCTTTACGAACCTAACCCGGCAAACGCCCATCAGCCAGGCTTGACTGTATGCCTGAATTATAATATGCCTTACAATGATGGCACATAGATATCCTCTCTGACGGTCATGACCATGAATCAGCACAATCCGCCAGCTACACGCGCAGCCTCAGCGCCAACGGCCGTGACCAGCGAGCTTTCGTTTTGTAAAACCACTGCACGCGACCTGGCCGCCTGGCTGCAACGCCTGCCCAAAGCGAATACCGGCGAGTATTCGCGCCAGCTATACCTTGCCCTGTCCGAGCTAAGCAAACTGCAGGCAGCACCTGAGCTGCGTATCCAGCTGCTGGAGCAAATACGTCCAGAAGTCGTGCAAATCACCAGACAGCTGGAAAAAAACCACTTGCTCAGCAACGTCATTCTCAGCAGCCGCGCCAATAAGGTTGCCAACCTGTGCCAGACTCTCCAACACCTGCTCACCAGTGGCTACAAGCAAGTTGTCGCCGACAGCCAGCACAAGCGCAGCAGTTTGCTGGCATTGTCTGTCCAGCGGACACTGCACGGGCTGTTTTCCAGCCTGGCCTTGACTTACCTGACATACCGCAGCGTACCGCCAGGCCTCTGGTTTGAGGCTCACCAGATGCATCGCCTGGCCGCCCACCACAAACTGCAAACACAAAAGGTGAATGACCCGCTGCTCGGCTCAGTACCAGCCCAGACACTGGAGCAAGCCTACTGCTGCACCCTGTTACTGGGATGCTCCCGCGCCAACCAGATGCGCCAAAGGGACATCCAAACCCTGGTCAAGGTATTGCCACGCTGGAGCACCCTGGCCCAGCTCCAGCCAATCAGCCAGGAAGGCTCCCTGTTTGCTGTCGCGCAGACCACAGACACCCCGCCTCGCTACACAGCCCTGCTAAACCTGAGCGGGCGAAGCCAGGTTCTGGGCTTAAATACCCGAGCCCTTTCCGGCGCAATCATGGATGCGCTCAAGGCGCGTGAAACCGGAGAAAGCCAGCCAGGCATCATCGATGAGCACATCCCCGTCCAGCTGTTGCAACAACTGGCCTGCGCCTGGGGAGATATCGCCAAACGAGGCTTTCCACGCAATACCTCAACTGACGAGTTGCAACTGTGCCTTGGCATGAGCTCGGTACACTACCACCTTGCCGGCCGGAAAACCTTTGAAGACACCCTGCAGCAACCACCTAAAGAAAGCACCCTGGAGCTTTCCATGCCAAGTGGCGAAGAAACCGTTGACATCTGGTCAACAGCTGTCGATGCCTACCATGAAGCCAGCGTTCACCTGGGCTCTATTGACTACAGTCCGCCCGGAAAAGAGGAAGCCCCACAAGACACTGACAAGCCGGACCATGACGTGCTCTATTCGCTGCACACAGCTAAAGTGGTCAATCAGAGTCCCGGTGGCTACTGCCTCGAGTGGCTCACCAACGCCCCTCCCAACCTTCAGACCGGTGACATTCTGGCGCTGCGCAAAGAAGAAAACCACGACTGGGCCATTGCCACCATCCGCTGGATTCGCCAAAACAACCAGACAGGTGCCCGTATTGGTATTGAAATGCTGGCCCACCGGGCTCAACCCTGTGGTACCCGGCTGTTGCGTTCGGGCAAGGCAGCCAGTAACTACCTTCGTGCTTTATGCATACCTGAAATCGCTGCCCTATCCCGTCCGGCCCAGCTCATTACGGCGAAAATTCCCTTCCGCGAAGGCTGTACCATTACCCTGAACATTGATGGCGAAGAAAGCCGGGCAACCCTTGGCCAGCTGATCCAGCACACAGCCAGTTACAGCCAGTTCGAATATACCCCTGTGAAAGCAACAGCCCAAACCGGCCAGGGCACGGGCAAAACCCAGCCGGCTACTGCAGATCATGTTAAAGTAGGCAACCATGATGATTTTACGTCATTATGGGATCTCCTGTAACCTCTTAACATTCGAACAGGCACATCACGCCACCGGTATACAACCGGATCCAGCCAGCGCCAAAAGCGTAAAAGCTGCCTCCAGTTGTGATGCTGTTTGGTGCAATGTGTAAATGGAACTTATGGCCATAGAACGCAAAGCGGTACGACTGCTCATTCTTGAAGACTCACAAAACGAGGCAGAACGCATTGTCAGCCTGTTTCGCAATTCCGGCTTGCCAACCCGGGTGCACCGTGCCGACACGCCTGAAGCCCTGTCAGAAGCCCTCGCCAACTCATGGGACTTGTGCATTGCATCCTATGAGTGCACACAGCTGCCATTGTCAACGGCTCTAAAGATATTGCAAAAAAGCGAACGGGACCTGTCCTTTATCCAGATTATCGAAGAACAGGATTCCGACCTGATTATTGAAGCCTTGCAGATGGGCGCCCAGGATGCCGTGCCCAAAGGAGCTGACGAACACCTGATGCTGGTCGTGAACCGGGAGCTGGCCAACTTGCAGGAGCGCCGTACCCGCCGAACCGCCGAACTGGCTCTGCATGAAGCAGAAAAGCGCTGTCAGTTACTCCTGGACAGCTCGATTGATGCCATTGCTTATGTGCATGACGGCATGCACGTCTATGCAAACCGGGCCTACCTGAAGCTCTTTGGTTACAGCTCTGTAGACGATCTGGAATGCACACCGATGACCGACCTGATCGCCCCCGAAGATCAGGCCGGTTTTAAAGAGCTGCTGCGCAACTACCACAATGACACCGCCCAGGCTGACTTCCTGTGCAACGGCGTCAACCTCAGCAACGAGGCGTTTGCTGCCAGAATCAGTGTCTCACCTGCCACTTACGATGGTGAAGCCTGCGTACAGGTGGTTATCCGTACCGACAACGACAACGCCGAGCTTGAGCAAAAGCTTAAAGCCATCAGCAGCCAGGATCTTGCAACCGGCCTGTATAACCGGCAGCGTTTTCTCGAGCTCCTCGACACTGCAACCGAGCGGGCGATTAACCAGGAAGAAACTGCCAGCCTTGCCTATATCAAGATCGATGCCTATCACCGCCTGACCAGCGAGCTGGGCATAGCTGGCATTGACCTGTTCCTGGCCGACCTTGCACAAACTGTACGCCAGACCCTGAACAAAAATACCCAGCTGGCACGCCTGGCCGATAACGTTTTTTGCGCACTGCAGCCGGCCACCACCCCCGAACAGCAACAACCAGAGCTTCTCCGGTTACTGGAGCAGGTCGCCGAGCGGCTGTATGACGTTTCCGGGCGCACGGCACAAACCACCCTGTCCATTGGCGTGGCAGCCATTAGCGAAAAAACGGGCAAGGCTGCCGAAGTGCTTGACCGGGCCCGACGTTGCAGCGAAGAAAACGACCAGGGCAATCACTTGCACATCCATAACCCGGTGGACGACCTGGCCGCCTCTGCCAGTCGTGGCAACATCATTGCAATGATTCAGCACGCGCTGGAAACCAACAGCTTCCGCTTGCTGTTTCAACCGGTCATCAGCCTGCGCGGCGAGCAAGACGAGCTATACGAAGTCCTGCTGCGCCTGGTTACCCCCCAGGGTGATGAAGTCGCACCCAATGACTTTCTCAATGCAGCCATCAGCGCCGGTCTGGCCGAAAAAATCGACCGCTGGGTGCTGCTTAACTCCATCAAGCTGCTGACACAGCACCGGGCCAAAGGCCATAACACAACCCTGTTTGTCCACCTGTCCAGCGCAAGCCTGCAAGACATGTCGCTGGTGGCCTGGCTGGCCATGGCGCTAAAAGCAGCCCGCCTGCCAGCCGACTCGCTCATTTTGCAGATCCGCGAAACCGACGCCATCAGCCACCTGAAGCAGGCACGCGAACTGGTTGAGGAGCTGCGCGGCCTGCACTGCCAGATCGCTCTGGGCCAGTTTGGCTGTGCGGTCAACCCGTTCAACACACTCAATCACCTGAACGTGGATTACGTAAAGATCGACGGTTCCTTTACCGGCGAACTGGGTGAGCACGCCAACCAGGAAGCCCTGAAAGAAATGCTTGGCGCCCTGCATAGCCAGGCCAAAAGAACCATAGTGCCCTTTGTCGAAAGCGCCAGCATCCTGTCGGTTTTATGGCAAGCTGGTGTCAATTACATTCAGGGGCACTACCTGCAAGAGCCAAGCACCACCATGGATTACGACTTCGGTGCCAACAACTGAGCCTTAACCGTGCTGCCCCCGGGGCAGCACCCCACTACATGTATTGCATCACAGGATGCACCCGTTTGCTTTCGAGGTTTGCATGTCTACCCTGCGCATCGGCAATATAACTCTGGCCAGCAATCTGGTTTTGGCGCCCATGGCCGGCATCAGTGACCGCCCCTTTCGCGAGCTCTGCCGTGCGTACGGTGCCGGCATGAGCGTAGCCGAGATGGTCACCAGTGATACCCGTCTGTGGCACAGCCGCAAGTCGAGCCAGCGTCTGGTTGACACGACTGACCAGGAACCGCGCGCCATCCAGATCGCCGGCTCCGTACCAGAGCAGATGGCCAAGGCTGCCCGCAGCTGCGTGGCCATGGGCGCACAGCTGATCGATATCAACATGGGGTGCCCGGCCAAAAAGGTCTGCAACAAAGCTGCCGGCTCGGCACTGCTGCGGGACGAGTTGCTGGTCGCTAATATCCTGCGTGCTGTGGTGTCTGCCGTGCAGGTACCAGTTACCCTCAAAATTCGCACCGGCTGGGACAACAGCACTCGCAATGCTCTAAGCATTGCGCACATCGCCGAAAGTGAAGGCATCCAGGCCCTGGCCATCCATGGTCGCACCCGTGCCGACCGTTTCAATGGCGAGGCCGAATACGACACCATTGCCGCTGTGAAGCAGTCTATCAACATTCCGGTACTGGCCAATGGCGACATTTGCTCGCCACACAAGGCACGCCAGGTGCTGGAGCACACAGCCGCCGACGGCCTGTTAATTGGGCGGGCCGCCCGCGGCCGGCCATGGATTTTTCGCGAAATCGGCCACTACCTGAAAACCGGCAAACAGCTGGAACCGCTACCGCTGAGCGAAATGCAAGAGACCCTGAGGCTGCATCTTGCTAGAATGCACGAATTCTATGGTCCGGTGATGGGCGTACGCATTGCCCGCAAACATCTGGCCTGGTACCTGCAATGGTTGCCTGATTCCCGTACATTCCGCAGTCAGTTCAATAGCCTCGACAGCCCACAGCAGCAACTGCAGGCAATCGTTGAGCTGTACCGGCAACTGACTGCACAGGGCATCCGACATGCAGCCTGAACACCGCTAGTAATTTATGGATACAAGAATCGTGAGTCTACATTCATCCCGCCTTGCGGGAACGGCAACCGGCCAGCCATTAAGCCTGCGCGCCTGCGTGGAAATGACCCTGCACAATTACTTCACACACCTGGACGGAACCGAAGTAACCAATGTTTACCAGCTCGTTCTAAATGAAGTCGAAGCCCCACTGCTGGCGACCGTGCTGCAATACACCGGCGGAAACCAGAGCAAGGCAGCAGAAATTCTTGGCCTGAACCGTGGCACACTGCGCAAGAAATTGAAAGAACACAACCTTCTGTAAACCAACCGCTGCCTGGAGCAGCCGATTCAACCTGGAAAACCTGATGACTGACCAAACTGCCAAGACCCCGGTGCGCCGTGCACTGATTAGCGTTTCCGACAAAGCCGGCGTAGTGGAATTTGCCCGCGCCCTGCACACCCTGAAAGTCGAAATCCTATCTACCGGCGGCACCTACAAACTGCTCTGTGACAACGGCATCCCCGCAGTAGAAGTGGCCGACTACACCGGCTTTGCCGAGATGATGGACGGCCGGGTCAAGACCCTGCACCCGAAAATTCACGGCGGCATCCTCGGCCGGCGCGCTATTGATGCGGCAATCATGGACGAGCAAGGCATCAAGCCGATCGACCTGGTGGCAGTCAACCTCTATCCCTTTGCCGCTACAGTAGCCCAGGAGGGTTGCACGCTGCCCGACGCCATCGAGAATATTGATATCGGTGGCCCAGCCATGGTGCGCAGCGCGGCGAAAAACCATAAAGATGTGGCCATAGTGGTCAATACTGACGACTACGACAATGTGATCAGTGCCCTGCAGGACGGCGGGCTTACTTACGCCCAGCGCTTTGCCCTGGCCCTGAAGGCCTTTGAGCACACGGCCGCCTACGACGGCATGATTGCCAATTACCTGGGTACCATCAACCAGCAGGCCGATACCCTGTCCAGCGCAGATCGCAGCCTGTTCCCACAGAGCTTCAACAGTCAGTTCATCAAGGCGCAGGATATGCGCTACGGCGAAAACCCGCACCAGAGTGCGGCCTTCTATGTCGAAGCCAGTCCGGCTGAAGCCAGCGTGGCCACCGCCAGCCAGATCCAGGGCAAAGAGCTGTCCTTCAATAACGTGGCCGACACTGACGCCGCCCTGGAATGCGTAAAAAGCTTCAGTGAGCCAGCCTGTGTCATCGTCAAGCATGCCAACCCCTGTGGTGTGGCGGTGGTTGCCGAACAGGCCGGCGGCATTCGCAAAGCCTATGATCTGGCCTACGCCACCGACAGCGAGTCCGCATTTGGCGGCATCATTGCCTTCAACCGTGAACTGGACGGCGAAACCGCGAGCGCCATTGTCGAGCGTCAGTTTGTTGAGGTGATCATCGCGCCATCCATTTCCTCCGCTGCCCGCGAAGCCGTCAGCGCCAAAGCCAACGTGCGTTTGCTGGAGTGCGGCCAGTGGCCCGAACAGCGCGCACCCGGCTGGGACTTCAAGCGCGTCAACGGCGGCCTGCTGGTTCAAAGCCGTGACATCGGCATGATCAGCGCTGACGACCTCAGGGTGGTTACCAGGCGCGCACCCAGTGAAGAAGAAATTCGTGACCTGCTGTTTGCCTGGAAAGTGGCCAAGTTCGTCAAGTCCAACGCCATTGTCTACGCCAAAAACGGCCAGACAGTGGGAGTGGGTGCCGGCCAGATGAGTCGCGTCAATTCGGCACGCATCGCTGCCATCAAGGCTGAACACGCCGGACTGCCGGTAGAGGGTGCCGTCATGGCCTCTGATGCCTTCTTCCCGTTCCGTGACGGCATCGACAACGCTGCCAAGGCCGGTATCCAGGCCGTCATTCAGCCTGGCGGTTCAATGCGCGACGAGGAAGTTATCGCCGCCGCCGACGAAGCCGGCATTGCCATGGTCTTTACCGGCATGCGGCACTTCCGCCACTGATTTGAGGTTAGAAACTGACTATGAACATTTTGATTATTGGCAACGGCGGTCGCGAGCACGCGCTGGCATGGAAAATAGCCCAGGACCCACGCGTGGAAACAGTTTTCGTGGCACCGGGCAATGCCGGTACAGCTACCGAGGCCAAGTGCAAAAACGTCGCCATTCAGGTTACCGAAATCGATGCCCTGGCCGAATTTGCCAAAGCCAACCAGGTTGAGCTGACCATTGTCGGCCCTGAAGCCCCGCTGGTGCAGGGTGTGGTTGACAAGTTTCGTGCGGCCGGCCTGAGCATTTTTGGCCCCACTGCCAAGGCAGCCCAGCTGGAAGGTTCAAAGGCATTCACCAAGGACTTTCTGGCACGTCACAAGATTCCGACGGCCGGTTATGCCAATTTCACCGACGTAGACCAGGCGCTGGCCTATGTGCGCGAAAAAGGCGCTCCCATTGTGGTCAAGGCCGATGGCCTGGCTGCAGGCAAGGGCGTCATCGTCGCCATGACACTGCAGGAAGCCGAAGATGCCATTACTGACATGCTGTCCGGCAACGCCTTTGGTGATGCCGGCTCGCGCGTGGTGATCGAAGACTTCCTGGATGGCGAGGAAGCCAGCTTCATTGTTATGGTTGATGCTGCCGGCAATGTCCTGCCGATGGCCACCAGCCAGGATCACAAGCGCGTCGGCGATGCCGACACCGGCCCCAATACCGGCGGTATGGGTGCCTACTCTCCCGCCCCTGTGGTGACCCCCGAGGTATACCAGCGCGTACTTGACGAGATTATCTATCCCACTGTGCGCGGCATGGCGGCCGAAGGCAATGTCTACACCGGCTTTCTCTATGCCGGCCTGATGATCGACAAGGCTGGAAATCCGCAAATCATCGAATACAATTGCCGCTTTGGTGACCCGGAAACCCAGCCAATCTTGCTGCGCCTTGAGTCCAGCCTGGTCTTGCTCGTCGAAGCAGCCATGGCCGAGGCGCTGGACAAGGTTGAAGCCCAGTGGGACCCGCGCCCAAGCCTGGGCGTGGTCATGGCCTCCGGCGGCTACCCGGCTGACGACTACCTGAAGGGCCAGGTCATCAGTGGCCTTGATGCAGCAGCAAAACTGGACGGCAAGGTGTTTCATGCCGGTACCAGCCTGCAGGGTGACACTATCATCAACACTGGCGGCCGCGTACTCTGTGCCACAGCCCTGGGTGATACAGTTGCCGAGGCCCAGGCCAATGCCTACGCCCTGGCCAAGCCGATCAGCTGGAAGGGCTGTTTTTATCGTAAAGATATCGGCTACCGAGCTGTCGAGCGCGAACAGAATAGCTGACAAAAGACAGGCCAACACAGCCACAACCAAGGGCAGGGGGAAAAACAGCACCTCTGCCCTTTTTTGTTCCTGCGCATACAGTCTGCGCACACCCATGAGTCGCGGCTGAAGCCGCTCCTGCAGCGCAGACCGGCCGCTGCAGAAGCCACTTCAGTGGCGAACAGCGCCTGCCGGATACCATACTCCGTCTTGCTTGCCCGCCTAAATATGGAGCCTGTACAGCGGCACCACTATTTACCCGCCTGCCGCTACAGCACAAACCGGTTTAATCATCATGAAATTGATAATCCCCCGGCGCCAGGTTGTCAAAGCGGGTATAACGACCGTGAAACATCAGCCTGACTGTGCCGATAGGCCCGTTACGCTGTTTGCCAATGATGATCTCGGCAATCCCCTTGTGCTCGGTATCCGGATGATACACCTCGTCACGGTAAACAAACATGATGACATCGGCATCCTGCTCAATGGCGCCAGATTCACGCAAATCAGAGTTGACCGGCCGCTTGTTTGGCCGCTGCTCCAGGGCCCGGTTCAGCTGCGACAAGGCGACCACCGGGCAGTCAAACTCTTTGGCCAGCGCCTTAAGTGAGCGGGAGATTTCGGATATCTCATTGGTACGGTTTTCACCACCACTGCCTCCCAGCTGCATCAGCTGCAGATAGTCAACCATGATCAAGCCGATCTCGCCATGCTCACGGGCCACCCGGCGGGTACGCGCACGCATTTCGGTCGGGCTGATGCCGGCAGTGTCATCAATATGCAGCTTGGCGCCCTGCAGCAAAGAGACGGTGGACGTCATCCGTGCCCAGTCATCATCATCCAGCTTGCCTGAGCGTACCTTGCTCTGGTCGATCCGGCCCAGCGAAGACAGCATGCGCATGACCAGTGACTCAGCCGGCATTTCGAGCGAAAAAACCAGTACAGTTTTATCACTGTTCATCACAGCGTTTTCTACCAGGTTCATGGCAAACGTGGTTTTCCCCATGGAGGGACGACCGGCAACAATGATCAAATCGGCCGGCTGCAAACCGCTGGTCTGCTCGTCAAGGTCGGCAAAGCCAGTGGTCAAGCCGGTAATCTGTGAGTCGCTATGGAACAGCGTATCAATAGTATCAACAGTCTGCAGCAATACCTCACGCAAAGGCACCGGTCCGCCAGCTTTGGGCCGCGACTCGGCAATCTGAAAAATTTTGCGCTCAGCCTCATCAAGAATTTCTTCTCCTTGACGTCCCTGTGGCGAGTACGCCATATCAGCAATTTCATTGCTGGCGCTGATCAGCTGGCGCAAAGTCGCACGCTCACGGATAATTCGCGCATATGCCTGAATATTGGCCACCGAAGGGGTATTGCCGGCCAGTTCTCCCAGATAGGCCAGGCCACCCACCTGCGCCAGAGTACCTTCGTTGTCGAGGTATTCCGACAGGGTTACCACATCAAAAGGTTCGTTGCGCTCGGCCAATATAAAAATGGCACGAAAGATCAGGCGGTGATCATGCCGGTAAAAATCGGCATCTACCAGCTGGTCACCGATTCGCTCCCAGGCATAGTTATCCAGCATCAAGCCGCCAAGCACTGCCTGCTCGGCTTCCACCGAGTGCGGCGGCACTTTCAGTGCTGCCGCTTCCAGGTCATATTGTGGCGCCACATCCAACTCACGCATAACTCTAGCCGTTAATATCTATACTTGATGATAGGGTACGAAATTCCGGTGCAATGCGCCTGTCACGCCAGGCAACCGCCTGAAAGCACAACCTGAATGCCCCTGACTGGTGCCAACTCCACGAGCTGCATTGCGCCGGGCATTGTAACTCCAGCACAGACAAAAAAGGCACCTGTCGTCAGACAGATGCCCCTTTTTTGTCGCCGAGGTAAAACTTACTCGTCTTCACCTTCGCCTGCAACCACCAGCTTGATCTCTGCATTCACTTCAGAGTGCAACTGCAGGAGAATCTCATATTCACCAGTCTGGCGAATAGTGCCGTCTGGCAGACGAACCTCGCTCTTGGCGACTTCGATACCGCTGGCGGTCAGGGCATCAGCAATATCCTGGGTGCCAATGGACCCGAACAGCTTGCCCTCTTCACCAACATTGGCAGTGATGGTCACCACCAGCTCGCTCAGCTGGGCAGCACGGGCTTCGGCGGCTGCGCGCTTCTCGGCAGCAATGCGCTCCAGCTCGGCACGGCGGGCTTCAAACTCGGCAATGTTTTCCGGAGTTGCAGCGGTAGCCTTGCCTTGCGGCAGCAGGTAGTTGCGGCCATAGCCGGCCTTTACAGTAACTTTGTCGCCCAGGTTACCCAGGTTTGCGACTTTTTCCAGCAGGATGACTTCCATTTGGGTTTCACCTCTTGAAGATATTATTCACCGTTGTCCGTGGGATCTGCATTATTTTTTTCTAACGCTCTGAGACCACGGAAATCAAACACACTATCGGCCAGGGCCAAAATAACCAGAAGCGGATACAGCAGCTGCAAAAACAGGAACATGCCTACATAAAAACCGATCAAAGGTAACCGGCCCATTTTATGGCGGGCAACCACACCGTGTACCAGCGCCATGCCAGCCACGCCCAGCGGTATCGCACATAACGGCATGATGATCGCCGCCTGCGCACTCACACGCGGTGCCAATAGCATGCCCAGCACCAGCAACCCTGCAACTGCCGCCGGCAGACGGATGCTGCGGAACTCCTGACCAAAGCCGCCCGGGTTATACAGAGCGGCCTGCCAGTAACGGGCCAGCGCCAGTGCGGCCAACGCCAGCATTTGCACGACTGCAGCCATCAGCCCGGTCAAGACCGGCCCCAACAGCTCCAGCAGGCTGTCCTGCACGCTTGCATCCAGCTGCTGCCAGGCGTCGCCCAGCACAGCGGTCATGTTTTGCTCAAGTGCCTGCCTGACTTCACCAATGAAATCGGCAAATACCACTGACAGCACCCAGGCTGACACCAGTCCAACCAGCAAACTGGTCAGCAGCACCCTGAGCCAGGACATGCTTTCGCGCAGTACATACGCCAAAACAAGGCTGCCGCCCACTACCATCACTACATAAGGGTCGCCGTACAAAGCCCAGATAACAGCAGGGATCAATGCCCAGACCACAGTGTTTGCCGACTGCCCTGCACCTTTGCGCAACAGAACCAGACTGGCTCCAGCCGCACCGATCCAGAACAATAGGGGCAACGCTGTCGTCAGGCCCACCGTCAGGGCTGCCTGTTTGCGACCACGCATGATGTATTCGGC
Organism: Gammaproteobacteria bacterium; assembly: GCA_012728415.1. Lineage (GTDB taxonomy): Bacteria > Pseudomonadota > Gammaproteobacteria > Pseudomonadales > Pseudomonadaceae > Thiopseudomonas. The sequence continues at coordinate 34,137 of JAAYFD010000050.1, forward strand.
CAGTGCCCGCATGCTTGTCTGTATCCTTGTCCGCTTCAGCCAGGCTTAGCGGTCGTGGCTATCGGTGTATGGCAGCAGCGCCAGGAAGCGCGCACGCTTGATGGCTGTAGCCAGCTGACGCTGATACTTGGCCTTGGTGCCGGTAATGCGGCTGGGTACAATTTTGCCTGTTTCAGAAACGTAGGCTTTCAGGGTGTTAAGGTCTTTGTAGTCGATTTCCTGTACGCCTTCAGCGGTAAAGCGGCAGAACTTGCGACGACGAAAAAAACGTGCCATGACAGTTGCTCCTTAAATAAGTCCAGTGATTACTCGTCAGCGTCTTCGCTGTCGTCATCTTCATCATCACCTTCGACTTCTTCGTCGTCGGCTTCGTCAGCAGCTTCAGGGCGCTCGCGACGCTCGCGACGCTCATTGCGGCCCTCTTCGGCCTTGAGCATTTCGGACTGCTCGGTAACAGCTTCATCACGACGGATGATCAGGTTACGCAGTACAGCATCGTTATAGCGGAAGCTGTCTTCCAGCTCAGCCAGAACCTGGCTGCTGCACTCAACGTTCAGCAGTACGTAGTGGGCCTTGTGGATGTCGTTGATGGAGTAAGCCAGCTGACGGCGCCCCCAGTCTTCATGGCGGTGAACCTTGCCACCGTCGTCTTCGATCAGCTTGGTATAGCGCTCGACCATGCCGCCGACCTGCTCGCTCTGGTCAGGGTGGACCAGGAACACGATTTCGTAATGACGCATAAATGCTCCTTACGGGTTGTAGCCTGCCGGTCAGTCCGGTCAGGCAAGGAGTGAATGAAATGTTTACTGCCGCTTTATCACGAACAATAAGGGCGCATATTCTACCCGAGCCCTGCAACTAGCGCAATTGAACGCAGGCAACCAGTGATGCAATAGCGTCGCATGTCCCTTGCTCTGTTGTTCTTGCCTACATAGAGGTCCTGTCGCCCTGCAGTCCCACTACAGCTTTATCCCGCCGTCGCCTTGTCACATTGTCACATTGTCGTGATGCGTACCCGGCTTAAACAGCCATCCATTCAACTGGAGCGCCGTCATTGTGCGAACCATTTGCTGTACGAGCCACTTCAGTGGCGATCCCATGGCACAAGCCAGACACAGCCTCCGGTCGCGGCTGAAGCCGCTCCAGCGGGAGAATCCGTCATACAGTGGGAGCGGCGGTCAGCATCACTATGGATCAGGTGCCGCGCTGACGGCGGACTTCAAACAGGCAAACCCCTGTTGCCACCGATACATTGAGGCTGCTGACCGAACCCAGCATGGGCAGCTTGACCAGGTAATCGCAATTCTCGCGGGTCAGCCGGCGCATGCCCTTGCCTTCGGCCCCCATCACCAGTGCCAGCGGGCCACGCAGATCCTGCTGATAAATACTGGTTTCGGCCTCACCAGCAGTGCCGGCAATCCAGATGCCTTTTTTCTGCAAGCCTTGCAAGGTGCGTGACAGATTGGTTACCGCCACCAGCGGTACCACCTCGGCTGCACCACAGGCCACCTTGCGCACCGTTGCGTTAAGTGTCGCGGACTTGTCTTTGGGAATGATTACTGCATGTACGCCGGCAGCATCGGCGGTACGCAAACAGGCACCCAGGTTGTGCGGGTCAGTCACCCCATCCAGAACCAGCAGCAACGGCGGCTCGCTGATGCGGTCAAGCAGCTCTTCGAGCATGTTCTCGCCCCACACCTGGCTCGGAGTTACCAGCGCCAGCACTCCCTGGTGCACACCGTTCACCCGCTCATCCAGGATGCTGCGCGCAACCTCACGCACCTCGATTTTCCGTCCCAGTGCCCGCTCACGCAACGCCGCCACACTGGCATCCTGCCGGCCCTGGGCCAGCCACAGCTGCCTGACCCGCTTCGGGTGATGGGCCAGCAGCGCACTGACCGCATGGATGCCATAAACCTGTTCCAGATCACTCATAGTAGCCAGACTTCCTCGACTTGCTTACTGCTTTGCGCTTTTTCCCCTTGGCCGGTCTGGCTTTCTTGTCATCTGCTTGCCTGCCGCCTCCCCTTTTCTGGTCTGTTTTCCTGGCAGTTTTTTCCGCTCCGGCAGGTACTGCCCTCCTGGTCACCGGTGCCGACTGCTCGGCCATACTCAGCTCAAAATCGATCTTACGCTCATCAAGGTCAACCCGCGCCACGACCACTTCAATGCTGTCGCCCAGTCGGTAACTGCGGCCACTGCGCTCACCCACCAGACGATGATAAACAGACTCGAAATGATAGTAATCGGCCGGCAAGGCCGTGATATGCACCATGCCTTCAACGTAGATATCCTTGAGTTCGACAAACAATCCGAACCCGGTTACCGAAGTCACCACGCCGCTGTAGGTCTCCCCAATGCGCTCAAGCATGTACTCACACTTGAGCCAGGTCACTACGTCACGGGTTGCCTCATCAGCCCGGCGCTCGGTAACCGATACCTCGGCACCTATGGCTTCCAGCCGCGGCAAATCGTACGGGTAAATCCTGGCCTTGGGCAACGGCCCCGCTCCGGCACGCACCACATGCTCCGACTTGCGCCTGGAGCGGATTACACTGCGCACCGCACGATGATTGAGCAGGTCGGCATAACGGCGAATCGGCGAGGTAAAGTGGGTATAGGTTTCATAATTCAGGCCAAAATGGCCAATATCGTCAGGACTGTACTCAGCCTGACTCAGCGAGCGCAGCATGACAGTCTGGATCAGGTCAAAATCAGGCCGCCCACGCACCTGCTCCAGCAGGCGCAGATAGTCCTGGGGCGCAGGCAGCTGCTTGCCCTTGTTCAGGCTCAGGCCCAGGGTACCCAGAAAACCCTGCAGCTTCTCCAGCTTGGCCTCGGGCGGACCATCGTGAATGCGATACAGGCCTGGCAGCTTGTGGATATGCAAGAAATCCGCCATCGCCACATTGGCGCACAGCATGCATTCTTCAATCAGCTTATGAGCATCGTTACGCTCGGTTGGCAGGATCTCGGCAATCTTGCGATCATCGCCAAACACTATATAGGTTTCACGGGTCTCGAAGTCGATGGCGCCACGACGCTTGCGCTGCCTGGCCAGCGCCTGATACAAGTCATACAGCTGCTGCAGGTGGGGTACCAGTGCTTTGCGCCGCTTGCTGGCCGCCTTGCCCTCTCTGCTGCCGGGGCGCTCAAGTATGGCGCTGACCTCATCATAGGTCAGACGGCCATGGGAGCGGATTACTGCCTCATAAAATTTGTAATCCAGGATTCGTCCACTGCGCGCAACCTCTATCTGGCAAACCATTGCCAGACGGTCAACATCAGGGTTGAGCGAGCACAAACCGTTGGACAATGCCTCTGGCAGCATCGGAATCACGCGCTCGGGAAAGTAGACCGAGTTGCCACGCTTTTCAGCTTCAGCATCCAGCGCCGAGCCGACCTGCACATAATGCGAGACATCAGCAATAGCCACATACAGTTGCCAGCCACCCTGACCGGGTACACGTGACTGTTCACAGTAGACCGCATCGTCAAAGTCGCGTGCATCCGCACCATCAATCGTCACGAATGGCAGGTCACGCAAATCGACACGCCTGAGCTTGTCTTTTTCGGCAACCTCTTCCTTGAAACGCCCGGCTTCGGTCAATACTGCTTCTGGCCATTCGTGCGGAATGTCGTAATTGCGGATGGCAACATCAATTTCCATGCCTGGCGCCATGTAATCACCCAGCACCCTTACCACCCTGCCCTGCGCTGGCATGCGTGCAGTAGGCCAGTGCGTAATCAACACCTCAACCAGCTGGCCAATTTCTGCACTACCCGACATGCCCGGGCTAATAATGATCTCATGCTGCATGCGGGTATTGTCTGGAATCACCAGGCCCAGCCCATTTTCTTCGTGGTAACGCCCCACCAGGCTTTCCCGTGCCCGCTCAACCACCTCGGCAATGACACCCTCTTTGCGACCGCGCTTGTCAAGACCGGTCACACGTACCAAAACCCGGTCACCGTGAAACACACTACGCATCTGTACAGGGCTGAGAAAAATGTCATCACCCTCGCCTTCAGGCAGCAACCAGCCGAAACCGTCACGGTGGCCCTGCACCCGTCCGGCAACCAGGTCCAGTTTGTCAACCGGCGCATAAGCACCACGTCTGGTATAGACCACCTGGGCATCGCGCTCCATGGCGCGCAGGCGGCGCCGGATGGCTTCCACATCATCTTCATCGTGAAGACCGAATTCGGCGCAAAGCTGTTCTCGTGTAGCCGGAGCTCCGCGCTCGGCCAGGTGCTGCAATATCAGGGTACGGCTGGGTATGGGATTTTCATATTTTTGCGCTTCTTGCGCGGCTTCGGGGTCCAGCCCCTGCCAGTTGGCTTTCAAAATTCAACTATCCTTAATGGCTCTAAAAAAGAAATGCCCAGGTTTTTTTGCTCCAGGGCTTTACAAACATATCCGGGGGACGTATATTCTCGCCCGCACAACGCCAGAGTTGCAATGCATATTGTGATGAATGATTGATGTTTGTGCCCAGGTGGTGGAATTGGTAGACACGCTAGTTTCAGGTACTAGTGGCTTAACGGCTGTGGAAGTTCGAGTCTTCTCCTGGGCACCAAA
>JAAYFD010000051.1 GCA_012728415.1 Gammaproteobacteria bacterium
CCAGTTGACCGGCTTCAGCCCCTGGAACACAAAACCGCCCTCGACCATTTTTGCCAGCGCACGGACAATGCCGGCCTCGTTGGCAAACTCCATGGTCTTGTAGGGGTTGTCCCAGTCGCCCAGCACACCCAGACGGATAAAGTCGGCCTTCTGGCCTTCGATCTGCTCGGCAGCGTAGTCGCGGCACAGCTCGCGCACCTTGTCGGCGGGCAGGTTTTTGCCGTGCTTGACCTCAATCCGGTGCTCGATCGGCAGGCCGTGACAGTCCCAGCCCGGCACATAGGGCGCATCAAAGCCGGACAGCGTCTTGCTGCGCACGATCATGTCCTTGATCACCTTGTTGACCGCATGACCAATGTGAATGTCGCCGTTGGCATAGGGAGGGCCATCGTGCAGCACAAACAGCGGACGGCCTTTGCCCTGCTCGCGCATCTTCTGGTACAGGCCAATGCTGTCCCAGTAAGCCAGGGTTTGTGGCTCGCGATTGGGCAGACCGCCGCGCATGGGAAATTCGGTCTGTGGCAGGTTCAACGTGGTCTTGTAGTCGGTCATGATGGTCTGTTTGTCTGTTGATTTATTTAAAGTGTATTTTAGATTCGTGCATGGCGGGCCGGGTGGCGGACGATGCCAAGCCTTGGTGCAGATGTCGAAGCCTGCTTCGGCGCCGGAACGCAGCTGCAGCAGCGCCCGTCACTCGGCCCAGTCCGCACCAGCAAGGCAAAAACCTCAAGCCCAGTAAGCCCGAGCCTGCCGGATATCCTCGGCAATGGCTGCCCGCAACTGCGCCATATCGGCAAATTTTTCTTCATCACGCAGCTTGTGGTGAAACTCCACCGCCAACCGCTGCCCGTAAATATTTTCGTTAAAATCCAGCAAATGTACTTCAAGGTGGGCAATCTCGTTTTGCTGCTCTATCGTCGGCCGCACACCTATATTGGCCACGCCCGGCAAAACCCGCCCGTCGGCCAGACGAGCGGCGACTATGTATACACCACGCAACGGCGCATGCCGGCGCTTGAGCTGGATATTGGCCGTTGGCGCATTCAGCTGTCGGCCCAGCTTTTTCCCGTGCAACACCCTGCCTTGAATGCAATATGGCCGCCCCAGAAGCCTTTCGGCGGCAGAAAAATCACCAGCCAGCAACTTTTGCCTGATCAGCGTACTACTAATGCGCTGCCCATCCAGGGTAACAGTGCAGGTTGGCTCTACCGTGAAGCCATGATCTTGCCCTGCCTGTTGCAGGTAGGCGTAGTCACCACTGCGACCGCAGCCGAAACGAAAGTCATCTCCTACCTGCAAATGTTTTACGCTCAGTGCCCGCACCAGCACCTGTTCCACAAACGCCTGCGCGCTCATGTGCTGAAAATGCCGGTTGAAGGCAATACACAACACGCGGTCAACGCCAGCTGCCGAAAACAACTCCAGCTTGTCACGCAAGCGGGTCAGACGCACCGGCGCCTGTTCGGGACGAAAAAACTCCAGAGGCTGCGGCTCGAAAATAATGACACAAGCCGGTAGTCCCAGCTGCTCGCCACGGTCACGCAAACGCTGCAAAATCTGACGATGTCCAAGATGGACGCCATCAAAATTGCCAATGGTTGCCACACAGCCCGCAGGCGCCGGTTGCACATTGTGTAAGCCGCGTACCAGTTGCATAACAGCCGTCTTGCCCAAAAATGCTAGATTATACCTTCTGCCCGACCGGACTGCACCCGGCAAACAGTGTAGAGATAAAACCACTTCGCCAGTCGCCTCCCGCCACCCCATCTGCACCCGCCACTTCAGTCACGACCGAAAACCCTCATCTGTACGAGCGACTTCAGTCGCGACCGCAAGCCTGCAGGCTAAAACAGGATACAATCAGCAGCATAAATTACCTTGCCCGACCAACATACACTGGCAATAGCCTAGCGACACCCACACCCAGCACCATTATCATCTAACCACCTTTGACACTCAGCACAAATACCGCCATGTCCCAGGATACCCCGTCACCTTTTAATGCCGATGACTTTTTGCACCAGTGCACGCGCCACCCCGGCGTATACCGCATGTATGACGCCAAAGGTAGCCTGCTCTATATCGGCAAAGCAAAAAATCTGAAAAACCGCCTGGCCAGTTATTTCAAGACCCGTGACCTGTCGCCAAAAACCGCAGCCCTGGTCAGCAAAATTGCCAGCATCGAAACCACCATCACGCCCAGCGAAACCGAAGCCCTGCTGCTGGAGCAGAACCTGATCAAGCAGTGGCGTCCGCCCTACAACATTCTACTGCGCGATGACAAATCCTACCCCTATGTGCTGCTGAGCAACGACGAATTTCCCAGCCTGAGCGTACAGCGCGGCCAGAAAAAGGGCGCTGGTCGCTATTTCGGCCCCTACCCCAGCACCGGAGCAATTCGCGAAAGCCTCGGCCTCCTGCAAAAGGCCTTCAAGGTGCGCCAGTGCAGCAACAGTTTTTACAGCAACCGCAGCCGCCCCTGCCTGCAATACCAGATCAAGCGCTGCAAGGCACCCTGCGTTGGCCTGGTCAGCGCCGAGGAATACGCCGAAGACGTGCGCCTGTCCAGCCTGTTCCTGGAAGGCCGCAGCGACCACCTGGCCCGCGAGCTGGGCCAGCGCATGGAGCAGGCGGCAGAGCAACTGGAGTTTGAGCAGGCCGCCCAGTATCGCGACCAGATCGGCCTGATCCGCCGCGTGCAAGACCAGCAGAGCATGGAGGGGGGCCAGGGCAATGTGGATGTCATTGCCGTCTCCAGTCTGCCCGGCGGGGCCTGTGTGCACATCCTCACCGTTCGTGACGGCCGTGTGCTGGGCGGCAAGAATCACTACCCGCGTACCGCCATCGAAGAAAGCAGCGCCAGCATCCTCAATGCTTTTCTGGGCCAGTATTATGTGTCCGGCCGCAACCGCGACCTGCCTGACGAGCTGATCGTCAACCAAAAGCACCCTGAACTAATACTGCTGGCCGAAGCCTTCGAGCAACTGCATGGCAAGCCGCTGGCCATCAGCTATCAGGTGCGCGGCATTCGCGCCCGCTGGCAACGCCTGGCGATCACCAATGCCGAGCAGGCGCTGCAAGCCCGCCTGGCCAGCCACAGCCAGACCGCCCAGCGTTTCGAACTGTTGGCCGATGCGCTCAGTCTCGACAGCCTGCAGCGCATTGAGTGTTTCGACATCAGCCACACACAAGGCGAAGCCACTGTGGCTTCCTGCGTGGTATTCAACTCCGAAGGGGCGCTGAAATCCGCCTACCGACGCTTCAATATCGATGGCATCACGCCCGGCGACGACTACGCCGCCATGCACCAGGCGCTGATGCGGCGCTTCGGCAGGCACACCGACGGCGAAGGCCAGCTGCCCGATGTGCTGCTGATCGACGGCGGCAAGGGGCAGCTGCACATGGCACAGGATGTACTGCAAGAGCTGGCCGTCGGCGGCATCACCCTGATTGGCGTGGCCAAAGGTGTTACACGCAAAGCCGGCATGGAAACCCTGTTTCTTAACGATAGCGAAACCATACTGCAACTAGAGGAGCACTCGCCTGCACTCCACCTGATTCAACAGGTCCGCGACGAAGCCCACCGCTTTGCTATTACCGGCCACCGCGCCCGACGCGCCAAAACACGCCGCACCTCAACTTTGGAAGGAATCCCCGGGGTGGGGCCAAAACGCCGGCGGGAGCTGCTAAACTACTTCGGCGGTTTACAGGAACTGTCACGCGCCAGCGTGGATGAAATCGCCAAAACACCGGGCATCAGCAAGACCTTGGCCGAAACCGTCTACCAGGCCTTGCACCAGGACTAACCCCATTACAGCCGTGTCTGCCATGAACATTCCAAACATTCTCACTTCTATGCGTGTCGCCCTGATTCCGGTACTGGTGCTGGTGTACCTGCTGCCATTCAAAGGGCACTACTGGGTGGCCTGCGGCATCTTTGCCTTAGCCAGCATTACCGACTGGCTTGACGGCTATCTGGCCCGCAAGTGGAATCAAAGCACACCGTTCGGTGCCTTCCTTGACCCTGTTGCCGACAAGCTGCTGGTAGCAGTTGCCCTGGTTCTTTTAGCCCAGCATCACCATCACCTGCTGATGACTTTGCCAGCACTGGTGATCATTTGCCGGGAAATTCTGGTCTCGGCACTGCGTGAATGGATGGCCGAAATGGGCGCACGCGGCACAGTTGCCGTCTCCAGCATCGGCAAATGGAAAACCGCAGCACAAATGGTCGCCCTGCTGATTCTATTATCACAGCCACCCGGCTTTAGCTGGCTGGTGATTATCGGCTACGTGCTGCTGCTGCTCTCGGCTGCCCTGACACTCTGGTCGATGGTGCAGTATCTGCTGGCAGCCCGGTCACACCTGAAAACCGGCTGACTTCAGTCTGGCTCTGGTTATATTATCCGCCACCAATCACAGCACAGCCCCCACAGGTGCCCTTGCAATGTTGCAGCGTGTTTTCTAACGCCCATGGCTAAGTGGTCAAGGCTCCACAAAACCTACCATCTTTACCGGATCTGCCTGGCTGCCCGGTAGCGGGCCATGGAAAATATGCGGCTTGATCTTGCCGATGACGTGCATTTCACAGGGACGGCAATCAAATTTCAGTGTCAGCACTTCATTGTCATGCACCAGCTGCATGTCGCTGGCATTATTGCGCACACCGGTGTAGCCCTTGGCCTGCTTCGGGCACAGGTTGAACGAGAAGCGCAAACAATGCTTGGTGATCATCACCGGCACCTCGCCGTCTTCCTCGTGGGCTTCAAACGCGGCATCAATCAGCTGTACGCCATGGCGATGGTAAAAGGCACGGGCTTTTTCGTTGTAAACATTGGCCAGAAAGGATAGCTGGGTGTCCGGATAAACCGGCGGCGGATTGCTTTGCGCCTTGCGTGTGCCGCGGACAAAGGCTTGCAGGCGCGCCGCATCCAGCGCGGCAATGGCCTCCCGGCGCAGCGACTTAAGCTGCGATGCCGGCACAAACCAGTCATCATCCATGCTGATCACGACATCTTCGGCAAAGTACAGCGTATTACCCAGCTGATGCAGCGCATCCTGCAGCTGCTGCCGGTTGCGCTCCGGGTTATTGGCCAAAGCAAAAGGCCCCTCCAGCATGGCAGTGACGCTGACGTCCTCCTCGCTGGTAGCCTTCAGCTGCAACTGTTGCCCGCTTAGCTCTGCCTGCCAGTGCACGGCCATGCGCCGCTCGGCGGAGGTTTTTTGCAACGCCTGTTGCCAGTTGTGATCCAGGTTGCGGCTCAGGGCATGGCCTTGGCGCAATTGCCTTAACTGCGGTGGCATTTCGTTGGGCAACAGACGGTACTGGTACTGCGTTTGGCCGTCCTGTTCAAACTGCGCCAGTTCTTGCGCGGTATTGACGCGAAAACCTACGACTTCGCGCTTGTGTAGCACATTCAGGCCGTCACCATTGGCCAGCGGCGTGGTAGTTTGCACCAGCAGATCATTTTTACCCACGCTGAGGATTTCCCCCACCGGCAGGCCAACAAACTTGGGCGAATCAAAGGCTCCAATGTCGATTTTGCGCTCGTTGACGAAATAGTCAGTGCTGCCGCGATGGAAGGTCTGATCCGGATTGGGCACAAAAAAGTGCTCGGTACGGCCACTGGAAGCACGGACCAGTTCGGGTTTTTGCTGCAGAATGGCATCAAGCTGCTGGCGGTAGTGGGCAGTAATATTCTTGACATAGCCCATGTCCTTGTAGCGCCCCTCGATCTTGAACGAGCGCACACCGGCCTCGACCAGCGCCAGCAGGTTGTCGGTCTGGTTGTTGTCTTTCATCGACAGCAGGTGTTTGTCGTAAGCCACCACCCGGCCCTGATTGTCTTTCAGTGTGTAAGGCAAACGGCAGGCCTGGGAGCAGTCGCCACGGTTGGCGCTGCGTCCGGTCTGGGCATGGGAGATATTGCACTGGCCGGAAAAAGCCACACAGAGCGCACCATGGATGAAAAACTCGATGGCGGCATCGACCTTGCCGCTAATGTCGCGAATTTGCTGCAAATTCAATTCCCGCGCCAGTACCAGCTGGGAAAAACCGGCCTGATCCAGAAACTGCGCTTTCTCCAGCGAACGAATATCGCACTGGGTACTCGCATGCAGTTCAATTGGCGGAATATCCAGCTCCAGTACGCCCATATCCTGCACAATCAGTGCATCCACACCGGCATCGTATAGTTCGTGGATCTGCCGGCGGGCCGGCTCCAGTTCGTTATCGTGCAAAATGGTGTTCAGGGTGACAAACACCCGGGCATGGTATTGGCGGGCAAACCCGACCAAACTGGCGATATCGGCCACGGAGTTGGCGGCATTGTGGCGCGCACCAAAACCCGGGCCACCAATATAAACGGCATCGGCACCGTGCAGAATGGCCTGGCGGGCAATTTCGGCATCACGGGCAGGGCTCAGCAGTTCCAGGTGATTGGCAGGAAGAGACATGACTAATCTGGTTTCTAATCAAGAAAAGAAATTAAGCGGCTGTATTCAGTAACGAACGATGGCATAGTGCAAACGGCGCACAGCCCCAGCCTGTGTTTAGTGAACAGCCTGTACTGCTGGTTGATTAACTCAAGTTCGGCAAAATGAAGTTGTGAAGCTTGCTGTCGCAGCACGTCATGGCAAGACTATGGCAAGAAGCAGCAATTGGGTATTATAACCTTAGGCACCGAAGCGGACCAATGGTATTCACCAGGCAGGCTACTAGGTTATCACAGCCGTCATGGAACAGCCGCCCCTTACCGGCCTGTATCCGCAAAAAGAAGAAAAACCGAGGTATACCCATGCTATACAAACACCTGTTATTTTCTGCCTGTACCGCCTTACTGCTCGGCACCACCGGTGTATCTGCTGCCGACCTGACCCTGTCTGCCGGCCTTACCGGTCAGGGCGATGCTACATTGCGCGCAGGTCTGACCAACACCTGGAACCGTCAGTGGTTCAACGGCCAGCGTGGTCACTTGGGCGGCTACTGGGATGCTGGCTACACCTACTGGGATGGCGGCAGCCGCTCGTCCGCAGCTCACTCGGTATCCTTTATGCCGGTCTTCACCTATAACTTCACCAGTGCACGCTGGCAGCCATTCATTGAAGGCGGCATCGGCGTAGCTGCTTTTTCGAAAACCCGGGTCAGCAGCCGTAAACTTGGTGTGGCCTTCAGCTTTGAGGACCGGCTAGGTTTAGGTGTAACCCTGCCCAACGCCGGCAAACTTGGTATCCGCGCCCAACATTACTCGAACGCGCGCATCAAGAAACCGAACGATGGCATCGAATCCTACTCGGTGTTCTACCACCACCCGCTTTAACTGCGATTATTTTGCTATTAAGGGGTAGTCCTTCCTGCTCTCACAAAGGAAGCAGCTGCCCCTACAGGGTAAGGCAGCACCCTGTAGGAAGGAAGCTTGCCCCTGACATCACCGGCAAGCTTACTCAGGTAAACAACAAGCGCATCTCATCCAGCAACAACCAGGCAGCCGTTAAAGCCAGGCACACTGCCATCAGGCCGTTAAACAACAGCAAATGCCTCGGCCTCTGCAGTACCAGCCGCAAACGGTCGCCCAGCCAGGCCCAAAGCAACACACAGGGCAGGCTCACGACTGCATCAATCATACCGATCAGCATTGCACTGCTCCATAGCGGCCCCTGCTCTGGCATAAAGAGTGCCGCCATATTCAGCATCATCACCCAAGCCTTGGGGTTAACCCATTGAAACAGCACCATCTGCATAAAGGTCAGCGGCCTTCCCTGCTCGCCACTTTCTGGTGCCGCGGCACGAAAAAGTTGCCAGGCCAGCCATAACAGGTACAGGCAACCCACCACCGCTATTGGCAAGCGGATGATGCTGACCAGCTCAAACAGCTGGCCAAACATCAGCATGCTAGCAAAACAGTGAAAACCTCCCCCCAGGGCGATACCCATGGCCATCGGCAGGGTACGGCGCAGGCCGTAATTAACCCCGGAGGCAGCCAGCAGCACATTGTTGGGCCCCGGCGTAACCGCCATAACAAAAATATAACTGACCAAAGTCAGGCTGATGATGTTCATGGGTGGTCCTTGGTTTAATCATTGAACCCGCCTGCTCCCGGAACCGGGCCGGCGGCTCGCGACAACTTGCCAGGTGCCGTATAATCCGCGCCTTTCTCACCAACTGCAAGCCTGCTCATGACCCTGACCCACATCCCCAGCAAAGACGCCGCCCTGGAACAAACCATCGAACGCTTCCAGCAGCAACTGGCCACTCTTGGCTTCAACATCGAACAAGCCTCCTGGCTCAATCCGGTACCCCATGTCTGGTCAGTGCACATTCGCGACCGTGATTGTCCGCAGTGTTTTACCAACGGCAAGGGTGCAACCCGTGAAGCGGCGTTGGCTTCGGCGCTGGGCGAATTTTTTGAGCGGTTGTCGTGCAACTATTTCTTTGCCGACTTTTATCTGGGTCGTGAACTGGCCGACAGTGCTTTTGTGCATTACCCGAACGAGCGCTGGTTTGCCCTGACTGAGGACGACAGCCTGCCTGCTGGCCTGCTGGATGAGCACCTGCTGGAGTTTTACCAGCAACAGGGCGAACTGTCCGCCAGCCAGCTGCTGGACTTGCAGTCCGGCAACCAGGAGCGCGGTATCTGCGCCCTACCCTTTGTCCGTCAGAGCGATGGCCGCACCAGCCATATTCCGGTCAATATTATTGGCAATCTTTATGTTTCCAATGGCATGTCCGCCGGCAACAACAGTGCCGAAGCACACAGCCAGGCGCTGGCGGAAATCTGCGAGCGCCACGTCAAGCAGCGCATCCTCACCGAAGCCATCAGCCTGCCGCCGATCCCGGATAGCGTGCTGGACGAGCACCCTGGAGTGCGTGAAGCCCTGCGCGAACTGGAGGCCGCCGGCTACCCAACGCTGACGCTGGACGCCTCACTGGGCGGGCAGTTTCCGGTGGTTTGCGTGGTGCTGTTCAACCGTGACAACGGCACCAGCTTTGCCTCCTTTGGTGCCCATCCGAATTTTGCCGTGGCGCTGGAGCGTACCGTCACCGAGCTGTTGCAGGGTCGTAACCTGAACCAGCTGGATGTCTTTGCCGAGCCAACCTTTGACAACGAGCTGGTGGCCGATCCGACCAACCTGGAAACCCACTTCACCGACTCCAGCGGCCATCTGGGCTGGGACATGCTGCGCAGCCCGGCCGATTACCCCTTTGTGCGCTGGAATTTTGAAGGCGACAACCAGCAAACCCGCCAGCATCTGCTGGACCTGCTGCACGGTTTAGGGCATGAGGTTTATATTGCCGACTATAGCCACCTGGGCGTGGATGCCTGCCGCATTCTGGTACCCGGCATGTCGGAAATTTATCCGCTGGATGACCTGTTTCACGCCAACAACAATACCGGTCTTGGCTGGCGCGAGCTGATTTGCAGCCTGCCGCAACAGCAGGCACAGCCGGAAGACTTTCTTGCGCTGCTGGAAACCCTGAACGAGGAAAATCTGGCCGACGATCTGTTAATCAGCGAGTTTCTGGGTTTGCTGTTTAGCCCGGACAGCGCCTGGGCCAGCCTGCGTGTGGCCGAGCTAAAAGCCATGCTGGCACTGGCCTGTGGCGACCATGCCAGTGCGCTGGAGTGGGTGCAGTGGCAGCTCAATTACAACCAGTGCGGTCTGGCTCCGGAACGCTTGCGTCATTACCTGTGCCTGACCAGCTTGCTACAACTGGGCCAGGCCCATGGTCTGGACGCGCTGGAAAACTATGCCGGTGCGCTGGCCTGGCAATATGGCGAACAAACGCTAGACGAAGCTCTGGCTACGGTATTGGGCGAGCGCCGCTTTCACGGTCTTGAAGCCGTCGATAGCGAAAACCTTACCGACCTGCCAGCGATGCAACATCTGCTGGCCGCCTACGGCAAGCTGCAAAAAGCCAAAACCGCCTGATTTCTGCACGATACAAACAACCGGCGGGATAAACCAGCAGCTGTACAACATTTCCCGTGTGTACCCTCTGGCTCCGCAAATGCGCACATTCCACCCCGGACAAGGTGACATAGCCACCGGCCCGGTTTAGACTGCCCTTTCTTAACCAGGGAGAGACTCTCCATGCTGCACTACCGTCTGGTCTTCAATCCCCAACCACTGCCAGGCTTCCAGCTCGAACAGGTACAGTCAAATCTGCGCCGGCTGCTCAGGCTAAACGACAACCAGCTGCGCCAGCTTTACACCAACCCGCAAGCCATACTGAAAAAAGGCCTCGAGCACAGCAAAGCAGAAGCCTATCGTCACAAGCTGGCGCAATATGGTGTTGCAGTGCGGATCGAGCCCGAGTTTGAGCTGGCGCTGGATCCCATAGAAACGCCAGAGCCAGAACAGCCGGTATCAAAACAATCTGCCGCAACCCGTGCCAACTTCACGGTAGAGGACAACCCGGAGTCGGCTGCACGCAAAACCGAACGCCCACAAAAGAGTTCCGGGGCACTGGGCGAGCCTCTGGCCGCCAAGGACCGCCTACATACCCCGGCCGTACGACGCACGCCCATACAGTTTACCGGCAATGGACGGGAGTACTTTGGCATCTGGATTGTCAACGTGATGCTGACCATTGTGACCCTGGGCATTTACTCGGCCTGGGCCAAGGTACGCAACCGTCAGTATTTTTACGGTAACACCCTGCTAGATGACAATAATTTCCAGTACCTGGCCAACCCGGTTACCATCCTCAAGGGTCGCATCATCGCCTTTTTTGCCCTGGTCGCCTGGAATCTTGCCTTACAGTTTTCCCCCATCCTCAGCAGCCTGATGCTGCTGGGCTTCATCCCGCTGTTCCCCTGGGTGCTGTCACGCTCGCTGCGCTTCAACGCCATCAATACTTCATATCGTGGCGTACGCTTCAACTTTACCGGCAGCTATCTGGGTGCAGCCAAGGTGGTGTTACTCTGGCCATTCGTCTCCCTGATTACCTTTTCCCTGGGTTTGCCGCTCAGCCTGCACCAGAAGCACAAGTACCAAATCGAAAACAGCCGCTACGGACTGGCTGCCTTCAGCTTTAACGCCAGTCTGGCCAGTTACTACCTGTTTGGCCTAAAAGTGTTGATCAGCATGCTGCTGGCAGGCTTTTTGGCCATCACCATCCATCCCCTTGCTGCCGTCGCCGGTTACTTGCTGGTATTCGGTTACTTCCAGGCCGGCCTGACCAACCTGTATCTGGGCGGTATCGGCCTCGCCGGACACCGGCTGGAATCAAATATGAGCAAACGCACCACCGTCTGGATCTACTTCACCAACAGCCTGCTGATCATGCTGACCCTGGGGCTGTATACGCCCTGGGCCAAAGTACGCATGGCCAGCTACCGTGCGTCCTGTACCACAGCGATTATTGCCGGCGATCTGGACAAGTTTGTTGGTGGCCAGCTGGAACATACCAGCGCACTGGGCGAGGAGCTGGGTGAAATGTTCGATATGGATATTGCGATCATCTAGCCATGCAAGTCCGGGGATTCTGTTTTGACGGTCAAAGTTCCCGGCGCCATCCGGCGCTGTTGGTACTGAACGCGCAAGGACAGCTCTGTCTGCACTTTGCCGGTCGCGAGCTGTGCCATGCCCCGGACCGGGTACAGATTTCCCCAAGGCTGGGCAACACGCCACGACAGCTGGCTTTTGACGATGGTGCGACCTTTGCCACCAGCGAGCATGACGCACTGGCCCTGCTGCTGCGCCACCTCGCAACCAGCACCCAACACAAGATAAAAACCGACTGGCTGCACCAGCTGGAGTCACGCTGGCGCTGGATTTTGGGTGCCTGTCTGGTATTGCTGCTGGCCCTTTACCTGGGACTCACCCAGGGTGCACCACTGGCCGCCCGGATTATCGTAACGTTCATTCCTGACGCGGTGGAACAGCACATCGGCACACAAAGCATGCAGATGCTGGACCAAATACTGTTGGAGCCCAGCAAGCTGCCGGCACAACGCCAGCAGGAACTGCAGCAGCACTTTGGCCCCCTGCTGCAGGCTCACCCTGAGCTGTCCCTGCGCGTCCATTTTCGGCATGCCCCCAGCATCGGGGCCAATGCCTTTGCCCTGCCTGGTGGCGACATGGTATTTACCGACCAGATCGTCCAGCTGTCAGAAAGTGATGATGAGCTCGGTGCCGTACTGGCGCACGAAATTGGTCATGTATATCACCACCACGGCATGCGCCGGGTGGTACAAAACGGCCTGCTTTACTGGGGTCTGTTTGCCATTACCGGTGATATCTCGGCCGCCTCGGAAACCATAGCCGCCGCACCCGCGCTGCTGATGAACATGGCCTACTCGCGCCAAATGGAAGACGAAGCCGATGACTTTGCCCTGCAGCAACTGCTGGCACATGGCATCGAACCCCGGCACTTTGCCAACATCATGCGCCGCCTGGAAAGCACCGATGCCCGCCCGGACACCAGCAAAAACCGCTTCCTGCGCCTGCTGTCCAGCCACCCCGACACCCATGCCCGCATTCGCAAGTTTGAGCCATAGAAACAGCCATCTAACGCTCTATCGTCAGCTCCCGGCATCCTGTTTTCACACCTCCCGGCATCCTTAGATGCCTATTGCCATCCTGGGAACCGCTCAACAAGTACCCCCTTGGATTAAGCTTTCACCAGGTAAAGCGATCGCGACCAAAGCCGCTGTACAAGCCACTTTAGTGGCGACCAGTGCCTGGCCGAAACATCCGCCCTGCTTTCAGTTTTTTGTTAAGCTTGCCAGCAACCATTTTCAGCTGACTTGTGTAAGAGATACCCCATGACCAGTCCCCGCCTGCTAACCCTCGGTGAAAACCTGCTGACCCGTGAGCCTACCGGCCACTCCCTGCGCCTGGCCAACCGCCACGGCATCATTGCCGGCGCCACCGGCACCGGCAAGACCGTGACCCTGCAACGGCTGGTGGAAGAATTCAGTGATGCGGGCGTGACTGTATTTGCCGCCGACGTCAAGGGTGACCTGAGCGGCATTGCCACCGCCGGCAGCCCGAGTGGCAAGATCGCCGAGCGCATTGCCGGCATGGACTGGCTGCAGCACACGCCCAAAGGTTATCCGGTGTGTTTCTGGGATGTGTTTGCCAAACAGGGCCACCCGCTGCGCACCACCATCAGCGACATGGGCCCGCTGCTGCTGGCCAACCTGCTGGAGCTGACCGATGCCCAGCAGGCGGTGCTGCATGCCACCTTCAAGGTCGCCGACCGCGAAGGCTTGTTGCTGCTTGACATGAAAGACCTCAAGGCGATGATCAGCCACCTGCTCGACAACCCCGAGGCGCTGGCTGACGACAGCGCGCTGTTTACCCGCCAGTCGGCCAATGCGCTGCTGCGCAAACTGGCCACGCTGGAGCAACAACAAGCCGATCAGTTCTTTGGCGAGCCGGCGCTGCAACTGGGCGACATCCTGCAACCGTCAGTCGACGGGCGCGGCACCATCCATATACTGGACGGCAGCCGGCTGGTACACGAAGCGCCCAAGCTGTACGCCACCTTCTTGTTCTGGTTGCTGTCGGAGCTGTTTGAGCAATTGCCCGAGCGCGGTGATGCCGACAAACCCTTGTTGGCGCTGTTCTTTGATGAGGCGCACCTGCTGTTCAAGGGCACGCCCAAGGCACTGCAAGACCGCATTGAGCAAGTGGTACGGCTGATCCGCTCCAAGGGCGTAGGCGTGTATTTCGTCACCCAGTCGCCGTCCGACCTGCCTGATGCGGTGCTGGCGCAACTGGGCCTGCGTGTACAACACGGCCTGCGCGCCTTTACCGCCAAAGAGCAAAAATCGCTCAAGGCGGTGGCCGATGGTTTCCGCCCCAACCCCGATTTCAACACCCTGCAAGAGCTGACCGAGCTGGGCATTGGCGAGGCGCTGTTTGCCACCCTGGAAGACAAGGGCACGCCCAGCATGGTGCAACAGGTGGCAATAGCACCGCCGCAGTCACGGATCGGGCCGCTGACCGAAGGTGAACGGGCACAGATTCTGCGTCAGTCGCCGCTGGGCATGCGCTATGACAAGCCGATTGACCGCCAATCCGCCTACGAAATTCTCACCGAACGTGCCGAACGTGCCGCGCAAGAAGCCAAAGCCCCTGAAAAAACTGCACCGGTTAAAAAAGCCGCCACCAAAGGCGCAACCCATGCAGCCGGCGGCGTGCTGGGCGATCTTGCTGGCAAGGTAGTACAGAGCACCATACGCCAGGCCACCAACCAGATCAGCCGCCAGATCGTGCGCGGCATTCTAGGCTCGCTGATGGGCAAAAAATAAGCCCTGCCACACCCTCGTCCCGGCTGCTCAGCGCCGGTACGCGGCTGTTGCTCATACAGACGTCGTACACAGCACCCGACCAGCAAGTGTTAGGATGCAAAGCATTCTTGTTCCTCCCGCAGCCGGACATTCCCCATGGGCATAACCGTGATACTCAACCTGGCCGGTGGCGTGGCCCTGCTGCTGTGGGGCCTGCACATGGTCAACAGCGGCATCGTGCGCGCCTTTGGTGCGCGGCTGCGCCGCTTTCTAGGTAAGGCGTTGCGCCGGCGCTTGCCCGCCTTTCTAGCCGGCATGGGCGTCACCGCTATTCTGCAAAGCAGCACCGCCACCGCCATGATGCTCAGCTCATTTAGCGCTTCGGGGCTGGTGGCACTGGCACCGGCACTGGCGGTGATGCTGGGCGCTAACGTCGGCACCACGTTGATTGTGCAGGTGCTGTCGTTTGATACCTCGGCCTTTGCACCCACCCTATTGCTGCTGGGTTTTTTGGCCTTTAAACGCAGCAAAAAAACCATGATCAAAGACTTGGGCCGAGTCGGCATTGGTCTGGGGTTGATCCTGCTGGCGCTGGAGATGCTGGTCAGTAGCCTTGACCCGATTGCCCAGTCACACATTGCCCACGAGCTGCTGGGAGCCATCACCAGCGACCCGCTGATGGCGGTACTGCTGGGCGCGGTGCTGACCTGGGCCGCCCATTCAAGCGTGGCAACCGTGTTGCTGTTTATGTCACTGGCCAGCGCTGGGCTGGTTACGCCGCTGGCCGCGCTGGCACTGGTGCTCGGTGCCAATCTGGGCAGCGCCCTCAACCCGCTGCTAGAGGGCATGGGCAGCCAGAACCCCGCCCACCGGCGCATGCCGCTGGGTAATCTGCTCAACCGTTTGCTGGGCTGCGTGATTTTTGTGCCACTGCTGCCCCTGCTGGCCGAGGTCATGCTGGGTATGGACGACAGCCCCGCGCGGCTGATCGCCAACTTTCATGTGCTGTTCAATCTGGTGATGGCGCTGGTGTTTATTCTGCCGCTGGGGCTGATTGCGCGATTGATGGAGCGCCTGCTGCCCGACGCCGACAACGAAAACGACCCCGGCCGCGCGCTCTATCTGGACCATCAATCCCTCGACATACCCAGCATTGCACTGGCCAACGCCGCGCGCGAAAGCATGCGTATGGGCGACATCATTGAGCGCATGCTGCAAGACAGCATCACCGCACTGATGACCAACGACCGCAAACTGGTCACACGCATTTCGACGATGGATGATGCCGTAGACCAGCTGCATGAAAGCATCAAACTGTATGTGATCAAGCTCAGCCAAGCGGCAATGGATGATCGGCAAAGCCGCCGCGCCATGGAAATTCTGAGTCTGGCCATCAATCTGGAACATATCGGCGACATCATCGACAAAAACCTGATGGAACTGGCCAGCAAGAAAATCAAGAAACACCTGCAGTTTTCTGACGAAGGCGCGCGCGAACTGCGCGAAATCCACCGCGCCGTGCAAGACAACCTGCGCCTGGCCATGAGTGTGTTTTTTTCCGGCGATGTCGCCTCGGCGCGCATGCTGCTGGCACAAAAAACCCGCATCCGCGATCTGGAGTTTCGTGCCGCAGAAAACCATATCGAACGCCTGCGCCAGCAGCGGGTAGAGAGTCTGGAAACCAGCTCACTGCATCTGGATATTCTGCGCGACCTTAAGCGCATTCACTCGCATATCTGCTCGACCGCCTATCCGGCGCTGGAAGCCGCCGGTGAGCTGACGCAGCCGTCGCTCCGGCCACTGGATAGAGCACCCGCTAACTCGCAGGACGCATCCAGCGACCTGTTGTTGCCCTGAGTCCTGAGCCCAGCACAGGGGCAGCCCTCTGCAAGCGGGGGGACTGACGCGAGTCGGCGCTGGAAAGCCCGCAGGCGGTGCGTCGGCCCCTAACACGCTGCCCCTCACAAGCCGCCTAAACCGCCAGTCGCGCCAGCAGGCGGTCCAGCGCGTTAGCAAACTGTTGTTTGTCGCGTTCACCGTAAGCGCTCTGCCCACCGCTGTTGATCTGCCCGCTGTCGCGCAGGTCGGCCAGCAGGTTGCGGGTGGCCAGCCGCTCGCCCATGTTTTTTTCGGTGAACTCGCGCCCGCGCGGGTCCAGTGCAGCCACTCCCTGTTTCAGCAGCCGGTCGGCCAGCGGTATATCACTGCAGATAACCAGGTCCCCTGGCAATGCCTGCTCGACGATATGGTCATCGGCAGCATCCGGGCCGCTGGGCACTACGACAAGGCTCACACAGGAAAAATTCGGTTTTTGTTGAGGCTGCCCTGCGACCAAAACCACTTCCAGCGAGCGTTTGAGCGCAAAACGCACCACCAAGTCCCGGGCCGCCCGCGGACAAGCATCAGCATCAATCCAGACTTTCATGCCCCGTAGAGCCCTCCCCTATGACACTTGCCGACTCCGCCGCAGCTCCGCTATAGACCTGATTGCGTCCCTCATGCTTGGCTCGATAAAGCGTTTCATCAGCAGCCTCAAGCAGACTCAAATAGTCAATACCGGGCTCTGGCAGCATGCAGGCAACGCCCACACTGACCGTAACCACCGGCCCTGCCAGAGAGCCCGCGTGAGGAATCGCCAATGCTTCAATTTCCGAGCGGATACGTTCGGCCTTGATGAGCGCTCCCTCTAACTGTGTATTGGGCAACAGGCAGGCAAACTCCTCACCACCGATACGTGCCGGCAGATCGTGGGAGCGGGTCAGGCTGTTTTTCAAGCTGCCAGCAATGCAGACCAGGCAGTCGTCACCCCGCTGATGGCCATAAAGATCATTGAACTGTTTAAAATAGTCCACATCCAGCATAATCATCGACAGGGGTTGCCGCTCACGCAGACAGCGCCGCCACTCAGCTTCAAGGCTGCGATTGAAATGACGCCGGTTGGCAATGCCGGTCAGCTCGTCCAGAAACGCCAGCGAGCGCATGTTTTCAGTTTGCTGCTCCAGCTGACGATTCAGCCTGACCAGCATGCCATTGCTGGCTACCAGCTGTTTTTGCGCATTATTCAGGTCAGCAAACGCCTGTCGGCTTTTACGCTGCCACAAGTGTAAAAGCACCACACTGGATACAACCAGCACAAGATACAGGCCAGCCATGAACCAGCGTGATCGATACAGGCTGGCAAATACCGCATCATGGTTCCGGCTGATACGCACTATAAGCGCATCACTGATGTTCAGCTCGGCCGGCATGATGGTCTGCTGAACAATTAAACGCCTGTCATGACTGTACAGCTGCCTGCCATGATACAGGCTCAGCTCGTTACCACTGTGCACATGCTTGGTAAAAACGTCCTGAGAGTCAGCCAGGCTATGCCCCAACAGCTTTTGTGTGACCGGTTCGGCCAGAAAAACCGTACCATCAGCGTGCACAACCCCGGCGTGCATATCGTCAGCATAAACCACCGAGGACAGCATAATGCCGATTTCAAGCGGGCTCAGCTCTGTCACCACCATGCCCGAAAATTCGCCCCGCTCGTCCGTTAACATGCTGGCTACAGCAATGGTCAGCATATTGTCTGCCAGTGGATAAGGCCGGCTAATATACAGAGTGCCTGGCTGGGCGTCCTGCATCACGCGTTGCACCAGCTCGTTATCGGCCATGCTGTTACCCTTTTGCTGTTGCGGGTTGCTGCTAGCCAAAACTGATGCCTTGGCATCCAGCAAAGTGACAGTACGCACTCCGTTAACGGTCTGGACAAAGGCACTTAACCGCTTGTC
Source organism: Gammaproteobacteria bacterium (assembly GCA_012728415.1). Classification (GTDB taxonomy): domain Bacteria; phylum Pseudomonadota; class Gammaproteobacteria; order Pseudomonadales; family Pseudomonadaceae; genus Thiopseudomonas. The sequence continues at coordinate 18,017 of JAAYFD010000051.1, forward strand.
AATAAATGGGCGAACCGATTCAAATGTTTTTGCACCAGACAACAACTCGGCTTGCAAGTTGACATGCAAGGCACGAATGCTCATCAGCTGACGCCGCAAGTCATGAGAAATAATACCACTTTGCGTTGAAAGCCGGCTGAACTCGCGATCTCTGATTGTGACCTGCTCACCCGCCTGCCAAACCAGCAAAAGCAATAGCACAACCAACAACCCGGCTACAACCAGACGCCGCCCATGCCGGTTAGCCCCTTGCTGCAAGGTTTTCAGGGTGTGTTCATAGTGGGTCGGCATAAAAGCTATTGAAATCCGAAATAAAAAGCAAAGTCAGGCGTAACATTCGAAAATGGCATTGTGCCACCAGTCCAGCCTGAAAACAAAGCACGGAAAGACAGCAACACAGTCCGAACCACAATTATTTTTCACTAAAACTCAAAGCGTGGCCCTCTGGCAGCCTAACCGGTTCGTTGCTTCACTCAAGCCCGGATGGAACACAGCGCCGAGACAGGGCATCCCGAGCCTATGGCAAGGGGTGCAACACAGCGGCCGGAGCCCAGAACACCGCAACGGACTCATTGGATTACTCAACAGGCCAGCAGATAAAAGCTTCAGCCAGCTAACTGGCTGCAGCCGGGACCTTCGAGCCGGCTGCGCCCGCCTGGTAGCGGGTGCACGCGGATCTGGATTGCAATGCGCTCCTTAAGGGCTGCCACATGGGAGATGACTCCGATCAGCTTGCCATCCTGCCGCAACCCGGCAAGGGTATCCAGTGCCACATCCAGTGCCTCCTCATCCAGCGTACCGAAGCCTTCGTCAAGAAACAGTGAATCAACCCGTACATTTTGACTGGCCATCCGCGACAGTCCCAGCGCCAGGGCCAGGCTGACAATAAAGCTCTCACCGCCGGACAGGTTTTTTGTCGAACGCACTTCGCCAGCCTGATAGTTGTCCATCACATTCAGCTCCAGCGGTTCGGTTTGGTCACGCACCAGCAGATAACGGTCGCTCATCTGCTGCAAGGTATGATTGGCATGTCTTACCATCAGTTCGAAGGTCAGCCCCTGAGCAAAGTTGCGGAACTTTTTTCCGTCAGCCGAGCCGATCAGCGCATGCAAATTATCCAGGCGACGGCATTCTTCCTGCTGTTCCCGCAACCGCTCCAGCAGCTGTGCCTGGCCGGTACGCGCCTGCTCGTTTTCCTGCAGCTGATGCGACAGGGTCGCAACGCGGCTGCGCAACTGCTGCAACTGCTCCCGGGCTTGCTGCAGCTCGGCCTGCACAGCTTCAGGCTGGTTTGCTGTCAGCTCGCGTGCCTGCTCTGCGGCCAGCCAGCTTTGTACATCATCCAGCCGCGCCTGCAGAGCGGTTTCTGCGCTATCCAGCTGGCTGGCCTGCTGTTGCAGTTGCTGCCTGACTTCGGTTGGCAGCAGTGCCTCCTGCAATACCTGCTCGCTAACAAACCCGTGAACGCTTAGCAGGCCGGCCAGCCTGCCCTGTGCAGCAACCAGATCTGCCTGTCCAGTCTGGCATTGACGCTCCAGCCCGGCAATCCGCTCCTGCAGTCTGGCCAGCTGCTGCTCCAGTTCCTGGCCATGCCTCGCCTGCAACTGACAGGCCTGCTCAGCCTTGGCGATCGCCGCCTGCAGCTGCTGTTCCTGCTGATCCGGGTCACGCTGACCGAAAAGCTCCAGCCGCTGCTGCTGCAAATCTGCCTGGTACTGCTGACGCTCACGCAACTGTTGCTCCAGCTGCAGCAAGCTGGCCTGCTGCAACTCAATCAAGGATTGCAGGCGAGCCGCTTCTGCTGCAAAGGCCTGCTGCTGTTGCTGTAACAAGCTGGCCTGTTCCACCTGCTGCAGCCAATGATCGCGGCGTGTACGCAGTTGCTCTAATAACTGGCCAGAGTCAGCAATGTCATCCGGTAGCGCTGTCAGCGGTGCCAGCACACGGCCGACCTGCTCCTTTAACCCATCCAAAGCCTGCTGCTGTTTTTGGCATTCAGTCTCGGCCACACTCAACTGCTCCCGGTAGCCCGTCTCCCGGGTGAAAAGCTCCAGCCCGTTTTTTTCGGTTTCGGCAAGCTGTTCGCGCAAGCTTTGCAGGTGTCGCTCGTGTTCACGGTATTGCTCTTGCCGGGCTTCAATCTGTCGTATCTGCTCTTCAATCAAGTGAATCTGCTCATCCAGTCCATCCAGCCGGGGAATCTGTCCGTGTGCATAGGGGTGCTCGGTAGCACCACACAAGGGGCAGGGCTTGCCGTCATGCAGCAAATCGCGCTGGGCTTCCAGGCTTTCGAGACGGGCCTTCAGTGCCCGCTTGTCCAGTAGATGCTCACGCTCGATACGGTAATCTGCCAGCTGCCGGCCGGCCAGCGCCACAGTCAACTGTTCCTGCCCGGCCGCCAGCACTTCGGCCGCCTGCTCTACCGCCTGCTGGTCTTGCCGGTAGCGCTGTCGCTGCTGCTCCAGCTGTGTAGCCAGCGCCTGTAAACGTTCCTGCGCCTGCTGCCTCTGCCCCCTGGCCTCTTGTAGCCGGCTTTGCTGTTGCTCCAGCTGGAGCAGCAGCTGTTCGACCCCGGCCAGGCCAGTGACCAGCCATTCGTCCGCTGCATGCTCCTGAAAGAACGCCTGCACCCCTGACAACTGCCGCGCGCCTTGCTGCTGTTGCTCGATACTTTCTTGCCATGCTTTTTGCAGCCCGGCCAACTCCTGTACCAGCGTATCGCGCTTTTGTACTGCCTGCAGCAGCTGTGCTGCGTGCTGCTCCAGCTCCTGGTCCAGCGCACGCACCTTGCGCAACTCCGCTGCCTGTTCGACCTGTTCCTGACGCGCTTGCGCCAATACAGCCGCTTGCTGCTCCAATCGCTGCCTTGCAGATGCCACATCTTCAATCAGTTGTGGCAAGCGTCCGTGTTCTTGCTGATACCCGGCTGTCGCCTTTTCCAGAACACTGCGGGCAGACTGCAGCCTGACCAGTTCCGGCTCCAGCTCTGCCGCCCGCACTGCCAGGGCCAGCCGGGCACGCTCAGGCTCGAACTCCTGCTGCTGCTTTGCCAGCTGCAGCCGTTCTTGCGCAAGCTGTGTCTGTTGCAGCTGCAGCTGACGGATCTGCTCCTGCCAGCGCACACAGGCATCCAGTGTTGCAACTTGCCCAGCCAGCGCCTGTTCATCAGTCTGCGCCTGCCCAAGCGCCTGTAGCAAGTCCTGCTCCTGCTCTGTCGTCAGCAGGCGCACGCCATCCAGACGCGCCTGCAACAACTTGAGCTGCTCACGTTGCTCTCGCTGCAGCTCATGGGTGCGGATAGAAATGCGACTATAGATATCAGTACCGGTAATCTGCTCAAGAATGGGAGCACGGGCATCCGGCGATGCCTGTAAAAAAGCGGCAAAACCACCCTGGGCCAGCAGGGCCGAGCGGGTAAAGCGTTCAAAATCCATACCGGTAATGGTCACCACAGCCTGTTCCACTTCACGCAACTTCGATTCCAGCACCTCGCCACTGGCGGCATTGACCAGTTCCTGCCTGGGTTGTTGCAGCTCGCCGTCCGGTTTGCGCCTTGAACGGTGCTGGCTCCAGTAGCAACGATAACTGCCACCAGCCGTAGCAAAAGTCACCTCGGCAAAACACTCACCCGTCTGGCGCGACATGATCTCGTTGCTGCTCTTGGTAATCCGCCCCAGCCGTGGCGTGCGGCCATACAGCGCCAGGCAAATGGCATCCAGAATGCTCGACTTGCCAGCACCGGTCGGACCCGTGATGGCAAAGATCCCGTCCGCAACAAAAGCCGGATCAGTAAAATCTATCTGCCATTCACCCACCAGCGAATTAAGATTCTGAAAACGCAACTGCACGATCTTCACGCCTGCCCTCCCGCATCTTCCGCCATTGCATCCCTTCCGTGTAGTGAATCCAACACCTGCCGGTAGCTATGCAACAGCTCGTCATGTTGTGATTCGGGCACTTGATGAGCCTGCAAGCAGCGCTCAAACACCTCCAGCTCATTCAGGTCATCCAGAGTTTCTTCCGGCAACTCCTGTTCCAGTGCCTGTTGCTGGATTCGCTGGTTGCGGATGCGCAAAATCTCCAGTGTGCTACCGGCCACCAGCTCATCCAGCCGTTCACGCAGATCACTGACCACTTCCGTACCGGTATAAAGCACCTCCAGCCAAACCCGCTCTCCCTCTTCACACAGCGCCCGCAGACGCAGACAGATATCCGGCAAGCTGCCCGAAATGCGTTCAAGCCTCTGAAAGACAGGAATGTCCAACAACTCGATCTGCGGCACAAAAGCACCTTCAGCATCAACAGCAAACTGCACCAGGCACATACTTTTCTGCTGTCGCGCTTCGCCAAAGCCCATGGGCAGGGGCGAACCACTGTAACGGATGTGGTCCTGCCCCCCCACCTTCTGCGGCACGTGTAAATGCCCAAGTGCCACATAGTCGAAACACGCAGGAAATACTCCGGCATGCACATGAGCCAGCGAGCCGACATAGAGATCGCGCACACCATCACCGTCCACGGTTTGACCGCCTGCAGCAAAGATGTGCCCGGTTCCGATCACCGGAACCGGCTGCGCAAGCCCGGCATTCACAGTTTCGGCTGCCATACCGACAGCAGCATAGTGGGCGCGGATACCTTCCAGCAGTTTCTGCTCCTTGTCACTGATACTTTCACCCGCCTGCGCCTGACGAATATCGCGGTCCCGCAAGTACGGCACAGCACACACCAGCAATTGCGGCTCGCCCAGATCGTCATGCAACAACAGCACCTGGTCGACAGGTTCAGTGCAAGCCTGGCCCACCACATGTACATCCAGTGCCCGCAACAGGCCCGCCGGTGCATCCAGGAACGAGGGCGAGTCGTGATTACCGCCAATAATCACCACATGCCGACAGCCGGTGCTGCCAACCCGGGCCAGAAAACGGTAATACAGCTCTTGGGCTGCCGTGCCCGGTGTACTGGTATCAAAAATGTCACCAGCCACAATCAGCACATCAATGTTGTAAGTGCTGATACAGCCAAGCAGCCAGTCGAGAAAAGCAGCAAACTCTTCCTGGCGTCTGCGTCCGTACAGCGTGCGCCCCAAATGCCAGTCAGAAGTGTGAAGGATATTCATAAGCTTTATAATAATGACCAAAAGATGAAGGCTGTTTGCCCGTCAGCGCCGCCCTGCTTGCCAGCATGCATACACCATTGACACCTTCCCGCAACCAGGCCACCAATGGTGATTTCTGCAGGGGAAGTTCGCGATTTTTAATCAAGGATAGCCGGCCAGCATGCAGCACGACAGGCCAGCCCACAAATCAACACCCCAAAAGTACCAACACGCTGCATTTGGGGCATGGCAGCCTTGTCCAGCTTGCGTATATGTTACCCTGATTCCTTTCCACATGGCCGCCTGTTGCGTGCCGCCAGCCAAATGCAGGAGCACAATTTGTACGACGACTACGATTATGATGAATATTCCATGGACGAACTGAACTTTGGTGAAGATCCCGCCATGGACTATCTGCTGGAAGACGCCCTGCTCGAAGGCCTGCACCTGGACGAATACAGTATCGACGAGCCGGACATCATGCTTGATGTACCCTACGTGCCAACAGATGAAAAAATTGTTGATGCCCTGCTCGACCTGGCCGAAGTTACCTCGCGCGACACCCTGTATGATCTGGGCTGTGGTGATGGCCGCATTGTGGTGGCTGCCGCCATGCAGCGCAACACCCGGGGCATCGGCATTGACCTGGACCCGATGCGCATTGCCGAAGCCATGGAATATGCTGGCAACTCGCGGGTTGAGCACATGGTGGATTTTTTCGAGGGCGACCTGCTCGAAGCCGACTTCAAGGATGCAACGGTGGTTACCCTGTACCTGCTCGACATCATCAACCTGGAACTGCGGCCACGCCTGCAACAGGAGTTGCAGCCTGGCACGCGCATTGTCTCGCATGCTTTTGACATGGGCGACTGGCAGCCCGACGAGCGCACCAGTTGTGGCGGTGTCAACCTGTTCAAATGGATTGTACCCGCACGCATCGCCGGCAGCTGGCAGTGGCGGGACGCCGAAGGCCGGTGCTTTACCTTGCAACTAAAGCAGAAGCACCAAAAACTCAGCGGTATGGCACAAGTCGATGGCCAGCCAGCCAAGCTGGCCAGCGCGCTGCTACAGGGCGATCTGGCCGAGTTTCGCATCCAGCCCAGCGCTGACAACAGCCTGTTAAATTTTGTCATGCGCTACAAAAATGACCAGCTTGTGCCTCTCGACACCCAGTTACAGCCAGAGCCAGCCGTGCGCCTTGCCCCACGTACACCTGGCCCCAACTAGACTGCAAGGGCGGTCTGCACAGGCCATTTGCGGAAACGGTCCTCCGCGGGAGCGACTTTAGTTGCGAACAATGGCTGTCTGGTTCCGGGTGCTGGTCGCCGCTAAAGCGGCTCGTACAAAGCTTACCTGACCCTGGGGGCGGCCTGCAGGAGCCACTTTGGTGGCGATCTGACGCAGCCTGCGCCACTAATCAAGCCTGTCCAGCCCGTCGCCCTTCTTGAGCCGCACACCGTCGCTCAGCATAATGCCCAGCCAACGGGTGTGCGGATTAGACTCCAGCGCCAGCTTGACGATCATCGTCAGCAGAATCGACAACAACATGCCGACCGGGCCAAACACCCAGCCCCACAGCAGCAACGACAACAGCACAATGACGGGCGACAGCCCCAGCGTCTGGCCCATGAACCTGGGTTCAATTACGCTGCCAATCACCGTATTGACCACCACATACAACACCAGCGTACCCAGCCCTTCCGGAACACCGAGCCCGAGAAAAGCAATCAGCACAGGGGGAATGGCTGCAACAATCGACCCAATCGTGGGAACAAAGTTGAGCACCCCGGTTAGCACCCCCCATAGAATCGGAAAGTCGACCCCAATCACCCATAGGCCGGTTCCGGCTATCAGGCCAGTAGCAAAACTGCTAGTGGTCTTGATGGCCAGATAGCGATTGACCGAGCGCAGAAAGCTGCGCGTACGCACACGCACTCTTTTTCTGCCAGGAAAAGCTGCCTCAACCTTTTTGACAATTGAACGCTCTTCCAGCAACAGAAACATGAACACCAACAAAACAAAAAAGGTATAAGCAGTGAACTGCCCCAGCGCACCAGCAATATTGCGTGCCAACCCGGTCAGCGTGCTCACATTAGGCAGCGGAATGGTTGTGGGAATGAATTCCTGTGGCACCCCGTACTCGGTCGCCAGGCGGCGCAGCTCCATCAGCTGGATCGTCAGCCTCTCCTGATATAGCGGTGCCTTGAGCACCAGGCTTTCTGAAGTGCCCTTGATGGCCAGAAACAGCAAGAAGAAAGAAAACCCTACCGTAGAAAACAGCAAAACAAAAGCAGCCCAGCCTGGCATTCCGTGCCGTTTCATCCAGGTCAGTGGCGGTATACAAATAATGGCAAGAAAAGACGCCAGCAAGAAGGGGGTGATGATCGGGCTGATGGCCTTCAGGCCGCCAATGATGATGACCATGGCAGCCAGGCCGAACAACCACAACCAGGAGCGTGAGAGGGTATTGGTACGTTCCATGATTCTGTCCGGGGCAAAATTGGAATAGTAGCACAGCATACCGGCAGCCATGGGTCAGCCGTTGGTCGGCATACTGCGCAACCAGCCCGGCTTTCTTTGGACGGGCTTGCTTTCAGCAAAACCGGAGTGCGCAGCAAACAGCAAACACTTTCCGAGCGCAGCAGAAGCAGTCCGGCCAGCATTCAGTCATCAAGAAAAATCCTGACTCTCTTTGACAACCTCCCGTTACCCGGCCTACTGCCAGCGGAACAAGCCCGAAGTGCTGCAAGCCCTCCCAGTCTGGCCCGGACACACTTGCATCAGGCTCTCGCGCCCAAAAGTGTTGGCGCCCAGCAAAGCAACAAAAAAGCCGCCCGGAAACCCCGGGCGGCTTGTTTATGGCGCAGTGGACGGGACTCGAACCCGCGACCCCCGGCGTGACAGGCCGTGCCAGCAAAATGTTTTCAATGACTCTAAAATACTACTAATTGATTTTAATAGCAATTTTTATTGCATATTGCCTAAAACCGACGAAGTCAGTTAAGATCAATCAAAGCCATTTATCTGGTCACGGTCACCAAAATCTACGTTTTCGATGTCCGGTTTCCGGACACTTTTAACACCTAAATTTTTACCGCAGCTTATCTCTAAAATACGGACGATGATTTTCCGCAGGGTTCTCGTCATGCCACGCATAATAATCAGCTCCTCCAAAACCCAGATCGAAATCCACCCTGCAGCTCTCGATGCTCACCTATGGGCTAGCGATCTCAAACGGCAGTTTGAGCGCACCGCTCTTCCTGCACCACTACTGTCAGCGCTAGCCAAGCAGCCTTTGCAATGCATCAATACCGACGATAAACGACTACTTCTTTTTGCTCCTTTGTGTACTGCCTTTCTTTGGCAAGGCGCACAGCCTCCGGACAAAACACCGATCATTTGCTACACCCAAAAAGAGATATCCGAGGAAGATGTTTTCAAAACGGCCTGGGCTTCAGTCTTGGGAGAGATCTTCAATAGCTTGCATCCAACAGTACTACCTGATCTACGCGATAGCCTTTCAGAAAAACTGCCAGAACATTTGCACCGTGCTTTTTTTATGTCAAAAACCTTCAGTGACTCGCTGCTATGCACACTCACCGGTATGGCTCGCTCTACGCTAACTGATCAGCGTAAAGCAAAAAAACCAACCTCAAAGGCTACAGTCAATTCTTCAGAAGAGCTAAGTGTTGAAAGCGTACTCCAGCAACTGCTACAACCACGTAACAAAAAGTAGGCACCATGGATACCTTACCGAACAAAGCCGATTTTCTCAGTGTGCTCGCGCCCTCGGACCTCCCCGGGACCGTCCGTAAGGCTGCTCTTCACCAACTACAGCAGTTGTGTCTGCCCATTTTGCTCGATTATCAAACGCAGGGGTACTTTACTAACTTGCCTACAGACTATCTTCAAGTCGATGACGTAGTCGAAACAAAGATCAATACACAAAGAGATGATACAGCTGAAGCATTTGCCCTACTCAAAACCGGAAAAATGCTGACGGCTTCATATTTTGCATCCGCACTCACCGCCCCCTTGGAAGAAAATTATGAGTTAGATGCAAAAAAATTCGAACAGTGGCGAGCCTTGATCGTACTCTGCTGTTGTAGCCTGCAGCTAGCCGGAGATCACAACAACGCCATCGAATCAGCACTACGCGAAATCCGCCTAATAGCGACCGACGATAAACACGGCCCCGTTCTCAACCTGCTTCCAAACGCTCCACATGCTAAAAACCTAAACGAGCTGGACGATGAGCTTGGGACCATTCGTGAATTGAGCTCAAAATCCTCTCCACTACTACAAACCGGACTTGCTCGAATTGCGGTAGTCATCAGAAGTGTTGCCCGCAACCGAAAGGGCATCAGGCGTCAGCGCATTGAAACGGATGCCAATCCCAGTGACTCAGAAAACAACTCAAGGCCATACACACCCACAGTAACGCTAGTGGAGCCAGACGACGAGCAAGACCCCACCAGCGTTGAAAGATTAGAAAACCGTCCAACCAGCGAAGACATAGACGAGTCATCTGAAGTCACTCCCGGCTCCGTTTATCGTGTCCGGGACGGCCAGCTAAGAAGGAAAGAATTGACCTTGCAGGCTCTGCACGGCAGACGTGTTACCGAGCAAATGCTTGTACGACAAAAATCGCTGCCGTGCTCGTTTGAACAAGCGTCTGAGTGGGATATCGAGCAGCTCATCAAACATGCCTATGAAGCTCAAGGTGCTGACTGGCAAGTTGCAAACTGGATATTGCTCTCTCTACTTACCGGTCGTAATTTCGCTTGGCTTGCACAGCAATTAATTTCTTTGGATGTCCGTCAGAACACGCCTTTTTTCTGGTTTGAGCACCAAGTACCCGCAGGAGTCCAGGCTAGTTTTTTAGAGTCTGTGCTTCCCCCTGTTATCGAAACGTTACACCTTCCTTTGCCCAGCCACATGCTCAAGTGGGTAGAGTCAACCCACTCCAATTCACCTCCTACTGCCGAAGATCTTCGTGCATGGCTAGCCAAAATCAATCAAACAAAAAGTACGCGCCTAACCATTGGCCGGATCAGTCGCTACCTAGAACACTGGATGGTGAACCAGGGAGTAGATCAAGCTGTTATATCTTTGATCAGGGGGCAGTCACATAAAGAGCGCCCAGCCTTAGCTTACATGCACCAAAACCGTGAAAGCGTTTTTAATCATTACAGTCACTTCGTCAACTCGATTTATCAAACAGTCAATCTCAGTGCAAATTTGCCCACTTTTAAAGGGGCTCCTATAGCACTGGGAAGCAGGCTGCATTTTTCTGAAAAAATACTTGGGAATTTTTTTGATTTGCTGGCTTCTCCCCTTGCTGACATCAGCGATCCGGTCCGCTTCCACAACCACTACGTGATCTACACTTGGAACCTGATAAGTTTTTCTACGGGGCATCGAGACGTAAACGCACCCCTGGGTCTTTACGGGGACTTTAATCCCTATCAAAAAACTTGGTGGATCAGCGATAAAGAACGGCGGCATAACCTGGCAGCACGGACACTTGTCATTCCGCCTACGGCCATACAGCAAGCAAAGCTATATAAAGAGCACCTGAAAAATATTGCTAGCCTTTACCGCTTAACTGCGCCAAACATAGCTGAGCACTGTGAAGAGCAAGTTCTAAAAAGCAATGCAAACATGCTTTTTTTCTTGGAAGAACAGGATGGTAACCTCAAGCCCATTGACCTGACATCAGGCCGAATCAGCTCTTTCTTGGAAAATCGTCTGCCCTGGGCAAAAAACTGGGCAAGACACCATCTGCGTACAGAACTTAGCTTGCGATCAGTAAACCCTGAGGTTATCGACGGCTGGATGGGTCACGAAGAGCTCGGCGAAGAAGCGCTAGGCCCTTTTAGCATACTGAGCATCTGTGACTTTCAGGAACTCGCAAACAAGATCGAAGAAATCCTAACCCACTACCAGATTGAGGCGCTTCCTGGATGGAAAACCCGCTGATTTTCACGCCCAACAAGTTAAACCTGCCTGCAAAAACTGGTAGAGACACCCGTACACAAAAACGGGCAAAAAATGACGAGCTAATCATCCGTAAAGCTTTGGCTATCCTGGAAAGCATCGTGCCCGGAATCTTACTGCCTATTCCTGATGCCGAACACTTCAACCAGCGCTGGCCCGAAGTAGATCAAAAGCTTAGAACCGAGCTTCCTAATACAGCTGCATACCGAAAAGCTTATGCCTGGATTTGCAAGCAACTTGCTTTCGGCAACCAAAAGGGCCTGTGGTCCATCGAAGTACCACCCCCCTACATCACGCTGCGCGCCAAGCGCCCGACAAGAAGTTTACGCCGACATATACAAGCAACTAGAGTGGCACAAGCACACGCCACTTGGCTCAAAAACCTTACACAAACCACATCACCCAAACGCTTACTGGAGCGTATCCTAATCAGTGCAATCATGCACGGAGGTCTCAACCGTGCAAAGCTTTGGCCTGAACTGCTCAATACTCTCCAGCAGGCCTACCCACTGCACGGTAACGTATCCGTCTGCTGGTTAACGCTGCAGCTGCCTCCAGATAGTGACTTTGCCAGCAATGTGCATGAGTTGGACAAAGATACGGGAGAAAAAATCGCCACCTCTCAGGTTAACTTTTTCCCTGACCCCATCACCCTAGGATTGATTAAACAGTATCTGGATATCCGTCCGGAACAGAGTGAAAAAATCATCACCTTCAAGTTGGCAGATTGCATAAAACTGATAAACACAAAGCTGGAAACAAGGTTTAATCAAAGCGAACTGGCTTGGGGAGGCATCACTGTTGCGGAGGTTCTACTTGACGTAGCGTTACCCCAAACGTTTGTAGAATATGCTACTGGGCGCATTCCCAGCAGCAGCCTACCTTTGCACTACTGGGAACGATTGATACAGCCTGCTCTTGTTTCTTGCAGTGAAAATCACTATGAGCATTTCAATCGTTTTCCTGCATTGGCCTTTAGCTCGAGAAAAACCACTGAGCGTCCGCTCCTTAACTCCAACCTGTTACACACATTAAGTGAAACGCTCAAAGATGATCGTGTTGCCAACAAGTCTAAAGCCCAACGCATACGAGAGCTGGTTGCGCTGGTCAATATGTGTCAAGAACCAGCAGAGCAAGTACTGATCAACTGGATTATTAGCCACTTGCAAGATCGTGGAAATGCAGTTTCAACGGCACGGCGCTATGTAGCCAGTATAGCTGCAGAGTGGCTCATCGCAACCGACAAACAAGATATTAAAAGCTTTGGGCAAGAAGATTTTTTTGAGCTATATACGCATATCCTGAATCGTCCTCTGAGCCAAAAGGAGCTTCACTATCGAGCAGCACGACTAGAAGACATGCACCACTTTGGCGTACAGACAGCAGGCTTTCCACCACTTCCCGAGCCACTTTTACAAGAAGGCTCCTCAACCGTTATACCTCACGTTAGCGCTGCCATTGTGGATGAGCCACTGTTTGCTGCACTTTGCAATCACTTTGCTTGCTTTGAAGACCTTCACCCTAGCTATATAGCCACGCTTCAAGGCTTTCTGATCATCGCATACCGCACGGGTATGCGACCGGGAGAAATTGCAAAGCTGCGTCTATGTGACATCGAACCTTCCCCTACAGCCTGGATTTTTGTACGTGCCAATCGACATGGCGGTAACAAAACAGCAGCGGCTCTACGGAAAATCCCTCTTTTCCCACTTTTAACAGAGACCGAAAAAGGCTTTATTGCCGACTTCATTCAGCACAAGCGCATGAACAGCAGCGCCACAGACCTTCTCTTTCATGAAGCTGGAAACCCTCTTGAGCGCATCGACACAAAGGCTCTATCCATAGCAGTTCGAAAAGTGCTCTATGACCTTACAGGTGGACTCCACTACACACAGTACCACTTGCGCCACAGCGCCCTATCCAGGCTGCAGCTTTTACTACACCACGATTTGCTATCGTTCCCTCCAGAGCTTGACAGTCTTTTGCCTTACTCGCAGGAGCAAAGACAACAACTTCTTATCCAGATCTGCGGAAAAAACAGACTTCGGGATCGTTACTGGTGCTTGGCTGCCCTAGCTGGGCACAGCACACCCGCCATCACCCTAAGCACTTACCTGCATTTCACAGACGCAATTCTCGGACTCTATCTAAAGCGCAACTCTTTACCCTTGAGCAAAAGTCAGGCTTCGGTTTTATTGGATATACGTCCTAACCGCATCAAAAACATGCGTCAAGCCGGTGATAAAATCACACCTGCTCACCTATCCGAACACTTGCTCAAGAAGATCAAAAAATATCTTAACAAGCCGCAAAAGCGGCAGACAGCACAAACCACAACAGACGTAGAGCGAGCAACGCTTTACATTAAGTACACTCCATACGAAAAAGCACTGGCTGTACTAGAAAAAATCCAAGCAGGCTATGACATTCGTGAAACCGTTTACTTCTATAACATCACCGAAAAAGAAGTAAAAAACTGGAAAAGAAGCGCTGAAGCCTTACGTAGTTTAAGTACCAAACAAGGCGCTTCACGACTGTTTCCGAAAAGCAGGATTCATCAACTCTTACCTGCTCCCCCTGTAGATACTTCAGAAAAAAAAGACCTGGCTTTCGCATTCCAACGTTGCCGTAACCTGATGACAAAAAACGCTGACGCTCAAGCTTTGGCTGAGCTTTGCTGGGCTATTCAGCACACACTTACCAACGTGAACAGCTCCCACTCCGGAATCAACTTTGATTCAGCCGAAACGCTCAAGCGCTATATGGAATTGGTAGCTCAAATCATTGCTTGGCCACGCTGGCACTTGGAGCTCAAGTCAACAGATTGTGCGGCTTTGAATATGTGGCGTATAAACCCACTTAAAGTGGTTCACAAGCCCATGAAGCAACAAGGACGCTTTTTGCATGGCGTCGGTACTTTGAGACTACGACACCCTGAGGAAAAACAACGTACTGAAGAAGGAAAGAAAGGCTATTCATCTTCGACTTTACTGACTTTGTTTCATCGCTTGGCAATCGTCCTGTTCACTCCTGAACAAATCAGTGCTTGGGAAAATAATTCAGACGAAAACCTTGAAGATCTCGGCAACCACTTTGCCGGAAGCAAAGATACAGAAACAACAGACTTGGGGTTAGATGCTGATAATTTTTCTGATGTCCGTCCTGCAACAGACAACAAGGCGATCAATCAAGACTAAAATTTCCTGCGGCTGGATTACCCAGCCGCAAAACATAGCCTCAATACACTGCTAAAACAGCGGGGAGTCAAGCCGCTTATACAGCCGGCCATCTTGCGGAGAGCTTGCGTACCAAAAGTAATCTGGGATCCCAGCAAAAGCATCGCGCTGAACTTCAGCAGCAGCCGACATACGGTCACACAACCGGACGATCTCAGACACCTGATACGGGTCATGCTGATATGACTTTCTTGGTGACAAGCAAGCTGTCAAAGCCTCAAACAACTGCGGTGATTGCTGGCGCAGCTTCTGCAATGGGCTCGCCAGCAAAATCAGACTGTAGGATTCGTGCTGACCACCCAGCCCTTGCTCCTCGTTATAAAACATCCAGGTCTTTCCCAAGTCGTGAAACAACCCACCCAAAAATGCAACCCAGGCTGCCCTGCGCCCCATGTGCAGCTGGGTACACATCATGGCCGCACACATCGCCACCTGGCAGCTATGTGCCAGCAAGCCGCCCTGCTGGTTATGGTGGTAGCTACGGCTGGCACTGGCAGTACAGAACAGCAACATGATTTGGTCGTCACTTAACACGTCCAGCAAAAACGCTTGTAGCGCAGAGTCTTCCATATACGCCAACATGCTCCAGATATTTAACAGAAAAACGTGATTTTCTGGCTTCACCCATGCCATCTGCTGCTCAGGCAAGTTCTTTTGAATACCAGGCGGCAAACCACGCAGGTTATACACCTTCCAAGCCCCCTCCGCCGACACCAAGCTACCCAAAACCCATTGACCGCCTGGCTGGCAGTTGTTCAGCGGCAGAAAATCCAGCTGCACACACAACCCGGTTTCAAGACTGCTGATAGACCAGAGGTTGCTATCGGTCAGACGTTCAGCCCACAAAAGCTGATCTTGGGCCCACTGCTTTACAGGAAACATGACTCGTCCTCCATAGCTACCTCTTCTTCCAGCAGCTGCTCAAAAGCCCTACCGTCTTCTCGCATCAAATTGGGAATGTAACGAGAATAAACACGAAACAGCATGCTGGTATTGGAGTGCCCCAACTGACGAGCAATCCACTCCGGATTTTCGCCGGCTGCCAGCCACAGAGTTGCTGCAGTATGACGCGACTGATAAGGGTTACGTTTTTCCAGCCCCAAATACTCCAATAGCGGATACCACACCCGGTTGGTGACGTTACGGTGATTCAAAGGTTCGCCGTTACGGGCACAGAAAACAAACTTGCTCTTTTTACCCGTCAGTTTCCACTGCTCAACCAGGGCATCATGCACCTGCTGCGACATCAGCAGAGTCCGGTACGAGCTGGCTGTTTTGCACTTCTCAATTTTGCCCCGCACCAGAGACTGGCGTACATGGATCTGCTTGTTGGCAAAATCCACTGTCTCCCACTCCAAGCCGTCAATTTCTCCAGTGCGCAGCCCGGTAAAGAAGCGAACGGTATAGTACGGTTTGAAGTCATCCCGGACGCCACCAATGATTTTCATTACTTCCTGCAGTGAAAAAGGCTGCACTTCAGCCCTTGGCATTGGTAGAGCCTTGATATTTCGCCACGGCGTTTCATAACCGAAACGGTCCGCCGCCTCGTTCAGAATCATGCGCAAAGCCGTCATGATATGGTTGATCCTGGATGGCGAAAGGCGTTTTCCACTTTCCTTGTCCGGAGCACAGAGCGCTCCCCTAAAGGCCATAATGTCAGCTTTGACAATGGCACCAATCGGGCGACGTTGAAAAGCCGGAATCAGGTGCACTTTCAAAATGCCATCAATGGTTTCGACATGGCTCTCACGCCACTCGTAGCGCTTCTCCTCAAACCAGGCCAAAGCAAATACCTCAAAGCTCATATCCCCATGAACTGCATTTTGCTGCTCCATGACATCGAGCTGACGAAAGTGCTCTGCCTTGGGGCTATCAGGGAAATGTTTTCCGTAATCAAAAACTCCAGCCTTTATCTCACGCTCAATCTGCAGTAAAGCCTTGTTAAGGACCTTTCGATTAGCTGGAGTGTCGGCCAGTTTGGTCTGCTCGCGGCACCTTACGCTCCGGTACCGAAAATCGATGTAGAGTCGGCCATCACGCACATTCACAACACCCATGACAGCCTCCTTTAACCCAGCGCCTTGATCATGTGATGTGCTGCAGTGCCTGCCAGCATCGCCTCTTCAACCTTTTCCCAAATGAAAAGGATCTTGCGGCCACCAAAAGGGCGAATGTAATGGATGCCATCATGCAGCACAGTATCCTTCAGACACTGGCGAATGGTGCGCACGTCATACTTGATACGAGCCGAAAGCTCTTCAGTAGTCAGGTAGGTGTGTGTCATAATCAAACCCTCTCTTTTTTCTCTTGACGAGCCACAAATGACCCGCAGGAGAGAATTTAGCACAAACAAGAACCATTGCAAGTACTTTTTCACCGCTGCAGGTATTTTTTAACTAAAAGGGGGATTTATGATCAAATGCCACCTATCCAGAATTCTCGGTGAACGAAAGCTGAAAGTCGCCGAAATCGCTAGAGACACTGAAATAAACAGGAACACACTGCACCGGCTTTACAACGAAACCGCTACACGTGTTGATTTGGAAGTGATTGAAAAGCTGTGCCGTCACCTAGATATCCAGGTTGGTGAGCTATTTGAGCTGGTAGAAAGCTCTGAAGTGTCGGGCCAGTAAAACCACAAAACAGCCTGCAAATCAGCCCGAGCTGCTAAGCACAAGACATGAAGCACTTTGACTTTAGGAGTTATCTATGTATTTCAGCCCGCTAAAAGGTAAGCGCTCCATAAACCCCATCTGTTTCCAGGCGGTTTAGAGCGTTATCGTAGTCAACGGTAAATCGGCGGTTCGCAGTTCCAGGGCAGCAACTGTTCGATTTGCTCGGCAGACTGGCAGGTTGGCAGCTGCTCCATGACGTAACGCATCCAGGCGTAAGGCTCTTTGCCGTTGGCCATGGCAGTTTGCATCAGGCTGTAGATGATGGCGCTGGAGTCAGCACCGGCGGGCGTGTCGCTAAACAGCCAGTTTTTGCGGCCCACGGCGAAGTGGCGGATGTCGCCCTCTACCGCATTGTTGTCGATCGGCAGGTAACCGGCTTCGGTGTAACGCACCAGTTTGCTCCAGTTGCTGGCCAGGTAACCCAGTGCC